>JAZRMH010000036.1:0-87370 GCA_045647425.1 Faecousia sp.
TGACTACATCGACTTTTACAACCACGAGCGCATCCAAACAAAAACGGGAGTGGCGCCGCTAACGCTACGCCACTCCGCTTGAATTAAATATTTCCTACATAGGGGTGTTTTTGTGCTGTCCGTACAAACTGGGGCAGTTCATATGCAGGGTGTTTTTATAGATTATTCTGTTTCTGTAAAGTCCAATTTGGATAGGGGATTGGCCTCAGCGGCGATTTTTAATTCCGTATTTTCAATATGGGTATATATCTGCGTGGTATTTAGATTTTCGTGTCCCAAAACCTCTTGCACAGTTTTCACATCCACACCGCCGGAAAGCATCATCGTTGCCGCGGTGTGTCTTAATTTATGGGCAGAAAGTTGAGATGCATCTAAACCGGCTTGCAACAACGCTTTTTTTACGAGTCTATGCACGGCCGAAGCACTGATGCGGTTGCTATCCCGAGAGCCAAACAGCGCACGATTGTCACTTAATACTTTCTTTTGGCGTTCCGGTAAATATGCATCAATTGCTTTTCTGCAAGCCGATCCAAAATAAACAATCCGTTCTTTATTGCCCTTGCCGACAACTCTAATTCTATCTTCGTATACATCCGATAAATTGAGACCAACAAGTTCACTTCGACGGATGCCGCAGTTTAAAAACAGCATCAGTATAGCATAGTCTCTTTTTTGATTTTCGCCACTTACAGCCTGCAAAAGTGATGCTGATTGCTCTAAAGTAAGGTATTTAGGCAAACTTTTTCGCAATTTTGGATATTCCATATCTGCTACCGGATTTTCTTGAAGTTGTTTGGTGCGAACCGTTAAGTATTTATAAAAAGATTTCAGTGCAGAAAGTTTTCTTGCACGAGCGGTAGGGGATATGCCGTATTCCGGGGCAGGGGAATCGGCATTTTGAACACGGTCATTGGCCAAATAAGACAAAAAATCGAAAATATCCGATGTGTTTATTTTTGAAATAAAATTAATATCAATATCTTTGATGGGGATATCGTCCAAGTTTGTTTGAATTGGCATATCGTTGCGCATCAATTTTATAAAGCGAAAAAACATTCTTAAATCAAGGTAATATTCTTGAATTGTTCTAGGGGATTGACCTTTGATCGTTTCATGATATACAAGAAACTCACGAAGAATATTGGGGCAATCAGCATATTTTTGCATTTAAAATATCTCCTTTCATTTGATAAATTTTCGAACATTTAAATATGAACAAATGAGCGCGTTTGAATACAGCTATTAATTTTAGTTCAAGTAGTGGTGAAATCATTGGCTTGTAGCAGTACAACTCTGAAATATGAAGTTCAATCACTTCAGTAAATGATAGACAGTAGATATGTCGGGAAATATTGTTTATTGCATAGGACAAATCTATCGTCATAGCGAACATCAAAAATAATGATGGTGTAATTAAAATAAGAAATTAACAGAAAAGAAAATATAGTTGGTACTTCAAAATATACGAAGATAAACCCTTATGAAAACAGATTGGATAATCATTTTAAAATCATTGAATGAGGCTAATTATATCAACAGACGGCACAGTAGGATACTCAGGTATACAGTTGGATTGAAAAGGGCGTTTTTTGCCGCAAAATCAATTGATATCCCATTGGTGTTTATATTATAGCACATTTATACTGCGAACGCAACAAAATTTTTATTTTGTTGCGTTCGCTTTGTTCAAAGAAAAAATCGGCAGATTGCAGAGTGAACTCTCCAAGCCCTTCTGCCCTTCGGCAAAATAGCTTGGCAACAAAATAATGGTTTTGTTTCATTAGGCTCAAGTATATCCATAACGGCATAATATTTCCAAAAATAAATCGGAAATTGAAATTTAACCCTTTCCTATTTCAATTTCTTTCCGATTAGTTGTTATCTATCGCTTTTCTTCTTTACTTTTTAACATCTCTGTTTTAAAATAAATCTAGACAGTTTTAGGAGGTCTTACATATGAGTATTAAGCGTATCGGCGTTTTAACCAGTGGCGGTGATGCCCCCGGTATGAATCCTTGCGTTCGTGCAGTTGTGCGTACAGCGCTTTACCACGGCATTGAATGTTACGGCATTCGTCGCGGTTACAACGGACTAATTACCGGCGATGTCATTAAAATGGACGAAAAAAACATCAGCCATATTATTAATCGTGGCGGAACAATCCTTTATACCGCAAGAAGTCGCGAATTTTTAACTGACGATGGCCAACATCGAGCCGTTTCTACTTGCAAATTTTTGGGATTGGATGGTATTGTTGCGATTGGCGGTGACGGTACTTTTCGTGGTGCCGCTGCCCTATCCAAACATGGCATCAATGTAATTTGTATTCCGGCTACCATTGATAATGATATTTGTTGCACAAATTATTCCATTGGCTTTGATACTGCCGCAAATACCGCAATCGAATGTATCGATAAACTTCGCGATACGATGCAATCTCATGAGCGTTGCTCTGTTGTTGAAGTTATGGGCCGAAATGCCGGCTATTTGGCGATGTATGTTGGCTTGGCCGTAGGCGCTACCGCAGTACTCGTACCTGAGAAAGAAATCGATTTTGAAAAAGATGTTGTGGAAAAGATTCGTCAAGCAAGATTTAACGGATTTACCCACTATATGATTGTTGTCGCCGAAGGCGCAGGATCTGCAGCGGATATCGCGGCAAAAATCAAAGAAGCCGTCGACCTCGACCCCCGCGTTACTGTTCTTGGACATATCCAGCGTGGTGGATGCCCTACCGGTCGCGACAGAGTCAATGCAATAAAAATGGGCTATCTTGCGGTAGAAAATTTGATTTTGGGTAAAACAAATCGAATTATCTGCACACACAACGGTAATTTTACAGATGTGGACATCCAAGACGGTCTACAAATGGAACGCGGAATTCAATCCATTGAAGTTGATGTTTTGGCCGCAATGACCGGAATTTAATAAACAAAAAAGACTATCGTTTCAATGAAGCGATAGTCTTTTTTATGCCTTCGGGTGACATTTCTCATATACAGATTTCAATTTTTGATTGATTAAATGTGTATACATCTGAGTTGAGGAAATGTCTCTATGTCCCATCAATTCTTGCAAAGAACCCAAGTCTGCGCCGTTTTCCAGAAGATGTACGGCAAAACTGTGGCGTAATGTATGGGGCGTAATTTCTTTTTCAATATGCGCGGTCTGCTGATAGTGTTTCAGAATTTTCCAAAAGCCTTGGCGACTCATTCTAACACCGTTGATATTTACAAACAGCGCCGGTTCTGTTGGTGTTGCAAGCATACCGGCACGCACATCTTTTAAATATGCGCTCAACGCTTTTAGAGCGGCAGGATACAACGGGACTACACGAGATTTCTTTTCACTGTTACACTTGATAATCCCCTGCTCCAGATTTACATCGCCTACATCTAACTCAATCAATTCGCTAACGCGAATGCCGGTTGCGTACATAAGTTCCAGCATTGCCTTATCTCGGTAACCCTTCGCATCCACGCACACGGGTTGCTCCAAAAGCAATTCAATCTCTCTGCCGGTAAGTATTTGGGGCAGTTTCTTTTCTCCCCTATCAATGCGAATTTCTGTAACCGGTGTTTTTTCCAAAAAACCGGAAGAAACGACATAAGCATAAAAATTCTTCAGACTTGCCAAGCCACGGGAAATTGTTGCGCCGGTACGACCCTCTTTCTCGAGGTGGGCAAGAAATTCAGAAATATTCAGTTGTGTTGCATCAATCACATCCACATGCTCGTTCTGCTGTAACCATCGCGCAAATTGGCGAATATCACGCATATACGAGGCAATTGTGTTGGCAGACGCTTGTTTTACCTTTGAAAGATAATTTTCATAGGCCTGAATTAAATCCAACATGAAAATGCGAGCCCTTCCGTTAAAAGTGAGTCAGCATAGCAATCCCAAAGGGTGATACCACACTGCTGTCTATACAACCGATTACAAGTGCAATTACCAAGCAAAGTAATAGGTCATTTTGTCTGCGATTGCTTCTTCCCTGCCGATTGCGTGTCCAAAACCAAACGAGCAAAACAGAGGCAATAGATTCGGAAAAAAGCAACAACCATCGTAATAGCCATCCTGCACCATCAAAATACAAAATTATCGACGATGCGAGCCAACTAAAGGCAAAGGCTTTTACGAAAAATAATAACAGAACCATTTTCCAAAAAGACATCCGAAAAAGGATGGCAGACAACAAAAACGGAAAAATAAGCATTGCAAGAAAACCAATGATCGACAATCGGCTATAATATAACGATTGCATCCATGAGTTATGTATTGTGGTGGTTTGACTTGCAACATAGGCCCCTAAAGACAGACCTAACAACCATATAAGCGAAAAACACAAAAGTTTTATGTTACGCTTTAAAAAGTAAAAAAATTGAGTAAACACCAACAACCTCCGTCGTATATGGCTTTGGCGTTTTTTAAGAAACACTATGTAAAACCTTTAAAATTCAGGCAACATATGCTCAATTACTATACACCAAAACCCATTTAAATGCAAGTGAAAAATGGATAAAATTTCGTTTTTTGTGGATTATGTATATTTTTATGTTAACAGTGTTATGTTAACGAATAAATATAATATGGACAAAATTAACTACTATTCAAGATGTTGCGCATCGGTATAATTTCCGATACAATATATTGAATTCAATAGAATTGGCACTTTGAACATAAAATTTAGCATAAGTATGACAAATTCAATGATTTTATTTATCTGAATGATTTTTTTCTGCTTGTTTTCCTTTTTTCTTTGTCATTTACAAGAATAGAAGCCGTGCAAGCAACAACGCTGGTGATAAGGCAAACCCAAAATTCACCGGATATGCCATCTAAGAATAATCCGGAAATCGTCAATAACAACGCATCATATCCACCGGCAACCATACAACCGATTACTATTTTATTTTCTTTGCCGATTTTTTCGGAAATATAGCAACCGGCAAATACAGAAACAACTTGAATAATTGGTTGAACCTTTTGCAACATATCCATGCCGCAATATTCATTATAAATAAGCATTGTATTTAGAAACATCAAAATCAACGAGACGCCACTTGCCGTAAGCATTCCCAAACCTATCGCATATAGTGTTGTATTGTTTGACATATTTTTTCGTTTCAAAATAATCCCCCTCCCCTATTTACTTCAATCTTATTCCCTATAAAGAAAAAAATACCTGAAACGCATCAACCGTTTCAGGTATTTTTAACTTACTTAGATATCTGATTTACCATCTTATCAAGAAGTGCTTGGGCGCCATCCTTTGTTTTTCCAACTGCGGTGTAATAGAATTTTACCTTCGGTTCTGTTCCGGAAGGTCTTACAATCAAACTTCCTTGTTCCCCTAAGATAAATTCAAGAACATTGGATTTGGGAAGATGAATTTCCGTTTGAGTGCTGGTTAACAAATCCGTGGATACGCTGCTGCGGTAATCACGAACTGCTGTAACAGATGCTCCGCCAATGCTTTTGGGCGTGTTCTCGCGGAAATCGGCTATCATTTTCGAAGCCTTTTCCATCGCATCTGCGCCGGTCAGCTCTACACTCTGAACATACGCTAGGTAATAACCATATGTTGCATAGAGGTCATTTAAAGCATCAAGTATCGTTTTTCCTTCCAACTTCAACGAAGCGGCAAGTTCGCAAACCAGCATAGATGCTACAACCGCATCCTTATCTCTGGCATATGTGCCCTTTAAATAACCGCAACTTTCTTCAAAACCGAAAACGAATTTGCTTTCTTCTGCATTCTTCTCAAGTTCTAGTATCTCGCCGCCGATATATTTAAAGCCGGTTAACACCGCTTTCATACTCACACCATAATGTTCCGCAACACGATCGGCTAAGGGCGAAGAAACAATACTGCGCACAACAATTGCACCGTCAGGAATATCGTTTTTCTGTCTGCGGGACCTTAAAATGTAATCGATAAGCAGACAACCGAGTTCGTTGCCCGACAACTTTCTAAAGCCATCACCATCGGGCACAGCAATTGCGACGCGATCGCAATCTGGATCGGTTCCCAAAATCACATCGCAAGGCTCTGCACGGGCGACTTTATAACTCTCGTTCAGGGCCGCATCAGTTTCGGGGTTGGGATATTCGCAGGTTTTAAAATCGCCATCAGGCTTCTCTTGGCAGGCAACAACCGCAATTTGAACGCCCAATCGACCAAGAACTTCGCGCACCGGCTCATTACCGGTACCGCAAAGCGGCGTATAGACGATATGCAAACCCGACTGACTGATCTTCTCAGGGAAAACAGCCTCATTGAGAACAGTTTTATAGTATGCTTCCCACAAGGATTGGTCAATATAGGACACAAAACCGTCATGCAAATATCCGTCAAAAGATTTCTTTTCCGGCACAAAATAAGGAATTTCGGAAATCTTTTTGGTTACCATCTCAGCAGGTTCATCTGTCATTTGGCAACCGTCAGGACCATAGCACTTTACACCGTTATATGCGCCTGCATTATGACTTGCAGAAATCACAATACCACAGCCACAACCAAGTTGTCTAACTGCGTAGGACAACATGGGGGTGGGCGCCAAGCGGTCAAAAAGATATGTATAAATACCGGCTTCGGCAAACGCAACCGCACACACTTCTGCAAACAATTGGGAATTATGGCGAGAATCATAGCCGATAGCGGCCTTTTGGGGTAAATCTGTGCCGCTTAACCACGCAGCCATACCTTGGGCAGCACGACGCACAGTGTAATAATTTAAACGATTACTGCCGGCGCCCATAATACCGCGCATACCGGCAGTACCAAACTGAAGATCGCAACCAAAGCGACCTTTTAATTCTTCTTCGTCATTTTCAATCGCAACCAACTCTCGCTTAACATCATCAGGCAAATTTGCTTGACACCAAAACTCATAATTTTTCCGATAGTCCATTCTGACCTCCATAATTAAAAAACAGCCCAAAAATATTTGAGCTGTTTTTTTGTATTTTACTCTTCAACATCCAATGCAACAGCATAGGCCTTTTTCTCTTGATTCTCAACCAATGCCTTGAACTTGGTGCGAGTATCGCGCACATCCTCCAAGGAAATCGCAATTGCTTCCTCAGTACGACGCAACGCATCGTCCATATAATCGTTGCTAACTTTCCGCAGTTCAGACATACGATTCTGAGTCTGCAGAACCATCTCTTGACACTGACGCTTGGCTTCCTGATAAATGGCTTCTTCTTCCACCAACTTATCAGCCTTTTCCTGTGCCTGACGAATCAAAGCCTCTGCCTCACGGCGAGCCTGACCAATCAGTTCATTGCGGGACTCAACAATCGTACGAGCCTGCTTGAGTTCAACAGGAAGTTGTGCAATGACTTCGTCCAGCATATCCAAAATCTTGTCACGCTCAACAATACACTTGTCAGCGCCCAAAGGCAATGCTCTGGCGTCCTGCACCATGTCATACAACGCGGAAATGATATCTTCGATAGTTTGCTCGTTCATTTTCTATTTCCTCCTTGGTTTATGGCAGCAACCCGCTGCTTAAAATCCGGAATTATTTGTTCCGGCAAAAAGTCAGAAAGGTCAACATCAAAGCCGCCCAATTCTTTCACAGTGCTGGAACTTAAATACATATATTGGTGTTCTGCCGTTAAAAACATCGTATCCAAAGTAGGGTTGATTTTATGGTTAATCAACGCCATTTGGAATTCATTTTCAAAGTCAGAACCTGCGCGCAGACCTTTGACAATTACACAACTTCCTTTGCGTTTTGCGTATTCAGCCAAAAGTTCATCGGAAGAATCGACTTCGACATTTGCAATATTACCAATAACACGTTTAATCATATCTACCCGTTCTTCTCGGGTAAACATCGGCGATTTACTGTGATTGACCATCACACACACAATGAGTCGGTCAAAAATATTTGCCGCACGTTTGATAATATTTAAATGCCCGCTGGTAATTGGATCAAAACTGCCGGGATAAATGGCGATCTTCATAATACCCTTTCATCGGTAGTCACTCTTTGCGATAAAGCGTCAGCAAAGTCTTTCCATATTTATAATCTTTTGAGCGACTATAGCCTGCAAAATCCTGGGAAAGTTCCTTCCCTAACGGACGCTCTGCAACTATTATACCACCAGATTGTAAAATGTCAATTTCTGATATCAAATTTAATGCATTTTCTAAAAAAACTTCTGCATACGGCGGATCAAGTAAGATAATCTGAAATTTTTCAGTACAATTTTTTAAAAAAGCCATATAATCGTTTCGATGAACACTTGCCCGTTCCGTGAATTTTGTTCTCTTCAGATTCTCTGCAATCAGTTTGCACGCATCCTCTCGAGCATCCACAAATACCGCCCGTTTTGCACCGCGGCTGAGGGCTTCAATGCCCAATTGACCGGTACCGCCAAATAAATCTAAGACCGTTGCGCCGGGAAGTTCAAATTGTAAAATACTAAATAGCGCTTCCTTAACCCTATCGGCAGTTGGCCGTGTTGCCATACCTTCGGGCGTTTTCAAGGATATCCCACGCGCTGTGCCGGATACGACTCTCATTCGGTCCCCTCCCCTTTATGAAAATGCTGATAAACAGCCATCGCAACATTTTTCGGCAGACAACGCTCTAATTGATTTATGTCTGCATTTTTGATGGCGGATATAGATTGAAACTGCTTTAAGAGTATCTGCTTTCGCTTATCGCCAATTCCGGAAATTGCGTCCAAATCCGAGTAACGCAAACGCTTACTGCGCAATTTTCTGTGGTAGGTAATTGCAAAGCGATGGGTTTCTTCTTGGATATTGCCAATCAGCGCAAATACTGACTGCTGGGCATCTATTCCGATTTCTTGCCCTTGCGGGGTCACCAGTGCCCGCGTACGGTGGCGATCATCTTTTACCATTCCGAATATCGGAAAGTCCAGTTCCAAAGCAGAAAGGGCTTCCACGGCTGTTTTCGCGTGGGTAACGCCACCATCAATCAGCAAAAGGTCCGGTTTTTGCGAAAATTTTGAAACACCTTGACGATAGTTTGTAAATCTGCGAAGCAAGACCTGATACATTGACGCATAATCATCTTGCTGTCCGATATCTTCAATTTTAAAACGCCTATACTCACCGCGACGTGGCTTTCCATGCACAAACACAACCATACTGGCAACGATATCCGTACCGGAAATGTTAGAAATGTCAAAGGATTCAATGCGTTTTGGTGCATCCATTCCCAGCATTTTCCCTAAAAGCATTAAGACAGCACTCACCCGCTCATCTTGGCTTGTAACCCGCTCAGCCTCTTCTTTTGCGTTATTGACCGCCATTTCCACTAAGCGAAGATTATCACCCCGTTGCGGTACAAAAATTCTTGTTTTTTTCGAATAATTTTCCAAAAGAAGTTGCTCAAACAAAGTAATATCTTCCATTTTAAACGGAAGCAAAATGATCTTAGGGGAAAATCCACGAGATAGGTAATACTGCTTGACCAATGCGGATAACGCACTTTGAACATCATCTTGCACCGGAATGATTTCATAATCTTTATCGATTAAATTTCCGCCGGAATAATGTAAAACAGAAAAACATGCCTTTGTTTCGGTTTGGTAAAAGCCAATCACATCTGTATCCGCTACCGAACCGGCAGTAACAATCTGTTTTCTTTTTAGGGTTTCAATGGCTTGTAGCCGATCACGCAGAGAGGCCGCCAATTCGAAGTTTAAATTCTCCGAGGCTTCCAGCATTTGACTGCGCACTGCACTTGCCACAGACTTATAATTTCCAAGCAAAAGTTGTCTCGCTTGTTCAACCGTTTCTCGGTATGATTCCCGAGATTTACCGGTTTCGCACCATCCGGAACATTGATTCATATGGTAATGCAAACAAGGCCTACCCTTGGAAATATCCCGCGGGAATTTTTTAGAACAATTTGGAAGTTTCAGGGCTTGCTGTATCGTTTCAAGCACATTCGTTGTAACGCCACGGCTGCCAAAAGGTCCGAAATATTCTGCACCGTCATTATCAATTTTGTTTACTATTGTGATAGCCGGATACGAATCTTTCATATTTAAGCGCAAATACGGATATCCTTTGTCATCCTTTAAAAGAATATTATATTTGGGCATATGCTGTTTTATTAAAGAACATTCCAAAACCAGTGCTTCAAATTCTGAGCCGGCAACAATAACATCAAAATGGTCAACATTTTGTACCATGCGCTTTGTTTTGATTGAGTGGGATGCGGTATCTTGAAAGTATTGACTTACACGGTTTTTCAGTTTCTTTGCTTTACCTACATAAATAACTTTACCGTTTGCATCCTTCATAATATAGACGCCGGGTGATAAGGGCAAGGTTGCAACCTTGTCTTTCAATTTTTCCAAACTCATAGTCCACTCCAAAAAACAACCGCCTCAATGCAAATATACTGGCACTGAGGCGGCAATGAATAATAATTAGTAGATATCGCGCAAAAGAAGTTCTTCCAAAGCGGCAATTGCGTCTTCCGCATTTGCACCTTCGGCCGCCAACACAACCGTGGCTCCGGTTACAACACCAAGAGACATAATTCCCAGCAGGCTTTTTGCGTTCATTTTACGATTTCCGATGCTAAGCCAAATGATACAGTCAAATTCATTTGCCTTCTGTACAAAATAAGTGGCCTGCTTATTATGTAGTCCGGATTCGCATCGAACAACAATTTCCTTTGTAATCATTACTAACGCTCCTTCACTGCACGGATTTTCCGTGCGATTTATAAATATATGATAACAAATCCAGTGAAAATGTCAACAGCATTTTATCTATGCGCATATCTCTATTTGAATTCCACAATCGTTACGCCGTCTTCGCCCTCGCCATAAACACCCAAACGAAAAGTTTTTATAAATTTGTTTTTTCGCATCGATTGGTGGACCGCATTTCGCAAAATTCCGGTACCTTTTCCGTGAATAATCCGCACAGAAGGCAAATTGCTCCGCATGGCTTCATCTAAATACCGTTCCATAACACAGACTGCTTCGATGGCATCCATACCGCGCAAATCCACTTCATTGGACATTGCAGAAAGTTTCATCTGTCGACCGGAATGTGCCGGACGACCCTTTTTTTGTTCATACGGATTTTCGTGTTCCAGAAGATAAACTTCCTCGGGTTTTGCGGTTAATTTTAGCACACCCGCTTGCAGTTGATAAGAACCGTCTTTGTTGATGGCAATTACATTCGCTTTTGTGCCAAGTTTCAGCAGTTCCACTGTATCACCAACAAGAACGCCACGGCTGGGGGCTTTTCTGTTTTCCTCTTTTTTAGCGGCGCGAAGTTTGCTCTCCGCTTCGTTCAGATTCCTGCGCAGTTCTGCCTGCCGTTGATTAATTCCCTCGGTGTTAGCATTCTCGGAAAGTTGTTTCTTCAGCGCTTTAATCTCATCGGTTGCGGCATTTGCTGTTCTGCGGGCATCTTCAATAATCTGTTGTGCCTGCAATCTTGCTTGTTCCAACGCTTTTTCACGCTCTTGCTCAATTTGACGGCTGAACACTTCGCTTTGCTTCTTTATACTTTCTGTTTCCTTCCGCAAACGCTCCGCTTCGATGCGAGCAACTTCCATCTGTTGGCGTTGCTGTTCTAATTGAGTCAATACATCCTCGAAGTCTTTATCACTTTGGCCTACTAAATCAGATGCTTCTTTTAAGATATTCTCAGATAATCCCAGTTTTCTCGAAATTGCGAACGCATTAGACTTTCCGGGAACGCCAATTAAAAGTTTGTAGGTTGGTTGTAACGTATCCACATTAAATTCGCAGGAAGCGTTGACAACCCCTTTGGTGCGCATTGCGTATAATTTAAGTTCTGCATAGTGGGTCGTTGCGGCAACACAACTTCCCATTTTTCGACAGAATTCAATCAGAGCAATTGCCAGAGCCGCACCCTCTGCAGGGTCTGTGCCAGCGCCGAGTTCATCAAACAAAACTAAGGTTCGACTATCACACTGATCAACAATATCCACTATCGTTCGCATATGGCTGGAAAAAGTAGAAAGGCTTTGGGCAATGGATTGCTCGTCACCAATGTCTGCCATAATGCTATCAAAAGTGGACAGCACACTGCCGTCACCGGCAGGAATATGCAAGCCACACTCTGCCATCAGTGTTAATAAGCCAATGGTTTTTAGCGTAACCGTCTTACCGCCAGTATTTGGACCGGTGATAATCATTGTGTCAAAATCCGAGCCAAGGCGAAGTGAAATCGGCACAACGGTTTTCGGGTCGATCAAAGGGTGTCTGGCATTTTTTAGTTCTACCCTGCCCTGATCATTCATTTCCGGCGCCCAAGCCCGCATGCGGTATCCTAACTTTGCCTTTGCAAAAATCACATCCAATCGCACAAGGGATTGAATATTATCCAAAATGGCTTCACGGTAATCCGCAACTTGAGCGGAAAGTTCTGCTAAAATTCGCTCTATTTCCTTTTTCTCACGAATTTCCAATTCCCGCAAGGCATTGTTTGCGCTAACTGCAGACATCGGTTCCACAAAATAGGTAGAGCCCGTTGCCGAGACATCGTGGACAAGACCCGGTAAATCGTTTTTGCATTCACTTTTTACGGGAACAACATAACGCCCTTGCCGAATTGTAATAATCGGTTCTCTTAAAAATTTATTATATGCAGGCGAAGAGATAATTTTCTGCAAACCGTCACGAATTTTTGCACTTTGCACGCGCATATGACGGCGAATATCGCTTAATTCCGGACTGGCGCCGTCAGCAATTTCCTCTTCGGATAAAATAGCATTAAAAACGCGTTCTTCTAAATATTTATTGGGAGTTAAAACCTGAAAAAGGTTGTCCAGTATGGTCTTGCTGTCATCCTCGTGAATATACGATTTTACGCTACGGGCGCAACGAAGCACACCGGCAATCTCCAGCAATTCTTTAGGTTGTAAACTACCGCCACGTTCCGCTCTTTCCAACGATGGGGACACATCGCATACGCCGTTAAAATTCAAATTACCTTTTAAAGTGGATAATTCCGAGGCCGCGGTTGTTTCCGCCAAAAGGGATTGTACTTCTTCTAAATCAGAAGACGGCATTAAATTCAAGCAAGCGCGTTTGCCCAAAGCACTGCCGGCACAATCCGCCAGTTGTGACAAAACCTGATTAAGTTCCAGTTTTGCGATGGAGCGCTCATATAATTCGTACATAGAAATCTCCGTCAATTAAATCATAAGTGTTTTATAAAAATCCAATGTTGAAAAACTTCTTTCCAGTTGCGAAACCAAGTAACTTTCTGTGATATCAGAAAGATACCGCAAAGATTCTTCCCCGACAGAAAAAGAAAATAATTGTTTACTGTCACAACTGCAAATGTATCGCATGGCTTCTAAAGCACCGATATTTAAAGGCATCCGTATTCTGGTTACAGAGGGATTTCTGCAAGCAGAACATTCTAACTGACCTTGGGAAATATCGAAAAAATCCGCAATTGCTTGCCCGCAAGTTCGACAGCCATATAAATCCGGAGCGTAACCGGCGATACACGCACTGCGAAGTTCAAATACAGCCTTAACTTTTGCTTCCGGCGCATCTAATTTTGCAACTGCATACAAACAATTTAACACCAATGACAGCAGTTCAGGATTTGGCATATCTTCTTGGGACAAAACCTCTGCAACCTGCGCAAAATATGTACATAAGGATAACTTACCAATATCTTTTTGCAACTGTGGAAACAGTTCAATGCAATGTGCCGCATTTACGGTATAGAAACCTCTGGTTTCAAATAAGGTAAACTCATTGTATGCCAGCAGTTGGCAAGGCGCGGCAAGAGGACTGTTTTTTCTGCGCAGTCCCCTTGCTTTTATAGTCAATTTCCCGTGGGAATGGGTTAAAACAGTGAGCAATGCATCCGTGTCATTGTAGTTTGTGACCCGAAGCACCAATCCCCGGATGGTCAGATACATAACTTTCCTCCAGTTTTTTTGCGTGGTTATAGAGCAGATACATCTCCGGCGAGCCGGTTTCCAAAAATAAATCCCAGAAATTCTGTGCATTCATTCTCATCCCTCCCCTACTAGGATTCCCAAGATGAGAATTGTTACTCATGGAAATTATTCTCTGTAACCGAAGTTGCGAACTAAAAAGTCGTTATCCCGCCAATTTTCTTTGTACTTAACCCAAGTGGTTAAAAACACCCGCGTACCCATAAATTTCTCACAATCTGTACGGGCCATGGAAGAGATTTTTTTCAGCATCTCGCCACCCTTTCCGATAATGATACCCTTATGGCTGGCTTTTTCGCAGAAAATAGTTGCATCAATATCGATGATGCCGTTGTCCCGTTCCGAGAACTTAGTAATTTCCACGGCTGTGCCGTGAGGAATTTCCCGATCCAAGCACCACAGCAGTTTTTCACGGATAATTTCTGCCATAACTTGGCGTTCCGGTTGGTCGGTGGTAGTATCTTCAGGGAATAAAAACGGACTATCAATGGCGTATTTTTCACACTGCTTTAACAGCACATCCACGCCATCGCCGGTCTTTGCGGAAATTGGAATGATTGCATCAAATTTAGCAGCCTGAGAATAGATGGAAATCACCTCTAAAAGTGTATCCTTTTCAACAGTATCTACTTTATTAATCGCTAAAACAGCAGGACACTTGTTTGCTGCAAGTTGGTCAATCAATCCCTGCTCTTGCGGACCAATAGAAGCTATCGGCTCAACAACCAAAATTGTCAAATCCACATCCGCAATAGAATTACGAGTAACATTGACCATGTAGTCGCCTAACTTCGTTCTGGGCTTGTGGAAGCCCGGTGTGTCCACAAATACAAATTGGGTCTGTCCTTTTGTGGCAACACCGCAAATGCGGTTACGGGTGGTCTGAGGCTTATTAGAAACAATAGCAATTTTTTCGCCAACAAGATAATTTGTCAAAGTGGACTTGCCCACATTGGGGCGTCCGGCAATGGTAATCATAGCGGTTTTAGTAGCCATATTTTTCTCCTTAAGTAAGCATTTTAGCGGGACATCCGAAAAATGGAAGAAGCGATTTCCTCTTCTCTTGCGCGCATTTGTGCCTTCTGTTCCCCTTCATCCAGATGGTCATAACCAAGCAAATGAAGAACGGAATGAATCGTCAAATAACCAATCTCTCTGCGAAGACTGTGTCCAAATTCCTTTGCCTGACCGGTAGCGCGTTCTAACGAAATTGCCATATCCCCAAGGGGACAGAGTTCCGTTTCCGGATCTAAATAGGGTTGCCAATTATCCGGTAGCCTCCCCGCCTCAAATTCAAACATAGGAAAACTCAAAACATCTGTCGCCTTATCCAAATGACGATTCGCTTGGTTAATTGCCCGAATACCTTGGTCATTTGTAATCAGAATATTCAATTCGCACGGAACATCAACGCCTTCCATAGACAGCGTTTTTTGAATACACTCGCGAATGGTTGCTTCTACAAAAATGCGTTTAAAACTAAAGCAATCAAAGGTCACATTCATTTTAACTTTTGCCATTTTCTTTCATCCTTTGGTAACGAATTGGTTTATTTTCCGGCTTCTTTATTGGGGGCTTTTTCTCTGCTTTTTCATAAGCATTGATAATTTCCTGCACAAGTGCGTGACGGACAACATCCGCAGGGGTTAAACGGCAGATCGCAATATCCTTCACATCTTCTAAAACCCGAATTGCATCCTTAAGGCCGGATGTTTTGTCAGATGGAAGGTCAATTTGCGTTACATCGCCGGTAATCACAATTTTAGAACCAAAACCCAACCGAGTCAGGAACATTTTCATCTGCTCTTTCGTGGTGTTTTGCGCTTCATCCAAAATAATGAAACTATCGTCTAATGTCCGACCGCGCATATATGCCAAAGGGGCAACCTCAATAGAACCCCGCTCTTGATACTTTTGGAATGTCTCTGCACCAAGCATATCGTAAAGTGCATCATACAGTGGGCGCAAATAAGGGTCAACTTTATTTTGTAAATCACCGGGCAAAAAACCTAACCGCTCACCCGCTTCCACGGCAGGACGAGTAAGAATAATCCGGTTCACTGTCCGCTCCCGAAAGGCTGCTACCGCAGCGGCAACAGCCAAGTAAGTTTTGCCCGTGCCGGCAGGGCCGACACCGATGGTAACGGTATTCTTGGTAATGGCTTTCATATAGTTTTGCTGACCAACAGTCTTTGCTTTAATAGGCTTGCCTTTTGCGGTAATGCAAACAACATCTTTTGCTATCTGGGATACCTGCGCATCGTTGCCTTCCTTAACCAAAGTAATCAGATAACGCACCTGCTGTTCATCAATGGTCTCGCCCTTGGATGCTAAAGACAGCAAGCCGTCTAATGCTCTACACGCGCGATCAACCGCCTCCGGCTCGCCGGATACTTTCAATTCGTTTCCACGATTGATAATGGTAACTCCCAACGCCTCCTCAATTCGCTTGATATTCTCATCAAACGAACCGAAGACAGCAATTAGGTCTTCCACGCGATCAACGCTCACAATTCTTTCAGATTCCATTCTGCGTTAAATTCTCCTCATATCGTATCTGCCCAATCATTTCCAAGCAGGCATATTTTCCTTTGTGTATATAAATACCATCACCGGAAAAACTATCCGTTTCTTTTTCTAAAATCCTACCGGCAATCATATGTTGAGAAATATATTCCTCTGTCATAGCAGGCAACCAAGAATGGGCGTTTTCATCCCGTTTGGATTCCGCAAGGTCATAGAAAACAGTTTCTTCTTGGATAAGCGCAAAGGGCAAACGAAAGCCACCCGGCAGGGTTAAATATTTCTCCGTATACATTTTAACACATCTTGCATCCGAAATTCCACTATCTTTCCATAATTTTATAAGTTTTTTTCCGATGCGAAGGGAAAATTTTGTTTTTTTCCGTACCTGATGGATTCTTTTTTGATAATTCAGAGGTGTCACTGCCTCTAGATTTCGATATGTGTATGCCATAATCTCCGCATCTGCACGCTCAACCTTAATAGAAAGACCGCAATCCGTAAAGCCGGAAACCAAAACTTGTCCCTGCTTTACGCCCTGACCTACTTTACACAACGGCGTTCCTGCCAGTACCGTGAGTTCTTGGATGATACCATCTCTACCAGCAACAATACTGTTTGGTAATGATTTTTTTTGCTCAACCGTCTCTTCCTTTCGCTCACGAACGGATATAACTGCGACGCAACCTTTTGTGTTGATTCCCGCCCACTGTAATTGTGGTATTGCAGAAAGCAATGCGTTTTTCATTTTTTCACTGCGCACCTGCCTGCGAGACGCCCAAAAATCGATACCGCAGTTTTTCGCTGTTTCTATGATATATTTATCCGGTAATGCGGAATTTCCGGTGACTTCTACAAATAAAATTCTAGTTGGTAAAAACAAACTCAAATACAACAATAACAGCATCCCTATTACAAAGATTGGTCTTTTTTTTAGACCCATTATTTTCCAATATAAACCAAGATTTTTCTGAACAATCAGTTCTTCACCGCGCTTATTGAGCAAGTTCAGCAACTTTCCATACGCAACGCGAGAAATTACGGCACATAAACGCAGGTCATCCAAAATTTGGATATCTTGTAAGGCGATATTGGCTTGATTTATCGAGATAAGCATTTGACTAATATCACTGCTAATCATTTCCACTTGATACTGTCCAACAAACGATTTCCAAAACGCCAAAATCTCACCTCCTACATAAACTTACACTGTCTATTTCACCGGATATAATCAACTGTTGTTTTGACATTCTGGAAAGCATGAGACCATTACCGCTGATTTTAATACACCCAAATTTAACCCTGACAGAAATTTCCATATCCCCATATTGCATCACACCGCAATGGTTTTCAATTAAAACACGATGCTCCCCTGCGATTTCAATAAGAGGCAGACCCGGCAAAGACTCTCCGGGCAAATCTGCGCCCATAATGACCCGCTCGAAAATTCCTTTTTTCAAAACGGTACACCTCCTTTTGGTAAGTGTATGAAATAACCGGGATTGATTTTCCTTTTGTTGCATAGTTATTTTATGAGGTGAATCAATTGAAAAAATTATTACGTTGTGTTTTCTGTGCTGTTGGAATGTTTTTATTGATTATAGACAGCAAAACGGCACTGCTTGGCGCACAAGAAGGAATCGATTTATGTGTTCACGCCGTAATCCCTGCTCTGTTGCCTTTCTTGATTTTATCAAGCCTTCTGTGTCGGGATGTGTTGGGTGTTTCGTTTTCAATTCTAAGACCCGTCGGAAAACTTTGCAACATTCCCAAAGGCTCAGAATCCCTTCTGATTTTAGGTTTTCTTGGCGGGTATCCGGTCGGGGCAAAAAACATTGTACAAGCGCAAAAATACGGGGCATTGCAGGATAAATACGGGCGCAGAATGTTGGGATTTTGCAACAACGCAGGTCCTGCATTTATCTTTGGTATGGTGGGCGGAATGTTCTCGAGAATGTATCTGGCGTGGATTTTGTGGTTGATACATATCATCTCTGCCCTACTGGTTGGTATGATACTGCCAAGGTTACCAAATACCGCTTGCAGATTACCAAATCAAAAAGATAATAATTCCGTAACAGATATCGAAAACAGCATCTATACAATGGCAAAAATTTGCCTTTGGGTAATTCTTTTTCGGGTAATCATTGCCTTTTTAAAGCGCTGGGTCTTTTGGAACTATCCTTTAGAAATTCAAACCTTTCTCACGGGTTTGTTAGAACTCTCGAACGGAATTTTTTCATTGCAAACGATTGCCTGCGAGGGTATGCGTTTTATCATTTGTTCTGCGATGTTGAGTTTCGGTGGAATTTGTGTGGCAATGCAAACACTGTCGGTTACAGAAATGCTCGGCACCGGCTATTATTTCCCGGGAAAAGTTATGCAAGGCTGTTTTAGTATTTTACTGTCTTATATTGTTCAATTTGCATTGTTCAACGGTTCTGATATCGTACGATTACCAGTCTATTTTCTGTGTATTCCCCTTATCTGCATCATTGCAACTGTGGTCTTTATCTATAAAGTGAAAAATAATAGTAGAAAAATGGAATTAAGTCTTGTATAATGATAGAAAAGATTTTATAAGAGGAGTGACACTATGCTATTTCGCAAAAAAATGCCCCGTTCTTGTACATACTGCCAACACGGAACGATGCTCACTGACGAAGAGGTACTTTGCGTAAAAAAAGGCGTTGTCAGTTTAAATCGGATTTGCCGAAAATTCGAATATGATCCTTGTAAGCGTGTCCCCCCTAAAGCAAAGGCTTCGGACTTCAGTAAATACAATTCGGAAAATTTTTCATTATAAAAAGCAAGCGCATCCCAAACTTGGGATGCGCTTGCTTTTTAGTTCAGCATATTCAAAAATTCGTCTTCTGTCAAAATAGGAATATTTAACTCCCGAGCCTTACGCTCTTTCGATCCGGCATTCTCACCAACCACTACATATGTGGTCTTTTTAGAAACCGAACCGGATGCTTTTCCGCCAAATAACTCAATTTTTTCGGTAGCCTCTTCTCGGGTGAATTTTGTCAGCGCGCCGGTAAACACAAAGGTCATTCCGGTAAACCTCGTATCGGAAACAACGCGGGTGCTTTCGAAATTCACGCCGGCGTTTCGTAATTTTTCAATCATATTTTGAGATTGGGGCTGATGAAACCAATCCACAATCGACACGGCGGTAACTTCGCCAACGTCTTGAATTCCTTTCAATTCCTCAACGGTTGCTTGCATCAAATTATCTAAAGAACCGAAACTTGACGCCAAAACCTTTCCGGTTTTCACGCCCACCTGCCGGATGCCCAAAGCATAAATGAGTCGACCAACATCCCTTGTTTTACTGTCTTCGATGGCAGATAAAAGTTTTTTTGCCGCCAATTCCCCTTTTTGCCACAGAGATTTCATTTCCTCTAGGGTTAGATAGTAAATATCTGCGGGGGACTTAATAAAACCTTTGTCAACCAAACTATCCACGATTGCAGAGCCCAATCCCTCAATATCCATAGCATCACGGCTGACAAAGTGGGCGATATTTCGGGTTAATTGTGCAGGACATTCTGCGCCGGTGCAACGCAAGAACGCGCCGTCTTCGTCCTTTTTCGTTTTTGCGCCACAAACGGGACAGTTGCAGGGCAACGTGTAAGCAACAGAATCGGAGGGCCTTTTCGATAAATCAACTTCCAGAATCTCAGGTATGATTTCACCGGCCTTGCGGATAAGAACTGTGTCACCAATGCGAATATCCCGTTCACTGATAAAATCCTGATTATGCAATGTGGCATTGGTAACGGTTGTTCCAGCTAAACGGACCGGTTTCACCACCGCTTTGGGGGTCAAAACACCGGTTCTGCCAACTTGAACCACAATGTCTTCTACGACAGTAGGCTTAATTTCAGGGGGGTATTTATAGGCGACCGCCCATCTGGGGAACTTAGCAGTGGCGCCGAGTTTTTCCCGCAGAGTAATATCATTGACTTTAATAACCGCACCGTCAATATCGCAAGCAAGACTCTTGCGGTTTTCGTTAATCCACAACACCTTGTTTTGAATTTCAGAGATAGACTGATAAGTGTCGCAGGAAATTACTTTAAATTGCAATTTTCGCAAAAACTCAAGGGATTCGGCATGGGTTTTAAAGTCCACACCTTCTGCGTACTGCACATTAAAAACCAAGATATCCAAACCACGCAGAGCGGCAATCTTCGGGTCTAATTGACGCAGTGAGCCCGCGGCGGCATTTCTGGGATTGGCGAAAAGCGCTTTTCCCTCTTCTTCCTGACGGGCATTGAGTTTCTCAAAACTCTTTTTCGGCATATATACCTCGCCACGGACGATCAGTTTTTCCGGTGCGCCAGGGATTGTCAAAGGAATGGAACGGATGGTCAATAAATTTTGGGTTACATCTTCACCCACATTACCATCACCACGGGTAGCGCCACGAACAAACTTACCGTTTTCATATTCCAGCGCCACGGAAAGGCCGTCGATTTTCGGTTCTACCGTAAATTCGGTTTCAGGATATGCATCCTGAATTTTCACAAGAAAGTCCGACAGTTCTTCAAGAGAAAACACATCCTGCAAACTCATAAGAGGCACTTGGTGGGTTACCTTTTCAAATTTGCTGATTGCCTCGCCGCCCACACGCTTGGTTGGGGAATCGGGTTTGGCAAATTCCGGATTTTCTGCTTCTAAATTTTCCAGTTCCCGCAGTAATCGGTCATACTCAAAATCCGGCATAGTGGGATCGTCCAGCACATAATAGCGGTAATTGGCTTCATTCAGAATTCGTGTTAGTTCTTCAATTCTCTTTATCTGTTCCATAACGGCCTCCGGTTTGTAAGAAAGTGTCCGGCACTTGCCCGACAATTACGGTTTCAGCCACAACAACTTGACTGGATACGGTGAAATAATTGGTCTGCCCCATTGCCAGCACAGCCACATCTACACTCACATGCATATTGATTTGCTGAAGTGTTTGGTTAATACCGGCTTCTGTAAAATTGCTGGAAAAAGAAGCATCGGAATTACGAATAGATAGAATATTGACCGGAATTTGCGGACCTTTTCCCGATAGGATTTCCGGAAAAATAAGGCTACCGATGGGGATGCCAATATCCGATGTGTCCAAAGCCAATATTTCATCGTTAATGATGTTCAAAATTGCTGTTTTTAGTCGGTTAACTTCACTCATATTGGTCTTCAACGCTGTTATCCGTCCATTTAAATCTTTTTCAAAATAGACAATGCGGTCATACTGGATATTGTCTTTTTCAATCTGTTCATCAATGGCATCGTTGATCAGGTCTGAGGTCGCATTTCGTACTTGGGTTTCTGCCAGACCTCGGATTGCATCCCGATAACGGAAACGAAAATAGCCATAAAGCACTATGAAAAGAATACACAGAAGAACAAGCCATCGCAGTAGACTTTTTGTTTTACGACGCATAGCATCCCCCCTAGGGAATACTATGCGCATATTTTCAACTTTTTACAGTTTTTTCATTTGCACGGATGCGGTTTTTGCCATAAGTTTCTTCGTGCCGATACGGTCAAATGCAATTTCCCACAGCGCATCCCCGCCCATTTTCATAACAGACAGAACTAGACCACTGCCAAAGGCGTTGTGCTGTACCATATCACCTTTATTTAGTTCCAAGAAACTTGTAGCAGGTACTGTACGAACCACCTCGTTCTTATAATAAGAAGATGCCGTTTTCGGCTGAGAGTAGGTATTATAAGAAGCATATCGCGGTGTATATATTTCACCCTTTTTTTCCACAATATCCGACGGAATTTCCGAGAGAAAACGAGAAGGTAAGGACGCATTGGTGCGACCGTACAGCATTCTTTGTTTTGCATAGGAAATTGTGAGTTTCTTTTTGGCTCTGGTAATCGCCACATAGCAAAGTCGACGCTCTTCTTCCATTTCCTCAACTTCCCCAATGGCCCGCATACCGGGGAACAGACCATCCTCAAAACCTACAAGGAACACCTGTGGGAATTCCAAGCCCTT
Organism: Faecousia sp.; assembly: GCA_045647425.1. Lineage (GTDB taxonomy): Bacteria > Bacillota > Clostridia > Oscillospirales > Oscillospiraceae > Faecousia. The sequence goes on from JAZRMH010000036.1 coordinate 22,498, forward strand.
TGCCGCATGCATCGTCATCATAACAACCGCATCATCGCCGGCATTATATTGCTCTAGGTCGGTATATAGCGCAATTTCTTCCAAAAAGCCCGCCAAAGTGGGGTTTTCTGCATTTTGCACATAGGAAATAATGCTGGACTTTAATTCGCGAATGTTCTCTAATTTTGTCTTATTTTCCTCGGTTGGTTTCATTTCCAACATATCCGCATAACCGGTATTTTTCATAACTGCATCATAAAAATCCGGAAGATTCATACCTGCAGAGAGCATCTGCTGAAATTCGTCAATCAAACCGGTAAATGCTTGAAATTTCTTGGCAGTTTTTTCCAAAGGCGCATAAGAATTGGGGTCAGAAATCACATAATAAAGCCCTTTGTCTTCTGCGGTAGCCAATCTATCTGCCGTCTCAATTGCTTTCGCGCCTAAACCGCGAGGCGGGTTATTGATAATGCGATGCAACCGCAAGTCATCGTTGGGATTATTGATGACACACAGATATGACAGCATATCCTTCACTTCTGCCCGATCAAAGAACCGCATACCGCCAAAAACACGGTAAGGAATTCCGTTTCTTTTTAAAGAAAATTCCAAGGCATTCGATTGTGCGTTGGTACGATACAAAATCGCGTAGTCTTTAAAGTTCTTGCCTTTTGATGCAGAAAGAATTTGTCCGGAAACAAAATTTGCCTCTTGGGTTTCGTCACCGGCTTCATAAACCGTGATTTGGTCGCCGGCATCATTGGATGTCCAGAGCCGTTTTCCCTTTCTGCCCAAATTGTGGGCGATCACAGAATTTGCGGCGTTAAGTATGGATTGGGTAGAACGATAATTCTGCTCAAGTCGGATGATGCGAGAGCCTCTGTACTGATTTTCAAAACTTAAAATGTTTTCAATCGTTGCGCCACGGAAGCGATAAATACTTTGGTCATCGTCACCCACGACACAGATATTTTCATATCCGCCGGCAAGCAATGATGTGAGCAAATATTGCATATGGTTGGTATCTTGATACTCGTCCACCAAAACATAGCGGAACTTTTTTTGATAGTATGTCCGCACATCTTCATTTTGCTGAAGAAGTTCCACGGTTTTGAAAATAATGTCATCAAAATCCAACGCATCGTTTTCTTTAAGCCGTTTTTGATACAAATAATAGGCCTTTGCTACATGGCGCAAACGATAGTCACCGCCGGCTTCAATATGATCCATCATATCTTCCGGCGTACACATTTTGTCCTTTTGACGGCTAATGATATTGAGCACATATTTTGCAGGAAAAGTCTTATCATCTAAGCCCATTTCCTTAATGATTTCCTTCATTTGCCGTTCCGAATCCGAGGAATCATAAATTGTAAAACGACTGCTATAACCTAGTCGCTCAATGTCCCGACGCAAAATACGGCAACATGCAGAGTGAAATGTCATTGCCCAAACATCCTGCGCTTCCGTACCCAGCATAGAAACAAGCCGTTCTTTTAACTCGTTGGCCGCCTTGTTTGTAAAAGTAATTGCAATGACATTCCAAGGCGCTGGCGCCTCAACAGCACATAAATAATCCGCACGATGGCGGTCAAAATCAGAAATGGGTTCTTGAAGACTTTCTAAAAACCGCACATCATCCTCTGTTACAGTATCGAAAACCTCGTTAGTATCACTGCCTCGACCAAAACGCAATAAGTTGGCAACACGGTTGATAAGAACCGTTGTCTTACCGCTACCTGCGCCTGCCAGTAAAAGAAGAGGCCCTTCCGTTGTCAAAACCGCTTCTTGTTGCATAGGATTTAAGTTCGCAAACTGAGAAGCAATATACTTTCTTCTTGCCGTTATAAAACGGGAAATCAAAGCATCGTTCATAAGTGCACCTATCTATCTAAAAATATACATCTATTTTACTCTATTTTTCCCAAAAGGTAAAGTAGAAAAACTAATGAATATATTCTTTAAGACGCTGTAACGCTTTCTTTTCAATGCGAGATATTTGCACTTGACTGACACCTATCACTTTTGATACCCTCTCTTGGGTCAATGCGTGAAAATAACGAAGATGGATGACGGTTTTTTCTTTATCCGGCAGTTTTTCAATGGCTTGTTTTAGAGAAATCTTTTCCAATAGATCTTCTTCCGTTTGGGTGTCTGTCAGAATATTTTCCAAAGTAAATCCATCTTCTCCGGCTTCCTGCTGAATGGATTCAACACTTGCGGTGGCTGTTTCAGCAATTGCGATATCTTCCAGCGAAAATCCGGTTCTTTCTGCGATTTCCGAAATTGTGGGTTCCCGACCAAACTCTTGAATCATTTGGTTTCTGGCAAGTTTGATTGTCGTTGCCCGTTCTTTGATGCCACGGGATACTTTTACTGCCCCGTCATCCCGAAGAAAGCGACGGATTTCCCCTGCAATTTTGGGTACGGCATAGGTAGAAAACTGTGTTCCGTATTCTAGATCAAACCCTTCAATTGCCTTCAAAAAACCCAAACAGCCCAATTGATACAAATCGTCCGCTTCTGCACCTCGACCAAGGAATCGTCTGGCAACCGACCAAATCAAGCCGGCATTTTCTGTAACCAATGTCTCCCCTGCTTGTTTATCTCCGGCTTTTGATAAAGCAATCAGTTCTTCTGTTTTACTCATTTACGGCGTTGCAGTTTTCTGCGCATATGTACGCAAGTGCCCTTACCTACTTCAGATGTCACAGAAAATGAAGTCATAAAACTTTCCATAATGGTAAATCCCATACCACTTCTGTCAAAACCACCGGTAGTGAACATCGGTTGCATCGCCTGCTCTAAATTAGAAATACCAACACCTTTATCTTTAATCACAATATCCAAAGTGTTATCCTTTAAAATCCGGCAACGAATATAGATAATTCCCAATTCTTCTGGATAGGCATGAACAATGCAATTGGTAACTGCTTCCGATACGGCAGTACGAATATCCCCCATTTCCTCCATTGTTGGGTCAAGTTGTGAAGCAAAGCAAGCCACTGCTGACCGTGCAAATGCTTCATTGGTTGATTTACTGGGAAATTCCAATGTCATATAATTTTCAAATTTCATACTACTGCCTCCTTAATTTCCACTAATTTTTCAATCCCCGATGCCCGAAATACCTTTAACGGCTGATCTTGAATACCGGTTAAAATCAATTTTCCTTTCATTTGATTCATTGTCCGTAATGTGTTGATAACAACCGCAATTCCGGAAGAATCCATAAATGTTACTTGTTCAAAATCCAAAATGCAGACCTGAGGTGTATACGCCTCAATCTTTGATGCAACGGATTGAATGTAGTTTCTTGCGCAATGATGGTCAATTTCACCGGTCAATTCAACCGTTAACTGCCCATCTTCCAAATAACTTGTAAATCGCATTTTGCAATCTCCTTTCCGTAAATACAAAAATAGTATAATTTCTTAATTAAGCATTTTCCGTCGAAACAAAAAAAGGCGTGCAAACAAAATGTTTGCACGCCAAAAATGTGGGTTTTATAACTTTTTCATCGCTTTTTCGCTATCTTCCAGTTGCAAAATCAATTCCTTTGCTTTTGTTGCTTTTTCCCGAATATCGTTAACAACGGCTTCCGGTGCGCGAGAAGTAAAGTTCTCATTATTTAACTTCTTCTCAAGACTGGCCAGATTTTCTCTTGCCTTATCCAATTCCTTTGCAATACGCTCCAGTTCCTTTGCAACATCCACCAACTGACCCATAGGAATGTAGAGTTTCGCCTCCGCGGTGGTACAGCAAACCATTCCGTCAATATTTTCAGGTTCTTTATTCAAAATCGTCACTTGGTCGGCATAAGCAAGACGTTGAATAAAGCCTTCACCTTCTGCAAAAATTTGAGGTTTTGCGGTTTGGACAAACAACGCTGCCTTCTTGGAAGGGGGCACATTCATTTCTGCACGGCGGTTACGAATGGCGCGGATAGCATTCATAACGCCTTCCATTTGGTCCTCTTCTGTCTTGAATTGCAACTCAGTCTTAAATTCAGGCCAAGCAGCCACAATCAAGGCGTCGCCTTCGTGAGGAATGGATTGCCAAATTTCCTCGGTAATAAAGGGCATAAACGGATGCAATAGGCGCAGGGTCTGATCAAGAACATACACAAGAACCCGAAGCGCGCTTTGCTTTTGAGAAGCATCCTCACTATACAGACGGGATTTGGTCAACTCAATATACCAGTCACAGTAGGTATCCCAAATGAAGTCATAAATCTTTTGAACAGCCACGCCAAGTTCGTACTTCTCAAGGTTTTCGGTAACCTCGGTAATCAAGGTGTTCAGCTTGGAAAGCACCCACTTATCCGCAATGGTGAGACTTTCCAAAGCGGGCAATTCGTTTTTGGTGTCTTCGGCAAGGTTCATTAAAACATAACGGCTGGCGTTCCAAAGTTTATTGGCAAAATTACGCATCGCCTCGCAACGCTCAACATAGAAACGCATGTCATTACCGGGAGAGTTGCTGGTAACCATATTCATACGCAGGGCATCACAACCGAATTTCTCAATCATTTCCAACGGGTCAATGCCGTTACCCAAAGATTTGGACATCTTCCGACCCTTGTCATCACGGACAAGACCGTGAATCAAAACCGTGTGGAACGGTGTCTTGCCGGTATGCTCACAACCAGAGAAAATCATTCTGGCAACCCAGAAGAAAATAATATCATAACCGGTAACCAACACATCCGTGGGATAGAAATAATCCAAATCCTCTGTCTTTTCCGGCCAACCCAAAGTCTCGAAAGGCCACAGTGCAGAAGAGAACCAAGTATCCAACACATCGGGGTCTCGCTCAATGTTCACACTTCCGCATTTTTCGCACTTGCAAGCATCTTCACGGGAAACGGTAATATGACCGCACTCTGCACAAGTCCATGCCGGAATCTGATGACCCCACCAAAGTTGACGAGAAATACACCAATCGCGGACATTTTCCATCCAGTTCAGGTAAGTCTTGCTGAAACGGTCGGGAACAAATTTGGTTTCGCCATCCTTTACAGCGCGGATAGCCTCTTCTGCCAAAGGTTGCATTTTTACAAACCACTGGGCAGAAATAATAGGCTCAACATCGTTATGGCAACGGTAGCAAGTACCAACATTATGGGCATGTTCTTCAATCTTAACGAGGTAACCTTGCTCTTCCAAATCCGCAACAATCGCCTTACGAGCCTCATAGCGATCCATACCTTCATATTTACCGCCAAAGTTGTTTACAACACCGTTGTCGTCCAGCACGCGAATCACTTCCAAGTTATGGCGCAAACCTACCTCGAAGTCATTGGGGTCATGGGCGGGGGTCATTTTCACACAACCCGTACCAAAGTCCATTTCTGCATAATCGTCTGAAACAATGGGGATTTCCTTGTTGACCAAGGGCAGAATTACGTTCTTGCCAACAATGGCGGTATAGCGCTCGTCGTTGGGATTAACGCAAACACCGGTATCACCCAGCATAGTTTCCGGACGGGTAGTTGCCACCACGACCTCACCGCTACCGTCTGCCAAGGGGTAGCAAATATGCCACAGATGACCGGGCTTGTCCACATACTCAACCTCTGCATCGGACAGCGCGGTGACGCAGTTTGGACACCAGTTGATAATACGACTACCCTTGTAAATCAAGCCTTTTTCATATAGAGAAACAAACACCTCACGCACAGCATTGGAACAACCTTCGTCCATGGTAAAACGAGCCCGTTCCCAATCACAGGATGCGCCTAATTTCTTCTGCTGTTGGACAATACGATTGCCATAACGGTGCTTCCAATCCCAAACACGCATTAAGAATTTTTCACGACCTAAATCGTAACGGGTCAGACCTTCCTTGCGAAGTTCTTCTTCAACCTTAATTTGGGTAGCAATACCGGCGTGGTCAACGCCGGGTACCCACAAGGCATTATAACCCTGCATTCTCTTAAAGCGAATCAAGGTATCCTGCAAAGTTGCATCCATGGCGTGACCCATATGCAACTGACCAGTTACATTGGGCGGGGGCATCACAATGGTAAAGGGCTTTGCATCATGACTCTTATTGGGACGGAAATGACCGTTCTGTTCCCACATTTCGTAGATTCTGTTTTCCACTTGCTGGGGTTCATAAACCTTCGGCAATTCTCTGGACATAATCAACACTCCTTAAAAAAATAAAAACCCTGAGCCAATCGGCTCAGGGCGAAAATTACAATTTCCGTGGTACCACCTGAATTCCCGCCAAGCGGGCTCTTAACAGCTATAACGGGCAAACCCGAGCCAAACTACTATCCTTCAAATGGCCTGCTCAAGGGCGACAATTTGCAGATATCTTCATACGCTTTCACCAATCGCGCACTCTCTACATCGGAAATCCTGCAAAAACTCCCTATCTATGCATTTATCTTGTTAAATTTATCATAATTTTCAGTTAGTGTCAACTGATAATGTGAAATTTAAGGGTAATTCTTGACGGAACAATACTTTTAACATATAATAAAACAAATAATTTAGATTGTGAGTGTGGGATATGAAATTATCTTTGGTTGTTCCCTGCTTTAATGAAGAAGAAAATATTGGGTTGTTTCAAGACGCTGTCATTCAGACCTTTGCCACTTGCGGATATGATTTTGAAATTGTATTTATCGATGACGGCAGTACTGACGGCACGCTCAATACCCTCAAAAAAGTATTTTCTGAGCAAAAATGCCCGGTAAAAGTTGTTAGTTTCTCGAAGAACTTCGGCAAGGAAGCAGGTCTTTACGCAGGACTGCAAAATGCTACCGGTGATTACATTGCGTTAATTGACGCAGACCTTCAGCAGCGGCCGGAAATTGTTCGGGAAATGGTCGAAATTCTAGATATCAAACCCGAATTTGACATTGTTGCCGCATACCAAGACAGAAGGAACGAAAGCAAATTCCTTTCCTTTTTTAAAAAAGCGTTTTACCGCTTGTCCAACAAATTAACGGACATCAAAATGCAATCTGATGCCAGTGATTTTCGTACCTTCCGAAAATGTGTTGCAGACAGCATCCTAAAACTGGGAGAATGTCACCGTTTCTCTAAAGGCATCTTTGCTTGGGTGGGTTACAACACCTGCTATATTCCTTATACCGCTTGTAAGCGGGTTGCGGGCACTACAAAGTGGAATTTTCACAAACTCTTTAATTATGCCATTGATGGAATTATCGGTTTTTCCACAAAGCCTCTGCGTATTGCAACTTTCCTTGGCTCTCTGACAGCCATTGCCGCCCTATTTTACTTGGTGGTTGTAGTTTTGCAAAAGTTAATTACCGGAATAGATATTCCCGGTTATGCTACGATCATTGTGCTGATTCTATTTCTTGGCAGTATGCAACTGTTTTGTATTGGCATCATCGGCGAATATGTGGGCAGAACCTTTGAACAAAGCAAAGACCGCCCCATTTATATTGCAAAAGAAATTTTGGACTATAAAAAATAAGAAAAAGGCTTCGGTTTTGATATGCACCCCAAAAGTTAGACACTTTTGGGGTGTGTATTTTTATGGCTAAAAAAGGACAACAGCATATCTCTAAAATTAAAAGGAATGAGTCCGGTGCAATACCGAACTCATTCACAAGCAAGTTAATATTAAATTTTGTCTAAACTTTGGGGTTCACTTCATTTTTGTGCCGAAGCCTTTTTTATAATCCAAAATTCTTAACTTCCGCTAATTTCTCACGAATAAACAACAAATCTTCAAAAGTTTCCGGACGCTTTGAAACATCCCGCAGAAGCGCCGAAGGATGATAAATCGCCGTCATCCAAATTCCGTTGCGAATAATCCAACTTCCGTGTCTTTTCGTGATTCGATACTCGGGGTCAATGATTCGTTTTGCCGCAATTCTGCCGAGGCAAACGATAATTTTCGGTTTCACCAACGCGACTTGATTTCGCAGATAATCGATACAAGCATCCTGCTCTTGTTCTTCAGGATCGCGATTTTGCGGAGGACGGCACTTCACGATATTGGCGATATAAATATTGGTTCGATCCAAACCAATTATCGACAGCATATCATCCAAAAATTTGCCTGCAGGACCGACAAACGGAACACCTTGCAAATCTTCCTGCTCTCCGGGGCCCTCCCCCACAAACATAATGTCAGCAGTTTTACAACCAACACCAAAGACAACATTATTCCGCAATTTACAAAGCCCGCAATTGGAACAATGCAAACAAGCCGCTTCCAACTCTTCCCAACTGCGCATATTAACTCCTTCTTCTGCTACGGCGGTGTTGTGCACTGCGTTTTTTAACCATAAGCCGTGGCAAATAACGAACAACCACAAGAATAAATAACGCCAAAACCACGACGCCAACGATAGTCAGGGTAATCACTGTACCGCTGTTTATATTGGATGTTTTCTCCGTATCGGAAGACAACATTTGACTATCCACCGCGACAGAATTTAAAGCATATAATTCCGCTTCGGCAACGCACATACTTCCGCTCCAAATTTGTACATGTGATACCTTATCACCTTTGAAAATCGGCGCTGTTAAAACATCAGTCTTGTAATGATATGTCAGGTTATTAACTGTGGCATTTGCGGGCAAAACGGAAAGCACGGATTCTTTCGGACCAACAACCAAATCGGAATCGCCATTTTCTACCTTACATTGTTGCAACGCTTGATTTGCATACAAAATCTGCGCAGTTTGATAACCGCCAAATCCTGCATCCAGCAGTGCCTTCGTCTCCATATAACTACCAACGCTGATCGCGCTATAGCCATCCTCTTGATAAACCGATTCTGAGCCCATCACCACGCTGATGAGTTGCATACCGTTTGCTTCGGCAACAGCCGCCATACAGCGCTTACCGTCGTCTGTTACACCAGTACGACCGCCAATGGCTCTGCCATCGTAATATTTGCTTGTGTTATCCAATAACGCATTGCTAGTTTCCAGTTTTCGAATATCCGACAAATTGGTCGCCTCAATGCGGTGGGTTTTAGAAGTAAAGATTTTCCGAAATGTTTCATTTTTTAAAGCGGCATTTAAAATTCGAGCAATATCCCGCGCGGTAGTAACTTGGGATTCGTGATGCAGACCGTGAGAATTTACAAATGTTGTAGCGTCACAACCCAAAGTCTTTGCGTACTCATTCATATTTGCCACAAATGTTTCTTGATCGCCGGAAATATGTTCGGCAATCACGGCTGCCGCATCATTAGCGGAACTAACAAGCAAGCAGTACAAAAGGTCCTCTAAAGACATCTGCTCCCCTACCTTTAAGCGGACATTCACTGCATCGATGGGAAAAGAAGATAAAGCAACATCCGACACAACTGCTATATCAGTAAGTTTACCGTTTTCCAGCGCATACAAAGCAGTCATAATCTTTACAAGGCTGGCGGGATACACCTGCTTGTCCGCCTCATAAGCATACATCAATGTCTCACTATTGGCATCATATAAAAAACCGGAAGTTATATTTTCCACAAGTTTTTTCCCACCTAAAATAGGCGTTGTAGCATCAATGCCACGATATCCGGCAACCGATAAATCCGCAGAAATTTCCTCTTCTGCGGAAACAAAACCAGTAAATAAATTTAATATAATACAGAGTGAAAGACAAAATATTGCAACTTTTTTCATAAAATTACCCCAATTAACTCAAATCGTACTTGTACGACAAAAAAACTTGTGTATAATATATTTAGTATTATACCAGTTTTTCTTGGTTGCGTCAATTGGAGAGATGTTTTACATATGAAAAAATCCTATTCTTTGGCTCTTGTCATCATAACCGCGTTATTCCTTGGTATTGCTTTCGGCTTTTTGCTAGCAAAGCATACCGGACATACCACAATTATTCTTGCCAAACACTATCTGGATCAAGAAGATGCAACCGTCACGGTCTTACCGGAAACGCTTGGTAAAATCAATATCAACACGGCAGATGTGGATGAATTATGCAATCTACCCGGTGTTGGTGAAACTACCGCAAATCGCATTATTTCTTATCGAAATCAACACGGCTTGTTTTTGCGAATTGAAGACCTATTGAATGTAGAAGGAATTGGAAAAAGCAAATTTGAGAATTTCCGCGACTTTATTTCGGTTTCTAATGGGGGTTAATATGAAAATTCTTGTTGTAGATGATGAAGAATTGCTTGTGAAAGGCATCCGCTTTAACTTGCAAAATGACGGCTACGAAGTCATTGCCGGTCACAACGGCTTAGAGGCTGTTACGCTGGCAAAAGACCATCAACCCAATCTGATTATATTGGATGTTATGATGCCCGAAATGGACGGTCTGACGGCCTGCAGTAAAATCAGAGAGTTTTCTGATGTGCCGATTATTTTATTAACCGCAAAAGCCGAAGATATGGATAAATTGATGGGTTTTGAGCAAGGCGCAGACGATTATCTGACAAAACCTTTTAACATTTTGGAATTAAAAGCCCGTATACGCGCCCTGCTTCGTCGTACCGGCACCACCCAAGAAAGCGATGCCAAAATACTGTCAATTGGAAATATCCGTCTCGATTTGAATGCGAGAAACGCTTATCGTGCAAACGAACTTGTTGTTCTCACCGCAAAAGAATTCGATGTGATTGAATTTCTAATGCGAAATCCCAACCGTGTATATTCCAGAGAAGCCCTCTTGGATACCATCTGGGCCTATGAGTACCGAAGTGATATTCGAACTGTGGATGTCCATATCCGCAGACTTCGGGAAAAACTGGAAGAAAATCCGGCAGACCCGCAGTATATTATAACGAAATGGGGCGTTGGCTATTACTTCCGCAAATAAACCGAAAAAGTTTTTCCAATTAAAAAGCGCGCAATTTCGTTATGCGCTTATCTATATCATTATTACATTTTTTGCGCTACTATTTTTAAATATCTATGCATCAAATATTAGCCAAGAACTGTTTTTTAATAACAAGAAGGCTTCTATGCTTGAAAAATGTCGGTTAGTTGCTACAGAAATTGCCCAGTTAGATGCTTTAAATACGAAAACTGTTGCAGTTGCTATTTCTGAATTTGAAGATTTAAATGTAAGCAGGCTCATTATCACCGACGAATCCGGAAAAGCAATCTACGATTCCAATCGCTATACTTCCGAAGTCTATGTACTCTTCCCCGAAATCATCACTGCGCTTTCTGCTAACGATGTTTTATATTGCAGAAACGAAAACAACACAATGATTTCCAAAGCATCCACGCCCATTTTTGCTTATGGCACATTAATTGGCTGTGTGTATATGTCGGAACTCGATCCGGTACAAGGCTCACTGATGTCTACTCTGCAAACCAGTATATTTGCAATTACTGTTACTTTGGAAATCATCGTAATTGCCTTTTCCATTTTGTTCTCTCACACTTATTCCAGAAGAATGCGCAAAATTATGAACTCCATTCGCATTGTCCGAAAAGGTGATTATACTCACAAACTGAACATCGGCGGAAATGATGAATTGACAAATCTCAGTAACGAATTTAATGACCTAATCACCAGATTGCAATCCTCTGAAAATAAGCAACGGCAGTTTGTTTCCGATGCTTCTCACGAATTAAAAACCCCCTTGGCTTCTATCAAACTTCTATCCGATTCCATTCTGCAAAATAACATGGATGTTGAGACTACCCGTGAGTTTGTCGGCGATATCGGTATGGAAGCGGATCGACTCAACAGAATGTCCGAAAAACTGTTATCTCTTTCCCGCACCGAGGCCAGAACTGAACGTAATATAGAGATCACATATATTGCGCCTACAATAGAACGAATTTTGCGTATGCTTTCCGAAAACGCCAAGACGAATAATATTTCCATAATTAAGGATCTCCCCCCCGATTGCGCCATTGAAATTTTAGAAGACGATTTGTCGGAAATTATATTTAATCTTGTCGAAAACGGCATTAAATATAACCGCAAAAACGGTTCATTAAATATTACGCTGCATCAGGAAGATAACCACGCTGTTTTGAAAATTGCCGACACCGGAATCGGCATTCCGCAAGAATCCCTTGCGCATATCTTTGAGCGTTTTTATCGTGTGGATAAAGCGCGCTCTCGTTCCAGCGGCGGTAGCGGTCTCGGTCTTTCCATTGTCCGAAGCATGGTGGAAAAGAATAACGGAACAATTACCGTTGACAGTGCTGTTGGCATTGGAACAACATTTACCTTGAAGTTCCCCATTGTTCAAAAGCAGGAGGAAACGCTATGAAACGAATATTATCTTTCCTCTTGATGATAGCGGTTCTTGTGTGTTTTTGCGCCTGCAACCAAAATACAAATAACGAAAATTATCTGAATTTTTATTATTGCTCAACAGAACAGACTTTCGGATCGGAAAACGGTATCTTCGCCATTGAGGAACGCCTCATTTCCTGTAAGCCGGATGAGTACAGACTTATCCTTGAAGAATTTTTGCGAGGTCCACGGGTAAACGGTTGCATTTCCCCTTTTCCCGGTGGCACTGTTTTGGAAGACTTTAAACTCAAAGACGGTTATGCATCCATTGTTTTGAGCCCGCATATGGCCTTGCAAGCAAATGCAAATTTAATTGTTTGCTGTGCTTGTCTTTGTCAAACCCTATTTGAGTTTCCGGAATTTGAAACAATTGAAATCAGCATTGCCAACAACCAAATTAACGGTGAATCGCGTCTTGTCTTTAATAAAAACAGTTTCTCAACAGAGGACAATATCCTTGTTGAGCCTTAGAATTTTATGTAGTATTTTCCGTCCGTTTGGACCAATTGTGCCGTTTCTAATTTATCTATTGACGCAAAAGGTTTTTCCGCACAAATTTCTATAAGTTTATCTTGTCTTTCTACATTGGAAATCACATAAAATTCTAATTTATCCGCTCCGATTTTCTTGATGGGAACACTTCTTTTTGTGCAGTAAAACCCGCCATCCGGAACACAAATTCCCAAATCTGCGGACTTTTCCTTACAACGAAGCAATATTCTGCAAATTCCCCGTTGCTTCCGTTGACATCTGCAAAATATATGATAGTATAATCCTTCTTTTTGTACCGTGGCTTCCCCCACGATTTCCGAACCGGCTTTAATCGGATATGTTTGCAAATTTAACGCCCCCTTTGTAGCAAATCTATGCTATAAAGGGGGCGTAAATTCATATTGCATTATGGTTATTCAAGCCAAAACTTACTGCAATTGCGTCATCAACCAAGTGCATGTGGGCATCGTCCAGTTTTCCCATATGTTCCCGTAGGCGACGCTTATCAATGGTTCGAATTTGCTCAAGCAGAATAACAGAATCTTTACTCAACCCAACACTGCCGCCGGCAATATTAATATGGGTTGGCAATCTGGCTTTACCGGTTTGGCTGGTTATCGCCGCCGCGATGACCGTGGGCGAGTGTTTGTTTCCGGTATCATTTTGGACAATTAAAACAGGTCTGGTTCCCCCTTGCTCGCTTCCTACAACCGGGGATAGATCCGCATAAAAAATATCACCGCGTTTTACTGTTTCATCCATATCTTCACACTCCGTGGAATTCATTGCCCACGCTACTGTTTTCCTATGTAACGCGGTTAAAGTAATTGTCCCACACACAGAGGAAAATTATACAGTTGCGGATGCAATTTATCCTATGCGAGTTTTGACCGGATGCTACAAAATCTTGAAGTTTTCCAATTCAATCGACACAACCCGTCTTCCTTTCCAAAAGACCTCCGCAAAAACGGGTAGTTGTTTCTCGTCTAACTGCAAATTTAAGTTTAAAGTATTTTCTGCATAACTGTCATCTATTTCGACGCTATATCCGCTATCATTTTTACTGCAACCTTTGATATATCCGCCGTTTAAAGCCCGAAGCATCACCCACGGGGCGCTAATCGGGGAAATCTGACCATCTGCAATCGTTTCAAAGAACAACGCCTTTTCGTCGAAGGTAATTTCACCGCCTTTTCCGGAAATATTACCTCGAATTCCCGCGATACTTTCCGGCTCTGTCACCAAAAACGTCATTGTACCTTCAGCATTCCACTGACAATTGGCTTTGAAAGAATAAATTTCATCGCCATAATCTGCGGTAACAACAGAAGCAAACACACATTGGTCTGCTTGTAACAGTAATGATCGAAATTCCATTGCGCTATTTTTTTCACCGGTGTTGCTGTTACATCCGCTAAGAAATAATACAGAAATAAACAAGCAGATTATGCGTTTCATAAAACCACATTCCTATTTTAAAAGTCGCGGCAAGACATGTAACATATCGCTGGGCAACATTGCATATTGTCCCAGTTCTTTTGCGCAAATATCCCCCGCTGCGCCGTGCAACCAAGCGCCGCAGACAGAAGAAACTAACGGCGAAATGCCGAGTCCGATCAATGCTGTGATCATACCGGCAAGCACATCCCCGCTGCCACCTACCGCCATCCCCGGATTCCCCGTTGGATTTCGATATAAAGTTTTTCCGTCGGTAATTACAGTGCCGTATCCTTTATGTACGATCACGACACCCAAATCCTTTGCTAAGGCAATCGTATCCTCTATGCGTTGATTGCATGGATTGCCCAGTAAACGCTCAAATTCGCCGGTATGTGGTGTCAAAATGGTATGACTTGTCCTTCCGCGCAATATATCTTTATGCTTCTGTAAAACATTTATGCCATCTGCATCCAAGACAACCGGACATTTCGCATTTCTTAGCACATAAGAAGTTACTGCAAATGTCCCCTCGGAAATACCAATACCGGGACCGACTAAAACGGCATCCATTTTAGACAGTATCTCTTCCAAATCCGAAGCGGCTTCCTTGGAAAATTTCCCATCTTCTTCAGGTAAGGGAAACACAATGGGTTCGAGTAATTTTGTTGCTTCAATTTCATAAATGCTTTCAGGCACACCTAAATACACCAAGCCCGCACCGCACCGCAACGCACCCATGGCACAAAGGGCCGCCGCACCGGTATATCCCCGACTGCCACACAGTAACAAAATTCTGCCAAAATCACCTTTATGGGAAGAAATCTGTCTGTCCGGCAAAACAGAAAGAATATCTTCGTGACTTAACTCAATACAATTCAAAATAATCCCTCCAATCTCTTTTTATAATATCACGGAGAGTTTTTTTCGTCAAATGCAGGAAAAAGTAATTTTAACTTGCATTTTTCTGCCATTTATGCTACCATATCACTAATATGAAAAGGCTATGAATGGGATGTTGAATTTCCGCGACGCATTTTAGAGAGAGCAGGATGGTGAAAACTGCTTATGCGGGGTAATTGGGCTTTCTCCCGGGAGCTGCCGTTTGAACATTCAGTAGAACGAGCCGGTTGATATCCGTTATGTATCGTGATGCAAAACATCAACAAAAGTTGCGCCATATGGCGAATTGCGGGTGGTACCGCGGAGGATCGTCCTTCGTCCCGATTTCGGGATGGGGGCATATTTTTTGTTTGGAAGGAGCAAACCTCAATGAAAGAACAATTAGAACTGATTAAGTCGCAAGCCATTGCGGCTCTGGAAAGTGCCGATTCCCCTGCCGCGCTGGAGGAATTGCGCGTCCGCTACTTAGGCAAAAAGGGCGAATTAACTGCCGTCTTAAAAATGATGGGCAAACTCTCTGCGGAAGAGCGTCCGATTATGGGTCAAATTGCCAACGCTGTCCGTAGCGATATTGAGCAAATGTTGGAAACAAGAAAGACCGCAGTCCATGCCGCTGCTTTGGATGCAAAATTGGCTTCCGAAACCATTGATGTCACCATCCCCGGCGAGGCTGTTTCTATGGGACATGAGCATCCCATGAACAAAGTTTTGCAGGAAGTTAAGGATATTTTTGTGGGTATGGGGTACCAAATCGTAGACGGTCCGGAAGTAGAACTTGCTGACTATAACTTTACACGGCTCAACATCGAAGAAGGTCATCCTTCTCGTGACCGCTCCGATACTTTCTACTTTGCCGATGATGATTCTGTTCTTTTGCGTACGCAGACCAGCCCCATGCAGATTCGCGTTATGGAAAACTCAAAGCCCCCTATCTGCATCTTGGCCCCCGGTCGTGTTTACCGCAAGGATGAAGCCGATGCTACCCACTCCCCTATGTTCCACCAAATTGAAGGTCTGGTTGTGGATGAGAATATTACCATGGGTGATTTAAAGGGCGCACTGATTACCGTTATGCGTCGCATTTATGGTCAAGACGCGCAAATGCGTTTCCGTCCCCACCACTTCCCCTTCACCGAACCTAGTTGTGAAATGGATATGCAGTGCCATAAGTGTCACGGCACCGGTGAGGTTGACGGGCAAGTTTGTTCCACCTGCCACGGCGAAGGTTGGATTGAACTGTTAGGTGCAGGCATGGTTCACCCTGAGGTTCTAAAGGGTTGTGGCATTGATCCTGAAAAGTACTCCGGCTTTGCTTTTGGTATGGGCTTGGAGCGTATGGCGATGGGTCGTATGCGCATCAATGACCTGCGTCTGATTTTCGATAACGATGTGCGGTTCTTGAACCAATTCTAAAGGAGGTATTTGAAATGAAATTAAACAGAAAATGGCTCAACGAAGAATTTGTTGATTTATCCAATATCTCCGACAAAGAATATGTGGAAACCTTAACTGTATTCGGTCAAAAGGTAGAAACCTATGAGCGTTTGGACACAGAGATCAAAAATGTTGTTGTAGGCAAAGTTTTGTCCATTGTCCGTCATGAAAATTCCGACCATATGTGGGTCTGTCAGATTGATATCGGTCAAGAAGAGCCGGTTCAAATCGTTACCGGCGCACAGAATGTAAAGCAGGGTGATCTTGTCCCCGCCGCGTTACACAATTCCTACTTGCCCGGTGGCATTCACATTACCAAAGGTAAACTTCGTGGCGTTGCATCTAACGGTATGCTCTGTTCCATCAATGAACTGAATTTAACTGTAAATGATTTTCCCTATGCCATTGAGAACGGTATTTGGATTATCGAAGAAGATTGCAAACCCGGCGACGATATCAATTTAATTATTGGTAATGATGATACGGTGGTCGATTTTGAAATCACCAATAACCGTCCCGATTGCTACTGCATTATGGGTCTGGCAAGAGAGTCTGCCGCTGCTTTTGGCAAGGAAATGAAGCACCATGAGCCCGTTGTCAACGGTAGTGACGCCGGTTCTATGTACGAAAAACTGGATGTGGAAGTGCCTGCGACGGAACTTTGCAATCGCTATTCTTCCAGAATGGTTGCAAATGTTAAAATTGCACCTTCTCCCAAGTGGCTCCGTCAGCGTTTGCGGGCAAACGGAATTCGTCCCATCAACAACATTGTCGACATTACCAACTATGTTATGTTGGAATACGGTCAGCCTATGCACGCGTTTGACTACCGGTATGTTTCTTCCGGCAAAATCGTTGTCCGTGAAGCCGAGGAGGGTGAAACCCTTACAACCTTAGATGGCAATGTTCGTGCTTTGACCCCCGGTATGTTAGTCATTGCCGACGAAACAAAGCCTATCGGTCTTGCCGGTGTTATGGGTGGCGAAAACTCTGAAATCAAAGACGACACCACTACCGTTGTGTTCGAATCTGCCAACTTTAACGGCACCTCTATCCGTCAAACCGCTTTGGCGCTGGGCATGCGTACTGAATCTTCTGGCAAGTTTGAAAAGAACTTGGACCCGATGATGACTGTGCCTGCCTTGCAACGCGCTTGCGAACTAGTGGAACTGCTTCAATGCGGTGATGTTATGGACGGCATTATTGACATCATCAATTATGTTCCTGCGCCCAAGACATTAGCACTGGAGCCCCAAAAAATCAATGCGCTTTTGGGCACTGATATTTCCGAAGAAGATATGGTGAAATATCTAAATCTTTTGGAAATTCCGGTTAACGGCAAGGAAATTCAAGTTCCCTCTTGGCGTCCTGACCTGAATCTGATGGCAGATATCGCCGAGGAAGTCGGTCGTTCCTATGGCTACAATAATATTCCGATTACAGCGCTGAAGACTTCTACAGAAGGCGGCTACACCCCCCTTATGAAATTAGAAAGCAAAACCGGTGCTGTTTGCAGAAGTTTAGGTTACAGCGAAATTATCACATATTCCTTCGTTTCCCCCACAATATTCGATAAAATTCGCATTCCCGAAAACTCTGTTCTGCGTAACACTTTGAAAATCCAAAATCCTCTTGGTGAGGACACCTCGGTTATGCGGACTACCGCCCTGCCCTCTATGCTGGATATACTGGCACGAAACAGCGCATATCATAATAAGTGTGCAAAACTCTACGAATTGGCAAAAATTTATCTTCTCGCCGATGGTCAGGTTTTGCCCCAAGAACCTAAAATTTTGGTTTTGGGAACTTATGGCGCAAACGAGAATTTCTTCACCCTAAAAGGTGAATTGGAAGCCGTTTTTACGGGCATGAATATGCCGAAAGCGAGATATACCGCTGATAGCACCAACCCCTCTTACCATCCCGGTCGTTGCGCAAAGGTAACGGTTGAAGGTATGGATGTTGGCTATATCGGTCAAATTCATCCGCTTGTGGCCCAAAATTATGATATTGACGGCGAGGTCTATTGTGCAGAAATTAACTTCACAGAACTTGTGAAATTACAAAAGCCCGAAGCCACCTATGTTCCCCTGCCCAAATACCCCTCTGTAAACCGCGACTTGTCCGTCATTTGCGACGAAGCAGTCACTGTCGCACAAGTCGAAGATGTGATCACTTCCGCCGCAGGCAAACTTTTGCGGAGTGTTAAGTTGTTTGACATCTACCGCGGTACGGGGGTTGCCGAGGGCAAGAAGAGTTTGGCATTTTCTATGGAATTACGGGCTGATGACCGCACCCTGACCGACAGCGATTGTGAGCAAGTTACAACAAAGATTTTGAATGCATTGGAAAAGGAATTAAACATCGTCCTTCGCTAAATTAGATTTTTTGAAAAAATTAACATTCAGGTCTTTACACTCCGAGAAAATTAGGATATAATGTTAACATTGTACGGAAGGAGGTCGTTCCCATGACGGAAAACACCATTAAATTTACAGTTCCTTGTGATGACAAAGAAAATATGCGTCGTACACTCCGTAGTGTGTTCGATGCTCTGAACGAAAAGGGTTATAACCCTATCAATCAGATTGTTGGTTACTTGCTTACCGAGGACCCCACCTATATTACAAATTATAACAATGCAAGAAGTATGATTTGTAAATTAGATAGAGACGAAATTTTGCAAGAACTGTTGCGTTGCTATCTGTTTGACAAAAACTAACCAATCGGGAGGCTTTTGTTATATCAAAAGCCTCCTGCTCACTTTCTAGGAGGTTATTATGGCAGAAGAAAATAATATTCTGATGTATAAAGGCCATCCCTTGATGCGCAAGGATGACTTAATTTATTACGGCTCTATGGCAGAAAGCCATATTGTGATGCTTCAAATTTTAGAGAAGAAAAAAGTCGGTGAAATTGAAGTTGCTTCTCGAGTTTCCGTTCAACTTCAGTTAACAGACCCCAGTGTCAAGAGTCGTGACCGCGTTGTAAAAAAAGGCGAAAAAGCCGGTCTTTATACCGCACTGGATTTTGGCTGTGTATGGCTGGAGCGTGCGCTGGCAGGCAAATAATAAAAGTTGCTGATACAACTGTATCAGCAACTTTTTTCTATATTATCGCCAAATTTGCACATAATAGGCAAAGGAGGCGGTTATATTGGCAAATATTCGATGCGGAAAACAAAGTTTTCTCTTAGAGCATCCGGTTACAATTACCCATTGGGCTAGTGTTGCCGGAAAAAAAGAATCAGAAGGACCTCTATCAAAATACTTTGATATTGCCCAAAAAGATTCCTACTTTGGGCAAAAAACATGGGAACAAGCGGAGAGCAAAATGCAACAACTAGCGCTGGATTCCCTAATTCAAAAAGCCAATATCAAGAAAGAAGATATTGGACTTGTGTTTTCGGGCGACCTGCTTAATCAGTGTATCGGCTCTTCTTTTCCATTGAAAAACACAAAAATTCCCCATATTGGTTTATACGGCGCGTGTTCCACAATGGCAGAAAGCCTTGTGATGGCGACAATGGCTGTTGGCGGTGACTTTGCGGATAATGCAATTGCCATGACTTCCTCGCATTTCGCCTCCTCGGAGCGACAGTATCGTTTTCCTTTAGGATATGGCGGTCAAAGAACCCCAACTGCACAATGGACGGTAACCGGCGCAGGCGCGGCATTGGTTTCCCGCAAAGGAAAAGGACCCATGATTACCGATTGCACAATCGGCACTGTGGAAGATTGGGGAATTCAGGATGCAAATAATATGGGCGCGGCAATGGCGCCGGCCGCATTTGCAACCATCAAAGCACACTTTAATGATTGCAAAACAAAACCGGATGATTATGATTTAATTGTCACCGGTGACTTAGGTCAACTGGGCAAGGACATTCTTTTAACACTGGCGCAAAAAGAAGGTCTGGGTTTGGGCGGAAAACTGACAGATTGTGGCACTTTGGTTTATGACATTCTTGAACAAGATGTGCATTCCGGTGGTTCCGGATGTGGTTGTAGCGCCATCACGCTGTGTGGTTATCTGCTTGACAAATTAAATTCCGGAAAATTAAAGAAGATTTTATTCTGCGGAACCGGGGCGCTTCTATCCCCTACTTCATCCCAACAAGGTCTTTCCATTCCCTGCGTGTGTCATGCTGTATCCATTCAGGGGGGACAATAATATGGATATTATCAAAGCATTTATTGTAGGCGGAATACTCTGTCTAATCGGGCAAATATTGGTAGACAAGACAAAGTTAACCCCGGCAAGAATTCTCGTTAGTTATGTGGTAATCGGCGTCATTTTAGGCGGTATCGGTATCTATGAGCCGCTTTTAAATTTTGCGGGCGCAGGTGCATCAATTCCTTTAACCGGTTTTGGAAATGTGCTTGCAACCGGCGTATCAAAAGCCGTTGACGAAAAAGGCTTTCTAGGAATTTTGACCGGCGGATTAGAAGCCGCTGCCGGTGGTATCACTGCCGCAATAATTGGCGGACTCATTGCCAGCCTCATTTTTAAAGCAAAGGATAAATCCTAATTTTTCGGGTAAAATATGATCGCGGAATACCGCAAAAGTGAAACGGAGGTTAGAATTATGAACGAACAGAATAAGAATCAGAAGCAGAACCAGCAGAACCAAAATCAGCAAAATCAGCAAAATCAACAGAACCAGCAAAACCAGAACCGCAACAGTCGATAAGCAAAAACCCTCCGGATTTCCGGAGGGTTTTTAATCTGTATCAAATCACCTTGACAAAGCGGTCACAATGGAAGAAATACAACAGCGCAGAATTGACCGGTTTTCCGTAAATTCTTGACAACGCATCGGCATAGGCGAGAATTTGATTGCGATAAACATCGGAAACCCCATCAATCGTTTCCTCATCAACCCGATCTGTTTTAAAATCAAGAACCGTAATATAATCGTCAAACACGAGCGCACAGTCCACGACGCCTTGAAGCAAAATCTTTTCATTTTGTACACCGTCATAATATTTATCCGCATCGTCTAAAATAGAAAATTTAAATTCGCGAATAACATTGTTATGTGTGCAGACTTGTTTGCCAATATCCGTATGAAAGAAATTGGCAATTTGCTGCGCATTAATCATGTTACCTTCTTCTTCCGTGATGCAGTTTTCAGATATTAAGCGAAGAATTTCAGACTCAATTTCCGACAGACTGCCACAGTTTTGGTAGCGTATATATCGCATAACAGTGTGAACTGCATTGCCATATACCGTTCCGGTTTTACTGCTCGTAACAAAACTGGGTTTACGGAAAGATGGTATCAAACGCACTTGTGACTGTGCTTGCTCAGAAACTTCCCTATCCTTATCGCGACCTTTGATTTGCGTTGCTGTCTGCTTGGACGGCGTTTGGGTCGCTAAATAAAATGGATAAGTAAATTCCAATGACTTTTGAATATAAGCAACTGTTTTATCTGAAACACACTTTTCCTCTATAAAGTCATCGGAAACCGCCGTTTCGTTGTCTAATTCCCCGGAAAGAATGTTCCAAAAATCATTTTTCTTAGCAAGGGCTGTCTGTATAATCCAATCGCCGGCACAATCGGCATCTTCTGTCAACAGCGCAGAATCGCACAAATCCATCAAATACCGCTTTTTCTCTAACTTCTCAGTAATATTTTTATCGGTATATGTCATAATCAACCGATCTTGCGCCCGCGTCATCGCAACATACAGAACACGCATTTCCTCGGAAACGCTCTCAGAAATAATCTTTTGGTTAATGGCAAGTTTCGGCAGTGTAGGATAGCGAACCGCATTTTTCCGATCTACGCAAGAAAGTCCAAGTCCTAAATTTTTATCGCACAGAACCTGCGCCCTTGAACTTTCCATATTGAAATCTTTAGACAGACCGCATAAAAACACGACCGGAAATTCCAAACCTTTTGATTTGTGAATACTCATAATGCGAACGGCATTTTCTGCATTCGGCTCAACCGAAATATCGATGCCCCGTTGTTCCATAACAGCCAAGTGGTCAAGGAAACGGTTGAGTCCACCGCCGACCGTCGCTTCGTAACCGGCTGCCATTTTACAGAAATTTTGAATATTTTCACAACGAGCGACACCATCTGTCATTGCCGAATAAATGCTATCCATTCGGGTTTTTGCGAGAATTACCATCATAAGCTGAGCCAGATTATTTAATTGTGCTTCCTTGCGAAGCAAGTTCAGCAGTCCCAAGAATTCCTTTGCCTTCTGTAGGTCTGCCATCTGTAAGGCTTCATAGAAACTTTTATATTTACACCCGCTTCGCAGGTTCGCAAGTTCATCCGCCGTAAAACCAATCACACGACTCGTCAAAACGGAAAGCAACGGAATATCTTGAAGCGGATTATGTATGATCTGCAAAAAATTCCGCAGGACTTCAATTTCCTCCGCCTGAAGCATATTTGTCGTGCCACCACTGACACAGCGAATACCGCGGTTTTCCAGAGCAAATTGATAGGCACCGGCAACCGACCCCGGAGAACGCAATAAAATCACAATATCCTCGGGTGCAATCGGGCGAACGCCTTCTTTTGCACGCACCATATGACTGCCGTCAATCAAAGAAACAATCTTATCCGCAACAAATTCTGCTTCCTTAGCGTATACATCGTCATTGCCCTCAAGCGCATACAGTGCAATCTCGCGCCCCGGAATATCTATGTGCGGAATTCCCTCATTGAGTTGCTCTTCCGGGCCATATGCCAATCCGCCGACTTCCTTTGACATACAAGTACTAAACACATCATTCACAGCGCGGATTACATTGGTCGCAGACCGGAAATTACTGCTTAAAAGAATTTTACGACCCTCTTGACCAACCGCATCGGTAGCAGGTTGATATGCATCGTATTTCTTTAGAAAAATTTGCGGGTCTGCTAAGCGGAACTGGTATATGGATTGCTTTACATCGCCAACCATAAAGCAGTTTTGTCTTTTGTTGGTTAATACGTTAAAAATTGCGTCCTGAACCGCATTGGTGTCCTGATATTCATCCACCATTACCTCTAAAAAACGACTTCCGATTTCCGTAGCAACCGTTGTAATGTCTGTTCGGTTTTTTCCGGTTAGTAAATCCAATGTCTTGTGTTCCAAATCGCTGAAATCCAATACACGACGGTTTCGTTTTGCTTTTGCGTATGCTTGACCAAAATCACGAACCAGCGCAATAAGACCTCTTGTTGCGCTTTGAGTTTGACATATATCGCCAAGTAGTTGTTCGCTGTCCATAGAAAATTTGCGAAGTTTCTTAGCCAATCCCTTTTTGCAATTTTCTCGAACTGCCTTAATTTGTTCCTTTTTTTCCGGATTATCATATTTCGTTGGGAATGTCAATCGACCAAAATCCACATTCTTATGAGAAATGATCGCATCCCACGACTTGCAACTACGCAACAGCGCCAACTGTTCAACTGTCTGCGCAAGCAAATCTACCACTTTCGGGCAATTATCTTCCGGACCAAAAGAGGAAATTGCTTTTTGTAAAGTCAAAATTTGCAAATTAAGATAGCGATGCAAATCAGAAATTAAATACTCGCCCCAAGGCGTCTGTGCGGCGTCCGAAACATCGCGAATTTCCCCGACGGCTAAACACCAGTCCAACCATTGTTCCGGGTTAAGATGGCATCTGGCACTATTATAGACCTTCATAAGAATTTCCGGTATCTGTCTGTCGTCTCTGCCAAACCCTTGGGTATCCACAAATGCGCAAAAATCCGGATCTTCGGTCGCGCGTTCATACGCCTGATCCAAAATCTGTTGCATAACCTTATTCATCAGTTCAAAACATTCATCCTCGTCCGCAACGCGAAAATCCGAAGATATGTCCAACCGATAAGCATATTCCCGCAAAATGTCCGTACAAAATGCGTGTACTGTGGAAATTTTCGTTAAATATAGTCTTTGAAGTTGATGCTGTAAATGTAGGTTCTCCGGTTCTAAGGCAACACGATCTGAAATACGCTTGGCAATTTTCCCACGAAGTTCCGATGCCGCCGCTTTCGTATAAGTAATGATTAAAAAATCGTCCAAATTGGCAGGGTGAATCGGGTCGGTCAAATAGGAAAGCAAACGGTCCACCAGTACTTTTGTTTTACCGGAACCTGCGGCGGCGGAAACCAATAACTTTCCGCCTCTATTTTCAACTGCCTGCTGTTGTTGCAGCGTTAATTGTTCAGCCATCTGTTTCCACCTTCTTTTGAACTTCTTCCCAGAAACGGTTTGATGTCATCGCTTTATAATCTCTTCTATCGGTAACCGTTTCCAAATGACAAACACTGGTATACGGACAAAATGTGCAAGCATTATGACTACTCCCGCGGGTATATGGATTGGGCGTAATATTCCCTGAAGCAATATCATCCACCATTTTACCCAAAATACCGGAAACATAAATTTTCAACAAGGAAAATTGACGTTCATCTGCTAAATCGCCGGTAATACTACCGTCTTTCTTGCGCGTTATCGGCAAACGAAGCACACTCTCACTATTTTCCATTGCATGCAAAACTTTTTCATCCGCCAAAAGCAATCCTTTGCGTTTCCAAAGTTTCTTTCGTTCTTCCTCTGCTTGCTCTTGAGTTAAAACACCATCTGCCGAAACAAGAGGAACTCTTGCGGGAAAATATTGCACGCCTGCGACAAAACGGTTTTCTCCCAGCAAAGCTTCTCCCTCTTGTTCCAAGGCAAACAGATACAAAAGCATCTGCAAACCAAGACCGTTAATCACATCACAATAGTCAAAATCTTTTTTTCCGGTTTTATAGTCCACAACGCGAAAATAGGCGTGTTCCCCGTCATTCCAACTATCCACTCGGTCGACAAATCCTCGTAATTTTGCCTGCATTGTCTTGCCAGAAATAGAAATCGACGGCATTTCTTCCCCATCGCCAAAGCCAACTTCAAATGCCAATGGCGCAAAATCAGAATCTTGCAATTCCTCCCATAATTCCCTGACAATTCGCTCTAATTCAGCGCGATTTCTTTCAAACAAATAGGATAGCCGTTGGGAATCAATTTGCTGAAAACGGGACTTTGCGTAATCAACCGAGTGTTTTTGTGCGATATTCAACGTTTCTTCTAAAGAAACATTTTTAAAACCGCCCAAGGATTTAATTTCATTTGCAGTATTCTCAAGAACCGCATGAACATATGTGCCGAATTCCACAGGGTCAACCGATGCCGGTTTTTGCTCTTTTGCCCGCAAACCATATCGCAAAAAATAAGAAAGTCGGCAATCCGCAAGTTTATCCACTTGGGATGCAGAGAGCAATAATTCCTTGCCGTAAAGTTTTTGGATATGCTCCGGGAGAACTTCCCCCAATGTGTGCTGTTTTTTGCGAAGAACTTCCGCATAAAAATCATCAAGATGTAACGAATCTGCCTCATTTTTTGCATCTAAACCGACAAAAAACGCAGCTGCCTCAAGGCTATCCCATAACGCGGTACTAATTTGCGCATCCATCGGGATTTCCTCACCGATTGTTTGAAGCCTTTGATAAATAAAAGAACTCTGTCCTCCGGGGCAACTAACAGAAACGCTTTGCGTAGCACTGCAAAAAACGCCATAAATTTCTGAAAACTCTGCCTGCAAACCATCCAGTGAACCGCCGGTAAGCGGAACACCAATTTGACGCAATGCTGTCCGTTCTTGGTCTGTTAAAACGCCGGCAGAACCGGCATAACCGGGAAGTGCACCGTCCAACGCACCCAATACGAGTAAATGCTTTGTTTCTTGGCAACGCATTGCGCTAACAGAACCGACAGTAACCGAATCCAACACCGGCGGTATTGTGCCAACATCGTACTGGCTTAACAGAATACGGAAAAGATGGGTAAACGTATCGCTATCCCACGCTGTCGCACCGAGAACATCATAAAGTTGTTCTAACGCCAAAGTCAAAATTTCCCAAAGTTGATTGAGAACTTGCGCGCCTCGCAAATCCCCCCGATCTTGCAAATCGAGAGCAAGGCAATCCAGCCTGCCACGCAGGTCAATTTCCTCTAAAAATTCATACAGCGACAAAACCATCCCAGATAGATTTGTAGCATCTTTAAATTTGTTTTTAAGGGAAATAAGCGGTTGCAACGCAGAAACTCTTGCATCATTTAGTTCTTTTAGTGTTTGTTCTGCCTCATGTGTCCATTCACACCCTAAGCCTTCCGGATGATACTGCCACGGTTTGAGCCATTGCGCTCCGGAAATGCTCCACATTCTCGCATAATTTTCAATTCTGTCTGCCGTAGATAACGGCATTGGTGACAAAGAAGATTTTATGTATTGAAGCACATCCTGCTGTTCAAATCCGCCCAAAGCAGTATCCATTGCGGATAAAACAGTGGATATAACCGATTTTTCCAAAATGTCCTCAGTTCCGGATAAGTATACCGGAATGTGACACCTATCGAAAACCATCTTGAGAGTATTATAATAAGTCGCTTCATCGGTACAAACAACACTAATGTCACGAAAACGAGCCCCACCGCAAATTAAGTTCTTAATTTTTTGTGCGGTAATCAAGCACTCTTGATATACTGTCTCCGTACGATTGAGGGTCAATACGCTATTGGGTAGTTTCTGGGTAAGCGGTCCTTGAAAAATTTGCCGGCGCATAGGCAGTAACAAATCATCTCGCGGGTCCATAATTTGAATTTCGTACGCAATACCCGATTGTTTTGCAAAGCGCAAAATTTGCGTAGCAGTATCAGATGCCTTTTCAAACGCCACATGATTTGAGCCAATTCGGTCGCAATTCAAACTGATTGTAACTTGCGAGGAATTTTTCACCAAATGTTCTAAGATTGCCATATGTTGGCGGGTAAAATCGGGAAAACCATCAATATAAAAAACATGGTCCTTTGCAAAAGAACAACCTTTTAATTCCTCTAAAAGCCAAGTCATTTGCTGACAAGGGTCTTTCTTGCCGTTTTGACATAAGGCGTCATAACATTCTAAAATCAGAGATAATTCTTCCAGTTTTTGGGCAAGACTACCCTCAGTTTTTCGAGAAGCCAGCATTAAATCTGCAGAAGTAATACAACAACGCTTAAACTCATCCACCGCATCCACAAGGGCCGTTAAAAACTCCGGACGGCTTTCCACAGATGCATATGCTTTCAAACGACTATGTAACTGTCTGGTTGCCGAGGCCATTGCCACCAATCGTCCGCCGTTGTCCAAGCAAGTCTGAACTCTGTGACCGACACTGTCACAAACACGACCGCAAAGCCGGGTAAAAGACAACACTTCCGCAAACAGACTTGCAGAATCCCCAATAGCATCAGACAGTCTGCGCTCCATATCGTGACTGATAAATTCCGGTACAATTAAAATTCTGCCAGACTTCTTTTGGGATGCATCGCGGGATATTTGATTGAGAATATACTCTCTATTTTTAATCCAATCTGTGCCAAGAAGTATGGTAAGCATAGGCTTCTCCCCTTTCTTGACCATATCATACCACAAAATGTGTCCCAATAATAGGACAAGATTAGGAAAAATAAAAGAAATTTTCGATTTTACCCAAGCAATCCAAAAAGAAGAACCGGATTTTATAACCGTCACGCTCCGTGATGGTACTAACAACTTCCTCTTGCAAACCTGCTTCCACAGCAACATTTCGCAATTCCTCGCCGGTTGTAGGCAGACAGAGCGCAGGAAACGCAACACACCACCAATTTTTTCCGTCTGCATTTCCTAGGTCAATCTTTATCGCGTTATAAACTCCTGCGGGCAGAGAAAAAGTATCATAAATTCGCTTGTCAAAGGCCTCGTATTGCAAAGAAACTTTTCCGGTATATCCGGCCTTTACAGACGCTAGGGTTGAATTTACAACATCTTCCAGTTGGTCTTTGTATGATAGCACAAACTCTTTGGCATCCTGAACCGACGCAACTTCGAGCATATTATTCTCTAAAAAAGCAAGCACGGCATCGCGAACTTTAAGTTTATTGCCTTGATCAATTTCACTGTCCGAGTTTGCCACAATATGCAATCGTAATAAATTTTCCTTTAACGTAAGTTTATCCGACAATAGGCTTCCGGTAAAATACAACGCAAGAAGGGTTAATGTAATTAAAGCGAATTTTATTATCTTTTTCATAAAAAAACTCCATCCATACTGAACTACCTTCAGTATGGACGGAATTCGGAAAAATTAAACAGGTTTGGCAATAAAGACCTGCGGGTAGTTTTTCTTGAGCATATCGCAAATAACCGCAGCAAATTCAAAATCCGGAACGATACCGAAAACTGCAGAACCGGAACCGGTCATTTGATAACCCACGGCGCCGTAACTATTGAAGATTGACTTAATATAGTTTAGTTCCAAATGTTCCTGGGTCACAATCGGGTCGAACACATTGTAAACATTTTCTGCAATTTTACCCAAATCTCCTGCCAATAGGGCACTTTCCATTGCCTGATTATCCGGATGCTTCGCAATTTCACACCCATCAATTTTTTCATAAAGTAACGGCGTAGAAGAAGAAAAATCAGGCTTGCAAATTACAAACATACAATCCGGCATATCCGGTAATTTCCGAAGACGATCTCCCCTGCCTTCCACCATAGCCGTACCGCAAAGTGTGCAAAACGGCACATCACTGCCAACACTTGCGCCAAGTTCTGCAAGTGCTAAGATTGACAAAGGATTGTCGTAGTGCTTATTTAAGGCTCTGAGAACTGCCGCTGCATCAGCACTGCCACCGCCCAGACCCGCTTCAGAGGGAATACGTTTTGTGATTCGAATTTCCAATCCGTCAGGGTCTTTACCGATTGCAGAAAAATACACCTCTGCCGCTTTCCAAGCAAGATTCTTCCCATCTAAGGGAATACCCTCTTTTGAACAAACTAACTTCCACGGTTTTCCCGTGCTCACATCAATTTCCACATCATCCCGAATAGAAATTGTCTGCATAACGCTTTTTAGATTATGGTAGCCGTCATCCCGCTTATCCAAAACATCCAATGTTAAATTTAATTTCGCATATGCAGGCTCAAATAAAGTAGTCATAAAAAAATATCCTTTAATAAAATGTTTTTTCTATTATAGCGCGATTTCATTCAAAATGCAATCCAATACACCAAAAACGAATAATTTCAAAACAAGCGGTTATGATAGATACATCCAAGAATTCAGAAATGGAGGTAACATTATGGATACCATTGCTTTAATCCTCTCAATCATCGGCTCCATCAACTGGGGATTGGTTGGCATTTTTCAATTTGACCTAGTTGCGTGGCTCTTTGGCGGTCAGGATGCCGTATTGAGCCGTATCATTTATGCACTGGTTGGTTTGGCTGGTTTGTGGTGCATTTCCCTGCTGTTCCGCAGAGGCCGTCAGCAAATTGACGGGGAATAATAATAGCGGCGGCATCGGTCAATGATGCCGCCGCTTTTTTATAAAATCAGGCCTTCACACGAACAATACAAGAAATCTTCGTGCCATTATATTCTGCGTAAACTACCGTTTGGCCGACACCAACAGCGGTGACAATACCGTTTTCAATCTTCGCCACATTTTCATTGTCCGAAGACCAAGTGATTTGTTCCACCGGAATCTCACCTTTGTAAAGCGTCCAAGTTTCATTTTTATGTACGGTAAAATCCTCACGATTGAAAGAAATCACAGAAGATGTACTGTCAGGTGTCTGCTGTTCCTCGTTGTTATTCGCACCACCGGGGGTCTGTTCTTCTTCATTTTCAGTGGTTTGAGTGGAAGTTGTTTCATCTGCGGGAATATCACAAATAACACGGCAAGTTGCGGTTGCATTACCGCAAGTAACCGTTATGGTAGCCTCACCCGAGGTCATAGCCGTAATTGTTCCATCTTCAGATACGCTGGCAACTGTATCATCCGAAGATGTATACATAATGGTATCTGTTGTGTCTGCGGGGTTAACGGTCACATTAAGTTTGGAAGTCTCGCCTGCTTTTGTCAAAGTTACAGATGTCTTGGAAATCAAAATATCCGTGCAAGGCAAAACTGTACTAATGGTGTCAGTTGTATCAGACACAGTCGAGCCGGCAGTGGTTTGAGCGTCCAGACCCGGTTTTTGTGCGGGTGCCTGACCAAAGAAATGCAATGTAATATAAATCGCAACGGCGACAATTGCCAAAAGCAAAACACATACTGCAATAACCAGACCTTTATCTTCATTGCGCTTACGGTCTTGTCTAACCGGCAGGGGTTCTGCTGTCTCATCCTGCGCACTTTGTTGAGGTTGAGAACGGCGTCTGACATTGGACTTAGAGAATTTACCGCCCTTTACATAGGTGTAAGAACTGGTCCGTCCTACAATTTCTTCATTTGTGTCTCCGGCAACCACAGTCACATCGCTGGGACGAACACAACCACAAATCGGGCATTGCGTGGCAGTTTCCGGATAAGATGTGCCACATACATCACAAATAATTTTGCTCATTATACTCCTCCTAACTGACGCAAAATGACTGCGCCATCCTTTTCTTAGATATTATAGCATTTCTTGATGAATAAAACAACCATAAAGATGTTGCTTTTTTTGTAAATTTATTTTATCATATAGTTGAACATAAAAAGGAGGCGATATTTGTGTCAGACCCGAAACTGATTTCGCCATTGCTCGACAACTTTGCGATGGGTGCGCCCATCAGTGATCACAACGGTGTGCGTTGTTGCCCTGCAATGGATAATAATACTGGCGAAAAATATATCGTGAAAATTATTTCCACGCCCGCATCCCCTACGCAATTGGAAGCGCTACTCTTAAGTGGCGCATATCCCAGCAAGGAGGCCGCGCTTGACTATTATAAAACAATTACGAACGGAATTGAGGAAGAAATCTGCACATTGCAAAAACTTTCTCAATTGGAAGGTTTTTTGTCCTTTCATAACTATCAGGTTGAGACAATCGAAGAGCAGAATGGCTTTGATATTTATTTGCTCAGCACCTACCGCAACACACTAGAGAAAAAACTTCGCCGTGGGTCCCTTACCCATTTGGAAGCGATTAACCTCGGACTGGATATGTGCGCCGCTTTGTCTATTTGCCGGCGGTCAGGCTATTTATACGCAAACCTTAAGCCTGAGAATATCTATCTTGTGGATGACAAATCCTATCGCATCGGCGATATTGGTTTTGTAAATTTAAATTCGCTGAAGTATGCATCCCTACCGGAACGGTATCGAAGCAATTATACTGCGCCGGAAATTGCAGATGCTTTTTCCAGTTTGAATACAACCCTTGATGTATATGCCCTCGGTTTGATTCTCTATCAGGTATTCAACGACGGCGCTTTGCCTGCATTAGACGAAAATTCCCCCAACGCTGTATTTGCGCCCCCTGCCTATGCCGATTATGAAATGGCAGAAATTATTTTAAAGGCTTGCTCTGCAGACCCCGATCAGCGATGGAACGATCCCTTGAAAATGGGTCAAGCCCTTGTCGCCTATATGCAACGAAACGGCGCCAATGATACACCGATCACTCCCGTTTCGGCGATACCGCCCGAAAGCGAAAGTATCTCTACAGACAGTGTTTCGGAAGAGGTTGTCCAAGAAGAGATCGACCCCGAAAACATCACGGAAGAACACATCTATGTGGAAGACAAAGACGGCAACCTAACCTTTATCGAGGACGAAAATGCCGACGAAACAACGCCTGATAAATTAAATGATGAAATTCAATACGAGGAAGTTTCCAAAGAAGTATCCGACATCTTAAACCAAGCGGATGATCTGCTGTCCCATCCCACACCGGAACCGGTTGTCCAACCTGAACCCATTGATGTGCCTATTCCGGAACCGCTTCCCATTGAAGAAGACACACCTGAAGAAGAGATGGCAGAACAATCGGATTCGACAGACGATGCGGATGTCGAAGATTCTGACATTGCGGAAGAAGAAACTGACGACGAAGAAGTTCGACCAGTCGCTAAGAAAAAGACACACTGGGTAAGAAATATTTTCCTCTCTTTTTTAGTGGTTGCAATCATCGCCGCAGGCTTTTTGTTCTATACACAATATTATCTTCAGCCCATTGAATCCATTATTTTGGAAAATGGCAAGAATTGCAGTATCACCGTCAATGTCAAAAGCGGCTTAGACGAATCAAAGTTGACCGTTATCTGTGCAGATACCTATGGCGGTCAAATCAAGCAACCGGTTAACGACGGAAAGGCTATTTTTACAGACCTAACCCCCAATGCGGCATATACGGTTAAAGTTGTTGTCAACGGCTTCCATAAATTGACCGGCGATACTTCTGCCGCCTTTACTACACCGGTTCAAACAGAGATTGTTCAACTTCAAGCCGTCACCGGTTCGGAAGACGGTAGCGCAATTCTTGGTTTTACCATTGATGGTCCGGACGCAAAGCAGTGGAATGTTCGTTATCAAGCCAAGGATGAGGCAGAAAAAAGCATTGATTTTGCCGGTCATATGGTTACCCTTACCGGACTAACTGTTGGCAAAGAATACACCATTAAGTTAGCGCCGACAGAGAAATTGTTGGTGACCGGTATCACAGAAATTAAACATACTGCAAGTCCGATTGTTAAGCCTACCGATTTGCAAGTTACCGGTATTATCGACAAAAAACTCACCGCTGTATGGTCTGCGCCTAAAAATACCAAAGTGGAAAGTTGGACCGTGCGCTGTTACAACGATAGCGGTTACGACGAAACGCAGGTTGTATCTGAAGGCAAATGCACTTTTGAGGGGATTGATTCTGCGAAAGATTACACCGTCGAAGTCACAGCATCCGGTATGAGTGTTAACGAGCGTGCTTTCGCACCTGCTAATTCCCTAACGGTCACAGATCTGAAAATAGACGCTAAAAGCGCGAATGATATGCAACTGTCTTGGAATAGCAATGGCAACAATCCCGCCGACGGTTGGGTTGTGGTTTACAGTGTCAATGGTTCCCCTGCAAAAGAAATTGCTTGCAAAGAAGGCACTAAGGTTACCATTCCTGACAAAATTCCCGGTGCTGTCTATTCTTTCACCCTAGAAACAGCAGGCGGAAAGGCTGTGCTTGGCGGAAAACTGAAATACGAAACAGCAAAAGCCGGTGACTTTTCCGGATATAATCTGCAAAAATCCAATTTAACCTTTAAGATGTGTAAAACACCTTCTAAAAAGAATTGGGATAAAGACGATTTGTCTTCTAAGGATTATACAACAACCTTTACAACTAACTCGAAAGCATCCTTTTTGGTTAAGGCAAACAGAAGTGTAAAATCCTCTTCTGACAAAGTGACAACCTTGCTTGTCATCAAAGATGCAAACGGTTCTGTTGTAAGTTTCGCCAATACCACAAATGCATGGAAAAAGATGTGGTCTGATCGCTACTGCGAGTTGAATCTTCCCACCTTGCCCAGCGTAGAAGGTCAATACACCGTGAGTGTTTATTTCAACGGCGCATTGGCGCACGAGCAAAGTTTTAAGATTACAGACTAGTCAAGACCTCCGGCATAGCCGGAGGCTTTGACTTTAAGGGGTAATAATATGGAAAGCAAAATCATTTCGATTGGTGATGTTCGGATTGGTGGCGGTAATTTTGCAATGATTGCCGGACCTTGTTCCGTAGAATCCCAAGATCAAATACTAATGGTTGCCCAAGCCGTGAAGGATGCCGGTGCGGATATTCTTCGCGGTGGTGCATATAAGCCAAGAACATCGCCTTATGCCTTTCAAGGTCTCAAAGAAGAAGGCCTTGCAATGTTAATTGAAGCGAAACGGACTGTGGGTATCCCCATCATTTCTGAAATTATCAATATCCGCACTTTAGATTTATTTGAAGATGTAGACATTATTCAAGTCGGCGCCAGAAATATGCAAAACTACGAACTGTTGCATGAACTCGGAAAAACAAAGAAGCCTATTTTACTCAAAAGAGGTTTGGGCAACACTCTGCAAGAACTTTTAATGAGCGCTGAATACATCACAAGCGAAGGTAACGAAAATGTCATTCTATGTGAACGCGGTATCCGCACATTTGAAACAAGCACCCGTAGCACGCTGGATATATCCGCCGTATCGGTTCTTCACAGTTTGACGGATTTACCCATAATCGTAGACCCCAGCCACGCCGCGGGAAAAGCCGAATTTGTGCCTTCCCTATCCTCTGCCGCCGTTGCCAGCGGTGCAGACGGCATTATGCTTGAGGTACACAACAATCCCTCCAGCGCACTAAGCGACCGGGAACAAGCGCTGACACCAAAGCAGTTTGCAGAAGTAAATACCTCTGTGCGAAAAATTAGAAATGCTATTTTTAACAAACCTTCCAACAAAAGATAGGGTCGAACTATGAAGATTATCAGTTGCCGTGCATCCAGAAAATACGATGTGATGATTGGAAGCGGGATTCTTCCGCAAATCCGCAATTATTTATATATTATGCATTTAGAAAAAGCCGTCATTATCAGTGACTCGAATGTCTATGCCCTATACGGACATGATTTGGAAACCGTACTTGATAACGAAGGCATAAAGCACTGTCATTACATACTTCCTGCAGGTGAAAACAGCAAAAATGCTGAGAGTTATCTTGATATTTTAAACTTCCTTGCCGAAAATGAGGTTACCAGAAGTGACGTGTTAATCGCTTTAGGCGGCGGCGTTGTTGGCGACATTACCGGCTTTGTCGCCGCTACTTATTTACGGGGAATTCGCTATCTTCAAGTTCCCACCACGCTCATGGCCATGGTTGATTCCTCTGTCGGCGGAAAAACTGCCATCAATTTACCTGCGGGCAAGAATTTAGCCGGCGCATTTTATCAACCGAGCCTTGTATTGTGCGATTTAGATACGCTGAAAACTTTGCCCACCGACAATTTCCGCGACGGCTGTGCCGAAGCAATTAAGTACGGCATACTCTATGATCCGGAACTTTTTGTGCATTTGCTGGAAAACAGTTTAAGTTTTGATTTGGAATATGTTGTCAGCAGTTGTGTCGCTCTTAAACGAGATGTTGTACATCGTGATGAATTTGACCAAGGTGAAAGAAAAATGCTGAACTTGGGCCACACCATTGGCCACAGCATTGAAGCAAACAGCAACCTTACTGTTTCCCATGGTCAATCTGTAGCAATCGGTATGGCAACCGTAGCAAAAGCGGGTTGCGCAGCAGGCATCTGCTCAGAAGAATGCTATCAACAAATTATCAGTATTCTAAATAAATTCGAATTACCTACCAAAACAGAATTGTCCTTGGATGCATTATACCAAGGGGCATTGTCTGACAAAAAGCGGAACAACCAAGTTATCAATCTGATTGTTCCGCAAACAATCGGAAAATGTATGATTTATCCTTTAGAAATCAGCGAACTAAAATCCTTTATTGAGGCTGGTCTATAAAATGGACTTTACCATTTCACCTAGGAAATTAAGAGGCAATATCTGTGCTATACCATCCAAATCGCAAGCACATCGATATCTGATATGTTCCGCACTGGCTGAAAAACCCACAAAACTTATATGCCCCGAAACCAACGATGATATTGAAGCAACTGTGGATTGCTTAGTTGCTCTTGGGGCAACCATTACCCGAACTGATGTGGGTTATTTGGTTGAACCGATTAAAAATCCACCGGTTTCTGCAATCTTAAATTGCAGAGAAAGCGGTTCCACCCTACGGTTTTTGCTTTCGGTTGCCGGCGCCTTGGGGGTAAGTTGTACTTTTCTTCTTTCCGGACGGCTGCCCCAACGCCCTCTTTCTGCACTGTGGAAGGAATTGGAAAAACACGGTTGTGCGCTTTCCGAACCCAATGAAAACACAATTCAAATTTCCGGAAAATTAAAGGCGGGCCATTATCAAATTGACGGAAGTATTTCCAGCCAATATGTCAGCGGTCTGTTGCTTGCCTTCTGTAGAATTGCCGGAAAATGCACTTTGGAAATTACCGGCACTTTGCAATCAAAGCCCTATGTTGATATGACATATCAGGCACTTTCTCTCTTCCAAACCCACCCCGAAAGTGTAACTATCGAGGGTGATTGGAGTAATAGTGCATTCTTTATAGGCGCAAATGCCCTAGGCTCGGATATCAATATTTCCGGATTAGATAGCAAATCTATCCAAGGCGATAAATCTGTTATCGAGCACTTAGTTGCCCTTGAAAATTACGCTGTCATAGACGCCGGAAATATCCCTGATTTGATTCCGATTTTGGCCGTGGTTGCCGGCGCAAAAAAAGGCGCAACTTTTACCAATATTGAGCGACTTCGGTTAAAAGAATCCAATCGAGCAGTTTCTATATTGTCGATGCTTCAAGCCCTTGGTTGCAAGGTTGAACTTTCGTCAGATACCCTAACCGTCTACCCTGCCCCTTTTCAAGGATGTATCATCGACTCGGCTTTTGACCATCGTATTGCAATGGCCGGCGCAATTGCCGCAACCATCGCCAACGAACCGGTCACGATACGCAATGCCCAGTGTGTTTCAAAATCCTATCCTTCCTTTTGGGAAGTGTATCAGAAATTAGGAGGAAAGTATGAGCAGTACATACGGTGAGAAATTAAAACTTTCTATATTTGGTCAATCCCATGGTACAGCCATCGGTATGACACTGGACAGTTTCCCTGCCGGCTTTCCGGTAGACACAGAAAAATTGAAAAAATTCCTCAATCGCAGAGCGCCCGGTCAGGAAGATTTTACAACACCTCGAAAAGAAACGGACATCCCTGAATTTTTATCGGGAATTGTAAACGGTTGCACCTGCGGTGCGCCAATTACGGCAATTATTCGCAATCAAAATACTCGCGGTGAAGATTACAACAACCTGAAAGATTGTCCCCGACCCGGACACGCAGATTATACCGCACAAGTTAAATATAACGGCTTCCAAGATATTGCCGGTGGTGGTCATTTTTCCGGAAGACTTACCGCATCGCTGTGCATTGCAGGCGGTCTGTGCAAACAATGGTTGGAAAGTAAAGGTATCCAAATTTCTGCACGCATTTTAAATATCGCAGGCATTGAAGATGAGCCTGAATGTATAGATTGGGCAAATCCGGATTTGTCGAAGATTTCTACAGTATTTCCCGTTGTAAATCCGCAAGCGGGAAAGAAAATGCTAGATAAAATCGCCAAGGCAAAGGCCGATGGCGATAGTGTCGGTGGCATCGTGGAATGTTTTGTTACCGGTCTTCCCGTGGGTCTCGGTGAACCGATGTTTGGCGGTATGGAAAGCCGTATCGCGCAAATTATTTACGGAATCCCTGCTGTAAAAGGTATTGACTTCGGTAGCGGGTACTGTGGCAGTTACCTCAAAGGAAGTCAAAACAATGACCCCTTCATCATTCAAGACGGACAAATTAAAACCGCAACCAACAATGCCGGAGGTATTCTCGGTGGAATCACCAACGGTATGCCTTTGATATTCAGCGTTGCCATTAAGCCTACCCCATCCATTACAAAAGAGCAAGGCAGCATTATTCTTAGCAAGGGTGAAAACACGAAATTATCCATTTCCGGTCGTCATGACCCTTGTATTGTCCCCAGAGCCGTTCCGGTGGTAGAAGCCGCCTCAGCCATTGCCATTATGGACGCATATTTACTGGGGGGATATTAAAATGGAACTAAACCGGCTGAGAAACGATATCGATACCATCGACGAGCAAATCGTTGCATTATTCCTCAAACGAATGGAAATTGCATCTCAAATCGCCACATACAAAAAGCAACAAGGGTTACTTATTTTTGTTCCGGATCGAGAAGCGGAAGTTTTAAATAAGATTACTTCAAAAGTCAACACAGATATGCAAGATTATATCTGCCGACTATATCAAGAAATTTTTGAAATCAGCAAAGATTATCAAATCAAACAACTATAACGAAAGAAAGAGGAAGAAAACCAATGAACTTTGGATTGCTCGGCAGAAACCTGCGTCACAGTTATTCTCCGCAAATTCACAGTCTGTTGGGGAACTATCCTTATGATTTGGTAGAAGTGGAGCCGGAAAATCTTGCAGAATTTATGAACCACACTTCCCTTTCCGGCTTTAATGTGACAATGCCCTATAAAAAAGATGTTGTCCCCTTCTGCAAAACCCTTTCCGACGAGGCAAAAAAACTCGGTGCCGTCAACACGGTTGTAAAAGACAGTAGCGGAAATTGGGTCGGCTATAATACGGACTATTTCGGATTTTCCTATATGGTAGACAGAAGCGGTCTGTCTGTTGCGAACAAGAAAGTTTTGGTGCTGGGAAACGGCGGTGCTTCCGTAACTACGGTTGCGGTTTTAAAAGAATTAGGTGCTGATGTTATCGTCATTTCCAGAACCGGCGACAACAACTACGATACCATTGACGATCACGCAGATGCGGCAATTCTCGTCAATACAACACCATTGGGAATGTATCCGAATATGGGAATATCCCCCGTTAATCTCGACATTTTCGACCGTTTGGAAGGTGTCTTGGATGTTGTCTATAATCCTGCCCGCACAGAACTTCTGTTGCAGGCAGAAAAACGAGGACTCATCGCCATAAACGGGCTGTCTATGCTTGTAGCCCAAGCCAAAGAAAGCGCACAATTGTTTTTAAGACAAAAAATCGACGATACAATAACGGATACAATCCTCACAACACTGCAAAAACTGGTGGAAAACATTATCCTCATTGGAATGCCCGGTTGCGGAAAATCCACAATTGGTAAAGGATTAGCCGATGTTACCGGAAGAGAATTTGTGGATTCCGATGCAGAAATTGCAAAAAAAGCCAAGAAAACAATTCCCGAAATATTCCACGACATAGGCGAAGCGGGTTTTCGCAAACTGGAAAACGATGTATTGCAAGCGTTTGGAAAACAATCCGGACTCATAATTGCAACCGGTGGCGGTTGTGTAACCAAAGCAGAAAATTATTCTGCCTTACACCAGAATGGAAAAATTATTTGGTTAAAACGGGAACTTGCAAAACTTCCTAACGACGGACGACCATTATCCCAAACCGTCGATATCGGAAAGTTATATGAAACTCGTAAATTTCTTTATGAAGCATTTGCCGATCATTCTATAGAGAATTGCGGCGCGCCCGAAGATACCGTTACGGAAATCCTTCGGACGCTTGCGTTGGAGGTATTATGAAAATCCTTGTGATCAACGGCCCCAATATCAATATGTTGGGCATTCGTGAGCCGGATATTTATGGCGCAGAATCATTTCAAAACTTGCTAAGCCTTTTGGAATGCACAAGCGTTGAATTAAATATTCAAATCGAACAATTTCAATCCAATCACGAAGGTGATTTGGTAGATAAAATTCAGCAGGCTTACGGTGTCTATGACGGCATTGTGATAAATCCTGCTGCCTACACCCACACATCCATCGCCATTTTGGATGCGTTAAAAGCCGTTTGTATACCGGCAGTGGAAGTCCATATTTCCGATGTGGATAAGCGGGAAGATTTTCGGCAAATTTCTTACACCGGTTTTGCTTGTGTAAAAACATTCAAAGGCTTGGGAATCGAAGGATACCGCCAAGCAATTCAATATTTAAAAGAAAATTACGGTTAAAAAATCCCGCCAAAAGGCGGGATTTTCTTATAGGGTTTCCCCCAGTATAGATTTTGTTGCATAGGCATTGAGGGACATATCCGCAATATTTCCGGCTTGATATTCATAAAAAGCCTGCGCGCCAATCATAGCGGCATTGTCACCGCACAATGAAAGCGGTGGCAAGAAAACTTCCGCGCCAACCGCTTGAGCAGCAGTTAAAATATCCTTACGAATTCGTGAATTAGCAGCAACGCCACCGGCAACCGCTAATTTTTTATATCCGGTTTGCGCTAAGGCCTGCATTGCCCGCGGAACTAATGTATCCGAAACAGCCGAAGAGAAAGATGCGCACAAACTATTCACATCCAATTCTTCCCCGACCTGCTGGGCATGGTGTATGAGGTTTAAAGTGGCTGTTTTCAGACCTGAAAAACTCATATCATAAGGATTCTCGCCCACTTTCGACCGAGGAAGCGGGTATTTCGTATCATCCCCCAATTGCGCCGCCTTATCTAATGCCGCACCGCCGGGGTAAGGCATTCCTAAAACACGGCCAACCTTATCAAAACTTTCGCCGGCGGCATCATCCAGTGTGCCACCCAAAATTACCATTTTGGTATAATCCTGCACATCCACAAGCATTGTATGTCCGCCGGAAACAACCAAACACAAAAAAGGTGGCTCTAAATCAGGAAATGCCAAATAATTTGCAGCGATATGGCCGCGAATATGATGCACCGGTATCAGTGGCTTGTCCATTGCATAGGCGGCGGCTTTCGCAAAGTTTACACCAACCAAAACAGCGCCAATTAGACCCGGGGCATATGTGACAGCAACCGCATCAATATCCTGACGGGTAAGGTTTGCCCTTTCCAAGGCTTGGTCAGCCAAAGAATAAATTGCTTCGATGTGCTTTCGGGAAGCAATTTCCGGAACAACACCGCCATAAACACGGTGTAAATCCACTTGGGAAGCAATGCAATCCGTCAAAACCTTGCGACCATCTGCAACAATCGCCACAGCAGTTTCATCGCAAGAGGATTCTAACGCTAAAATATTCAAACTTCCCACTCCTTCCTTAAAATCAGCGCATCTTCCGTTGGCTTGGTGTAATACTTAGGTCTTTTACCCACCTGCACAAAGCCCATAGCCTGATAGAGACCGATGGCAGGCGCATTGGAAGCACGCACCTCTAATGTCAGTTGATAATTTCCTTGGCTTTTCAATTCCAAGATCAGCCGTTCCACCAGTTTCCGAGCAATACCCTGCCTGCGAAAATTCGGGTCAACGGCAATGTTCATCATATCCGCTTCACCCAACACCGCTTGTGAGCCCACATAGCCGCAAAGGGCATCCTCTTCCACAGCAACAAGCCAGCAGGACAACGGATTTTTGAGTTCTCCGGCAACGGCATTTTCACTCCAAGGGGCGCTGAAGCACATCTGCTCCAATTCCGCCACAGATTTTACCCAATCGGGCGTCATTTTGATAATTTCCATTATTTTGCCTCGTACCAACTGTTGCCCCACTTGGCTTCCGCCAAAAGCGGAACATTTAAAGTTGCAACTTGTTCCATTTCTCTGCTGACAAGGCTTGCAACTTCTTCTGCAATTTCTTTAGGACACTCTACAATTAACTCATCGTGTACTTGCAACAACAATTTGGCATCCGGATAGTTTTCTGCCAGCGCTTTATCCACCCGAATCATCGCCATTTTTATCAGGTCAGCCGCCGTACCTTGAATTGGCGTATTCAGCGCAATCCGTTCCGCACCTTGCCGGATATTAAAATTCGAACTGGTTAATTCCGGAATGGAACGGCGACGGCCGTACATTGTTTGTGTGTAGCCCTTATGACGGGCTTCTGCCACCACATTTTTCATATAATCACGAACACCGTGGTAATTGGCAAGATAACTGTCAATGTAGCCCTTGGCCTCGTAGCGGGTAACACCTATATCTTCTGACAAAGAAAACTCAGAAATGCCATACACGATGCCAAAATTCACCGCTTTTGCGTGTCGACGCTGTAAGGCAGTGACATTTTCTTGGGAAACACCGAACACTTGCGAAGCGGTAACCGTATGAATATCCATACCACTTGCAAAGGCATCTTGCATCGTCTTATCGTCGGCAATATGTGCAAGAACCCGCAATTCAATTTGGCTGTA
The DNA here is from genome assembly GCA_045647425.1 of Faecousia sp. Taxonomy (GTDB): domain Bacteria; phylum Bacillota; class Clostridia; order Oscillospirales; family Oscillospiraceae; genus Faecousia. Next base: position 64,631 of record JAZRMH010000036.1, read on the forward strand.
ATCCGCATCGACCAAGACATTTCCCTTTTGAGGAATAAACATTTTCCGAATCTCTGCGCCTAAATCCGTCCGAACCGGAATATTCTGCAAATTCGGTTCTGTAGAAGAAAGTCTTCCGGTTGCCGTAACCAAATTTTGGAAGGTGGTGCGAATACGACCATCCTCACAAATCACTTTCATCAGACCGTCAGCATAAGTGGATTTCAATTTTGTCAGCATACGATAATCCATAATCGCAGGAATGATCGGGTGCTTATCCTTTAGTTTTTCCAACACATCTACATTGGTAGAATATCCGGTTTTGGTTTTCTTTACCGGGGGTAACGCCAATTTTTCAAACAACAATTCCCCTAACTGTTTGGTGGAATTGATATTAAAAGGCTCTTCCGAGAATGAGAAAATCAATTTTTCGCAAGCATCAATTCGCTGGGAAAGCATAGTTCCAAATCCGGTCAATTGCTCTTTATCGATGGCAACACCGGCCCGTTCCATACGATACAGCACACCGCACAGAGGAAGTTCAATATCGTAGTACAGTTTTTCCATATCCTGACTGCTCAGCGCCTCTTGTAACACCGGATATAAATGCCACAGCGCTTCTGCGCAACCAATCGGGTCGCCATCATCGACAGACATACCCAGAAAATTGATTGCCAGTTTGGAAACCGGATAGTCCGATTGAGAGGGATTCAAATCATACGCCGCCAAGGCCGTATCAAATACCGCCTTGCAGTGTGGAACGCCCATATCATCCAAGCGATGCAAGGTCGATTTTAAATCGTGGCAAATTGCCTCACCGCCGGAAAGCAAAGACGGTAAATACATGGCTTCCATCGGCGTAACTGTGCAAACACCCTCCGCCCAAGCAATACCAATCGCACCGTCCGGCGCTATATAAAATGCGTATTTCCCGCAACAATCAGGGATTCGGCTGACTTTTGGCAAGGCAGAAATTTTACCGGTCTGCTTAGTACCCGACACCTCAGCGTTGCGCAAGCCGTAACGGTCAATCAAGCGAACAAACTCAAGGCGGGTAAATAACTGATAGAGTTCCGGCTTATTGTACGGCTGAATAATAGCATCTTCCGGCGCAAAATCAATAGGCGCTGTGGTGCGAATGGTCGCCAAATCATAGGACAGATAGGCATTGTCTTTACCATCGGATAACTTTTCCCGCAGTTTCGGACGGATAGAATCATCATCTAAATTCTCGTAGACACCATCCAGAGAGCCAAATTTCACTAGCAAATCCGTCGCTGTTTTGGGTCCAACGCCGGCAACACCCGGAATATTATCGGAACTATCCCCCATCAGCGCCTTCAAATCCACCATTTTTGCCGGCTTAAAGCCGTACTCTTCTTGGAAGGTTTTGGTGTCATATAAAGTCGCAGTGGTTTGACCGGCTTTGGAAATCACAAGTTTCACATTTACATGCTCGTCAATCAACTGCAAACTGTCCCGATCGCCGGTAACAATTACACATTCCCAGCCGTTATTCCCGCAAATTTTTCCCACAGTGCCAATGACATCATCCGCTTCCCAGCCTTGACATTCATAGATGGGAATATTCATGGCTGTGAGTACTTGTTTCATAACCGGCATTTGCTGGCAGAGTTCCTCCGGCATACCGTGACGGGTAGCCTTATATCCCTCATATTGCAAGTGCCGGAAAGTAGGTCCGTGTAAATCAAAGGCAACACAAACCGCATCCGGTTGTTCCTCTTTTTCTACTCTTTCGAGGATGTTTAAAAAGCCATAAATTGCATTGGTATACAGACCGTCACGAGTCGTTAAGGGGCGAACGCCGTAAAACGCACGGTTGATAACGCTGTTACCATCCAAAATTAAAAGCTTCATACTTTTCTCCACTTAGTACCCTGAGGCGTGTCGATAATTTCAATACCACGGGTTTTGAGTTCATCCCGAATACGGTCGGCTTCGGCAAAGTTTTTTGCCTTTTTTGCATCGGTACGAGCCTGCACCAGTGCGTCAATTTCGGGGTCGGCAGATGCTTCTGCTTCAGCCTTTTGTTTTTCTTGCAGGCTCTTTGCCGCCTGCAGCAAATTCAAACTCAGCACCGTATCAAAATCCGCCAATGCAGAAAGTTTGGTTGCATCGGTGGTTTTGGCTTTCAAAACATCATACACTGCCGTAATTGCCAAAGAAGTATTCAAATCGCCGTTGAGCGCATTGGCAAAACGCTCTTTTAAGGCCGCCAAATCTGCATCAATGACATTGCCGTCATCTTGTAAAGTTGCAATTTTTGAAATCAATTTATCATAAGCAACAACAGCATTGTCCAAATTTTCCCAACTAAATACAAGATTTCTGCGGTAGTGGCTCTGTAGGCAGAACAAGCGATAAGCCATAGGATTATAGCCCTTTTGTTCCAACAGACTAACCGTCAAAAATTCGCCCTTGGACTTGGACATTTTACCGTCGTCCGTATTCAAATGGTGGACGTGGAACCAGTAATTACACCACTTGTGTCCAAGGAAACTTTCGGATTGGGCAATCTCATTGGTGTGGTGGGGAAAAGCATTGTCGATACCGCCACAGTGAATATCCAAGTCCTCGCCAAGGTACTTCATAGAAATACCGGAACATTCAATATGCCAACCGGGGTAGCCAACGCCCCAAGGGGAATCCCATTTGAGGGCTTGATCCTCAAACTTCGACTTGGTAAACCACAAAACAAAGTCATTTTTGTTTCGTTTATTGGTATCCTCTTCAACACCTTCCCGAACACCGATTGCCAAATCCTCTTCATCGTGGTCATTGAAGACATAGTATTTATCCAATTTGGATGTGTCAAAATACACATTTCCGCCGGCTACATAGGCCTTGCCCTTTTCGATAAGGCCTTCCACCATTTGAATAAATTCCGGAATACAACCGGTGGCAGGTTGTACCACATCCGGCCTTTTAATATTAAGTTTTTCACAATCTGCAAAGAAGGCATCGGTGTAATACTGAGCGATTTCCATAACGGATTTGTTTTCCCGCTTTGCGCCCTTGAGCATCTTATCTTCACCGGTATCTGCGTCCGATGCAAGGTGACCGACATCGGTAATATTCATAACACGCTTGACATTGTAACCCATATAGCGCAAGGATTTTTCCAGCACATCTTCCATAATATAGGTGCGCAAATTACCAATATGGGCATAGTGGTACACCGTCGGTCCACAAGTATACATTTTGACAATATCCGGGGAATTCGGCTGAAACAGTTCCTTTTTATGGGATGATGAATTATAAAGATACATATGATTTCCTCCAATATGCTTAATCTATAAAATAAAAAACACCTCTTGCGCCTAAGCACAAGAGGCGGGTTAACAACTCGCGGTTCCACTCTCATTTATCACTTTTTTGTATATTCGCTCCCGAATGCACTTTCTTACACATACACCGATTGGGCTTTCAGCCAGCGACCCAAACTCTCTAACGGGTAAAATGTAATACTCTTTCCGTTCACTGCGATATTTTTATGTATTTTACCATTTCACAGTATGTTTTGTCAAGTTTCTCATCACTTTAGTCTTCCCATTTTTTCTGGGATTATAAAACAGATTTCGATATTCTTCTACAACACTGACAAGTTTTGGCGTTAACACAATAAGCGCAATTAAATTGGGTATCGCCATCAATCCGTTTACCGTTTCGGACAGCATCCAAACCGTACCCGTACCCACCAAAGAACCAACTACAACCGTAACGCCTTGGGCATATACAAATTTTTTCCAAGCATTCTTGCCAAATAAATACTGAGCGCTTCTGGCGCCATATAATCCCCAGCCTAAAACCGTTGCCACCGCAAAACAACAAAGCGCCAAGGCAATCGGAATGCACACCCAATCACCAAGCACTGCGCTGAAGGCTTGTGTGGTCAGGTATATTCCATTATCAAAACCGTAGGAAATTGGAACACCGCTGCATAAAATCACCAATGCAGTCATCGTGCAAATCACAATGGTGTCTAAAAACACTTCCATAATTCCCATAAGACCTTGTTGTACCGGATGTTCCACCTTTGCACCGGCATGGGCGATGGATGCCGTGCCCATACCTGCCTCGTTGGTGAACACACCCCGAGATGCCCCAATGCGAACAGAAGTCAGCATAGAACCAATCATACCGCCAGTGACGGCTTGGGGGGAAAATGCACCTTGAACAATCATAGAAATTGCGTTTGGAATTGCTTGATACCTACCAATGAGTACCGTAAATCCCAAAAGCAAATAGGCAATAGATGCAAAGGGCACTAACTTTTCCGCAAATTCCCCAATTCTTTTCGCGCCGCCAAATAAGATTCCGCATACAACGGCGGATAGCACCAAACTCATCAGTACATTTTGAAAAAGTGTTTCCCTTCCACCAAAGAAATAGATCACGCTGTTGATTCCCCCAATCACAGCATTAATTTGCGTGGCATTTCCCACACCAAAAGAAGCCACCACTGCAAAAAAACAGTACAACGAAGCAAGCCATCGCCATCGCTTCCCCATTCCCTGCTCAATCATCTGCATTGGTCCACCGATATATTCGCCATTTCTGTTTTTTCTTCGATAGCAAATTGCTAAGGTTGCCTCTGCAAACTTTGTGACCATCCCCAAAAGCCCGCATATCCACATCCAAAAAATTGCGCCTGGACCGCCTAATGCAATTGCACCGGCAACACCGGCTAAATTTCCGGTACCTACTGTGGCCCCCAGCGCAGTGCATAACGCCCGAAACGTAGAAGATTCTTTTCTTGCAAAAAATTGTTTAAGAAAACTGCGCATTGCTTGGGGAAAGAAACGAAACTGAGCAAAATGAGTGCGAATAGTCAAATAAATACCAACACCTAAAATTAACAGCAATGCCGGAACTCCCCATACAATTTGATTCAAAAACTTTAAAAAAGTCAGCATCGCCATCCCCCTAAAATAAAAAGCAGTTCCCTATAAAAGGAACTGCTTTCGTAATTATTCCCATGTTGCCCAAATTTCCGGACAATAGCCAACTGTAGCTTGCTTACCGTTACGGACAATCGGCGTTTTCATCAGCGCAGGATTGTCAAAGACCTTGTCCTCTTTTAACTGCGGATTGTCCATATATTTCATATTGGTTATCTCTTGGGATTTGTTATCCCAATCGATGAGGTTATCAATTCCGCCCACAGATCGCAAAACGGAATCAAATTCCTTGCCCGACAAACCAAAGCGAAGTAAATCCACAGACTGAAACTTTACACGCCGTTCTTTAAAATAACGCTCAGCCTTTTTTGTATCAAAGCATTTGCTTTTCCCAAATATCTGTATATTCAATAGTGTACCTCCATTAAGCACAAGCCACAAGACGGCACAGCAGGTCCGGCATCGGCACGGTTGCCACCAAATAAGGTTGCAATACTTTCCGCCGAACGTTTCCCCTCACCGATTTCCAACAGCGTACCAACCATAATCCGAACCATATGCTGTAAAAACCCGTTTCCGGTGACCTCGAATTGTATTTCGTCGCCCTCTTTGCGGATTTCAAAACTTTTAATTGTACGAACTGTGGATTTTTTCATATTTTTGTTTCCGCAGAACGCGGAAAAATCGTGGTTACCCAAAAATGCTTTGCAAGCATTTTGCATCGAGGAAATATCAAGTGTTTGCCGATATATGTATACATATTTTCTGTCAAAAACACAAGGATTTTCACCGTTCCATATGCGATAACGGTAAGTCTTTTCTTTCGCATTTAACCGCGCGTGAAAGCGCTCTGAAACATTTCTACAAGAGTATATGCCAATATCATCTGGTAAATAACTGCGAAGACCGGACAAGATTGCTTCACACGGCAGTTGGCTGTTGCAATGGAAATTTGCTACCTGCCCCAAAGCATGGGTACCTGCATCAGTACGGCCACTGCCAGAAATCTCAATTTCTTCCTCCAACAAGCGGGAAAGCGTTTGTTCCAACTTGCCTTGTATGGTATTGTCATCTTTGTACAATCGTTGCCAACCCCGATATTTTGTGCCGTCATAACAAATATCAAGCCGCAAATTCCTCATAATCTTCCAGTTCCTCCATCGCTTCCCGCTCACTGTCCGCAGAAAACAGAAAAGCACCTTTATAATCATAAACCTGAAAATGACCTTGAATATTACGAATTGTGAACATTGTTATCACCCTTTTTTCTTGGAATGATAACATTATACAAGAGTTACTGTCCGTTAATTCGTACTAATTACCCGTAATATCCAATTTCTAATATCTTCAAAAACCTCTTGTTTATTTAGTTCCCGCAAGATTTCGTGACGCCCTAAAGGATAAATATGGGTCGTAATATCCGTCATTCCAATTTCCTCATAGGTCTGCACAAGTTTCCGAACACCGTCACCAAATGTACCCACGGGGTCATCCCCGCCGGAAATGAAAAGCACGGGCAAATTCTTATTCAATTTCTCTAAATTATCCCGTTGTTGGATGAAGGAAATTCCTTCCAACATATCTCTGGCAAGACCGGCTGTGACGGCTTTACAGTGCAGATTATCCTCTATGAGCATATCCACTTCCCTACTGACTCGGTTTACCCAATCGTAAGGGGTTCTTGGATGTTCAACCTTCATATTGTATGCGCCAAATAACAACGATTGTATACGGGAATTGGGTGTTTTTTCGCCATGAATACGGCATCCCACATTGGCAATGCGCAAACCTGCCCGCAACGCTACCTCCGGTTGCCACCCCGAACCGCATAACGCACAACCGGAAAGACCGCAATCCGGATAACATTGCAAAATGGTCTCTGTCATAAAAGAACCCATCGAATGACCAAACAAAATATATGCCACATCGGGAAATTCTTCCTTGGTCATTTTAAGAAGATTGTAGGTGTCCTTCACTGCAGAGAACCAACCGCCCTCAAAATAGCACGGTGTTTCTTCCGCAGAAGTGGAAAGTCCGTGACCCATATGATCCTCTGCAACCACTAAAATTCCCAAGGAATTTAAATAATTTGCAAATTCCTCATAGCGACCGATATGGTCTGCGATTCCATGGACAATCTGCACCACACCGCAAATATTGCCCTGCGGTTCCCAACGGCAGGCATGGATTTTCCCCGAACCGTAGGAGTCATAGAAAAAATCCTTCGCCATAAATCATTCCATAATTCCGTAACCGGCATCCGAAATTGCTTTTTTTAACTCATCGACAGAAGCATTTCCGGTTACCGTAACTTGCTTTTTCTCCAAATCCACAACAGCATTTGTGACCTCTGCAAAACCTTTGCAAATTTCCTCCACTCTAGACTTACAGTGAGAGCACATCATACCATCCACTTTAATAATTGTTTCCATCACAACTTCCTCCTGAATTATTTTACATTGTGTGTTACACTGAGAAATATGATTTGTTTTTGGTCTGAAGAACCGCAATCGCAATGCATTACTGACCACAAACACAGAACTCATACTCATCGCCGCCGCACCAAGCATCGGGCTAAGCAAGATTCCCAAAGACGGATATAATGCGCCCGCGGCAACGGGGATTCCCAAACAGTTATAGAAAAATGCCCAAAACAAGTTTTGCCGCACGTTTCGAATAGTGGCTTTGCTCAGTTCCACACCGCAGCAAACCCCCAACAAGGAATTTTGCATCAGCACAACATCCGCTGTTTCCATTGCGATATCCGTTCCTGCGCCAATCGCCATACCCACATCTGCCATGGCCAGTGCCGGCGCATCATTGATACCATCCCCTACCATCAATACACTGCAACCCTTGCTCTGCAATTCCTTAATGGCATCCATCTTTCCGCCAGGTAAAACATCGGAAATGACCGTTTCAATTCCTGCCTGCTTTGCAATTGCGTTGGATGTTTCTCGGTTATCTCCGGTGAGCATTACGACCTGCAAACCAAGTTTTTTGAGTGCAGATACTGCAGCGGCAGAATCATCCTTCAAAACATCGGCGGCAACGACTGCCCCCAAATATATATTCTCACAAGCAAAGAAAAACGGCGTTTTTCCTGCGCCTTGAATTTCTCTAAGTTCCGGAACAACAATCCCAATACTGTTCATTAGTTTTTGGTTTCCGCCAAAATATTTCTTTTGATTGATTTTACCACAAACGCCCATTCCCGGCAAGGTCTCAAAATCTTCAACTTCAAGAGTTTCACCGTTTCCATAGTACGCTATAATCGCTTTGGCAAAGGGGTGTTCCGATTTTGCCTCTAAAGACGAAGCAATTTTCAGAAGTTCTTCTTTGGATATATTTTCCGGAAAAACATCCGTAACATACGGTTTTCCCACAGTTAATGTGCCGGTTTTGTCCAAAACCACGGTATCCACTTTGTGAAGATTCTCAAGGGCTTCCGCATTTTTAAACAAGATTCCCAATCCGGCGCCTTTTCCGGTGCCAACCATAATGGCTGTCGGTGTTGCCAATCCCAAAGCGCAGGGGCAAGATATCACCAAAACCGCTATGGCGGTGGTAAAAGCAAATTCGAAACCATTCCCTGCAATCATCCAAATTGAAAATACAGCCACCGCAATCGCCATCACCCACGGGACGAACACGCCGGCGATTTTATCTGCCAAACGGGCAATGGGCGCTTTTGAACCACCAGCATCCTCAACCATATGGATAATTTGAGATAGTGTGGTATCTTGCCCGACCTTGTCAGCCCGAATTTCGAGATACCCCTCTAAATTGATGGTTGCCGTTGGCACGCGATCGCCAACCGTTTTCTCAACAGCGATGCTTTCACCGGTTAATGCACTTTGGTCAATCGTTCCCCGACCGGAAAGCACCGTTCCGTCGACGGGAACACGACCGCCGGAACGAACAATTACAATATCACCGACCTGAACATCTTCAATTGGTACATCCCGCAATTCCCCATCGATGCGAAGCGTCGCTGTTTTCGGGCTTAAATCCATCAATTGCCGAATGGCATCCCCGGTTTTACCCTTTGCTCTTGCTTCCATAAATTTACCAAGAGAAATCAAAGTTAATATCATGGATGCGGACTCAAAATACAAATTCTCACGGTATTTCATAACTGCCGTCATGTCCTGCTGACCCAAAGCATAAGCCATCATAAACAGACCCACAATGCTGTAAACCAAGGAAGCACCCGAACCTACCGCAATCAACGAATCCATATTAGGCGACCGATGCCACAATGCTTTCAATCCTTTTATGAAATAATTGCGGTTTAAATAGACAATCGGCAGTGTCAAAAACAGTTGTAACAATCCTGCAACCAGCGCGTTTTCACCGCCGTGATACCAATCGGGCATACGCAAGCCGACCATATGCCCCATAGTAAAGAACATCAGAATTGCCAGTAGCGCAAAAGAAACGATTAACTTTGCCTTTATCCCGCCATCGGTATGCTCTAAAACCGTTTCTTTCTTTGACTTGCCTCCAAACAAACTTGCGTCATATCCTGCTTTGCGAATTTCACGCATAATTTCATCGGCCACATCTGTACTACCTGCGGACACCTGCATCGTTCCGGAAAGCAAATTCACTTCGGCAGATATAACTCCACCGACTTGTTTTGTGACTTTTTCAACCCTCGCTGAACAGGCGGCGCAAGTCATTCCTTGCACTCTAAATTTCATTTTAACCATTGAAAAGACTATCCTTTCATTGACAGCGTTTACATTTTATGCTACTATTCTACCATAGAATCATTAGAAAACAAGTATACACATTTTATCCATACGACCAATTCCAATACCGAGGAGAAACATATGAATATTAAAATTCTTTCCGACAGTACCTGTGACCTTTCTCAAGAACTTTTAGAAAAATATAATATCACGCTGATGCCCCTGACTGTCATAAAAAACGGCGAGGCTTTTCGTGACGGTGTGAACATTACCCCCGCTGAAATTTTTGAACATGTGGCATCCGGTGGTGAGCTTTGCTCAACTGCCGCCATCAATGTGGGCGAATACGGCGAATTTTTTGAAAAATACGCAAAAGATTATGACGGTGTTTTGCATATCAATCTGGGTTCCGGCTTCTCTTCTTGCCACCAAAACGCCCGCCTTGCCGCCGAGGATTTCGATAACATCCGAGTGGTTGACTCTCAAAACCTTTCAACCGGTCAGGGACTTGTCGTTCTTAAGGCGTGTGAACTGGCGCAAACTTGTAATAGTTTAGATGAGTTGTATCAGCAAGTTCAGGATTACACATCCCGCGTAGAAGCAAGTTTTCTGCTGGATCAACTTCAGTATATGGTCAAGGGCGGTCGTTGCTCTTCTGCCGCGGCATTAGGCGCAAACCTTTTGAACCTGAAGCCCTGCATTGAAGTCAAAGACGGCAAGATGTCCGTTGTTAAAAAGTACCGCGGTATTTATGCAAAAAGCCTTGCCGCTTATGTCAAGGATCGTTTAGCAAACCGCGAAGATATTGAAAAATCCACTTTGTTTGTGACTCGCACCCCCGTTACCGATGAGTGTTTGGCATCTGTCAAAGCCGAAGTTGAAAAATACGGTGACTTTGAAAATATTTACTGGACGGAAGCCGGTTGCACCGTTTCCTGCCACTGCGGACCTGCCACTTTAGGTGTCCTATTCGTCCGCAAATAATCGTATAAAAAAGCACCGCAAGAGCGAATGAACTGCACCCCATTTGTTAGACAAGTATGATATAATACTTGTACTAAGAAATGGGGTGCTTTTTTACGATTTGTTAGGGATTAAAATTTTCAAAAATGGGAATCCAGCCCTCAATTACCGCTGTATCCAATTCTCTTTTGGTTCGGACCGTCCAACTAACGCCCTGCAATTTCCATAGTTTTCTGCAAATCTGCGTAAACAGCGTATTGCGGTCACTATATCGATACGCAATGAAATCGGGCATAGTCAAAAAATTCGTCAAGTGATTGGACATTAAGAATTTTACGATAAAAGGCAGTTTGCAATTCTTTGTCTTAAAGAAGTTTTCCGCCAACTGTCCTCGCAAAACGGAAGGGCGATGCTTCTTAAACCAGTAGACACATCGAGGGTCAAAAGACTCAATGCAATATTGACCTCGGTAATGATCCAAATGCTTGCAAACCGCTTTGCAAAGTTTGTCCACATTATTTCCCTTTGATTTCAATTCCACCACCAAAGGCGCTTGATCTGTAAAGAGTTCCAAAACTTGAGAAAATTCCGGAACGGTTTCCAATGTGCCTTCCAAATAATACTGCTCCAAATCAGCCAATGCAAGATCTTCGATTTCCACATCTGCACCGGCTGTGCGCTTTAGGGAAGAATCGTGAATAACCGCAACATTGCCATCAGCAAGCAAATGCACATCCAACTCTGCGCCATAACCGCCGGCTACAGCCTTCCGAAAGGCTTTTAGGCTATTTTCCGGCGCGCCATCACCGTGTAGACCTCTATGAGCATATGCCCATTTGGAAAGCATACAGAGGTCTTTATGGCCCCTTCTTCCGACAGTTGCCAAAACAAGTAGCGCCAAAATGCAAATTACTAAAATAAGCCAGAACACAGTATCTTCCTTTTATCAATCATCAATATCCAAGGCTTCGAGGCCTTTTTTAACTTCCGGTTTCCCATCTCCGTGCTTCACAAATACCATCGTCAAGAACGCCAAACCGGCAAAGATGGCGGCATAGGGAAACAGCACGGTCATACCCACGCCATCCATATCCATAATCATACCGGATAAGACGGGGGTTACGATTTGCGCGGACATAGACGCCGTATAATAAAAACCGGTGTATTTACCGATATCACCGCCGGAACACATTTCCACAACCATGGGGAAGGAATTCACATTGATGGTTGCCCAACCGATACCAGCTAGGGCAAACAATATGTTCATAACCAAAACAGAACTGCCGGCCCGCATAAAGGATGCGGCGCCAAATGCGCCTGCCAGCATTACAACACCGGCCAAAATGGTCTTTTTTCTGCCGACTTTAGATGCGATCATACCGGCGGGCAAATAAGCAACAACAGCGGCGGCTTGCGCCAAAAGAAGTGTGGTATTGTAATCCATATTCAAAATATTACCGGCATAAACCGCATATTTCGAGGTAACTGCATTATAGCCAAAGTACCACAAAGCAACAGATACCAAAATCAAAATCAAGGAGGTGAATTCGCCTTTTGTCAGCTTACGGTTCTCCTCTGTTTCTTCTTCCTCTTCCTCAAGACCCAGGCGCACACTTTCTTCCCGCATCTCTTTGGTCCACAGAGGCTCCCAAACGCTTGTGACAAACACAATCAGTGCGATAAGCATAATGCCAGTAACAACGCCATAATAGCCATAGTAGCGCATCAGCTGGTTGTTAACAGCAGATGTCTTAAACAAGATACCAAGCACCAATACCAAAATACCACCGGCTGTTCCCATAAGGTTGATCACAGCATTTGCTTTGCTTCGCAGCGGTTTGATCGTAACGTCCGGCATCAGCGCAACCGCAGGACTGCGGAAGATTGCCATTGCCACAAGAATGATCAAAAGCAGACCCACAAACCAAATCAGCGGCACAGGGTTATCTGCTGTAATCTGCGCTGCGCAAGCCTGCCGTGCAGGTACCACATAATTGGTATATTCCGGATTTGTTACCTTCTTTCCAGATTCAGCATCAGTGATCTCAGATTGAATGGCATTAAATTCTTCCGGGGTATACAACTCAGAAAGCACAAAAGCATCGCCCTCAGGTGTCTGCAGCGCAGTATCCTCTTGCATTTGGTAAATGCTGGTCTTATCCAACTTCATATTTGTAATATCAGCAATATTTTCCTTCTGCTGTCCATCCACAAAGGCAAGACCCAGCAGTGCAACAGCAGCAATGATCGTGCCTACAACAATGAACGGTGTTCTCTTGCCACTTTTTGCCTTGCACTTGTCAGAAAGCGCACCAAACAAAGGCAGCATAAACAATGCAAGAATATTATCCAGCGCCATAATCACACCGGACCAGCCCTGACTCATACCAAATTTATTGGTAAGAATAACCGGAATCGTAGCATCATAAGCCTGCCAAAATGCTGTGATCAGGAAAAAGGCAAAGCCTACAAGTATTGTGCGTTTGTAGTTGAGTTTCATACCGGAACCCCACTTTCTATATTTTACAAAACTATTATACTAGGATTTACCAAAAAGTCCATAGAAAATATTACAGAAAAAGCGGCAGACTTATCGTCTGCCGCCTAGATTTATGCCAAAATTGCTTTGTGGAACACTTTCTTACCCTTGCGGATCTTAACACCGTCTTTGAGCATTTGTTCCGTAACGGCAAAGGTGTGGTCAGGAACTTTTTCGTCATTGACGAACACACCGCCCTGCTGAACCAAGCGACGGGCTTCGCCATTAGAACCTGCCAAACCGCAAGTGACCATCAGACTCAAAATGCCGATTTTACCGTCTTTAAGTTGTTCTGCGGTAATTTCGGTAGTAGGCATATTGCTGTCATCACCGACGCCTGCAAACAGAGCCTTTGCAGAAGCCTGCGCCTTATTGGCCTCTTCCTCGCCGTGAACCAATTTGGTCAATTCGTAAGCAAGGATTTCCTTTGCGGTATTCAACTGCGCATCCTTCCAATCGCTCATTGCATCAATCTGCTCAAGGGGCAGGAAGGTCAGCATACGAATGCACTTGAGGACATCCGCATCTTCCACATTCCGCCAATACTGATAGAAATCAAAGGGCGTTGTCTTATTGGGGTCAAGCCAAACCGCGCCGGAAGCGGTTTTACCCATTTTCTTGCCTTCCGAATTTAGTAGCAAAGTAATGGTCATCGCATGCGCATCCTTGCCCAACTTGCGACGAATCAGTTCTGTACCGCCCAGCATATTGCTCCACTGGTCGTTACCGCCAAACTGCATATTACAGCCGTAATTCTGATACAAATGATAGAAGTCATAAGACTGCATAATCATATAGTTAAATTCCAGGAAGGACAAACCCTTCTCCATACGCTGTTTGTAGCATTCCGCCCGAAGCATATTATTCACAGAGAAGCAAGCGCCAACTTCCCGCAGAACATCTACATAGTTGAGGTCCAGCAACCAATCGGCATTATTTACCATCATTGCCTTATCTTCTCCAAACTCGATAAAACGCTCCATCTGCTTTTTAAAGCAAGCGCAGTTGTGGGCGATGGTCTCTTTGGTCATCATGGAACGCATATCCGTTCTGCCGGAAGGGTCGCCAATCATAGCGGTGCCACCACCGATGAGCGCAATGGGGCGGTTACCTGCCATTTGCAGACGCTTCATCAGACACAGCGCCATAAAGTGTCCCACATGCAAAGAATCTGCGGTAGGGTCAAAGCCAATGTAGAACGTGGCTTTGCCATTATCAATCATTTCCCGAATTTCTTCCTCGTTGGTAACCTGCGCAATTAAGCCTCGGGCAACCAATTCATCATACAATTTCATATTTTCCCTCCAAAAAATAAACCCTCTGTCCTTGCGGACAGAGGGCGTAAATTACGCGGTACCACCTCTGGTTTAGCATAGTCTCACGACTATACCCTTTGGGCGTTTAGAACACCAGTCGCTGTATCGGGCGAACCCGTCCTACCCTACTGTCATTTCGGGCGGCCACTCCGGGATGTATTCTGCTATCGACATACCCCGCCTCGCACCAACCGGCAGGTCTCTGAAGTTCAGCCGAAAACATACTTGCTCCCATCTATGTGTTTACTTGAATATCGTAACAAAAGAAAGAGGGTTTGTCAACTATGTATTCTTCTCTTCCTTCTTCGGTCTCAAATTTGAAATACATATAACTGTTAACACAACACAAACTGCCAAAGTTACGCAATACAGTATAACACCACCCCATTCCAGCACTTTGATGGCGGTAATTAACATCCCGACAGATAGCACAGCACCTACCACACTTAAGATCGCAAAAATCACCATAAGCAATTTTTCATCATACGCTTAACATCTCCTCTGCGCTTTTCAGGGTAATTTCTGTAATATTTGCACCGCCGATAATCCGCGCCAGTTCCCGCTTTCTGCCTTCAAAATCCAAAGGTGTAACGGTTGTATATGTTCTGCCTTCCCGTTCTTCCTTGGAAATCAGCAAATGGGTGTTCGCCAACGCCGCCAACTGGGGCAAGTGAGTTACACAGAGCACTTGCTTTGTCTCTGCAACACTGCGAAGTTTTTCCGCCACCTTTTGCGCCGCCCGTCCGGAAACGCCGGTATCCACCTCGTCAAAAATCAGTGTAGCCACCTGATCCTGCTTTACCAACACATTTTTCATGGCTAGCATAATGCGCGCAAGTTCACCGCCGGAAGCAACTTTACTTAAGGGCTTCAGAGCCTCACCGGCATTGGCAGACATATAAAAGGCAACGTTGTCACAGCCATTTGCGCTTGGCGAAATTTCCGTAAACTCGCAAGAAAATTGTACCTTTGGCATATCTAATTGGGCAAGTTCCGACAAAATTTGTTCGGACAATTCCCTTGCCGCCGCTTGTCTGTTTTCACGCAATTGGGTTGCTTGTGACAAGACTTCTTTTTCCGCTTTTTCACATTTTAATTTTAGGCGTTCTATATGACCGTCTGCAAACTCGATTGCATCCAATTCCTTCTCTGCCTTATCCAGATATTCTAAAATATCCTCGCAAGTTGCGCCATATTTCCGACGCAGGCGATGGATGATATCCATTCGACTTTCGATTTGTTCTAATTCTTCATTGGAATAAGATAGGCTATCCCGCGCATCCCGAATTTCCTCTGCAACATCTTGCACCTGATACATCAAATCCGTTATACGGCTCTGGGTTTCAGAAAAAGTATCTGTATACTTGGACAATCGGGCAAGTTCCCGTTGAGCCGCATCCAGCAATGCCGTTGCACCGTGGGTATCCTCACCGCCGTACAAGCATTCCGTTGCCACATTCAAGCCATGGCTTAATTTCTCAGAATTTTGCAAGATTTTTCTGCGAGCGTCAAGGGCTTCGTCTTCGCCAATTTTCAAATCCGCCTTAGAAATTTCTACAATTTGGAACCGCAAGGTTTCCATACGACGAAGTTTCTCGCCTTCATCCATGGTCATTGCGTCAATTTGCCGACGAAGTTCCATAAGAATATGGTATTTTTCCAAATACGCATCCCGCAACCCTTCGTTACCGGCAAAAGCATCTAAGAAAGTCAAATGATTGGCTTCATCAAAAAGCGATGCCGAGTCATGCTGACCGTGTATATTAATCAATTGAATGCCTAATTTGCGCAGAATATTTACAGAAACCAGCGTGCCGTTGACGCGGCAAATGTTTTTTCCATCCAGAAAAACCTCACGGTGAATTACCGTTTCACTGTCATATTCCACACCGTTTTCCGAAAACCAAGGCAATTGGGGAACATCTGTAAATACCCCTCGCACCAACGCTTTTGTGGTACCGGTACGAATCATATCCCGATAGGCCCGCTCACCTAAAATCGCACAAATCGCATCAATCACAATGGATTTACCCGCACCGGTTTCACCGGTAAGGATATTAAAACCCTTATCGAAGGAAATATCGGCGCATTCAATCACCGCAATATTCTCGATATGCAGAAGACTTAGCACCTAATCGCCCCCAACTTAATTTAATAAATTCTTAATTTCACCGCAAAACGCCGCGGCAGCGTTATTATCCCGCATCACAATCATCACGGTATCATCACCTGAAATACTGCCGACAACCGTACTCAAATTCATCGAGTCAATGGCAGAACCGGCGGCAGACGCCAAACCTGGAAGTGTCCGCACAACAATAATGTTTTGGGCATAATCAAAACCAATTACGCACTCTTTAAAGATTGTATTTAAGCGGGCCGTAAAAGAACCGCTGACTTCATTGGACGAGGTTGTATAACGATAGATACCAAGGCTTGTTAATTCCTTCACAATGCGAAGTTCTTTAATATCTCTGGAAATTGTGGCTTGTGTACCACGAAAACCCTCTTTTTGCAATGCTTCCAACAATTGCTCTTGGGTTTCCACATTCTGTGTGGAAATAATTTCCATTATTTTGGCTTGTCTTTGACTTTTCACAAAACATCACCTGAATTATTTTTGAATTTCATATTGACCACATCGTAAAAACTGCGTTCTTTCAATCGGATCAATATGGTTGTTAAATTGGTTTTTCGAATAGTTGCAATATCCCCCATATTCATTCGCAGAGCCTTTCCGCCATCTACAGATAAGAAAGCGTTACGCCTTGCATTACGGGTCAGTTCTACAGTAACGGTGCGTTTGTCCGATGCCACAAATCCGCGGCTTGCCACATCGTGGGCACATATCGGCGTCACCAAAATGCTGTGTGCTTCCGGCTCGACAATCGGCCCGCCTGCTGACAAACTGTAAGCAGTTGAACCGGTAGGTGTTGACACAATTACGCCGTCACCGCCGCATTCCATTGCTTGCACGCCATCGTATTTTACAGACAAATGGACAATTCTGGCAACCGCGCCCTTGGTAATAACCACATCGTTTAGACAAATGTCATGGAAGATAATATCTCTGTCCCGATGTACCGTTACATCCAGCATCATTCGTTCATCCACAAGATAATCGTCTTTGGCTAAGCGCGCCAGTTGGTCTAATTCCGTACTCTCCAACTCTGCCATAAAACCCATTGTGCCAATATTGACACCTAGCACCGGAACACCTTGTTTGGTCGCGGCCTTTGCCATATGCAAAATCGTTCCGTCACCGCCAAAACAAATCACTGCCTCTGCGGTAGGAAGTTCACGGTCTAAACGGGAAAAACGCAAATCGCGGGGCAAATCGTATGTTCTGTCCACCTCAAAAGGCAAACACAAACGCACATCGATTCCACAATCCTGCAGAACTTTCATCGCCTCTCTGACCGTCTGAAAATTCCGATCACGATAGGGATTTGGTGTTAAAATTACTTTTTTCATTGGGTCACCCCTTTAGTATATTATGTGCCTGCATAACAACATCTTGGGTATCCGGACAGATACCTTCCTTGTCGTCCAAAGTTAAATGCGCCAAAAATTCAATATTACCCTCAGGACCTTTTACAGGCGAAAAAGTCAATCCTAAAATAGTGAACCCAATTTCCTCGGTCAGCGCAACAAAGTTATTCAAAACCTCTTTATGGGTTTCCGGCTCGCGGACAACGCCCTTTTTGCCAACTTTGTCCTTACCGGCCTCAAATTGCGGTTTAATTAAACAAAGGACTTGTCCGGTAGGTTTCAAAAAGGTCTTCACCACTGGCAGGACAATCTTCAGCGAGATGAAACTCACATCAATTACAGACAAATCCAAAGGTTCCCCCAACTGTTCGGGGGTAACATAGCGCACATTGGTGCGTTCCATAACCACCACGCGGGGATCTGAGCGGATTTTCCAATCTAACTGACCGTAACCCACATCGATGGCAAAAACCTTCTTTGCGCCCTGCTGTAGCAGACAATCCGTAAAGCCACCGGTGGAAGCGCCGGAGTCACTACAAACATAATCGGTAGGGTCTACGCCAAAATCCCGCAACGCTTTTTCCAGTTTCAGACCGCCACGGCTGACATAGGGGCAAACAGCGCCACGCACTTCAATATCCACAGTTTCTTCAAAAGAAGTGCCGGGTTTGTCGGCTTTTTGACCTTGCACATAGACCTGACCGCTCATAATAATGGCCTGCGCCTTTGTGCGGTTGTCCGCATATCCTTGCTCAACCAAAAGCACATCCAGCCGTTTTTTAATTTTCATGGGATAGTGCCTCCTTAATGGTATTGGCAACCGATATGCCATCCAAACCTAATTCCTGATGCAAAGTTTCCACCTTGCCGTGGGTTACAAAATGCATGCCCAAGTCCAAGCCGTCAACACGGCAAGACTTATCTAATTTCTGCAATTCCCAAGACAATTCTTGGCAAATACCGCTTCCTTTGCAAGTTTCTTCCATCACAAAAATTCTGCGATTTTCCGAAAGCATCTCATATACCTGCTTCACCGGAAGGGGCGAAACAGAAAGCAGCCGCAAAACTGTGGAAGAAATGCCAATATTTTCTAAAATTTCTGCGGCTTCCATGGCATTTTGCAGAAGCGTACCATAGGTCACAATCGTAACATCTTTTCCGGTTTTATGGCAACATACTGCTGTTTTTCCGTCATCAGTCCAAGCAGAACCCACATAATTCTTATCGCCGCCACGGGGATACCGCACAGCAATCGGCCCGCGATAGGTAGAAACAGCCCAAGTCATCATATCCCGCAATTCCAAAAGGCTTGCAGGACACAGTACCGCCATTTGGGGCGCTTGCCGTAAAAAGCCCACATCAAACACACCGTGGTGCGTCTCGCCGTCTTCACCTACCAAACCTGCACGGTCCACTGCCAGTACCACATGCAGTTTTTGTATGCAAATATCTTGCAAAATCATATCGTAACTTCTTTGTAAAAACGTGGAATATAGGGCAACAACCGGCACCATTCCCTGCTTTGCCAAACCGCCAGCCATAGAAACCGCGTGTTCTTCCGCGATGCCCACATCAAACATTCGATTCGGGAACTGCTTTTTAAATTCTAAAAGGCCGGTGCCACCGGGCATTGCGGCAGTAATCGCACAAACACGGTTGTCCTTTTGGGCAATGCGACACATCACCTCGCCGAATGCATCAGAGAAAGTAGGCACATTTTTGCTATAAACCTCACCGGACACGGGGTCAAACTTGCCAACACCGTGAAATAATTTCGGATGTTCCTCCGCGGGGGCATAACCTCTACCCTTTTGGGTCATAACATGAAGAACCACCGGTCTGCGCATATCTCTGGCAATTTTCAAGAGGGAAATCAAATTTTCTGTATCGTGACCGTCCACCGGTCCGAGATAATCAAAACCCATGCTCTCAAAAATTGTTTCCGGAATTAACATACGGCGAATTCTGTCTTTCAAATCCGCAGTTAACCGTAGCACAGCGTTACCGCCGGGGATGTTAGACCAAAAACTTTTATACCGATTTTTCATCCCCAAATATTTCTCTTTTGTGCGAAGTTTAGACAAATGCTTTGCCATGCCGCCCACATTGTGGTCAATGGACATCGCATTGTCATTTAGTATCACAATCATGGGCTCTTTACTCACGGCGGCATCGTTCAAACCTTCATATACCATACCGCCGGTAGCCGCGCCGTCACCTAAAAGCGCGAGAACTTGATAATCCTGATTTTGTAAAGTACGGGCGCGAGCCATTCCCAAGGCAATCGATACGGAACTGGAAGAATGACCTGCCACAAAGGCATCCGTATCGCTTTCATCGGGTTTCGGAAAACCCG
Organism: Faecousia sp.; assembly: GCA_045647425.1. Taxonomy (GTDB): domain Bacteria; phylum Bacillota; class Clostridia; order Oscillospirales; family Oscillospiraceae; genus Faecousia. The sequence goes on from JAZRMH010000036.1 coordinate 84,895, forward strand.
CCATACCGCCAAATTGGCGTAAAGCATCAAAACCCGCCTGGCGACCGGTCAACAGTTTATGGATATAAGACTGATGACCCACATCGAAAACCAGACGGTCAATAGATGTATCAAACACGGTTTCAATCGCAACCGTTAATTCTACCACGCCCAAATTAGATGCCAAATGTCCGCCGGTTTTGCTAACACGGGAAACCAAGAATTCCCGTATTTCCAAGCAGAGCATTTTTCGCTGTCCTGCAGAGAGGGCAACCAAATCTTTATAACTATGGATATTTTCTAAAATACTCACAGTTTACACAACCTAACTGTTACTTTTCTTTTTTATGAAACAACTCCGGTATATGAAATAAATAATAACTGATAGAGCCAACACCTGCCACAATCTTTGTGCAAGAATTAATCGCAAACGTCTTGCCGATTGCTTTTCCGCCAACTGTCAGACCTGCAACCAACGCAGACATTAAGAGGGAAACAATCTGTGGAAATGTAAACTCAAAGTTTTGCAAAACCTGCACCGCAATGGTAGCCGATGCAGAACCGGAGACAACACCGCAGATATCGCCAACTACATCATTACAAATGGAACTGACTCGCTCTGCATTTCTCAAAAGTTTAATAGCCTCTTGACCACCGGGGACTTTCCGCGCGGCCATAGAATGAAAAGGTTTTTCGTCAGCCGATGTCACAGCCACACCAATCACATCAAACACAATACCAATCAGCACAATTGCCAGCAAAATCAAAAACGCCACAACAATATTACTGTTTTCCATAATAATGTCAGACAGCAAAGAAATTGTACCGGATATAAAAATCGTTACGAAAAAAATGGTAATTACCCAGCAAATAGTTTTATTGCGTTCTTTCCTCGACGCAGATGGGTCGGATTTAGACACGAGCCTTTTCCCCTTTAATTTTTAATATGACGGTAGCAGATAGGATAAATCTTACGGCTTAGGTCGGGTTGTATTTCACCAAGCAAAACCTACCGTTGCCGAATAGGCTGTTCCCATTTCATTCACTTGCTTATGTGTTACCAACATAAATACCCGATTGCCACTTAGTCCGTACTGTAATCCCCTATCTGCCCCAACCGACAGCCTAGGTGTTTTCCACCTCAAAACAAACCGGTCCTTAGCCTCTTTTGCAAGGATGGTTTCCAGAAGCGATAATGCAAATTGCGTGGCCATCGCAAATATGCATTTGTCCTCTTTCCCCACATACTCACTCAAGGCAGGCTACACTGCACACAGCACGCGATTCTGCGCACCGCTTTGCAGGTTCATACCCGGCTCGTGTGCGAAGCGGCTTCCAACCATTTGGAGTTCACAACTTCGTCACACAACACCAGGTCTCCGCGGAGATCGGGTCGTATACTCCATGCCATTGGAGTGCGCCCGAGGTCCTTAACCCCCAGCACCCACCCTAAACTGGGCGTAAAAAGCAAGCACCAGGGACTTCATCGATATGCCCTTCATAGGATTTTTAGGCCCTACCTGGAGACCGGTCGTTCTGACTAGGATACTGCACCGTCAAAATGTATATTATCACAGAATTATTGAATATACAAGTATTATTTCATTTTTTGCATATTTTTTCACATTTCATTCATAAACAAAAGAAGGTGTAACGAAAGTTATTCTATCGTTACACCTCCCTGTATGCTTCTTACTTAAATTCTTTCGGAACAGGCTTCGTCACCCCTGTTCTTCTTGCCTTATCCAACCCGCCCGCCATATGATGTTCCGGATCTTGGGCAAACTTGGCACGCCTTATAATATCCTCTCCAAATTTATCTCGCAAGGCATCTACCGTCTCATCCAGTCGCAATTTTCGTTCATACTGCTCAGGGGTAATATCCGAAAACAAAGAAAACTGCTGATATGGCTCGCTAGACAGTCGTGTAATCTGCACGCCCAATTGCCGCAACGGCATACTTTCATCCCAAGCCTCATCAAAAACATCGCAAGCAGCAGAAAAGATCGTTTGCGTAATATTTGTCGCGCAATGCATTACTTTTTGGTGAGAAAAATGTTTAAATTCATTTGTCCGTAAATGAATAGATATGCAGCTACCGCACTTTCCGTCTTTGCGCATACGCATAGCTACCGTCTCACACAGGCTCAGTAGCACTTGATGACCTTCATCGTAGGTCGTCACATCTGTTGCCGTCGTGATGGAGTTGCCGTACCCTTTATTTTCCGCAGGCTCCGGCGTCACCGCATCTGTATTGCGGCCATTGGCAAAATGCCAAATCGTCTCTCCGTGTTTTCCCAACTTTTTGCGAACAACGGAAAGCTCTGTTTTGGCCAAATCTCCAATGGTATAAACGCCCATTTTCTTTAGCTTAGCCTCTGTGGCTGCACCTACAAGAAACAAATCCCGCACCGGAAGCGGCCATAGTTTTTCTTCCATTTCCTCGGGAAATAGCGTATGCACTTTGTTGGGTTTTTCAAAATCTCCTGCCATTTTT
>JAZRMH010000037.1:0-39901 GCA_045647425.1 Faecousia sp.
TGCCACCATGGCTTGTATTGTCGGCAGCAATTCCTTGATATGCGTGTAATTTCGTTTGGACATAACGATACCCCCTAATGTAGTTATTATCCTACATTAGGGGGTGTTTTGTCTATTGTCCAATTTTACTGGTTCGGTTCACCTGACGGCGGGGTGCTCAACTTTTATTCTACATTGTTGCAAGCTTTTTCGGAAAGCGCTACGATTTGGTCGCAGATCTCCAAAGCAGCCGGTCTGTGGGTGATGATCAGCACGGTCTTGTTGGTCATTGCCTGCAGGTTTGCCAGCAATCTCTTTTCCGTCGTCTCATCCAAAGCGCTGGTCGCTTCGTCCAAAAGCAAGATCGGTCGGTTGCTGTATATTGCTCTTGCAATGGCAAGTCGCTGGAGCTGTCCTTCCGAGAGGCCTACACCTCTCTCGCCCAGCTTGGCTTCCAGGCCATCGGGCAATTCCTCTACGAAATCTGCGCAGGCAATTTCCAGGGAACGCTGCAGCAACACTTCGTCCACCGTATTGCCGTCGGTAAAACCGGTTATTGCATCCCGAATTGTGCCACTCATCAAATGGTTACCCTGAGGCACATAAGCAAAAAGGCCACGGTAAACTTCGTTTAAATCAGCGGTACGGGCATCTGTCTGAATATAGCATCTGCCGCTATCGAGCTGATACAAAGACAGCAAAATCTTCATAATGGTGCTTTTGCCGCTTCCGGAGCCACCGGTCAGTGCGACACAGCTTCCTTTTGTAATGCACAGGTTCACATTCTCCAGCACAGTTTCCGTTTTCGTCTGCGCCATATTCTCTGCAATGTCGCCATAGGCAAAAGTGCCGTTCTCCAAGCCGATGCTAACCAGATGCTTGTCATAGAGTTCCTGAATTTCTTCAGCAGAATAGGAACTGGGTAACTCTTCTGTCAGCTGTTCAATCTCGATCAACCGTTCTACGCTTGCAACCACGCCGTACCAGCGGGGCAAAAAGCCGCTGAGGTTGGCAAAAGGCGCTTGTACCTGACCAATCAGCTGCAGCATTGCGGTGAATGTTCCGTAGCTGAGCGTACCCTGTAAAATTCCGTAGCCGCAAAATGCCGCACCAACCACATAGGCGCCATTCATCATACCGCTAAAGCCGATGTTGCAAAGGTCGGAGAAGCGTCTGCGTTTCATAACTCCCCCATGGAATTGCTCCATTTTTTGGTCAGCGTCCTTCATAACTGCCTTGCCGCCGATATAGGCACGCACCACCAGCAGGCTGCCTAAAATCTCCTGAAGATAGGACCGCATACTGCTCTCGGCTTCCTGAACGGTTTTATGCAGCGCCTTCATTTTCTGGCGATATCTGTAGGTAAGCAGCATCAAAAGCAGACCACCAGGGATCAGCAGCCACAAAACCCGGGGCTCTAATGCCACGATCACACCAACTGCGCCCACAAGCTTCACAGCCACACCCAGAAGTTCCGGGATCATATGGGCCATTCCGTTTGCCACATTACTAACATCGCTGGTCAAACGGCTCATCCAGTCCCCGGAGTGCCGGGCAGTAACGCTGGCATAGTTGCGATGGAGAATTTCCCAAAACAGCCGCTGTCTGCAGCCGTTTTCGATACGGGACCGGCTGTATTCCGATAAATACCGCGTCAAGAGGTTCAAAACCAGCCTGGTCAGCATTAATAGCGCAAACAAAATCACACTTTGCCAAAAGGCAGACAGGTCCTTTGCCAGCGCATTGTCCACGATATTGCGCAGCATCAGCGCATAGACGATGGCAACGGCAGACAGCAGCATATGCACCAGCGCCAGCACCAATACGGCAATCTTATATTTTCCGGCTACCTGGTATAAGTACCGGAATGTCTTCTTTAAATCATTCATTTCAATCTTGCCTTAATACTACGGTATACCCTGCGAACCGGGTAAGTAAAATTCCAAAAGAACACATACAGTCGGTAGCCGGGGTCTGTCACGGATATGTATTTTCCCTTACGGTAAATTTGGGTAACAACGCCCAAAATCCAATCCTTCGGGACTTCCTCCAGACCCACACGGTTGTCCCCCCGGATATAATAGTGGTCCTTACCCACCCGGATAATGCGGTGCAGAACATATTCGCCTGTGGGTCGTCTATATAGAGGGATATCGTTTCGACGAAGCTCCCGGTCTACCTTGCGGATAAACACATGGGTCTTCCGGTTATACAGCAGCGGCTCCATACTGTCGCCTACTGTGAAGCTGGTTACAGTTTTGCCTGCGTTCAGCTGTTCTTCGAAACTAGTAAACTCACTCATCCAACAAACCTGCCTGTCTGAGCTGCTCCACTACATTGCGGACACTTTTGGCAACCACTTCCCGATCCGCTTCATAGACAGAAAGCACCTTTTCTACAACCGCTTCCTCGGTTGTGTCTTCCAGCATCTGCTGCATAATAAAATGGGCAGTATCATTATTGCGAATCATACCGTTAAACTTCATAGATGCTTTGCCGGTGGCGACCATCACGTGCTCACCGCCAACATCATGTAAAAGGAGTCCATCAATTAATTTCATACTATTTTCCTCCGTGAATGTCTGATACGCCAGTACCTTGTAGGGCGGATGCCCACATCGTCCCGGTAAATAATTCCATTCAAAAGCCTTCTCCTTGAGGAGAAGGGAGACCGCGCAAGCGGTGGATGAGGTGTAATCTTCCTAAAAAGGGATTACTGTCTGCCAGTTTTGGGTATTACTGACTGCCACGCACCTTCTGTGCTCGCAGTGACTGTGGTTCTTGATCGTCATTGCGAGGAGGGCGAATGCCCGACGTGGCAATCAGTTTCTCTAAAAGGGGATTACTGACTGCCACGGGCTTTCAGCCCTCGCAGTGACTGTATTTTTCGATTGTCATTGTGCCTGATTAAGTGACATAGCCTGATGGCGCAAAAGCACCATCAGGCCAATTATGCGCCGAAATATCTGAAGAACATCTTTAGTCTACGAGAAAATCATTATCCCTTAACTTTTGGATAAAGTTGGACACTGCAGTTTCAGCAGTCGCTTTATCTACATCATATTCCTTCAGAATTTCAGAAACGATGGCTGCCTCATCGGTATCGCTGTCTAACAGCTGCCAAATAAATTTTCCTACTTCGTTGAGGGTGATCATCATATTGGGGTCCAGATCATCACCGAAGGGCAGTACCACAGTCTGACCTGCTACCTCGCGGAGGATAAAACCGTCTTTCAGCTTCATATTATTTCTCCTTTTCTTTCCCGGACATCGCACGGTAAGAAACCTGCGCAGCCTCCGGGTCCATATTACATTTGAGTCGATAAAATGCCGTTTTGCCGGCAATACCTTCCAAAAGCTCCATATATTTGAGCATCAGCTGGGGCTGCTTGGGTCGATTGCTCTGTTGGAGCAGCATAACAACCGCCTCTTTTGCAGAAATCTCGTGAATTTCATTCTGCTCGCCACGCTCTAAAATGCAGATGGCCTTGAGTGGCACTTCAATATTATTGCCCAAACCGTGTTTTCCGTTCCAGGGAGAGCCGCATACAGAAATACCATCTGACTCCACCCGTAGAAAGGGCTTATCGTCATTGACCATCACGGCACGCTCACCCAGCATTTCCCGCCAAAGACGGGTATGGGTAGACTTGCCTGTGCCACTCTTGGCGGTGAACAGATAGCCTTCCCCATCCACTGCAATCACAGAGCCGTGGAATACTAAGGTATCATATTCAAAAAGCTTTTCCGCAAGCTTTCGTTGCAGGGCGGTGCGCTCCAGCTCAAACGCTTTAAAAGAATGAGGCGGTAATCCCTCAACAGAGCGTTCCTGTTCAGAAATCTTGCGTTCAAAGGCTATGTCTTGCAGCGTGATTTCCACTGCAAAATCCGGCCCGCCTTCCCAAAGATATTCTTTACAGTATTCTCGGGTGGATGGAGACTGCGCATTGACACGCACCACCTGCCCGGCGATCTTCATCATAAATTGGTCCATATTCACCTACCGAATATTAAAAGAAATCGGCATCCTCGTCTTCCGCAGTATTAGTGTTCAGCCGCCAATGCTCGTACTCGTTGCGCATCGTCTGTTGCGTGACCTTGCGGTGTTCTTCTCTGTATCCTTGATAGCAGACACTGCTTGAAGAACACTTCTTGAGTTTTACACAATCCAAGAAATAGAAACATCCGGCACATTCCGGAATTTCCGGCATCTGCTCCTTCCAGCTGGCTATCATGTCCGCATCAAAGCCTTCTTTGTCGATATGGCCGATAAATTCGTTTTCGGTATGATGCTCACACAAGCCGATGCTTCCGTCGGGCAAGATAGTCACAGATTTTCCGCTGTCAGCCATACAATGGTTCAGCTTAATACTCTTGGTAATACCGGTCTTTTTTTGCAGATCATATTTGGCAAAGCAACCTGTCAACCGTTCCATTGCCGCTTCCCGTTTTGCCCATTCTTCATCCGAATGCAGCTCTGCCATGGGTTTCGAAGCATCAAACAAATGATGGGCATAGACAGAAAAGCCTTTGCGTCCGGAAAACCGTTCCGCCAACTCCTGAGATAAAGTCAAAAGATCCTCTGCGTTGTAAAGATCCATATTTAGGCGAATGGAAACCTGAATATCTGCCTCCAAAAGTCTGCCAATATTATTTAACACAATTTCATAGGGATTGGTATCCCGATAGATATAGGCTTTGATTTTGTTATATACCTTTTCTGTACCGTCCAATGAAATCTGCACGCGCTTTAGGTTCCACAGATCAACTGCTTTTTGTACCAATGCATCGTCAAACAGATAGCCGTTAGAGACCATTCTGGAGTGGAAGTCGATTCCCTCCTTGCGCAGGCCTCGGGAAATGATATCGATAACCTCCGCATTGAATAAGGGCTCTCCACCAAACCAAGATAAGCTAACCTTTTTCCCTCCGCAATGTTTCTTAATATACTGCACCACTTTTTCTGCGGTTTTGCAGCTCATAGGAATACGGGATCGGCCTAATTCAAAGCAATAAAAACAGCGGGCATTGCAATCCGTGGTAGTAAAAATGGTGTAACCTGTGATTTCCTTAGGTCTGGTCTGGCGGGCAGCCAGCAGCCATTTCACAAAATCTGCAAGTTCTTTATCCTTGGTATTCTCCGGAACAGCAAACCAGTGTTCTCGCAGATAATCCAACTCCGTAAAGGTGGCATATTCTTCATCCGTCAACAGAATCAATTCCCGGGTCAAGAGGTTAAAAACCAGCACACCGTCCTCCACCGGCGTTTCCACACAGTATTGTAGCCATCGGGTGCAGGGAGCTTGGTTTTGAAACCTTTTCAGTATTGTCAAAATCGATTCGCTTGCTTCCGAAACGAATTTCATATTTATTATCTCCTCATGCTTTTATCGCCTTTAGTTTGGAACCTTTTATTTTTATAAAAACACTTATAAAAAAGCACTTTTATAAAAATAAAAGATAGAATACGCCCGGCGGCGCAAGCCGCCGGGCGTTATCTATTTTTTAGCGGCCTGTATCAACAGGGCAGGTGGGATCGAACTCATCGCAGCCAGATGTAGCAATTACGTCCAACATCTGGAACTTCTCGATCTCAACAACAGGAGTCTCAAACTTCTTCATGTCCATTCTCCTTTCATAATTATCTATTATTTAGCGAAGTTCGCTGTTGCGCGTTCTCCGTAAACAACCATCCACTTCATAACAGCGCCCAGTTTTGAGTCGTTCAGCTTCTTTTTAGCAAATGTTTCAGGACTGTACACCTTCAAACCGGAGCAATGTTCTACACCATCAGAATCTGTTACACACATAACAGCGTACAAGGTATTTCCTAATTCATTAGACGGAATTTGCTGGGAGAAGAAGTCATATTCATAACCATACTTAGAACTATAAGATAATTTGTTATGCGGAACAGAATAACTTGCATTTTCCTTGCTCAGAGGTGTTCCTGCTGCTTTCAGTTTTGCGTAATCTGCCAACGTCCAGAAATACATCTCGGCAGCGCTGTCCGTAAACTTGCCGGTCGAGTTATCAATACCCCAATAGTATCTAATGGAAATTGCACCTTCCAAAGACAGGGAGCAATCGTTATCTGTTATTGTTCCGGTGGATGCGAAATTTGCTTCCATATTTGCATCAATTGCATCCAATGCAGTCAAATAATTATCATTCCAGTTCAGTTCTAGATAGCTCTCATTCAAATTGTACTTCTCTACATATTCAGGTAAGTTTGCATTAAGCAAGTTGTCCGAATCATGCTTAAAGTTCTTCTGAGCCTCAGATGCGTAGTTCAGCAAGGCAACCAATGTTGTCTTCAGCTTTTCGTTCTTAGTTGTTGCAGCTTTTGCAAACTGACGTTCACAATAATCCAGCACGCCGCAAACCTTCACTTCAGACGCATAGGTGACGCCATCCACTGTTACAAATGCTTGCATTGTTACATCTCTAACCAGTCTGGATGCCGGAATTCCGTTGGTAAATCCATAATATTCCACTTCACCACTATACAAACCGCTATACACCAGCGGCACATTATAAGTTTCATACTCAGTTGCGTTAGAAGAAGTAACAACCATGTACGGCTCGTTTGCATCTACCTGCTCACGTGTCAATCCCGGGAAACCCCAGTACTGTCTCAAGCGCACAGCGCCTTCAAGGCTAAGAGACTCCAAGTTATCCGTAACAGAATAAACAGTCTCAGGTTCCTTAGTGGCGCCGCAGACACAGGTGCCTTCTACGAAGTTGTGAGCCTCGCTGGCAGTTACAACTTCACCACATTCGCAGATAACCTTATGGGTACCGTCGCCATTGTTGGTGTAAGTAGCTGCTGCATGAACATGAGGTGCAATATATGTAGCGCTCCAGGTGGATTCTTCGGTTGCTTCGGCATCCTTGGTAACAACTACAATATATTTTTTGCCTGCCTCTACAGGATAGGTGCCATCATCATTAGCGGTGACACCCTCCAGAGCAACGGTGCCGTTTGCATCGACGGTCAGTTCCAAGTTACCATCTTCATCAGCGGTAATCACAAAATAATGTACGCCATGCGCCTCGCCACCCTCTTCGCTTGTGAATGTGAGCCAAGTGGTGGTATAGGGCTTGTCAATCTCAGCAGGTGTAGGATTGTCAATTTCCATACCCTGAGTCAGCCCATCCATGTCGATGTCTTCCTTGTTGTCAGCAGCAAAGACGGCAGGAATCATAGTGAATACCAGCGCCAGAGCAACTAACAAAGATAGTGTGCGTTTCATGTGTGTTTCCTCCTCAAATAATTTTTTTCGGAAAATAGCTGTAAAAATCCAAGACAGGCAAACGCTTCACTGCAGAACCAGAGTAAGATCTCGCTCACGCCGACAACAGGCGCGTATCCGGCTTGCACACGCACAAGCTGCGCGGCAGGACCGAGACCCCACTCTGTTTCCGGAGAAGCCGTTATAGACTATCTGGGATTTTTCGTATGTGTACAGGCTTTCAACATCCAGAAAGGTTTCCCTGCGCAACTTTTTTTGTTGCACCTACCCAAAGTATCTACCTATACAAATAGTCACCTATACAATACCACAATTGGAATCTGTTTGCAAGTGTTTTGTGAAAATAATTTTGGTAAAAATTGCATTTATTTTATAACTTGACCAAAATATGCCAAATTCTTGGACAAAAATCTCATATATTTTATGCCGATGTTCTTTCGCTCATCTCCGGGTCTGAAGATTAGAACCCCCTCGCAGTGACATTCGTCCATTGTAAGACTAGGTCTTCTCCTTGAAGTCAAAATCCAAGCCTACATAATGCAAGCTATCCTGGAAGGCATCGATATTATCCGTAGTCAATACCTTTATATTGGCATTGGTGCGGGCAATGAGCTGTCTTTTGCTCCCAAAGACAACCTGAATTCCGCGGACAACCCACATCAGCGGCAGCAAAACCGGGACTTTTGTTAAGATGGGATATTTCTCGCACATATACTCATAGGGCAAGAACAAAAGAGCCACCCACTTTTTCAGTCTGGTAAAGCGTTCCGGCTTTTCGCCTTTGGCTTCTCTTACAGCGGCGGAGATGTTCTTATTTTTTGCAGTTCCGTAGGAGCCGCTGGAGAAAATATAATTTGTTATGCAATCGGACATTTCATCCGTTTCTTTGCCGTTAAACCATACGTCAATGGTATGCAGGACATTATAAAAGAAATCAAATAATTTTAGTTTCTTCAGTTCCCCATCGATATACGCAAAATCCAGGTTTGGATGCTTATTGATAAGTACATAGATATCCAAAATATGCCGGATGCCGATGCCGCCGTCGCGATAGTGCTTTGCCATATGGGTAAAATTATAGATCAGCGCATCCTCATTGGTCATTTGGTACTGACTGCTATCATTCACCTTTTCCTTCGCCAGGCGCCATCCGTCGCCAAAATAAGCGAAATAGTCTTCATTATAGGAGGGTATTACAAACTTATGCAATTCCACGGTTAAGTTGTCTGGCACTTCCCAAACAAGCTCATGATTGCTCTCGTATTTCTCCTCGAAACCGATTTCACCCATAATCTCCCGGATTTTGGGGTATTGGGGCAGCTTGATAAGAACATCGCAATCGCTCATCATGCGTGTCCCGACTTCCGGATAATATTTGCGTAAGTTAACACCTTTGAGGGGCAGAAAATCAATATCGTTCTGACGAAATAGGGAGAACATTTTTTCAATGTAGTACTTTTGCCGTTGCTCAACCGCTGCGGATTTCAAAAGTGCCATCTTTAAAAAAGATGCAATCTCAAGGGGCGCTTCAATCTGGGAGTTGTTGCAGCCGCAATAAAGCAGTCCCAATATTTGATGCTTCTTACCACAAGCGACGGCTTTTTCCCAGTCAAAATTCTCCGGAAGCTCCGCCTTCGTATGATCCAGTGCACTTTTTATAAGCGCAAGGATGCCCCTTTGAAAATCTAACATTGTTCGTCCTCCAATTTTATGCGTTCCTTGGTGGTTTATTTTCTCCAAACCATTTTATTGACTACGCCGGTATAAGATTGAATGAGCTTCACCACCTTGGTGGATACATTTTCTTCCACGTAATCGGGTACGGGGATGCCGTTGTCGCCATTTTTGACCATCTCCACCGCAGTATCCACTGCCTGCAGCAAGCTCTTTTCGTCAATGCCGGCCAGGACAAATGCCGCTTTATCCAGCGCTTCCGGGCGCTCTGTAGAGGTGCGGATACAGACTGCCGGGAAAGGCTTGCCGATAGAGGTGAAGAAGCTGCTCTCTTCAGGCAACGTACCGCTGTCAGATACCACGGCAAATGCGTTCATCTGCAAGCAGTTATAGTCATGGAAACCCATAGGCTCCTGGCGGTTGACACGGGGATCCAGCACGAAACCGGAGCTTTCCAGCCGGTTGCGGCTGCGAGGATGGCAGGAGTACAAAATAGGCATATCGTACTTTTCCGCCATCTTATTGATTGCTGTGAACAAAGAAGTAAAATTCTTCTCGGTATCGATATTTTCCTCACGATGGGCAGACAGCAGAATATACTTGCCCTTGGTCAGACCCAGGCGGGCATGGATATCGGATGCTTCAATTTTCTCCAGCTTCTTATGCAACACCTCCGCCATAGGAGATCCGGTTACGTAGGTGCGCTCTCTGGGAAGGCCGTTATCCGCAAGATAGCGGCGGGCATGCTCGGAGTAGCACAGGTTCACATCAGAAATAATGTCCACGATGCGGCGGTTGGTCTCCTCCGGCAGGCACTCGTCCTTACAGCGATTTCCGGCCTCCATATGGAAAATCGGAATGTGCAGGCGCTTTGCGCCAATGACACTCAGGCAGGAGTTGGTATCGCCCAGCACCAGCACTGCATCAGGTTGGGTTTCCACCATCAGCTGATAGCTTTTGGCAATGATGTTACCCATAGTTTCGCCCAAATCTTTACCAACAGCCTCCATATATACATCGGGATCATCCAATTCCAGATCCTTAAAAAACACACCGTTGAGGTTATAGTCATAGTTTTGACCGGTGTGGGCCAGCAGGCAATCAAAGTAAGTACGACACTTCTTGATCACCTCTGCCAACCGGATAATCTCCGGACGAGTACCCACAATAATCAGCAATTTCAGTTTGCCGTTGTTTTTGAAGGATGCCATAGTTATTCCTCTACTTTCTCAAAGAATGTGTCAGGCTTGCCCGGGTCAAACTGCTCATTTGCCCACATCATCGTCACCAAGTCTTCGGTGTCGCTCAAATTGATAATGTTATGGGTATAGCCCGGCAGCATATGGACCGCCTGGATTTTCGCGCCGGAAACCTCAAAATTCAGCACCTCATCCGTGCCGATCTTCCGTTGCTGAATCAGTCCGCGACCGGCAACCACAATGAAAAACTCCCACTTGGTGTTGTGCCAGTGCTGCCCCTTGGTAATGCCGGGTTTTGAGATGTTCACAGAAAACTGACCGCATTTCTCGGTTTTCAGCAGTTCGGTAAAGCTGCCCCGGTCATCACAGTTCATCTTCAAATCAAAGATCGTACGCTCCTTGGGCAGATAGGACAGATACGTGGCGTACAGCTTTTTAGCAAAGCTGCCTGCTGGCATCTCCGGCATCAGGAGCGTTTGGGGTTGGGCTTTAAAGCTGTGAAGCAAGTCCACAATCTCACCCAATGTAACCTTGTGGGAGATAGGCGCAGCACAGTAGCGACCGTTTTCCGTCAGCACGGTTTCGATGCCGTCAAATTCACAGTGGTGCTCCTTCCCTTCCAGCGCATCCAACATTTCGTCCACCAGATCATCGATGTACAAAAGCTCCAGCTGCACAGAAGGATCATTGACCTGAATAGGAAGATCATTGGCAATATTGTTGCAGAAGGTGGCAACAGCAGAGTTGTAATTCGGTCTGCACCACTTGCCGAACAGGTTTGGGAAGCGGTACACCAACACCTTTGCCCCGGTTTCGGCCCCATAGGCAAAGATCAATTCCTCGCCGGCTTTTTTGCTCCGGCCATAATCGCTGTCATAGCGACCAATGCAGGTAGCCTGAATAGAGGACGAAATCATAATTGGGCAGGTGTTATGATGCTTTTTCAGCGTATCCAGCAAAAGGCTCGCAAAGCCGAAATTTCCCTGCATAAATTCTTCGGGATTTTGCGGACGGTTGACACCTGCCAGATTGAACACAAAGTCTGCCTTTTGACAAAATTCGTCCAACAGCTTGGGGTCGGTGTCGATATCATACTCGTAGATCTCACCGATGGTGAGATTGCGGGTGCGGTTTTTCCCGTCACGGATGGTTTTCAGGGTTTCTGTCAGGTTTTTTCCTACGAAGCCCTTAGCGCCTGTAATTAAAACGTTCATAAATACACTTCCTTGCAATTTCCTGTTGCGGTAACCCGGTGGTCGCCTTGCCGACGGTGCGGCTGCGTTGCCCACCGACCGCGGCCACTCGCTCAGGTCGCTTGACTCCGCCACTGGCGGCGCTCCCATCGCTCCCCCTTAGCGCCCGTAATTAAAATATTCATATTACTTTATTCCTTTGGCAAGCTCGTCCTGGATGTACTGCAGGCTTGCAATCTTCGCTTTTGTTTCCGCAACATTCAGGTGCTGCGTGTTATTGGAGTTAAACTCGGTCAGGGGGTTGCGCTCGGTATCGCCTTTATTGAAATATTTGTCGTAGTTCAGACCGCGCTTGTCACAGGGAACACGGTAGAAATTGCCCATATCGATGGCGTGGGCGCATTCTTCGTTGGTCAGCAACGTTTCGTACATCTTCTCGCCGTGACGAATGCCGATGATTTTGATGTCCTCTTTCTTGCCACCGAACAACTCGCACACCGCCTCTGCCTGTGTTTGGATGGTACAAGCAGGCGCTTTCTGCACAAGAATGTCACCAGCTTCACCGTGTTCAAAGGCAAACAGGACAAGGTCCACAGCTTCGTCCAGGGACATAATGAACCGGGTCATAGTAGGCTCGGTCAAAGTGATCGGGTTGCCGTTCCGGATCTGATTAATCCACAGGGGAATGACAGAACCGCGGCTGCACATCACGTTGCCGTAACGGGTGCAGCAAATCTTTGTGGTGCTTGTTGTACGGGCTTTTGCAACAATCACCTTTTCCATCATTGCCTTGGAGGTACCCATGGCATTGACGGGGTAAGCAGCCTTGTCGGTAGACAGGCAGACAACATTCTTGACGCCTGCTTCGATGGCAGCGGTAAGCACATTTTCAGTGCCCAGCACGTTGGTCTTCACCGCCTCAATGGGGAAGAATTCACAGGAAGGCACCTGCTTCAGTGCCGCTGCGTGGAAAATGTAGTCCACACCGTGCATAGCATTTTTAACAGACTGAATATCCCGGACATCGCCGATGTAGAACTTGATCTTTTCCGCCACTTCCGGCATCTTTGCCTGAAATTCGTGGCGCATATCGTCCTGTTTCTTCTCATCCCGGGAAAAAATGCGAATCTCGCCGATGTCGGTGTTCAAAAAGCGGTTGAGCACCGCATTGCCAAAGCTACCGGTACCTCCGGTGATCATTAAAGTTTTATCCTTAAAAAGTGACATAAATTTCGTTCCCTTCATTCACTTAATTATTCAAACATAGAAGCTTACCAGTAGCATCCGTTTTCTACTTTTTCAAAACCTTTGGGACGATCCGCTTCCGGCAGATACTGCCAATAGTCATTGAACATCTTGGTAAAGAAGGGAATCTGCTCCCACCGTTTACCCTTGATTCCAAACAGTATCTGGGTAGCGCCACCTATCACCACCGATTTCTTACCAAGGGTCTTGCAATAGGCGGCCAGAGGGAATGCGTATGCGCCGCAACCGAGAATTGCCACATCAAATTCTTCCTTGGCAATTTGCGCTTTCATATATTCCAGCGCCTCAAACCAATCCCCGAAGCCAGCTGTGTTATCGCCGATGGTTTGTGCCGCCTGAATCGTTTTCAGGGTAAATGCAGGCAAAATCCTTGGGTCTTCAAACAAATACTCCCGTTTGGCATACTGTTGCCGGATCAGCTCGGCAAAGGGCGAGACCACCAGTACCGTCTTGTTTTCCAGCACCACACTCCATGGGTCCGGCCAATAATAAGGCTCTAGGGCGGTCAGGCGGGTGTATTTGACCTTGGGATTGATGCGATGCACCCAATAGTCTTCATCCCGGCTTCCTAGTAATGCCATCAGATCCAGCTCTTTACAAGCTTTTCTGTACTCTTCTTCAAATCGGTTTATCAGGGTTTTGTCCTTGGGGAAAAAACCCGCATTGGTATAAAGTGTGTTGAATTTTACATCGCTGATCTCTTTTTTTAGATGGTAGCGAACATTGTAAACATCATTGATGGCCTGCATCTCCACAGAACCGATCCGGCCGATCATACAGGGGGGCATCGCGGCGCAGCAGCTCCTCAATGGCCTTCGCGCCTTGTTTCGGGTCCATGATGGGCTTGCCCATAATCGTCCGCTTAGTTTTGTGCTTTTTCAACAAAGCCAGTGCTTTTCTTTTTGTATGATAGTAATATAGCTTCAGCATAAGGGTTGCCTCCTGTTTTAATCAGATTCGCAGTCGGTTCTGCTTCTTCTCTTCTCGGGAGAAAATGCGGATCTCGCCGATGTCGGTATTCAAAAGCGGTTGAGCACCGCATTGCCAAAGCTACCGGTACCACCGGTGATCATTAAAGTTTTATCCTTAAAAAGTAACATAGAATTGCCTCCATAATTTCATTTTCAACAATCTATCTGCTAGATTTAATATTTGACGAACAAATTCCGGGGGTTCGCTTCAAATGCACAACCTCTTTCCCCGCTTTCACACACCAGTCCGCAGCTGTTATAAAACGTTCGCTGGTATGATCTTCGCCCAAGGCCAACACGTCAAAATCAATATTTTCTAAAAATTCCGGGCAAATTTTTTGATATACAACAACCTCATCAATAATCTTAAGGGCACTAACCATCTCTACCCGTTCTTCAGTAGAGTACATAACTTTTGCATCAGGCTTATACTTCAAGATAAAGTCACCATCCTGAACTGCAACAATCAAATAATCGCCATGCTTTTTACACTGTTTAAACAGGCGTAGATGACCTAGATGGAAATAGTCAAATACACCAATTGTAATTACCTTCTTCATAGCGTTTCCTTTCCGTCACGTATCACTCCGATTCTGATGAAAATCGGGTACAAGTAGCTCGCCCCGAAGCATCCGAGCATTTTCGGTCCGGTGATCTCGGAACCCTCCCTTTGCAGTTTAACCGCTGTTTCAAACGCCATATTTACACTTGATCTGGTAACGGATTTTTCTTTACGGGATATGAAAAGCTCGTTGCCTTTGACAGTATAGTAATACCGTAGTCCCTTTGCTGTTTTGAACGGGTAGTCCTCAAATGCAATCAAGGTTTCCCACAACAAATCCTTTGTGTGTTCCGTCTCTGACTCAACCTCGGTGGCAAGTTTATCTACCATCGCTTTGCGATTCCGATACTTACGAAGGCGGTTTGCAACGTCTGTTGATACTTCAAGATTATACACGGTCTTTTGGTAGGGCAAATATCCGCTGACCGATGCGGCACTCAGACCTGTAATTTTCTGTATTTCCTTTATAGTTTTTCCGTTCCGGTACAGTTTGTTGATTTCATCACTTATGGGTGTATGGTAAACACCGGAAGATATGAGTAATTTTCGCACCTTAATCGGGGTCATGGAAAATTCTTCTGCAAGCAAATTCATGTGCATTTGTCCATGTTCGTCTGCCGTGTTCTCCGGGGGATTCAGATATGTGTCCGTTACAGCTTCGACAAGATGCGTTATGAGGTCATCGGTGTTTGTTTCTCGGTTCTTCTTGGGTCTTGCCAATCTTCTCACTTCCGTTTCCGTTTCAATTCAATTCGATGTGCCGAATGAAAGGCAGAGGTGGCTCTGCCTTTGTATTATACCATGTATTTGTGAAATTGGTATGTCTATTTCATTTTTTCGATAATATCCTGTACGATCCATTCAAGTTCGTCCCATTTACGTTCAATATCCTCCGCCAGTTTCAACTGACAACGAGTACGGACAAGGTTGTGCTTGGGATAAGCACATCTGAAATACTGATCACCGGTGATATAATCATCAAGGAATCTGGAAGCAAGTTCTATCGTAATGGAGAAGGTGGCTTTAACCAGATTGGTGATCTCAATAGGTTCAAGTGATTGGTGTGTAGCTCCGATAAACCCTCTTGCAAATGCTCGGAACTTGGATGTGTCGAAGAACACTTTGGATGTGTCAGGCTCATCCTCAACCGCTGTATTAGCAATAAAGCGAACTGCATCCGCAAAATCGTACATAGACATTCCTGGCATAATCGTATCAAGGTCGATTACAACAATCGGCTCTTTTGTTTTTCTGTCAAAGAGGACATTGCTGCACTTGGTATCGTTGTGCGTAACTCGTTTGGGAATATCACCTTTTACGAATTGTACGCTGAGTTCTGCTGCTTTCTCACGAACAGAAGCTATATAGTCGATCTCTTTCTGTACTTCTGCTGCTCGTCCGCAGGGATCATCTGCTACATGAGAAAACAACGTATCGAGTCTCTTTTTTGTATTATGGAAATCAGGAATCGTTTCATAAAGAACCGAGCCATCAAAATCGGAAAGTTGTGTTTGGAAATCTCCGAATGCTTTTCCTGTCGCTTCAATAATACCAAGATCATCGGAAGCATTGAATGTTACAGAATCAACGTAATTCACTACTCGCAAAAAAGCATCTTTCTCGTATAGATAATAGTTCAAACCTTCGTCTGTGTGATGAAAATGAAGCGTTATCTGATCGGGATATTTGCCGCGGATAAATGTTGTTACACGGTCAATGTTTTCCATGATCTCAACAGGATTCTTGAAAACATGGGTGTTTACTCTTTGAAACAGATATGATTTCAAAGAATTATCGTTTTGTGTGTATGTTACTTTGTAGGTAGAGTTGATATTCCCCATAGTAATGGCATCGTAGGAATATATCTCTCCGGGTAAGCGGAATTTCTGTCCTATTTCTTTTAATGTGTTGAACATTATCAATCATCTCCTTGACACATTTAGCGCTCAGTAATAATTCAGTTATAATATTGTTAAGATTTATCTACAAACTATTCGTTATTATTGAAATCTAAGCCTACAGCATGCAAAGCTTTCTTGTTCTCTGTAATTTGAGCAGTATCTATTTGATTAATCCTGTCAAAATAATGTTTTATACCTACTTTATCACGAAGGAGTATTTCAAAACAGCGAATCAACCACATAAACGGTAATAATATCGGCACCTTATTTAGAATTGAATACTTTTCTTTCATTGCAGAATACGACAAAAAAAGACTTCGAAAAAATCGCTCTGCTTTTATTCGCAAAACAGAATCTTTTCCGTTTTGCAATGAGCGATTGATAATTGCCATTTCTGTAGAACCATATTGTCCACTATTGAAAATAACATTTGTGATAAGATTAGTTACATCTGTTTCTGCATCACCATTGAACCATACTTCAATTGTCTTTTTTACATTAACATGAAATTCAGACAGATGCATTTTTTGTAATTCTTTCTCGATATATGCCCAATCGAGTTGCGAATGTGCATTGATATAAACCCATAAATCAATCAAATGCTTTATGCCAATACCGGAAATTCGGTAATGTTTTGTAAAATGAACAAAAGCAAAAATGTAAAAATCTTCAGCAGACATTTCGTACCTGCTGATATTCGGAATACTCTTTGCAATCTCCCAACCTGTACCAAAATAACGATAAAAATCCTTATTATAGGTCGTCATAACGCTCTTGTGCAGTTCTAGAAACAACGCAGGCTTTTTCCAGACCAATTCATGATCAGACTCATATTGGAATGAAAATTGAAGTTGCTCCATAATTGGTTTAATTCTTGAATACTGCTCTAACCTAATCAGAATATCAGCATCACCCATTGTGCGCATTTCAGGCTTAGGATATATATTCTTTAGAATAATACCTTTTAGCGGCATATATGAAATGTTTTCTGCCTCAAATGCTTTTTCAATTTGCTCTACCTCATACATTTGGCGTGAACTCACCATTAGACTTTTTAGTGTCGATTGGTAAAGTTCTTCCATATATTTTTCTTGTTTTGACACTTTGCAAGCTATTGCTCCATAATAGATTATCGGAGCAATATTATGTTTTTGGGCTATCCTTACAGCTTTTTTCCAATCAAAATCTAAAGAAATATCAACTGCTTTTTCAGAAAATGCAGCTTGAATTACGCTTATGAATTCTTTTTTGAATTCTTCCATACATTATCACCACCAATTATCTACCTGGGATACAAAAGAGCTTAGTCTTTTCTCCAAACCATCTTATTTACAACCCCAGTATAGGATTGAATGATTTTCACAACCTTAGTGGATACATTTTCCTCCACATAGTTCGGGACAGGGATACCATAATCCCCACTGTCGTTCATATCCACCGCAGTAGTCACAGCCTGGAGCAAGCTGTGTTCGTCAATACCGGCAAGAATAAAGCAAGCCTTGTCAAGTGCTTCGGGACGTTCCGTTGACGTTCTGATGCAAACCGCAGGGAACGGATGACCAACGCTTGTGAAGAAGCTACTTTCTTCCGGAAGTGTACCGCTGTCCGAAACAACCGCATAAGCGTTCATCTGCAGCTTGTTGTAATCGTGGAAACCAAACGGTTGATTCATGCGGACACGTTCATCCAACTTGAAGCCTGTTGCTTCCAGACGCTTTCTGGAACGAGGATGACAGGAATAAAGAATGGGCATATCGTACTTTTCTGCCAACTTGTTGATCGCCGTGAAAAGACTTGTGAAATTCTTTTCGGTGTCAATATTTTCTTCTCTGTGAGCAGAAAGAAGAATATACTTCTTCGGTTCCAGTCCGAGACGGTCAAGAACATCACTTGCTTCAATTTCGGCAAGGTTCTGATGTAGTACCTCAGCCATTGGAGAACCTGTTACATAGGTGCGCTCTTTGGGAAGTCCGCACTCATGGAGGTAACGTCGAGCGTGTTCACTGTATGCAAGGTTGACATCGGAGATAATGTCCACAATACGGCGGTTTGTTTCTTCGGGCAAGCATTCATCCTTGCAGCGGTTTCCTGCTTCCATGTGGAAGATCGGGATGTGCAGTCTTTTTGCAGCAATCGCAGATAGACAAGAATTTGTGTCACCGAGAATGAGAAGCGCATCGGGCTTGATCTGATTCATCAGCTTATAGGAGCAGTTGATGATATTGCCCACCGTTGCACCGAGATCATCACCTACTGCATCCATATAGACTTCGGGATCGGCAAGCTTCAGATCCTTAAAGAAAACGCCATTAAGGTTATAATCATAGTTCTGACCTGTGTGTGCAAGAATTGTGTCAAAGTACGTCCTGCACTTATTGATAACAGCCGCAAGACGGATGATTTCGGGACGTGTGCCAACGATAATCAGCAGCTTCAGCTTGCCGTTATCCTTGAATTTTATATCGCTGTAATCAAGTTTTATATTCATTTCCATTATTCCACCACCTCAAAGAATGTGTCGGGATGGTTTGGGTCAAACTGTTCGTTTGCCCACATTACCGTCACAAGATTTTCCGTTTCGGAAAGATTGATGATATTGTGAGTATATCCTGGGAGCATATGAACCGCTTCGATTTTATCTCCCGAAACCTCAAAGTTCATCACCTCATCTGTGCCAATCTTGCGTTGTCGGATAAGACCGTGACCCGCAACAACAATGAAGAACTCCCATTTCGTGTTATGCCAATGCTGTCCCTTAGTAATACCGGGTTTGGATATATTCACGCTGAACTGACCGCATTTGTCGGTTTTCAGTAGTTCGGTAAAGCTGCCTCTTGCATCCTCATTCATCTTCAATGGAAACGATACTTTCTCTTTCGGAAGATAGCTGAGGTATGTGCTGTACAGCTTCTTTGCAAAGCTGTTATCGGGAATTTCGGGCATCACAAGAGTGCTTGTCTGCTCTTTGAAGCAATCGAGCAGATCAACGATCTCACCGAGTGTAACCTTATGCGTAACAGGTGCGGCACAGTATTTACCGTTATCGCACAGCACAGTGTGAATACCATCGAAGGTGCAATGATGTTCCTTACCTTCCAGAGCATCGAGCATTTCGGTCACAAGATCATCAATATACAACAGTTCAAGCTGTGCATTTCTGTCGTTCACCGTGATGGGAAGATCGTTTGCAATATTATTGCAGAAAGTTGCAACAGCAGAGTTGTAATTCGGTCTGCACCACTTGCCGAACAGATTCGGAAAACGGTACACAAGTACCTTTGCTCCTGTTTCTTCGCCGTATGCAAAGACTAATTCTTCGCCCGTCTTTTTGCTTCGTCCGTAATCGCTGTCATAGCGTCCGATACAGGTTGCCTGTATGGAAGACGAAATCATGATGGGACAAGTATTGCCATGCTTCTTCAAGGTATCAAGAAGTGTACTTGCAAAGCCGAAATTGCCCTGCATAAATTCTTCGGGATTCTGCGGACGGTTGACACCTGCAAGGTTGAAAACGAAATCGGCTTCCTTACAGTATTCATCTAAAAGCACAGAATCGGTATCCAGATCATATTCATAAATCTCACCGATGGTCAGTTCAGGGCGGGTTCTGTCCTTACTGTCACGGATATTTTTGAGTGCAGAGCAAAGATTTTTTCCGACAAATCCCTTTGCTCCGGTCACAAGAATGTTCATCATCATTTTGCACCCTTTGCAAGCTCGTCCTGGATGTACTGCAGGCTTGCAATCTTCGCCTTGGTCTGTTCAACTGTCAGAAGCTCGGTGTTGTTGGAATTGAACTCAGTCAAGGTGTTACGCTCGGTATCACCCTTATTGAAATACTTATCGTAATTCAATCCTCTCTTGTCACAGGGAACACGGTAGAAATTACCCATGTCGATTGCGTGAGCACATTCTTCATTTGTAAGAAGCGTTTCATACATTTTCTCGCCGTGACGGATACCGATCACCTTGATGTCTTCTTTATTGCCGCCAAACAGTTCGCATACTGCTTCTGCCTGCGTTTGAATGGTACAAGCGGGAGCTTTCTGAACGAGGATGTCTCCGGGTTCACCGTGTTCAAACGCAAACAGAACAAGGTCAACCGCTTCGTCAAGAGACATGATGAAACGGGTCATGGTGGGTTCGGTCAAGGTGATAGGATTGCCGTTTCTGATCTGGTCAATCCACAGCGGGATGACGGAGCCACGAGAACACATGACATTGCCGTAACGTGTGCAACAAATTTTTGTTGTATTTGTTGTACGGGCTTTCGCTACGATAACCTTCTCCATCATAGCTTTGGATGTTCCCATAGCATTGACGGGGTATGCAGCTTTGTCAGTGGACAGGCAAACAACATTCTTTACACCCGCTTCGATGGCAGCGGTAAGTACATTTTCGGTTCCGAGTACGTTAGTTTTAACAGCTTCAATCGGGAAGAACTCACAGGATGGAACCTGCTTGAGCGCCGCTGCGTGGAATATGTATTCGACACCGTGCATGGCGTTTTTGACAGATGCAAGATCACGTACATCACCGATATAAAAACTGATTTTATCAGCAACTTCTGGCATTTTAGCTTGAAATTCGTGACGCATGTCGTCTTGTTTCTTTTCATCACGAGAGAAAATACGAATTTCACCTATATCGGTTTTAAGAAAACGATTCAAAACAGCATTGCCAAAAGAACCTGTCCCACCCGTAATCATAAGTGTTTTATCTTTAAATAAACTCATATATTATTCCTCCAATATGTCTGCAATTCTCTTACAAGCAAGACCATCACCATAAGGATTGCTTGCTTTAGACATCGCTTCATATGCTATCTGATCTTCAAGAAGCAATTTGAAATTCTCATAGATTACCTGCTCATCCGTTCCAACCAACTTTAAGGTTCCAGCCTTAATACCTTCGGGGCGTTCCGTTGTGTCACGCATAACAAGAACAGGCTTACCCAAAGACGGAGCCTCTTCTTGAATTCCGCCGCTATCCGTCAAGATCATGAAGCTACGGGCAAGGAAATTATGAAAATCAAGAACCTCCAGCGGTTCGATAATACGTATTCTGTCGCACCCACCTAATTCCTCATCTGCAGCTTGACGAACTACAGGATTCATGTGGATAGGGTAGATTGCCTTTACATCGGGATGCTCGTCCATAACACGACGAATTGCTCGGAACATATTGTGCATAGGGTCACCAAGATTTTCACGGCGGTGTGCCGTAATCATGATGAGACGGCTATCCTTCGCCCATTCCAATTCTGGATGTGTATAGTCATCACGGACGGTTGTTTTAAGAGCATCTATCGCAGTATTTCCAGTTATGTAAATTGAGTTTTCGTCCTTGCCTTCCTTTACGAGATTTGCTTTGGAAAGTTCGGTAGGAGCAAAATTATACTTAGAAATAATGGATACCGCTTGGCGATTAAATTCCTCCGGATAGGGACTATAAATATTGTATGTGCGAAGTCCCGCTTCTACATGACCGATTGCGATCTGCTTGTAGAAGCACGCAAGTGCGGTCACGAACGTAGTTGATGTATCTCCATGAACGAGAACTACATCAGGTTTTACTTCATCAAGAACATCCCCGATTCTATTCAAGATGTTTGTTGTAATGTCAAATAAAGTCTGTCCCGCTTTCATGATGGAAAGATCATAATCTGGTACAACATTGAATGTATCAAGAACCATATCAAGCATCTGACGATGCTGACCTGTGACACATACAACAGTTTTGATATTTTCTCTTGTTTTCAACTCATTTACAAGAGGACACATTTTTATTGCTTCGGGACGTGTGCCGAAGACGAGCATTACTGTTTTCATAACTACTGTTTACTCCTTATTATTTCCCATCACTTCATGATTAAGCGATCTCCATAAAGCGAAAATCTTTTTTCCAAATAACACCATATACAGAACACACCAAATAACACCAATTACAACAACGGATACAATTCCTTTTGTGTCTGTTCCTATATTAAGCATATTAACTACGATGTAAATTAATATACCGCTTACAGTACATATCACGGTAGGAAGTATGAACTTCTTAAATGGGATAAATGAGCCAATTGGCATTTCCAACAGTTTTGACGTTCTTATGATCTGTAAAATTACAATCGCCAGAATGCTGAATAATGTGGCAATTGCCGGTCCTTCAAATCCAATAATATGATAAAAAATTACATTCAAAATCATATTTAGGATCAGACATATTACGGAATTGAGCAATATCTCCTGTGTTCTTCCAAAAGCGTTTAAAAACATTGCCCAATATGTGATGCGCAAAAGCAATGTAAGAGAATATATTCTGAAAATATTCACGCCAGCGAGATAGGTTTCGGAATACAATAAACTAATGATTTGTGGTGCAAAGGCGAAAGAAGCAACGACGCAAAAAGACAATATGATATAGTTAATTTCCATAATGTCTTTCCAGCGCGCTACAGCCGCTTTCGTTTCTTTGTTTTTTACCAACAAAACAATCTGAGGCAAGAAAATTGCGGTAAAGGATGTGGAAATAAGTGAAAATGGCAATTCTTTTCCTGCATTGGCATAAATTGCAACGGACGATTCATCCATTAAAGAGCCTATGATCAGTTTATCCATGTCCAGGCTAATCGTTGAAACAGCTGTCGACAAGCCCAGCGGAATGGTGTATGCCAAAAGTTTCCTTATTCCAACAGATTTTATTTCAAATCGAAAAATTTTTCCGGTTGCCAGAAACGCCTCAAAATACACCAGTATAGTAAATGCGATTTCAACAAGGACATACAGGCCTATATAAACATCAAAATTGCTTTGATTCAATATCGTAAGCACAGAGATAAGGAAAAGAAGTACACCGTTGAGAACACAATATACCATTTCTCTTACTACCTTACCCTCAGCAACCAGCAAATTGCTTCGACTGCTTATGATCAGCTTAGACCAAGGAATAAGCACCAGGAAATACGAATATGTAATCAAACGATCATTATGATAGTAAGCCGCAATCGGTTTATTTATCAGAACCATTACACCCATCAGGATGAATGATAAAGCCGTGACCAACAGAATATAAAAATTAATAAACCTGCTTTTTTCGTCGCTATTTTTACTTCTGGGCAAAAAGTAATTCAAAGCATTTGGCAAGCCCAATGAGAAAACAGATACGGCGATCGATGAAATCGTTAGCAATTCCGAATATGTTCCATATTCGTCTAAATCCAGCGCTCGCGCCAGGCTCATCGACGTCATCATGGAAAGAAATAACGTTACGACCTTACTTAACGTCAATATAAAGGCTTTTGTGCCGGATTTTTTGGATACACTACTCATTAGTGAATCTCCCCTCGCATGTCTGAATTATTCGTGCAATCGACTGCTCTACACCGCACTCATCCAAAAATGCCTTCAAAGAATCAACGTATTTTTCACGATCATCACTGATCTTTTGAATAGCTTTTGCAACATCATCTATATTGTCCATGTCTACACAGACACCGGCATGATATTTTCCCACTGTGCTGGCCAGCCCCGGAATATCTCGTGCCAGAATAGGAACATTCCTTTCCGCATATTCGTATATCTTATTGGGCGCACAGAATACGTTGTTTAAAGATGAGTCGTCGTAAGTCGCTATTCCCATATTCGCCAATTCGGTAATAAACAAGTGCTGCGGCGGTTTCAAAAACGAAATATGAACCGTTTCCTCAAATATCTGCTGGATTTTTGTGATTGTATCTGGAGAAGTAACTGTCCCCAACAGTACTAATGCATATTCGTCATTATTATCCAGCTGGTTAAGTGCGCGGGCAATTTTAGATACATCTCTGTCTTTTCCGATCCATCCCTGATATAAGACGATTTTCTTGTTCATTTTCTTCAGGTTATCAACGATTTCTCCGGTTTCGGGAAGCATCTCCACTTTTGGGAAACATGGTTTATTCGGGATAACGAGGGGGGTCTTCTTCAAACCCAGCCAAACCTTCAGGATATGGGCGCGGTTGTACTCCGGTACAACAACACAGGTTGAATTTTGAGCAATTGGCTTAATGGCATTGATTACCTCCGGATTTTTATCGTATAACTCATAAATATTCAATACGACCGGGGCAATGGGCTTCATAAGCATATCTTTACAGTATCGCGCTGTGTCAGCAGAGCCAATCCATAACAGGTCATAAGGATTATTTTTTAATGCTTTTCTCACTAGTTTTCTGTACTCTACTAACCATCGAATTTTCGAAAAAACACTTTTTTTGTGATGATTTTCTTTATACAAAGAGATAAACTCTACTGGCTGACCTTTGTAAAAATCACGGATATAGCTGCTTGCGCACATTGTAACGACTTTCACTTTATGTCCGGTTTGACATAAAGTAAGCACCTGTGACATGCTCGGCGGCAGGTTTTCCAGATCATCTCTTAGCAAATATAGAACTTCATTGATTTTCATTGTACAACTCCTTTTTTATATTTAAAACCACTAGAGGAATAATACTACAAATGGTATAATTAAATACTCCTGCATTACCATACGACAGTAACAGGAATACAAGCATCAAACTCAATGCCATCCAACTAGACTTACGAATGAGCAATGATTTTTTGGTTAATAAGTAGTATGACAAAAATGTAGGGATTGCCATAAACATCCCTCCACGAGCTAAAAGAGCAATATATGCACAATGATTATCATATGGAACTATTGAACCATTTAAATCTCTGAGCATATATCCTCCCCAGCCTCCTCCAAAAAGCAAATTTTCTTTAAATAAATTCAAGCCGAATTCAACTTCTACATCTCGTCCCATGCTATCCAGCCCTTCACTAATGAAGCGATCAATAATTGGTTTGAACAAATTTTGAATCACTCCACTAAGGAATAGAAACACGATCAAAATCAATACAACAATAAAATATAAAGCTGCATTTCGTGAGATTTTCATCCCACTATTAATCACTCTTGACATACCAAATGCCAAAACAACTATTGCAACAATCAGGAATCTCGCACGAGACATACCAAAAGCCATTACAATTACGCTTGAAAACATTGATAATACTTTTAACATACCATAACTTTGTGTTTTCTGATTTGTAGCTTTGGTATCCCAAAACAAATTTATTGTAATTGCTATAGGTGCTATACTTCCATCCACGAGTGTAGCAGCTCGCGTAATTCTGCCACCAATAAATCCTACGCTCAGTGAGAAGATCGCTGCAATAATTGAAGAAATCAAAAAAAACTTGTACAACTTGTTTATCGAGACTCTTGTGTCTGTTTGCAAAAAGAATACATACAGTAAAATAGGCAATATCCAACCGATAGAATTCTCTTGTGAGAGAAACAATAATTCTATGCAAAAAACAACTAATATTGTCAGTGAAAAGAATCTTTGTTGTCTACTGTTTATAACTTGTAGAATATTGGAAACATAGCAAATTAACAATGCACCGATGACGATTGTTACCATGTTGAATCCTACAATGGTAATATCTTCAAGACACTTATATATTGGCGATAGAATTATAAATGCAATCAGCAAAACTTCTTGTATTGATACAACTATAGTTTTTTTCATATTATTAACTCGGATTACTTTGTTTTTCATTTAAACCATCTCATGTAAATCATTTTTAATTTGTTGAGCTATTCGTTTAGCTATATTTTTTTGCTGTTCTTGAATCTGCTCGATATTCGCATCCAATGAAACCATACATTCTTCAGCCCGATAATAATCAAGTTCCTCATCCGATATTGCGTAATCCTCTAATCCAAAATCTCGCATAAAGTCCTCGGTCTTTTTGTGATACGCAATTGCTATGAGGGGCGTGGCGGTCGTCAACGCCATGATCACCGAATGCGTTTTATAACCGATAAAGCATCTGCAGGAGGCAACCTCTTTCAAATGCTCTTTCGTCGTCGTCATAAACGGATGTATCTTTATCTTCGCGCGTTGCTTCATGAGCGAAATGATCTGATTAATACTTTCCTGCTCATAATCGCTATGCTCCATTCTGAAGAACTCTATTAAATATCCATTAGACGCATAACGGTCAAGCATCCCCGCAATCACATCAAAGGTCTTAAATGCTTTTTTGAGGCCGTCAAAAATGGCTAAACCAACCTTTTTTTCACGATCAGCAACATCCGGGAAATTCATAGTTCCATAACCAAAGACAGAATCATATGTCTTTGCCACATTGCCCACATCACCGTATATCTGTTCAATGCATCGAACACTGTTCTCATCTCTGACGAATACTTTTTCTGCTTTTTTGATAATGTTTTCAATAAAGCTTTTGGCTTTTTTTGATGTGAATTTCAAAGGCCCTATCGTCTGTGACCACAAGACATACCTTTTTGCATACAGGCTGACCAATCCAATGTCATATGTAAACTGGAACAGCGCGTTCTTTTCGCGGATGCTTGTTATATGGTGCCCACCTGTAACAATTACAAGATCCGCTTCCTTTACAGCTGAAATAAAGTCTTTTGAAACATGTTGGCAGAATAGATGCTTTCCTTTGGGAGAAATTAGACTCGAAAAAAGAATTTTATCATAAACAAATTTGCTGAATGCCCGCGTTAATTTTCTTATAAATACATTTTTCGTGTTCCGATATACAGATTTATACCCCATCCCTATTACCGATATTTTATCAGACTCTAAATTTGACCATAATGCGGGACGAGTTGTTGAAAGGACAACTTCATCTCCTTGCTCCAACAGACGAGCTATCACATACTCGGCAATCGCTCTATCTCCTTTATTGGTTGCCGTTTGGCAAGCTAATAATATTTTCATAACATTTCTCCCAGTATTATCTGTGCTTGAGTTTGAGTTTCACGTATTGTTTAATGTGCGCCAAAACAGTTGCCGGACATATTGCTCTTGCAGCTTTCTCGAAACCAATCTTTTCTGAAAGAGTAAAGAATGCAAGATTCCTATTGAGTTCCTCCTCAGTAGGGGTAGACTTGTGCAATGCATAATCTGAATAGCGATTATCCAAAAGAGTAGCATGAAAATCATGCGTGTCCTGAATCAGAGAATCGCCTTTTTGACTATTGGCCACCAGCAAGGAAACGCCCTTTGAGACATCCGAGACGCCTGCATTCCCATAGCCCCAGAAATCAGCGATTGTAATATCTGAAAAGTGGTTATCATGAAACGCACAAGTCAAGCAACTGCTCCGGACAGAGATATGTTCGTCGTAAAAGCAATGATAATAACTATCAAGAAAATCCCGTTTAAAGTACTGTTTGCCGTTGCTGAATTGAATGTCCAGGTAACCCTTTCCCCATCCATGTCTCTTAGACCGGAAATCTACACTGATAATTTTTGACTTGTACTTTTTTTCCAAGAAGCATTTATGCTCCTGCCAAAAGCGAAGGGAGGGCATGCCGCCACACACAAAGTCGACGGTGATTAACTTATCATATTTTCCATTTAAATAGCAGGTCAATCCGGCAACTTGACAAGGTGCTCCCGAAAACAGGACAAAACGTTCTGCGTCCAACTGCTCTTTTATGGACTTATAAATTGCTTCCGGATTGCTCACGATATACTTACTTTTTTGAAATTTTGTCAAATCCTCTGAATCACTACTGGAAAACAGAACCTCTGAATAATCATCATTATATAGTGCGCCGTATACAACTCCGTGGTGTTCCAGCACTTTGCCGGCCAAAGCTCGGAAAGCGCCACCGGAAGTACTTTGGTATAGGACTTCCGGATCTGTATGACAACCATAATATGATGAAATTCTATTGTTGGAGCTTGCTTTGCCGATGGGACATGCCTTAAGACACTTTCCGCATTTTACACACAGATTTTCACTTAATAAGGGCTCATAAAAGCCGTTCGCATTAAGTTTCATTGATATCGCTCCAAGTGAACAAGCCGACTGGCATGCAGAGCAACCCGTACATTTACTCAAAGGTGTTTCCAGTATATTATTCAGCATTACAAAACCTCCCTGAAATACTTAGCAGATTGCTCGCTTTCCTTTTTTAAGACACTCGAAACATGGTCCCAATCAATATGATTATTGCGCAAGAATTCATCGTCTGTTTCTGTAATATAGCCAAGTCCACATTTGTTTAATATGTTAGCAAGACGTGACTTCGACGAATTTGTGATAGCGTAGAATTCTTTTTCAAAAATTAACGAAAAGGCTGTTCCATGAAAGGAAGAAGTAACAACACATTCTGCATGATCAATAAGCCAAACAAACTCTCTCGGTCCTGCATGGTGCACGGCTTTATTATGCTTCACTAAATTTGCAAATAGCCCCTGTACCGCGCCTTGACCATCGACAATAACAATGTCGTATCCCGTCTGTTTCTTCAGCCACCTCAGCACCTTATTGACGTTTTTAGGCAAATGCATGAGGTATACCAAAATATATTTATTTGGCATCTTCGGAACGGGTACTTCTATTGTCTTCCAGAAATTCTTGTCATGCAAAAGTGTGGGGTCAACATTCACATGAATGTTTTTATCAGAAAGTTCTGATACGCATTCTCTGCCTTGCTCTTCACGGACAGAAATTGCATTGAAATCGGCGATGTATTCCTTGAATAATGCTTTTTTCTCTTCTGGAATTTCGTGAACGCCTAAGCTTGCTGCATACGAGATTTTTTTCGATGTTGAGGGTACGAATGTCAAAAAATAATGCTCGTCCATAACGCCGCAAGGATTCCATACCTGATCACTACCTGTCACAAAGGCCTTACACGTACTGTCGTTATTGAGTTTCAAATAAGACTGGCAAAAATCCATATAATTTGCTTCTCGGATTTGGCAATCTCTTTTATTCAATTGCGAAAGAAAGCTGATCAAGCGTTGTTTGCTGCCAACCGCCTTGCTTTCGGGGCGAACGTAGTCATACACACCTACATCGTGGCCCAGCTGGGTAATGAACTCCTGCAACGCATAGGCTTGAAGCATTGCTCCGTAATTATAATCCCTGTGAAAAGTAATAATATTTACGTCCATAAAACTCGCTCCTAAAATCAGCACAAAATATGATTATAAATTATCTCCGCCATGTTTTCGATCGTATAAGATCCGATTTTTTGCAGACTTGCCTCGCCAAATTTTTGACATTTTTCAGAATCGCAAACAAGATCGGATAATGTTTCATAAATCTGTTGTTCATCTTCAAGAGGAACGACAAATCCGTTAACGCCGTTTTCTACAAGCTCAATTCCTGCTACGCATTTATCCGATGAAACCACGGGAAGGCCATAAGACATTGCCTCATTAACGACCAGCCCCCAGGTGTCTCCGCGGGAAAAGAGAACGAACACATCGGACGCAACGTAATATTTTGCAAGTTCCGACCTTGCCTTGAAGGGAAGAAAATGAACATGACTCAGTTGCTTTTCTTCCTTCCATATTTTGAATTCCTCGGTAGGTTCATCTCCAATGATATAAAATCCAATATTCTTATCTGACCTTTCAGCCATTCGCATCAGAATATCGTATCCTTTTCCGTAGCCTTCGAGATATGAAAATCTTCCGACCGAAATGATAATACGTTCTTCTCTCATTCCAAGCGCTTTTTTCAGTTCGGATTTACTCACACTTAGAAGATTTCTTGCCTCATCCAGGTCTTTTTGCGCCAGCGAAGAAAAGGGATATGGCTTGAGCTTGTCTGCCGTCGCGCCATATTTCAAAAAATAATCATTTTCTCCGCCCATTCCCGTCAGATAATACTCTGCCTTTTCCATGAGGTATTTTTTGAAGCGCTCCTTGAGACCCTTACCGCTCCCCTGAAATCCGCCTTCGCTTTGAATAACGAACGGAATCCTGAACCAACGACAGTATAATAATGCAATAATCCCTGTCGGTGTTGTGGGATTAGCAATAATAATTTTGTCGAATTTATTGGAAGAGAGATACTTTATAACCTTTACACTGAAACCAGATTCATTTCCCAAAGGTATTCCATTTAAAAAAACCATTTTAAATATTGAGTTTTCATTTCCGTACCAAGAGGCATCTCGATCTTTGGCTCTTTTGACTTCAAACAGTACTGTCAGCTCTGTTCTTTTTCCTAATTCAGACAAATAATCAATCATATATGGTGCAGGTATATTCGTTACAACCAAAACCTTTAGTTTTTTGTCCTTCATCTGTATTCTCCAAATTGATCATTGTTTGTGTATAGATTGAAAATTTGTTTAAACATATTGTTCTTTCCGAAATAAAATGATGCTTTTCCGGCTAAGGTCGTTTTATCAGAAGAATCATGGCTCTCTAATATCTTCGTTACATTATGCATCAAACCGTCTATATCCCCATAGTCACATAATGCATAATCGTTCAGAATTGTTTCTTTGACGCCTCCAACATCAAAACCACACACTGGTGTACCGCAACATTGAGCTTCTATACAAGTTGTTGGAAAATTCTCTCGTTCACTACAAATAACAAAAACATCGGCAAGAGAGTAATACTGTGCAAGCAATTCTTTATCATAAATGCGATGAAGAATAATCACTTTGTTGTTTTCAGATGTAATCTCTTCATCGACGCCAATTAAAACAAAGCGAATATTTTGATCCTTCATCCGGTCCGCAAGCTCCAGAACATGCTTTCCGCCCTTATTGTCGCTCATAAGATTCGGAGCTACCGCTAAAACGATTTTTTCATCATCGGTAATGTTGTGCATTATTCGCAAAGTTGATGTATTCTTAGAAGAGAACACATCTACATCAATTCCGTTGTGTATTACCCTGATATCCTTATTTTTCAGAAAGGATTGTTTTGCCCGTTCTGCAAGCCATTTTGAAGGTGTGACTATTGTAATATTTTCAAAATCCTCAAATAACGCTCTTTTTTGATTAAACATAAACTTTGTCTGATCAAAAAAGAGTGTTGAAGGATATTCTTTCAAATGCGGACAATCCCTACACTCTGTTTGCCACTTTTCGCATTCTACCGAGTGCCCACACTTACCCGTGTAAGTAAATTCGCAATGCAACGTCATAACCGTTTTGATATTGTTCTTTTTCAAGTAGTTGATCAACGGCTTGATATTAACAAAATAGGCATGAAGTTCATGAATGTGAACCACATCAGGTTTAAACATCTTAACAAATCTTATAAGTCTGAATGTTGAAAAAGGAGAGAAGCATCCTGTAAATCCGGTTATACGAGTGAGTAGTGCATGAACATAAGTCTCAATATCAATACCAAACTTAAAGATATTCTTCTCGTGAATTTTCTCACCGCGCCCATAACAAACCGCAGCTTCATCACCGTTTTCATTTACAGCTGTATATAAGTCATACACAATTTTTCCGGTGCTACTGTTTTTACAGTTAACATCAATCAATAAAACCTTCATACTTCCCCTTTTCCAGACATCACTTATTACTGACGGATTCTTTTATCCAACCCTAATATCGTATACAGTTTAATTCCCAAAGTGAATGCCCAATTGTTGTTTCGGTACTTGATATATTTTTTAGGTAACTCATGGTAACTCATGAGTTCATCTTCACTGATCTGAAGCTTTTCTGCGACTTGTGTAAACAAACCCTTTGCTTCTTCTTCAGTCAGAGACGGATTTTTGAGAATCTCAAGAGCTTCATTTCTTGTCATTTGTCCTGTTACAACCAAGCTCGAAAGTTGAGCCTTACGAATATCATATCCAAATCGAGTAGGAAGCCACCAACCCTCAATGAACTTTGTAAGCAGATCCTCGAAATGCTTCTGTTTATAAGGCTCGTAGCCGTATTCCTTTGCTAATGTTTCGATCATTTCTTTTTTGGTAAAGGGCACAAGATTCAAAAGGTGAACCGTCTTTACTCCCTTCACATAGGGCAACCAAAACTTGTGGCGGAAGCCTGAAGTATAGGTGAAGTGCTTGGTTTTGAAACCGCCGTGCTTTTTCAACACGTCCTTGATGTAAGTCTTATCAGCGGTGGGACCTGCACCTTCATTCCAGGATGCGGGATTTGCCACAATTTCAGTGCAAATGTTGTAACCGTTGAGGATATATTTAACCCCCAATTTCTCGGAGAACTTATCTACCTGTGCAATAAAAGCATGATCTTGGGGTGCATCAAGACCAGCATGTCCTGTTTTGAAAAATGCAATCTGCATCTGCCGCATTTCTTCAAAATCCATTTTTTCGATGTGTAACTCAACACATAATTTATCACAAATGCGCCTAATATTTTGTTCGGCAACAGGCAGATTCCAACCGGCATCCACATGAAATACAAAAGGCCGAAGTCCCCATTTTGCAACCGCAAGATGGAGCAGATAACTACTGTCAAGTCCTCCACTCAAGCCAAGAATGCAATCGTACTGTTTTCCTTCGCCAGACCGTTTAATTGCAGCAATTGTCTTTTCGAGTTCTTCTTCATGACCTTGGCCGTGATTCCACTCTTTGACAATTCTGTTTTGATACTCGTTACAACGAGGACATATACCATTTTCATCTAATACAAGTGTTTTATCCGTTGTATCCATAACACAGTTATGGCAAATTCTCAATTCGTTATCCATTCTAATCTCCCTCTGGATAGACTTATTTCATCATGTTTTCCAACTGATCTACTACAAAATTCATCGCAAAATGATCATTAAAATAATACTTTGCGTTAATCCGCATGCTATCTAATTTATTAGACTGCATTACATAATTTCTGACTGTATTTGCTAACTTATCCGCATCTTGTTCGCAAACAAAACCACTCTGCGCTTCATTAACAATACGGGCGCTTTCTCCACCTGCAGCAGCAAGAATCGGTGTTCCGCATGCCATATATGATTGAAGCTTGGCAGGAAGCGTCATGTCGAACAGCTTATTTTTCTTAAAGGACAGATATGCACAATCGGCAAAATGAATATATCGATTGGCTTCTTCTTCTGAAACCTTACCAACGAACGTAACAACCTCTGAAAGATTTTTTTCAGTTACTCGCTTTTGCAACTTCTCTCTTGCTCTACCATCGCCCACTAGGAACCATCTGACTTTAGTATCAATTAAGCGTTCAGCAGCATCAACAAGCAGATCCAAGCCCTGTGCTTCTCCAATATTTCCAGTAAATACGATGTTGAAATATTCACTGGAATAACATTCTGGCTTAGTGATTTTAGATAAGTCAGGCTCAGTACAAAATTGAGGCCAAAACACCAATTTATCCCTTGATACACCTCGTTGGGCAATATTCTCTACGAACGAATTTGATGAACAGAGTATTTTATCGCTCGCAGAATAAATCTTGTCTACGATTCTGTTAATTGCGCCGATAACTAGTTTATTATGTATTCCAAGTACAATCTCAACATTTTCCGGCCAGAGATCCTGTACATTGAAATATATAGGTGTCCCAAATTTCTTTTTGTACGCCACTGCAGGCAATCCAACAGTAACAGGAGAAACTTCAAAGACATAAATAGCATCATACCGTTCCGAGCATCGTTTAACCCACTTTGCTCCTTCACGAACAAACGTATAACAATTCAACAGTAAGCCCAATGGAGTCTTTCCACGGGGACGCATCTTTATTCTTTCTATTCTCGCACCGTTCCACACCTTATCGTAGGGTTTATTGAAGCCATACCCATCATATATTTTCCCTTGCGGATACTGAGGATATCCCGTTAATACCGTCACATCATGACCACGATTTACAAGTTCAGTAACAAGTGTGTTTACACGGAACGTTTCCGGATAAAAATACTGTGTAATGACTAAGATTTTCATACGCCTTTTTCAGTCCTTTGTATACTCTCTTTCAAATCAGCTACTCTATACTCAACCCTATACTCACTCATCCCAGCTTCATAACTCAAACTGCCAAACGCCTTATTCACAAGTCCTGTTACACCACTCATGAGTTTCAACGCCCAGCCAAAGCCTTTAACAAGGTGCACTTTCTTTTCATGCGCTTCGGCAATCATTTTCACAAGCTCACTTGTATTGCTGTATTCCGCATTCTGCGGCCAGAAAGTTCCTCGCTCGTCGTTTTCAACCATCAAGCGGACAAACTCACATAAATTTTCAACATAAAGCATTGAACGTTCGTTTTTTATATAAGGGAAAAGGGGCATTTTAAGTGCGATTTTAGCAAGCAACGGGTAGTTACCTTTACTACCTTTACCATAAATCATCGGTGGACGGAGAATAACTACTTTGAAATTATCATCATTCAGAGGTCTGATCCCATTCTCCGCCTGAACCTTGCTATCACCATAACAATTAGCTGGAGATACCGAAGTATCTCGTGTGATTACCTTACTCTTTCCAATCGGTGCACTATCGCCGTACACAATTGCAGAACTCATGAAAACAAACTGATTTACGCCGTCAGCCTTAACTTTCATTGCAGTTTCAATAGTAAGATCGGTGTTGACCGCATAATATAGCTTTTCTTTTTCGGCACTGATTTTACCATTGTCGGAGTGTGCTATGCCTGCAACATGAAACACAGAATCATATCCGGCAAAACTCTTTTCTCGCCAAGAACCGTCGATCATATCAACGGTATCGACGACATAGTCATTCGGATAATTCTCTTTGATATATTTCTCAAATGACATGCCGATGTAGCTATTCGCACCGGTAATCAGTATCTTCTTCATTTCGCAATAGTCTCTTTCTCTTGTTCTTCCGCTTCCTGTTTCTTCATCTCCCCGGTGCCGCCTTCGACAACACCGTCAGATTTCAGAACACTCACAATCGTACCAAAGAAGCACTTCACATCCATCGCAAAGCCTTTGAATTTACCTGAGTTCAAAGCAGCAGCATACTCGCCATCGAACTTTGCTTTCACATCAATTTCAAGCTCATCTCGACCATTGATCTGAGCCCATCCGGTGATGCCGGGTTTAATATCATTCGCCCCATACTTCTCACGTTCCGCAACCAGATCCTCCTGCGACCACAATGCCGGCCTGGGACCAATTGCGGAAAGTTTCGACGTGAACACTTGATAAATTTGAGGAAGCTCGTCAAGACTTGTCTTACGAATAAAGCGTCCTACACGGGTAATATACTGATCAGGATTCTCAAGAAGATGTGTAGGGGTATCATGCGGTGTGGACATCTTCATGCTACGGAACTTCCAAATCATGAAATATGTAATCTCGCCGTTTTTCTTCTTGCCGACTCGTTTCTGCTTGAACAAAACGGGACCGGGATCGTCAATTTTAATCGCAATGGCGATAATCAACATCGGAAGTGCCAAGACAATAATGGCAACACTCGACAGAATAAGGTCAATAAGTCTCTTTATAACGTGCTTATACATCTCAAAATATCTCCCGCTTTAATTACATTCCACTTTCAAATGTGTATTCTAATCCATCGATATCCTTTGGTGTGCGTTTTGAAATGTCAGTCAAACGCTCTGCCCACTTTTGCGGATCAAAGAACAAATCCTCCGGCTTTATAGTGTCTTTGCGTTTGTACACCTCGCCGCTGCAAATTTTTGTTCCGGCAGGTACAAGGCAGTATCCCTCTACCGTTGCATTGCAATCCACATGAACACCGTCACAACACATTGTTGCATGATTCACAATGGCTCCTGCAGAAATGATGCAACCGGGGCATATCACACATCCGGTATGTACAACAGTCATTGGTTCAATGATGCAGCCATTCATAATTTGCGCCGAAGGCGAAACATACGATTTAGGCGAAACAAGCGAAACAATGCAATAGGGTGTTTCTTCTTTTATTCTTTTGAGCAATGAAAGTCTGACTTCCGGATTGCCAATCGCAACAATGATATTACTATATTGGATAGCCAGTTCATCAATATCCCGTGTTGTTCCAACAACCTCTATGCCGTTGGGGGTTGTTTTTCTTTCATCATCAACGAAATCTATTTTTTCAAAGCATCCCATGTCAGCCGCAATCTCAGAAGCAACAACGCCATATGTGCTTGCGCCTACAATCAGCAAATTCTTGTTCATTTTATTTCCACCTTTCAAAATCAATCGTTAATCGTCTCTCGGCATACACCCATTACAGAGGTGTTCATCACCGCCCATATCGTCATACACAGTTCCGCAGAGTTCGCATACATAATGCTCATTCTCATAACCGCAATAACAGCATTTTCCGATTGGTAATAGATTGTCCTTTTGCGGGTCAACAAATAATTTATGTAGTAGATAATCATTAACCATTATAGACGTCTCCTTTTAACGTCATGAATCGTTTCAATAAGCGACAACATAAACGCGGCATCGAAGTTGAGTCGTTTGTAAATTGGTTTCTTTTTATTTGTCTTGACTACATAACTTATGCTATCTTTTGTGTAATAATTTGCAATTCTACCATCGAAACCGAAAAGCAAATCAAAACATTCTTTGGTAATTCTTTCAGGAAGCACACCATGAAATACTGTTTTAAAAGTATTGTTAAAAATAGCTGCCGTCTCTTGCAAAAGCTTATACTGCCTGCGAATTCTTTCCAAATCTTCCTGCTGCATGGTGGTCACATCGTTAAGCTTCTGAACTACCTTTACAACATCTCCAGTCATCAATTTTTTTACATCTTGAAACGCAGCCTGGACCAAAGCATGGTGATCTACAGATTTAAGACAAGCCCCCTCTGTCACAAAAAAGGCACACTGGTTAACATGGCTGTAGTAATTGATGAGGCACATAAAAAAGTTAATTAGTTCCTCGTTTTCAATTGCGTTCCTCAAGTATTGCTCAATTGCCCTTATAGGTAACACCTTGTACATATTCATAATTTTAGTTGATACGCGCCACCGATCGACAATATGGTTTTTGCAAACAGTCCGATATCTATAAAAATCGTTGTACGATTCGCTATGTCCCAATACGACAGCCCGGGCATCTTTATATTCGCTGGTCGAGAAAGGCTTCATTGTTCCTTTAATCGGTCTACCAGATTTCTTCTTAATGCTAGTCATGGCACAATCCCCCAGTTTAATTTTCCTGTCGATATTAGTTTAATATGTAATTTTTTGGTTGTCAATGTATTAGCAAAAATATTATGTAACGACTTTGATTAATCACGTATGGATATCAAAGTTCTTTTCACTATCTTGGGGCATGCCCAAGTTTCAACCACACTTAACTTTTATGCCATGCTCTCCCAGAGCGCAAGAGATAAAGTACGAAAAATGCGTTCCTTTTATGGTTGTTGTTTATGCAATGCAGGCTAAAGCACCCTTGTTTGAACATTTAAGGATAACAAATCCACATAAACAAACGGCACCGGATCTCATGACGAAATCCGGTGTCGTTTACATGCATTATTGATATCCCATACAGATCAAACAAGTTGTAATGTACATCTAAAGCCTTTATCGGGCTCATTTAATAAACGTTGTACACAAAGGGCGTTTAAATCTATTGGGAGTGGAAGGGATGCAGCATCAATATTCCCCTGCTGAATTCTTTGCTTAGCATTATATATTGTCATCCCTGTTATAGAATCACTTTCAATACTATAAAGTGTAACTATTCCATCAACTTCATCTCCATAAGACGGTGAATAATTTGTTACACGAGCATATAGTACATCAAATTTTCTATCATAATTTAGATCTATAGCTAACATACTTTATCCCACCGTCCTTTCCTCCAGATAGACTTTTAGACAAGTGAGCAGTAACAACTTCGCCTGTTTTCATATCATCATCAATCTCAACTGCAGTTCGTAGGAAAAGTTGCGGAAAAGCAGCACTTGTTCGCCCAAAATACAGATCACGCGACGGTACACTTTTACTTTCTACGATAACTTGGGGTTCTTCAATGCATTTCCTAATTTCCTCGGGTGTAAACTCTGTATGTGCATTATGATCCACAGAGCTAACAATGTGATTATAGTACTGATCACTTGATAATGTTATGCTATACCCACGAGGATCTTCGGCTTTGAAAAGAAGATCTCTTTCTTCCGCCATCAAGCCATCCCCCTATTACTCTTCAGAAGCATTAGACAAATCGGGAATGACACCAAATTTCTCTTCATAATTCTTCACAACGTCAGGAAGAATCTGCGACAGTTCTTTGGCAAGCGTCGGGGACATAGCAATACGGCTCTTTAATACTTTCACATCGCGAACGACATCTCCATTCTCATCCACTTGAGGTTCAACGGAAGAAAAGTCAATTTTAATATCGTAAGCATTAGAAAAAATTTGAAATGCGCCTGCATATGTTGTTTCCATTCTATTATCTCCTATCTCTATATGTATAATTCAAAATCGCCACTAATTATTATCAGCAGAAACTAATCCAATAATATTATAGATGGATTATCCGCAGATTGTAAGTAGTCAAGTTAACCAAATATTGTGTTTATAATTTGTTTAATGTGTACATTTAGACTACCTGTATCTATGTCAGCAACCTATTTAAAATCTATATGCTCCTTTATAAATAAGAATTATGACCCAGGGTTTCTGTCAAGATTGGTGTCAAATAAAGTTGCTACACTTTATTTGCCCGTAAATATATTTGCAAGAAATACGACAAAAGCAACAATCAACGGAAGTATGCATGCTTGGGTTATAAGCACAAGAAAGTTGACCCACTGTGGCACTCCCAATACAGAAAAGAAAATATTAAGTAGTGCCGCAAATAGAAACACAACACATTTCGTCCTATATCTAGTGTCATACTCATTTGGAACTTTCCATATCCAGACAACTAATAAAAACTGCGCGATAAACAGAATACTCAGAATGTTGGGAACACTTACTGCCGTGGCAATTGATAAGTATGTAAGGGCTTCCGATCGTTTTTGAATTGCTCCAATCTCGGTAGATATCATCCCCAATGTCGTAATGATAATTGTAACAACAAAACATACTCGCAGGACAGGAATGTATTTATCAATAATCCCATATACCAATCCAGCCCCTACCGCAAATATGCACCTAGTACCTGTTCTTTTAAGAAAATGCTTGAGTGAATGAAGTTCATCAGAATACATCCATTTTTCTTCTTGCTCAGAATTGAAATCTTCATTGGCTTGATAAACAACGCCCCATATTGCAAGTATAATAAAAGCAGCAACTAAAACAACAAGCATTTTATCCTCCCACAAACTATATACGCTACCTTTGGCTTTATTATTTCCCTAATACTGCTTAATAGCTAAATGATCACTTTTGTTCTCGTGTAATAATCTTAACAAGCCATATAGTTATATGTATTCATTATAGCAAAAGGTGACCGTTATTCAACAACATTTCTATTTCCTACTACCAAACGGAACAATTTAATGACAGAAGATAACAATACCAACAACAAACAACACCAACCCCGCCCTGACGTTGGTGTCAAAATTGGTGTCAAATGAGTTTTGGTATATTCCATTTCGTCTTAAAAAGTCCTATAAACAGAGAAAAACCACGGCAAAAGCCGTGGTTTTTATGGTTGCGGAGGCAGGACTCGAACCTACGACCTCCGGGTTATGAGGAAATGCGCCCAGCGCATATTTGCATTTTTTGATATCAATAATCGCTTATTTTACTCTATTTCTGTTCTTACTCAAACATTTTACAACACACAAAACACTAAAACCGCGGTGCGTTGGTGTCAGCGTTGGCGTCGAAAAATTTTAGTACATTGTCTGCAAAATATGTTATAATATCTCCGTAGTTAGTTCTATAAATATAAACAGTGGGAGAGATAATTCATGGACAATGAAAAATTTAAGGAACTTGCTGATGGCTGGAAGGCTGCAACGGATCATGTACTTAGTGATGAAGCTATCGACCGTAAAGTCCTTAGTGACCTTTTTCAAGACACCTATTTGCTCATCAAAAAATACAGCACCGAAACTATGATCCCACGGGCATTATATCAGGTGCTTTGGGAAATGAATGATTTTCACTGGTGGGTGATTGAGACAGAAGAAACTCCAATCCATGTTCTTCATCAG
>JAZRMH010000038.1:0-34611 GCA_045647425.1 Faecousia sp.
GACCGCTTGGCCTCCGACTTGGAATTTATATATGCGGGACGAATTATCGAAAAGGGGGATAAAATGCAAACGGTAGACATCAACATCGACGAGCTGAGGCCCTACGAAAAGAACGCCAAGATCCACAGCCCGAAGCAGATCGAGCAGATAGCTGCGAGCCTGCTGGAGTTCGGCTGGCGTCAGCCTCTGGTGGTCAC
Source organism: Faecousia sp. (assembly GCA_045647425.1). Taxonomy (GTDB): domain Bacteria; phylum Bacillota; class Clostridia; order Oscillospirales; family Oscillospiraceae; genus Faecousia. Next base: position 198 of record JAZRMH010000038.1, read on the forward strand.
TGCCGACAAGGTGGTAGTGGTCGGACACGGTCGACTGGCCGGAGCTAAGATAGCCCGGAAGACTGACCCGGCATTTTCTCACGCCCCCTGCCTGATAGCCGATGACCTGACCGACGAGCAGATCAAGGCCTATCGTCTCGCCGACAACAAGCTCAATGAAAGCCCCTGGGATCCACAGCTCACATCGGAGGAGCTGGCCAGCTTTACGGAGATCGACATGAGCGCCTTTGGCTTTGACCTCTCCGAGCTGGCAGCCCAGGAGGAGCAGGAACGCATCGAGGCAGAATTCCGGCAGCGCATGGCCGCCGGTGAACTCACCGAGGAGGACGAAGAGTATCAGGCCTTTGTGGAAAAGTTCAGGCCGAAGAAAACCACCGACGACTGCTACACTCCTGACAACATCTACGAGGCCGTCAAGGAGTGGGCGGTGCAGCGCTACGGACTGCAAGGCCGGCGCATCGTCAGACCGTTCTACCCCGGCGGCGACTACCAGCGCGAGAAGTACAAGCCCGGTGACGTCGTCATCGACAACCCGCCCTTCTCAATATTGTCGGAAATCTACAGCTTCTACGCTGAGCACGGCATCGACTACTTCCTTTTCGCGCCCCGGCTGACGATCTTTTCCTCGGCCGTCGTCAACGTAGTCATAATCGAAAACGCCATCCTCTACGAGAACGGGGCGACGGTTCCCACGAGCTTTGCGACCAATCTCGGCGAGTATAAGATCATCACGGCGCCTGAGCTCGAGCAGGCCGTGAAGAAGCAGAACGAGATCAACCGGAAGAAGGACAAGGTTGAGCTGCCGAAGTACAGCTACCCGCCGGAAGTCTTGACCTCACAGATGCTTGCGTATATGTGCAAGTACGGCCAGCGCCTGGAGCTGCGGCCTGAGCAGGTCTATCATATTCGGCAGCTTGACAGCCAGAAAGCAGTAGACAAGGCAATCTTCGGCGCTGGCTTCCTGCTGTCTGAATCGGCAGCAGCCGAGAAGGCAGCAGCCGAGAAGGCAGCAGCAACGCGGTGGAAGCTCAGCGACCGGGAACGAGAGATAATAGCGACACTGAAATGAGAGGAGGAGCAGGCCATGACCGAGAAGCAGTGGAAAAGCAAGATCAAGAAAAACTGCAAAGACGCCGGCACATACCGGAAGTACTTCGAGCCGGTCATCGAGACCCTGGCCGGCATCCTCTCCAAGCGTGACGATGCCCTGGAGCAGTTCATAGCTTCCGGTGGAAAAATCATCGTCCTGCATACGAACAAAGGCGGAGCCACTAATCTTATCCAGAACCCGGCGCTCCGCATGGTCAACGACCTGAACCGTGACGCCCTGATGTACTGGCGTGAGCTTGGGCTCACTGCTGCAAGCCTACGGAAAATCAATGAGCAGGCGATCCGAGGCAGTGCAGAGCTCTCACCACTCGACAAGGCTCTGATGGAGTTTGGCAGCTGAGTGGAGATACTGGCCGGCCTGCCTGCGGTATGCTGAGAGCATACGGTCCGGCGAGAAGATAGCCTGCAAGGAGCAGCATCAGGGAGTAGACCGCTTTTTCCGTGACCTGGACAACCCGGCCTACGAGATAAGTCACAAAGGCCCGGAGTTCGTGATCGGGATCATCGAGAAGACCCTCTGCCATAAGCAGGGCGAGGCCCTCGACGGCACTCCCCTCCGGGGAAAGCCTTTCCGCCTGACAGCCTATCACATTTTCATCATCTACAACCTGGTCGGCTTCGTCCACGCCGGGACGGACAACGTCCGCTTCCACGAGGCACTGATCTTTATACCCCGAAAAAACATCAAGACAACTTTCGCCGGCGCCCTGGCCTGGGCGCTGTCGCTCTGGTATCGCCGGAGCGGTGCGATGACCTATATCACGTCCGCCGCCTTGAAGCAGTCAATGGAGAGCTTCGACTTCCTCAGCTACAACGTCAAGCGCATGAAGCTCGACCGAGCTCAGGGCGGCGACATCAAGCTCCTGGACAACTCCTTGGAGCACAGCATCGAGAAGAACTTTGCCGACGGCTACATGAAGATTCAGGCGCTGGCATCCAGCCCGGACAAGCAGGACTCGCTCAACTGCAACCTTGCAATCGTTGACGAGATCCACGCCTTCAAGAACCCGAAGCAGTACAACCTTTTCAAGGAGGCCATGAAGGCCTACACCAACAAGCTGCTAATCGGTATCACCACAGCCGGCGACAATGAGCAGAGCTTCCTCGGTCGGCGTCTCGCCTACGCCCGGAAGGTGCTCAACGGCACAGTCCAGGACGAGCAGTATTTTATTTTTATCTGCTGCGCAAACCCCGACGAAAACGGAGACATCGACTACACCAACCCGGCAGTCCATGAGATGGCCAACCCCGGCTACGGCATAAGCATCCGCCCGGACGAGATCCTCCAGGACAGCCTACAGGCTCAGAACGACCCGCAGGAACGCAAGGACTTTTTCGCCAAGTCTCTCAACGTCTTCACGGCGTCCATCAAAGCCTACTTCAACATTGAGGAGTTCCGGCGGAGCGACTCCCGGTACAGCTATACCATGGACGAGGCTCGAAGAGCTGTCCGTCGGTGGTACGGCGGCGCCGATCTGTCCAAGCTCCACGACCTGACGGCCTCGGTGCTCTTCGGCCACGACGAGAAGCGGGACGTATATATCATACTGCCCCACGCATATTTCCCGGTAGCCACCGCAGCCCAGAAGGCCGACGAGGACGACATCCCGCTCTTCGGTTGGAAGGACGACGGCTGGCTGACCATGACCAACGGCAGCGTCACCGAGCCCGCCGATGTAGTCGAGTGGTTCAAGGCTATGCGAGCCAAGGGCTTCAAGATCCACCAGGTCGGCCACGATAGGAAATTCGCAAGGCAATACTACCTGGAAATGAAAAAGAGCGGCTTCAACGTCATTGACCAGCCGCAGTATTTTTATAAAAAATCCGAGGGCTTCCGCTTCCTGGAGCAGTTAGTGAAGCAGAAGAAGCTCTACTACTTCCACGCTGAGCCCTTTGAGTATTGCACGCAGAACGTCGCGGCTATCGAGAAGACCGACGACATGGTGCAGTATGAGAAAGTACAGAAAAATCATAGAATTGACATTTTCGACGCTGCGGTCTTTGCCGCGGTTAGATACCTCGAGGACCTCGAGAGGACCACCAAGGGCGGCAGCTGGTGGGGAAAAGATAGCACAGGAGAGTGATGCAAGTGAGTAAGAAGAACCGGAAGCGAAACTCCGGAGCACAGACCAGGTCGGCATCCCCGAGCATCCTGCTCTGGAACAAGGACGGGCCGATCTGCTGCGAAGGCTATACAAGCCTCGACAAGTGCCCGGAGATAGTCGCAGCCGTGACGAAGATCTCGCAGATCATCTCCACGATGACAATCCACCTAATGGCGAATACCGCCGACGGTGACGTCAGGATCAGGAACGAGCTGAGCCGGAAGATTGACATCTCACCCAGCCCGTACATGACCCGAAAGAACTGGATGGAGGCTGTCGTCAACAACCTCCTACTCTACGGCAAGGGCAACAGCGTCGTCCTGCCGCATACGGAGAACGGCTACCTCGGCAGCCTGGAAGTCATCGCACCTTACCGCGTGAGCTTCCTGCCGAACACGCTCGATCGAGGCTACACCGTCAGCATCGACGGCAGGAGCTTTTCGCCGGACGAGGTCCTGCACTTCGTCCACAATCCTGACAAGTACTACCCCTGGAAGGGCACCGGAATGACGGTCTACCTGAAGGACGTCGCCGGAAATTTGAAGCAGGGGCGAGCGACCACAAAGGCCTTCATGAACAGCAAGTGGAAGCCTTCCGTGATTGTCAAGGTAGACGCTCTGACGGAGGAGTTCTCCGGCCCGGAGGGAAGGAAGCGGCTCCTCGAGAGCTACGTCGAAGGCGCCGAAGCTGGTGAGCCCTGGCTGATACCGGCGGAGCAGTTTTCCGTCGAGCAGGTCAAGCCGTTATCGCTCTCCGACCTTGCGATCTCCGACGTCATGAAGCTGGACAAGGCGACCGTGGCATCGCTCCTCGGCATCCCGTCATTCCTCCTCGGTGTGGGGACGTTTAACAAGGCTGAATGGGAAATGTTTGTGATGACGACCCTGCTGAGCATCGTCACCGAAATACAGCAGGAAATGACCAAGAAGCTGATCCTCTCGGAGAAGATGTACCTCCGTCTCAATTACTGGAGCCTGCTGACCTGGGACATCAAGACCATTGCAGACGTCCTCCTCCCTGCCTCAGACCGTGGCTTTATTACCGGAAATGAGTTCCGTGACCGTATCGGCATGGAGCCCAGGGAGGGCCTGAACGAGCTGAGGATCCTGGAGAACTACATCCCATACGACAAGTCCGGCGCTCAGAAGAAGCTCATGGGAGGTGGTGAGGAATGACGGAGTGCAGAAAAGCCAAGCGGGACGAGCAGGGCATCATCAAGTGTCAGCCGTCCGGCGATCTCTGCGGGCACGTCAAGTACTGCCGGGCAGAGCGCAAGTGGAAATTATCGCCGAGTGCAGTCAACTGCACAAAAGGGAGGAAAAAACCATGAAAGAAAATCAGATCCGGTGCATCGCATCGGAATTCACAGTGCGGGAAGACGGAGATGCCCCTATCATCGAGGGCTATTTTTCCGTTTTTAATAAAACATACGACATGGGCTTCGGTATGTCCGAGAGCATTGCTCCCGGTGCCTTCACCAAGTCCATGGGAAACGACGTGAGAGCTCTGATCAATCACGACAGCACGCTGGTGCTGGGGCGCACTAAGGCTCACACGCTGGAGCTCCGCGAGGACTCGCACGGTCTCTGGGGGAAGATCACCGTCAATCCGAACGACGGTGATGCTATGAACCTTTACGAACGTGTCAAGCGTCACGACGTCGATCAGTGCAGCTTTGGCTTCAACATCGTCGCCGAGGAAACCGACTTCCGGGACGATGGAACCATCCACTGGACGATCACAGAGGCAGACCTTCACGAAGTTTCCGTGTGTACTTTTCCCGCATACGAGGAAACAGCGGTCTCCGCCCGTAAGCGTGACCTTGACGAGATCAAGAAGCGCCAGACCGAGGCATGGAGAAACCGCATGACTCAGAGACTGAAAGGAGTGACCGAATAATGGCACTTAGAAGCCTTATGGCGAAGAAAAATCTCGACGAGGCAAAAAAGAAGCTGGACGAAGCACGCAAGAAGCGTGAGGCCCTGACTCTCAGGGAGCAGGAGCTGGAGGCCAGCATCGCCGAGGCCGAGACCGAGGAAGAGAAGGCGACCGTCGAAGCAGCCGTCGAAGAGTTCGAGGCTGACCAGGCCGCAGCTGATACCGAGATTCAGGAGCTTGAAAAGAAGGTCGGAGACCTTGAAAGAGAGCTCCAGGAGGTCGAGGAAAAGGCCAACACAAAAACACAGCCCACTCCTGCCGGTGACGGCGAGGAAAACAGGGGCAGAAAGGAGCGCACCGCAATGGGTGTCAAGATCACAAGCAAGAGAGCAAGAGAGCTTTTCGGGGCTATGTCCCTCGAGGAGCGCTGCCAGCTCTTTGAGGAGGAGCGTGTCAAGGGCTTCCTTGAGGAGGTCCGCACCTGCATCAAGGAGAAGAGAGCGCTGGCCAACGCTGGCCTGCTAATTCCCGATGATTTTCTGGGCATCATCCGGGAGAACATCGAGAGATACAGCAAGCTGACCCGCCACGTCTTCACAAGGACCGTCAAGGGCAAGGGAAGAGTCACCATCATGGGCACTATCCCCGAGGCCGTATGGACTGAGATGTGTGCAGCTCTCAACGAGCTGGACCTCAGCTTTGCACAGGCTGAGCTCGACGGCTACAAGGTCGGCGGCTTCATTCCCGTCTGCAACGCTACCATCGAGGACAGCGACATCGACCTCGCAGCAGAGATCCTCACCGCACTCGGCGAGGCTATCGGAAAGGCTCTGGACAAGGCTATGCTCTACGGTAAGGGCAAGGCCAAGAGAATGCCCCTCGGTATCCTGACGAGACTGGCTCAGACCTCCAAGCCCTCCGACTACAGCGACAATATGAGACCCTGGGCCGACCTGCACACCAGCAACATCAAGACCATCAGCGCTGACCTGACAGGCCTGGCCTTCTACCGTCAGCTGCTCCTCTACTGCGGCGCTGCTAAGGGCAAGTACAGCAGAGGCGAGAAGGTATGGTGCATGAACGAGACTACATACACAGCCCTGAAGGCAGAGATGCTTAGCATCAACGCTGCCGGCGCAGTAGTCTCAGCAGTCGAGGGCACTCTCCCCGTCATCGGCGGAATTGTCGAGGTACTCAACTTCATGCCCGACAATGTGATCCTCGGCGGCTACCTTGATCTGTACACACTGCTCGAGCGTGCCGGAATGCGATTCGGCCAGTCCGATCAGGTCCGCTTCCTGGAGGAGCAGACCATTTTCAAGGGCTCTGCACGATATGACGGTCTCCCGCTCATTGCCGAGGCCTTTGTGGCAATCGGTATCAATGGCACTACGCCGTCACCTGACGACGTGACCTTCGTGGAGGACACAGCCAACCCCGACCCCTCACTCGGTAAGCTCAGTGGCCTGGAGATCTCCGGCGTGACACTCAGCGCAACCTTTGATCCCGACACACTGACCTACACTGGCACAACTACAACCGCCAACGCTACGATCACAGCTACACCGCAGGATGGCTTTGACGCTGTAAGCATCCGCTACAACGACGCATACGTTCCCAACGGTGGCTCAATCAAGTGGACGGCGGGCGCAGGCAACGTGATCGAGGCATCCGTCAAGGATAGCGAGACCGGCACCGTGACCACCTACACAGTCACAGTAACTAAGTCGTAAGGAGGGAGCACCATGGAGGAGCAGGACAGGCTTGCGGCACTGAAAACCGACCTGGGCTTCACCGGTGGAGGAGCTGGCAACCGAATAGACGACCGTCTGACACAGCTGCTCAAAGCGGCTGAGAAAGCTATCAAGGCCGAGGGTGCAGCCACCCTTGACCCGTCACAGCTCGAAGACGCGCAGCTTGTCATTATGTATGCTGCGTGGCTCTGGCGCCGGCGTGATACCGGTGCCGGGATGCCTCGAATGCTCCGCTGGTCGCTCAATAATCGGATATTTTCCGAGAAAATGAAGCAGGGGGCGACATGATGGACGCCATCGCATACCTGATAGGCTATACCACCACGAAGAACGACTTCAAGCAGGAGATCCACACGGAGACCCGGAAGGAGATCCTCGGTAAAATTGACGACGTGAAGCGTGCGGAATTTTACAGGGCCGGTGAAGCCGGACTCCGCCCGGAGTTCGTTCTCACCACTGCCCTCATCGACTACGACGGAGAGCTGGAGGTCGAGCTTGACGGAAAGCGCTACGGCGTATATCGAACCTACAAGATCAGCGAGGACTACATCGAGCTCTACTGCGAGCGGAAAGGCGGTGTAAAGTAATGGGACTCTGGGACGATCTTAACGCCGAATATCTCGACGAGATGATCGGCAGCGTGCTTGAAAGCTACGCCGACGAAGTGACCAAGGCAGTCGATCAGACGACCGATCAGGCGGCCAAGGAGCTGAGAGCAGCTATCGCCAAGGACGCACCGATGAAAACAGGAAAGCAGAAGAAATCCTGGAAAGTCACGAAAAAGCGGGTAGGCTTTGAAATCAAGGCTATAGTCCACTCTACTGACTACAGGAAAGTCCACCTGTTGGAAAATGGAACCACTAACCGAGACGGAACTCAGAGAATCAAGCCCTTGCACTACGTCGGAAAAAACGCCGACAAGGTGCTCAGCGAGTTTCCTGACCGTGTCGCTAATGCTGTAATGGCGGTGAAATGATGATCAGAAGCGTGGAAGAAGTGCTCGCCAGGCTGGAAAGCCTGCCGCAGCTACAGGACAAGATAGCATACGACCATTTCAGCAACCCCCAGCAGCTACCCTTCGCAGCATATATCTTTGACGCAAACACAGACGGCGCCGACGACTACAAGGGCGTCGCCTACATCGACTTCACGCTCGAGCTCTACGCAGATCCCCGTGATCTGCCCCTGGAGCTGGAGATCCTGAAAGTGCTTGACGACGTGGAGATCACGTCCGACAGCGAATACATCGAGGCGGAGAGGATGTACCAGACGATATTCTCCTTCCGTTTCCCGTACAAACTCACAACACCAAAGGAGTGATATATCATGAGCATGGCAGGAAGAAACTACGAAGCCAGCAACCAGGACCGCCTGAAAGCGATCCCGCTTGGCTCTGGTAACGTTTACACGCTGCCCTACATCGAAGGCGCCCCGATGCCTTCTGACGCCGATTTCGAGAAGCCGGCCAACATGATCGGTCGCACGAAGAACGGCGCAACATTCAACCACGGAATGACTTTTTACACGGCCAAGAGTGACGACGGAGTAGCTCAGAAGCGCATTATGACCGAGGAAATCGCGTCCTTCACCTGGGGCGTCATGACCTGGAACCTCGGAACGGTGGCACAGTTTATTCGCACCGCATCGACCTCAGTGGTCGAGGAGGATGGCGTCAGCAGCTATGTCCTCGAAGGCGGCGGCCTCGGAAATCAGCAGTCGAAAAAGCGCTGGTTCCACTTTGTCGGCGGTGACACCATCGACGGAAAATTCACGCTTACCGGCGTGGGCGAGAACATCGACGCACTGGCCGCAGCTTTTGCCGTAAACTCTGAGACCGTCCTCACGCCTAACGTGGAGTTCGATCCCTATGACGCAGCGGGCCACCTCTACAAGATGCGCGGAGCATATCAGCCTACCGCAGCCGGTGAGACTCCTCCCACGCTGACCAACCTGACGCTCGGCTCGCTGACTCTCGACCCTGAGTTCGACGGCACAACGACCGTCTACGAGACCGAGACCACAAACGCCACCAACACGATCACAGCTACAGCCGCAGAGGGCGACGACGTAGTCATCACAGTCAACGGCAACAGCCTGACCAACGGCGGAGCCGCTACATGGCAGATCGGCGCTAACATTGTGCTGATTGCAGTCTCCGGAGCTTCCGGCTCTACGATCTACACGATCACCGTCAACAAATCATAAGAAAAGGCGGCTCCGGCCGCCTTTTTCCGAAAAAGGAGGGAGCACCATGCAGATCCTCGCACTGCATATGAGATGCGGGAAAAATATCATGATCGAGGAGCCCACGGTCCGGGAGTATTTCCAGATCTTCCGCCCGGTGGACCTGGGCGAGCAAGTCGCCGGCCTGACTGATCTCGTCGCCCGTAGCGCAGGCGAGCCGGCCAAGGTCGCCCTGGAGCAGCAGGACATCGTCCGCCTGGCCGAGAAGCTGGGCGCCTGGGCCAAGAAGAAAAGAAAAGAACCCTACTACAAGCCGCCCGCGATCAAGCAGGAGAAAACAGAGACCTACTACATCGCCGACACTCAGGAATTGAAAATCGTCGCAGACTACACCAACAGCAGCTTCGCGGAGCTGGAGAGCCTCGGGATCCTGCGCTTCTGGCGCTACTATAGGGACGCCGTGATATGGAACTGCTCCGGCAGCGAGGCAGGCAGGGAAAAACTGAAAGAAGCCTGGCTCAGCGTGCAGACCAAGCCAGACCGAGCAGCTGTAGATGAGCTGATAAAGGAGTGCGAGGAAAATGGCTAAGAAGAAAATAGCCGGCATTACCGTCGAAATCGGTGGTGACTCCACACCGTTAGGAAAAGCGCTGAAGGATATAGACGGTAAGGCGAAAGCTACCAGCGACGAGCTGAGGGAAGTCAACAGCGCCCTGAAAAAAGCCCCGGAGAGCGTGGAGCTGTGGAAGCAGAAGCAGCAGCTCCTCACACAGGCTATCGAGACCAGCCGGGAAAAGCTGGAAACTCTCGAAAAAACGCAGGCCGATATACAGAAGCGCTATGAAAGCGGCGACATCGGTGAAGAAGCATACCGAGCATATAAGCGAGAGATAGAAAACGCCAAGGGTGAGCTCGAAGGCTTTGAAAAGCAGCTCGAAAAAACCAACGAGCACATGAAAGAAGCCGGAAAGCAGGCTGACGAGACAGGGGACAGGCTGGAAGATGCCGGCGACAAGGCCGAAGAGTCCGGCGGAAAGTTCCCGGGCATGGCTGCCGCAGCGGTGGCAGCTGCTGCCGTTATCACGAAAGCAGCCTCTGAGTGCTACGAAGCATGGCAGGAGGTTGACGAGGGATACGACACCATCGTCACCAAGACTGGCGCCACCGGCGCAGCCCTGGAAGAGCTCCAGGGAGTAGCCGATAACATTTTCACATCTCTCCCCGTGGAAATGAGCGATGTCGGCAACGCTGTCGGCGAAGTCAACACCCGTTTTCAGCTCACCGGCGAAGCCCTCGAGGGGCTCTCGTCAAAGTTCCTGAAATACGCCGACATCAACAGCACGGAAGTGGTCGGCAGCATCGACAACGTTTCCGGGATAATGAAAGCCTTTGGGCTTGACGTCTCCGAGGCCGGAGACCTTCTCGGCGTCCTGACTGACGTCGGACAGCGCACAGGCCTGGAAGTCTCACAGCTGGAAAGCCTGCTGCTTAGCAATGCGGCAACCTTCAAGGAAATGGGGCTCGACGTGGGCGCTGCCGCCGAGATGCTCGGCCAGTTCGAGATCAACGGCGTAGAAGTCTCACAGGCGATCGCTGGCCTGACCAAGGCGCAGCAGAATGCCACCAAGGACGGCAAGTCTCTCAACGAGGCTCTGGCGGAAAGCGTCGGAAACATCAAGAGTGCAGCCACCGAGACCGAAGCTCTCCAGATAGCGACAGACCTTTTCGGCAAGAAGGGCGCCGCTCCTCTGGCTCAGGCTATCCGTGAGGGCCGTGTGAACTTCGAGGATTTTTCCAAGAGTATGCAGGGCGCCGGAGACCTGGTAGACTCGACCTTTGAGGCAATCCAGTCCGCCCCGGACCGCATGAAGACCACCATGAACTCTCTGAAACTCCAGGGCGCGGAGCTGGCCGAGAAGCTCCTGCCGAAGGCTGAAAAGCTCTTGGAGCAGATCAATGACAATCTTCCGGAGATTCTTGACACCGGCAAGCGACTGCTGCCGGTAGTCGGAGCACTGGCCACGGCTGCCGCCGGAATATCGACGGTTGACCGAGTACAGAAAGCTCTTCCGGCGATCAAGTCTCTGGAAAAAGCGTTCACCGCGGCAACGTCATCCGCAGCCTTCCTGCCGGTGACGATCGCGGCGGTCGCCGGTGCTCTGATCGTCGGCGGGATGTCCTACGTCACAGCGACGGAAGAGGCACGGCAGGCACATCTCGAAGAGGTCTTTGAGAAGGCCACCGAGAAGACCGACGAGCTCACCGGCAAGATCTACGGCAACATTGACGCCATCAAAGCACAGAAGGACGCCGCAGCCGAAAAGATCGAAGCAGACGAGCAGGAGATCAAGAAGATCCAGGCGCTCCGTGAGGAGCTGGACAAGCTCACCGACAAAAACGGAGTGGTCAAGGAGGGCTACGAGGAACGAGTCCGCTACATTACGGAAGAGCTGGGCCAGGCTACCGGTATCGAGATCGAGTACATCGACGGACAGATCCAGAAGTATGACGAGCTGAAGCAGTCCCTGGATGACGTTATTGAGAAAAAGCGGGCCGAAAGTATGGCCAGTGCCTACGATTCGATATATCAGACGGCAATCGAGCAGAACAAGGCGGCCGCTGATAGTCTCCAGGACCTGAAGGACGATATTGAAGAAAACCAGAAAAAAATAATTGAACTCTATGAAGAAGCGAAAAGGAGAGCACGAGCACAGGGCTACACCCCGGAAGAAATAGCACGGTGGGGAGAATTTTCCGTTGGCAACATAATGAAAATGGAAAATGAAGGGAGAGATACTTGGTCGTGGGTAATTACCGACGAGGAATTTGAGCTCCTTGACGCTTACCGTCGCAACCTCATGACAGCCAAGAACGCCCAGGAAGCACTTCACGACAGCTTCGCCCAAAATCAGGCAGACATCGAGGCGTATGAAGAAGCCTTCAAGGCCATGACCGAGGGTAACTATCAGGAAGCTCAGAGCTACTACAACCGCATCGGAAATCTCGACCTCGCAGCGCTCCGGAAATCGAAGGACAACATCGACGAGCAGAAAAGAGCTTTTACTGACGGTGTGAATGCCGCGATCCAGCGCTATAACAACGCACTGGAGCTCGGCGATAAAAACGCCAAGCAGACCTTTACCGAGACAATAACCGCTCTGACCAACCAGGGCAGAGAGGGCGGCCTGACAGTAGGCGACCTGCTCTCTACCGGTATAGTGCAGCAACTCAACACCATCGACGGCTTCGACGACTCCGGCCTTCAGGAGTTCGCAAAGATCGCCGGCTGGAACTTCGGCGACAATTTCGGTTCAGAAGCAGCAGAGGCATCGGCGCAGGCCTTTCTCGCTGCGGAGGCGATCTCCGAGAAAGTCGGCGGAGCATTTTCAAGGCTCTCCAGCCTGCCGTTCTTCGCGTCTGGTGGCTTCCTGGCATCCGGTCAGGGCATAGTGGCAGAAGCCGGCCCGGAACTGCTGGAAGTGATGAACGGCGGCGTGCGGATCACACCGCTGACCAGAGACGCCCGGAACACACCGGTGCAGACCACCGGCGGAGGAGCAGGCAGCTCCACGAAAATATTTAACAACACAGTATACGCCACGATCAAGGGCAGCTATGATGTCTACAGGCTGGCCGAGGATATGTCCACGGCCGAGCGGATCATGGACAACGCGAAAGGAGTGTGAGCATGGGCTACATCATCTACAACGGGTACAACAGCAGCGACGACCTGATCATCACCAGACCGCTGATCCGTCCGACCTGGGGCGCCGAGATCAACGAGATCACACGTCCCGGAGCTCCCCGGAAGCTGATGCAGGTCAGCAAGAGCTACGCCAACGAGCAAATGACGATCGAGGCAGCGCTTTTCGAGGCCACTCCGGAGAGAGTCCACCGGGTATATCAGGCGCTCAGCGGCTACGGCCAGCTCGTGCTCAGCTCGGCACCGGAAGAGATACTCACTGCATACCTCCGGCCTATCGTGCCGGAGGCCGTAGCACTCCAGACCGCGGTCATCGCGCTGACGGCAACGCTCCTGCCCTTCGCATACGCGGCGGAGCCCACAACAGCAACGCTCGGCGTGGCCTACAGCGTCATCGAAAATTCCGGCACAGTCTGGTCGGCGCCGGAGATACGGTTCACGCCCTCCGCAGCCGGCGAGGTCGCCCTGGATATCAACGGCCAGAGTTTCATAGTCAACGTCCCGGCAGAGCTGGCCGGCAAGGAGATCATCGTGGACAGCGATGTGCAGGTGACCTACTACGAGGACAACGGTGCTAAGGTGGCCGTGAGCCAGCACACGAAGAACAACTATCCGCTGCTGCATACCGGCAGCAACGTCGCCAGGTACACCGGCAGCGTGACCGGCGACGTTATCGTCAACGTGAGAGAGAGGTGGCTATAATGACGGGAACAGGCACGCAGGCAGACCCCTACATCGTCGATTCCTGGCCGGACTTCGTGACGGCAGTCGGCACATCGGGAGTGTATGTCGAAGTAGTACCGGGGACGACCTGGAATATGAACGATATAGCTCCGGAAGGAGTTGACGGAGTTGAATTTTATTGCGTATATTTCGATGGAAAAGGGATCACCATTAAGAATCTACGGCTTTTAGATCGGATATATCACAAAACATCATGCACTGTAAAAAACATGAAACTCCTCGACACGCTTGTGGAAAAGTCATCGCTGCTACGCACAGAGGGTAATGCTGTGACGGTGAACTATGAGGACTGTGTGATTTCCACACTATCATCCGCAAGCGAAGCGGTTATAAAGACAACTGAATATGCCAACAAGCTATATTTCCGGCGATGCGGAATAACAGTCCGTGCAGAAAAAGCGCTATTTTGTTCAAACAGCTACGGGGGAACACAGCCATGGTTTGTCGATAGCCATATAAACTACATTGGATATTCGTTGACTAATCAACACACGAGCTATGCAGGTATAAGGTTGCAGAACAGCTTTGTAGCTGGCAGCTTCGGAAAATACTGCGACGTCCACGAAAGTAGCAACTCGATAATCAATGCACAAGGCGAACAAGTATTGAACGTCAACGGTACAGTGAGCAATGTGTTCGTCAACTCTGATATGGCTGAGAGCATAGCGAGCTCACTCACCAGTGTCACCGACGCCCAGATGCGTGACGCTGCATATCTGGCGAGCCTCGGCTTCCCCATAGGAGTATCATCATGAGCTGGTACATGGGCGCGGACGGCTATCCGACGAATGATCTGTTCCCGGAGCTCCCTGCGAGCCCGATGGAAGAGCCCTGGCCTTATGCGCTGTGGCGCATTGACCCGCTTGTGAATAATGGCTATCCCTATCACTTGCTGCTGCCGGACGTCCCGAGCATCGGTGTTGATATCTGGGCTCTGGAGCGCGAGAACGTCATCCGGAGCTACGATATCAGCACACCGCAGGACGGATTCGATGGCAACGGCCTGGCGATACTCGATCCGGTGAGCTGTATCGAGCACCACGATGACGACCGCTGGGACATCGAGCTCACTCATCCGATCGATGAGTGGGACAAGTGGAAAACGCTGATAGTCGAGAACATCATCAAGGTTGACGGGCAGCTCTTTCGCATCGACATCCAGCGGCCGCAGCTCAGTGAGGAAGGCCGGCTGCACTACATCCATGCCCGGCACATCACCGGAGACATGGCCGGAGACCTGGTGGCTGACGGACGCGGAAACTGGAGCGGAGGCACACCGGAGACCTATATGCGCTACGTCATGATGGCCTCGCATCAGTACGATCCGCCGGGTGAGATATACTATCCCCGGTATATTTTCGACGGCTACACGGACTACACCGACCCGATCGGAGCGATAGACCTGACGGCAACGAGTCTCTGGGGCTCGCTGGTAGGTATAGACAACTGCTTGCTCAACGTCCTGGGCGGGGAGCTTTACCGCGACAATTTTTATTTTTCGATATGCAAGCGTATGCAGTTCGCCAAGGACAACGCCTTCTATCTCCGCTACTCCCTGGACATGACAGAGATCGAGTACGAGGTGGACTTCACAGAGTTGGTGACGAATCTCATCGTGGAGGACAACTTCGGCAACTGGTCATCATCGACCTATGTGCCGGGAGTCACACGCTGGGCTATACATCATACCCGGCAGCGCTACGTCCGCTTTACATACGCCGACGACTTGGGCTCTGACGGAAACATGGAGCGCCTGAACCGCGACAAGGAGGCGCTCTGGGCTCAGGTAGCAGCCCCGAAGGTCACCGTCACCGTGAGCCTGGCCGCCCTGAAAAACGACCCGCGCTACAAGGATTTCCAGCAGCTCCAGGACTACCGCTACGGCGACCGGGGCACGGTCTACTGTCCGGAGCTGGAGCTGGAGACGGAAATGCAGATAAGCTCAGTTGACTACGACAGGATCACCGGTGAGGTGATCAGCATGACGCTGGGCTCTCTGAGAGCGTCGCTGATCCGTCCGACCTTTATGGGCGCGACTATCAGCAACGGCAGGACTCAGGAGGACAAGCAGGCAGCAGCTACCGCAGCAGCGCTGCGGGACATGAGGCTGCGGAGCATCCGGAGCTGGTACGACGCCAGCGCATACACCTGGGACGAGCTGTCCCAGTACACATGGGAGGAGGTAGCCAAGTATGGCAACAACAACACCTAACTACGGGCTGAGCAAGCCTGCCGGCACGGATCCGGTAGATATATCCGTACTCAACGGCAACACCGACATCATCGACACGGCGCTGCATGAGCTCGATGAGGGCAAAGCCGACCAGTCTGCGCTTGATGAGCTGGAGACGGAGGTGGAGGGCAAACAGGATCAGCTGACATTCGATACTACGCCCACTGCTGACAGCAATAATCCCGTAACATCAGGGGGCGTGCAAGCAGAATTCGCAAAGCGGAACGTGACTACTATGGGTACCGCGATAGTAGACCCCGACCCGGATAACGGCGTATATGCTGACCTGTTCACGTTGCCGATCGGAAAATACAACCGACAGTCTAACGTTACCAGGGTACGCAATATACCAGCAGACCTGACGGCAGTATTCTACTGCGAGGTGGTTAATACGATATCCAACCTGCGACGGCAGATCAGGCTGTACCCGTGTACCGCTGCAACAGCAGGTACGTTCTACACCTGTCTGGAAACGGCTAACGGTTACGGCGCATGGTACAAATTCAGCGGAGAGGCGGTGACATAATGCAGTATATTATTATGATAGCCATAGTCCTGGGGCTGGCCCTGGCCGATATCATCACCGGCTGGATCAAAGCACACGTCAACGACGACTACAGCAGCAAGGTCATGCGAAAAGGTGGCCTGAATAAGATCTGCGAGCTGGTGGTGATGTGTACAGTCTGCGGTCTGGAGGTTGGTATCGGCTATCTTGGCCGATACTATCAGGCCGAGACTCTGGCTGGCGCCACTGGTGCCGTGGCCGCCGGTGCAGTTTTTTTCTACATCCTGGTAATGGAGGTAATCTCGATCCTGGAAAACTATGCAGCCGCTGACCCGCACGCTGCCGGCTGGGTCAAGAAGTTTTTGAAAAAACTGAGAAGCTACACCGAAGAAAACAAGGAGGAGTGAATCATGGCGTTGCAAACATACGCATACACAGCCCGCGACCGCCTGACCGCAAATTTCCTGGTGATAGAGTTCCGGTGCAAGTGTGGCAGGGGACATACCACAATTCTGGACCCCGCACTCCCGCAGAAAGTACAGCAGCTCATGGCTGCGATCGGCGCGGTCAAAGCAATCGTCACCAGCGGCTACCGCTGCTCGTACTGGGACAAGGCAGTCAAGGGCAACGGCTACGGGATGCACACTCGAGGCCTCGCCGGAGACTTTATTTTCTACGACCAGGGCGGTCACGTCATCCGTCCGGAGCTCGTCGCCTGCAAGGCTCAGGATCTGGGCTTTTCCGGCATCGGCAAGATCGACAGTCAGGCGATCCACTTGGACATCGGTCCTCGCCGCTGGTGGGGCGACGAGACCGTCTCCGGCGGTACGACAGACAGTGTCACAACCGACTACTACCGCTACTATGGCATCAAGCGCAGCGGCCACATCTCTGAGCTACAGACCTTGCTAAACGCCAAAGGACACAAGCTGGCTGTGGATAATATCATCGGCCCCAAGACCCTCACAGCAGTCAAGTCCTATACTATCGAGCAGGGCGACCGGGGCGAGCTGGTGCGCTGGGTTCAGACCAGGCTCAAAGCTCTGGGATATGACTGCGGCGCAGCTGACGGCATAGCAGGCCCCGTAACAATGGCTGCTATAGCAGCTTGGCAGCGAGCTCATCGTCTCGGCGAGGGCTATCTCGGCGGCGGTGACTGGCCCGTCTTAATAGCGTAATAAAAGGCCTCCGAGCTCATTCCTCGGAGGCCTTTTTCTTCTTCGCCCGGTATCTCGGGCCGTAAATAGCATTATAGTTTCCGTTCTCGTACTCTCTCTGACATTCCGGGGAGCAGGTCTTAGCCTGTCCGACTCGCCGGAAGTCTTTACCGCATATCACGCACCGGGCTTCTGGTGTCCTGCGCCTCTCGTTCCTGGCCGGATTGATGCTCTCCTTGTTTCTGCGGTAGTAGTCCAGAGACTGCTCAGCGTCGAGCTTCTTGTGCATAATCCTCGCACACTCCGGGCAGTACTTCTGTAATCCGCTCTCTACTGTGTACTCTTTTCCGCAGTTTTCGCAGAGGTCCTTCTGCCCGATGTGGCGGGCGAACTCTCCGCGATTGTATCGCTTCTTTCTGATCCGCTCTCGCTCTCTGCGGCACTCGGGGCAGTACCAAGCTCTTGGCCCGCCCGAGAACTGAGCGCCGCAGGTGCGGCAGATTCTGTTATCATATATCGCCATTACTCTGCGTATGCTTCCTCGAAAGCATTGAGAGCGAAGTCGATATCTGCCTGGCAGTTGCCCTGCCTGTCTGAGATGATTACGTTGCCGTTCTCGATGTAGCCCAGAGTTCTGCGCTTGTAATCGTTGATATAGATTCTCTTCTTACCGTTCTTCTCCCAGGCCTTGAATGTCAGGTAGTGGCTGTCATCATATGCGTTTTCGATCTTTGCTATCTTTGCTATTCCTGTAAAATTAACGTTCATCATATTTTCCTCCTTGCCTTTCGGCGGTCTTTATGTTTTCGGGAGCTCTTCCCTTTCTCTGATTATATTATAGCATAGAATTAGCGCTAAGTCAATAGAAAACGGAAAATAATTAGCGCTAATTCTATATTTTGTATACATGAACAAAAACTGCCGAAGTAATTGTACATTTTGCTACACAAAGAAAAAGCCCTGGATTTTCCAGGGCAGGATCTTATAAATGATTCGTCACGAGTTCTTCTACCAGAGTTCCGGCGGAGACCCCTCTCTCAGTGGCTACGCGCTTCAGCTTCTGGATCACAGCGGCGCTTATATGGAGGTTAAGCTGAGCCCTCTCATCTTCGGCAGGCTCGCCGAAGATCTCGATGTACTCGTCACCGGTAAGGTGTTCCTCCGCCCACTTCTGCGCCTCATCGTATGTCAGCGGCTTGATTGCCTCGGAACCAGTCCATTCGTTCTGGCCGCAGCTCTTGCTATACGGCGAGGAGGCATTGCCGTCACCGTGCAGGAAGAACTCGCCTGTTTTCTTCTGGTATAGCGTTTCGCTGTACCATGAAAAGTCGCTGCGATAAGGGCTTGGCTCATACTCTCCGCACTTCTTGGCTGTCTCGGTGTTGTACAGTTTTCCGTTGATTACTTTTTTCATGATTATTCCTCCCATTTATATATATTGAATGGATCATTCTGCTTTATAAGCAAGGCAAGCAGACTTTCGGCTGACATCAGCACAATCCGCTCATCAAGGCCAAGCTCACCATGAGAAATCGGCGATTCGTCCACAACGAAGTCATAATTTACTGCGACCTCTATGCCGTGCTCTTTATATTCTCTGAGCCATACGGCAAGGAGCTTCTCCTTGCCATATTCCCTGATGTCTCGTTTAAGTTCGGCGATAAGCTCAGAGCACTCATAGCTTATCGGATAGCCTTTGTTTCCTAACAGCATTAGTGGTAGCCTGCCTTCATCTGCTTGCAAAGGTTTGTGGCTGCTTCAGCGTAAGCGGTAGATATTGCCGCATTCAGCTCTTCGATGATGCCGTCATAGTCTCTTGATATGATCTCAGCATTATACCAGCCATTAATACCGCACACCTTTATACAAGCTCTGAGCTTGTCAACAGTTTCACCAACTGCATTTACGCCGAAGTCTCTATCGAGGCTTATTGCTTGGTTTATTTTAAAGCTGCCTCCGTTTTTAATAAGATTCATTATTTCTTTTTTCATAATCTGCTCCATTTCTCCCCGTGTTGCCGATAGGTCAGCGAGAATGTGATTAGTAGTCGATTTCGTCAAGGCATTCAAGCCACTGCTGTTTGCTGCAAAGGAGCTTGTTGAGGGTAAAGCCGTTCTCGTGCATTTCCTCGATCGTGTACTTTTCCTGCATCTCTGCCAGAACTTCTTCGGCTGTGTCATGCTCTTCGCTTACAACGCCATTCTCTGTGTCCATCATTACCCATGCTTCATAAGTGTTATTCATAGTTTCCTCCTTGCCTTTCGGCGGTCGTTAGCTTTTCGGGAGCCTTTCCCTTTCTCTGATTATATTATAGCATAGAATTAGCGCTAAGTCAATAGAAAACATAAAATAATTAGCGCTAATTCTATATTTTGTATACATGAACAAAAACCGCCGAACAAATTGTGCATTTTGTATATTGCAAGAAATAGGCGCGAGATACGCATCACGCGCGCGATAAATGCGCGTAATATGTGCGTAAATGCGGAAAAATCCCCTATAAATAGGCGGAAATTATTAAAAAATCATTAAATAAAGTTTGAATCATATCGACAAATCCACGAAAAACCGCCTCACACTGCGGCTGGTGAGGCGGTTTTATTCTCTGATTGCGCGTAAAATTGTGCGTAAAACTCACCTGCGGAGCTTCCTCATCTCCTCGATAAGGGTCTCCAGGTCGTGGTGAATGTAAACATCGGCGGTCGTAGTATAAGAGGCGTGGCCGATGATCCGCTGAAGGCTCTCCGGCTTGACACCGGCGGAGCTGGATAGGCTCGCAAAGGTGTGGCGGGTCGAGTGCGGCGTCAGTCCGCCAGGCTCGATGCCAGCATCAGCCAGAGCTACTGCAAAGATCTTGTCGCGGAACTGATCCTGATTGTAGCGAAAGAGTCTCTGACCATCAGCCCGATCATACCACTCCCGCAGGAATTCTCTGAGCTCCGGGATCATCGGAGGAAGCGGGACGACTCGATTTTTTCCGGCGGCAGTTTTTTCGCCGCCTACCAGGTAGCCCTCCGCCAGATGCACGTCCGCAGCCGTCAGCTTCAGCAGCTCTCCGATTCTCAGCCCCGTGTAGATCATAAAGAGCACGATCCGGCAGGGGTCCGACACGGAGGAGCGCTCCCAGAGTGCTGAGATCTCCGAGGCGGAAAAGATCCGCTTCTCTTTCTTTTCAAATTTCGGTGTGGCCACGAATTCCGCGTAATTTTTCAAAAGTATGTCATTTTCGCAGGCCACGCGGCACAGCATGACGGACATAGTCTTCAGCACTTCCGCCGCACTCTTCGATGTAGCAGCACTGACGATTGCCTGGAAGTGCGCCGTGCGAAGTTCACGCATCGGAACCCCAGCAATTCCGGCGAAGCGCTTCCACATCGACGAGTACAGCTTGATAGCGGACTCGGAGACCGTCGGAAAGTGCTTCTCAGCCCAGAGCTTGTAGACGTCGGCAAGGGTCGCAGAGTACAGCTCCGGCCTGCCGTTCTTGATAAACTCCTCCAGGGCGGCAGCGGCTTCCTTCCGGGTAGCGAAACACCCCAGGTACTGCCGGCCGCCTCCGTACTTACTGGCAGGCGCGTGGGCGACCCAGGGTTTTTTGTAGCGACTATCTTTGCAGATCGTCCCGGAGCCGTGCTCCCTCTTGTGATACTTGGCTCGGCCTGCGGTCTGCTTTTTTCCGCAGGCGGGACAGTAGAGAGCGCCCTTCGGCAGCTCTGCTCGGCATTTGATGCAAGTCATAAGCTCACCCCTTTCGGTCAGGCTTCTCCTCGAAAATTCCGATCCTTATAGAGTGCGAGCCGTTCTCGTTCTCCTCGTCGTCGAGGATCACGAAAAAGTGCTCGCCGCTTGTGTAGTCCTCATACTTGGCCGGCAGCTTGACAACTCCGTCGAGCAGGTAAGCATTTTTCTCGGCGTCGTACTCAGCCTCGACGACCTCGCCAACGCTGGCGGAAAAGTACTCGTCGTATGACTTTTCGGAGACCGTAGCCTTGAAGGCTGCCACAGCGTCGTCCTCAGAGTACGGCTTGTAGAATGCCAGGGCAATGAGCACACGCTTGGCAACGTAGTCCACAGCGGAGACCCTTGCCTCGATGTCCCAGCCCCTTTTCAGATAGTCGTTGACCATGGTCTGGAGCTTCCCTTTGTGGAGATAGCCCAGCATCTCTTTTTTTATCGTCACGACCTTCACGGCGTTTTTGTCGTGCAGGTTCCGAGGGTCCGGCACCAGCTCGCAGAGGACGTTGACCTTGCATAGTGGGCTCGGCACGGTCGTGCAGTAGATCTCGACGTCGTTGTAGTAGTACGCCAGAGCGCCGTGGTCTGTAGTCTGCTCCGGCTCGTAGAGCTGCTCGCTCGGTGTCAGAGGAGCGGCAGGCTCAGCCGGAGCAGGAGCAGCGCCGGAGTTCTGAGCTCTCGCCGCCTCGATGCGGGCGTTCCTGGCCTCGATCTCCTGACGGTGACGCTCAGCTTCTCGCCTTTGCGCAGCCTCTTCACGGAGGCGATGCTGCCGGGCTTCCTCCGCCTTCCGCTGAGCTTCAATGTCGGCCTTGGCCTTCTCGATGTCTTTGTCTTTTCCGTCAGGCGCCTGAAAAGCCTCTGGATGCTTCCCGGCGTATTTGATAGCGCAGTAAATCGCTATCAGGGCCACTGCAATGATGATATACGTCATACAATTCCCTCCTTATACGGTTTTGATGATTTTTTTCACCACGCCCATGATCCGGACGGTCTCGACCTGAGCTCCGGAAAAAGTCATAGGCGGATAGCTCGGATTGATACTTTCCAGGGACAGCTTGCCACTGCTCTGAAAAGCTCTTTTTACAAAGCCCTCGCCGTCGCCCACTACGACAGCGACCACGATGTCGCCGTTTTCAAAGTAGTCCTGCTGGTGGACGATTACCAGGTCGCCCTCCTCAATCTTCGGGTACATGGAATCGCCCTTGACGGTGATAGCCAGGGTCTCCTTTGCCTCCCTCTCGCTGGAGAGGTAGACAGGCTCGTATCTGGTGACATGGTCGTCAGCGTAGGCACCAAAGCCTGCGGACACTGTCTCATATACGGGTATCATGTATATATGGCTCTGATCGAGCAGCCGGCCGTTCGGCTTCTGGGGAACTGGCTCGTCTTCCCAGCCCATAAGGTAGGACGGAGTCGTGCGGAGAGCTCGAGCGAGCCCTTCGAGTATGGTGGTCGGCAGCTTCTCGATGTCGCCGCCTTCGTAGCGGTAGATAGTAGCTCGATTTTTTCCGAGCAGCTCAGCGAGTTCGTCAACCGAGAGCCCGAGAGCTTTTCTTCTTGACTGGATTCTTTCGCCTATCGTCATATAAACACCCCCTTACATCTATAGTATAACAGATTTTTCGCAAAATTGCAATAGCAAAATTGTAAAACAGCAAATTTTTTTGAAGAAAATGCGAAAAAAGGGTTGACAAGTCGCATAAAGTGTGATATAGTAAAAATACAGTAAGTCGCAGAAACGCGACAAGAAAGGAGGAGAAGCACTTGCTGGACGTGTCACGGCTCAAAAGTAAAATCGTGGAGAAAAACACGAACGTCGAGGAACTGTCCCGAAAAATCGGCATAAACCACGCCACTTTTTACAGAAAACTGAAAAACAACTCATTCAGCATCGAGCAAGCCGACAAGATAGCTGTCGCCCTTTCGCTCACGACCGAAGAAGCAACCGCAATTTTTTTTAGCCAATTTGTCGCGTAACTGCGACAAGAAAGGAGGTCACCATGGCAAAGAAGAAAAAGAAAGCCGCCGAAGAAAGGCGGCGGCACAGAGAATTCTTGCGGCTGGTTAATATGGATATCACAAGCCGCAAGACAATAAGCCTGACATACATTAATGAGAGTCAGTAAGATTATACAACATAACGAACAGCCCCGCCGGCACAGGCGGAGCCGAAGTGCCCGAACTCAGTCCTTTGGCTTGGCAGCGTCGAGGACTAAAGCCCGAAGCTCTGCACGCCCTGGCAGACGTGCAGAGACCTCAGATAGCTGGTCAGCAAGACGGCGAATCTCCCTGGCATAGCTTGAGGTCACATTGAAAAAGAAGAAGAAAACGATCACCCCCTCTCTCGGTAAGGTGAGCACAGCGGCCATTGTGCCCTGACTGCTGCGCCCCTATTATACCATATAGCAAGAGGGAAAGCAAGAAAGGAGGCCACCATGGCCAGAATGATGGTAGTCATTGGCATCAAGGACGCCGCAAAGATCCTCCGGGAGAGTGGCTTCCAGGTCTCGGAGGCAGACCTCAGAGCCGGCCTCGACCAGAAGGTCTACCCGTTCGGGGACTCGGTCATCGTGACGAGTCGCCCGGTATATCACATCTATGAGCCGCTCCTCCGTCGCTGGATCGACGAGAGAAGCCGCGAGTGCAGTTGACTGCACAGAAAGGAGAACACCATGAACGATTATAATCCGATTGACCGCAGGAACTTTGTGGAAGGCTGTCTCAAACCCTTACTGGCAAAGATTGACGGAAATATCATTGACACCATGCTTTTGAACGAAAGCGCCCTGGAGATCGTCTGTGTAATCTATGGGACGCTGCCGATCCATAAGGCACGACGTTTTATTGTAAACGACAAAAGCCTTGCAACCTTGGCAACTGAAATAATCAAAGAAATCGAATATGAAAGGAAGAAGAGCTATGAAAATCGACCAGAACACAGCGAGTACGATCGTCAGGAACGTGCTCGGAGCCGCGAACCAGAGAGCGCAGATCCAGATTGAAGCCGACCTGCACGACGTCCCCGTCAAGGAGGTCAAGGCGCTGCTGAAAGATGCCGGTGTCGACCTCCGCAGCCTGAAAGGTGAGGGCAAGCACGTCGTCCGTCACGGAGTCGAAGCCAAGTCACCGAAGAAGCACTACAAGAAGCCGGAAATCCTGCCTGTGCCTCCCGAGGAGCAGGAAGAGTCGGAGGAGCTGGGGGAGCAGGCGAAGAAGGCCTACGAGGAGTTCGGCGTCCCCGCATATCTCACCGAGAGCGCACAGAAGGCAGCGGATGACAAGAAAAACGCTGCCGAAAAGCAGCGAGTCGAGAGCGTGGCGCTGACCGAGAAGGCCGACGGAAGCATCGGCATGGCCATGAAGCTGGTGGATCCTGCGGAGAAGCGACGCTCCGGCGACAGGGCACAGGCAGCACTCGAAAGCCTCACAGTTTTGAAAATCAGCGGCAGAGACTACGAGAACGAGTTCCGGCAGCAGATGGACAAGGCTATCAAGGAAAATCCCGGAACGCTGGAGCCTCTCCCGGCCAGTACCGACCTGAAAGACGTCGCTTCCGGTGGCCTATACCATGTGGAGAACATCGCCGCCGGCGAGCTCCTTGGCCAGCCCTGCACCGACCCGTCCACAATGCTGCTCTACGGAGAGGCGCCCCAGAAGATCGCCAGCCTCGAGGAGGTATTCGATGGCCTGAGAGCCAAGGTGGAAAAGCTGAGAGACCAGCGCCGCGAGCTGGCAGAGCAGCTCCGGAAGACCGACGACCTGCTCACATATATCTCCATGCGCTGCGACCTCTGCGCCGGGATCGCCGGAGAAGCCGAGAAGAAAGACCCGCGAGATTTCCTGACCTACATCGGCGAGACATGAGCATCAAGTACAAGATCCGGGACGTGGCCTATGAGCTGGACGGAGAGCGAGGCTCTGCGAAAGTATATCACGACGGGCACATATACTGCTTCGCAAACGCCATCGAGGGTTGGAACTACTTTACGAATCGCGCCCTCTGGCCGATGATCGAGAGCATCCGGGACGAGCTGGAGAAGCACGGCTACAACCGGCATACCGGCATCAAGGAGGAGAAACATGAGTAGACTGCAAGAAGTCGAGGAGTTGCTTGACTCTAACCTGGAGTGTGTCACCGCATACAGCAAGCGCTGCGCTGAGTTACTTGGCAGTATCAGGACGCTGGAAAAAGAGCGTGAGAAGCTCATGAGGAAAAAAAGAAAGAATGAGATTGTCCACTGCAAGGACTGTGCCAAGCTCAACCGTCATGACTGCCCGATGTGCTATATTGAGCACCAGACGCTAACTTTTGCGGAAGTGGCGCCGGATTTTTACTGCGCAGCCGGCACGTTGAAAGACTAAGGAGGAGAAACCATGAAGAAGTGGAAAATCATCGTAGTGTCGGACTGGGGCGAGCAGTACGCCTGTGTCGTGGAGGCTGAGACCTTACACGCCGCGACGAAGTGTCTCGATCTGAACCCCGGCTGGCACATCGAGCAGATCATGAGGATGACCAGGGCGGAGGAGATCGCAGCCGCCCGCCAGAGATAGAAAAAGGAGAGCAAGGGAATGGAGACTATCAAGACCATCATAGGAGCAGCTATAGCCGCATACGCTATCGCCCTTATGCTCGCAGCGCCTGCCGGAGCTATCATCGAGGAGCTCAGGCAGTGCCGCGAGTACAAGGCAGCCAGAAAAGCGCTGGAGTTCGACGCGCGAGTCTGGACAAGCATAGCCAAGAGCTACGACACTATCAAGGACGCAGAGGACAGAGGCTACGCTGTCGCCCGTCTGATAATCACACACCACGAGCTCGAGGAGCTCGAAAAAAGCCGTCAGTGCAGTTGACTGCACAAGAAAGGAGCACATCATGGGAATACTATCAGATCTTTTAAATCCGGAGGAAAACGTCTACTTCGGCGAAAAAATCACTGGCCAGATCCAGCAAGTCGTCGCAGGGCCTACCGCAGAAGCTCTCCGGGAGTTCGGCCGCCAGGAGCCGGAATTCAAGCAGGCTATGGAGCAGAGCGACAAGACCTTCCAGGCCTGCCTCGACAACATCGCAGAGCTATGTGACTACAAGGACGGCGTCAGCGACCTGGACGTATTCCGGGCAGCCGTGAAATTCTACTTTCCTACCGCCGACATCCGCTTCCGCATGGAGATTGGCCTCTGCGCTGAGACCGGCACAGCAGCCGAGCCGCAGAAAGAGACCCTCAGCGTCTCCCTGGACGAGCTGCTGGACTTCTGAGGGGAGCGAATCACATGGTAGAGATAGACGAGGCCCCATACATGGAGGAGATAGCCGACCGAATGGCACACTATCTCTTCTATCGCAAGCACTCCCGGGCGGACCGTCCGGAAGTATTTTACAGCCCGAATGATATGTCGGAGGGACCCCTGACCAAGGCGACGGAGTGCTACTGCACAGCCTGCCACGAGCGATTCACCGACTACGCCGGCCCGCAGGCCTACAGGCACAACAACGACACAAACTGTCCCCGATGCGGGGCGTATGCGATCATGAAGCAGATGGACAGAGGCCGCAAAGGTATCAGGGACATCGGCACCTTCGTGATCTTCGAGGGCGAGGGCGACTACCTGGCGATCAGAGCTTGCAAGGCTGAGCAGACCTTCCCGGACCCCGAAAGCCTGGAACCGAACATCGACCTGTACACCGTCACCACCTACGAGCTGAGACCCGGAAAGGCTATCCAGTATATCTTTACATGGCCGGAGGGCTGGCACCCGAAAAAGGGCAAGCCCTCAGAGCCGTCTTTCCCGCTTGGCTACTTTGGCACCACCCGCAGCGGCTACAAGCTGATCAATCAGTCATCTATCGGCAGCACCTTCCTCCGCTACGCTTTCGGCGGCCTATATGAGGAGGAGTGGCCGGCGGAACTGATCCTCTGGCTCAGCCGTATCGCAGAGCGCCCACAGCTCGAATACATGATACACGGCGGCCTACAGCGTCTGGCCTGTGACTACGTCTACCAGCATCTCACCGTCCGCCTGAACTGGCGGAGCAACGACTTGAAGAAGATCCTCCGGCTCACCAAGCCGGAGCTCGCCTACATCAAGGAGGAGGACGGCCGGCGCTACAGTGACTACATCCGCTTCCGGCGAGACATCTTCCGGGGCAGGTCGCCGGCGGAAACGGTAGCATACTACAGGGACTTCGGGCGGTGTGACCAGCTGCTGAAAGAGGCAGCTGACCTCTCCGGGATTACGCCCCGACAGATCATGAACTACGCCCGGCGGAAAATGAACAACCAGGGAGGTTACTTTTTCATGGCCGCCTACCGGGACTATCTCCGGGAATGCTCAGCTCTGGGCTACGATATGTCGAACACAGCCGTCACGATGCCCAAGGACCTCTTTTCCGCCCACGACAAGACCATGGAGCTCATGAGGGAAAAGCAAGACCTGGAGCTGGCCGCTAAGATGGCAGAGCGCTGCAAGGATCTGGAGGAGCTGCTCTTCCAGCTGCCGGAGCTTGGCCTGATGATCAAGCTCCCGGAGACTGTGCAGGACATCATCGACGAGGGCGCTGCTCTCAATCATTGTGTCGCCAGCTATGCCGACCGACACGTCGCCGGAGCGCTCGCGATCGTATTCCTGCGCCGTATCTCCGACCCGGACACGCCATACTACACCATGGAGATCAGCAACAGCTATGAGATCCAGCAGTGCAGAGGCCGACACAACAATACCGAGGGCAACCCCAAGCCGCCCACGGTGAGACGCTTCGAGGAGCTCTACGCCCGCCAGCTCGACAAGCTGTGGAACAAGCGCTGGCGGAAAGCTAAGAGGCTGCAAAGGCCTCCTCGCCCAGAGCCCCCGAAACACTACTACCGCAGAAAAAAAGCCAAGGCTACGACCACGGTTGCGTAAGGAGGAAAGAAATGACACTGAAAATCATGATAGTGATACTATGTTTCGCCGTCATTATCCTATCGATAATTGGCATCGAGAGGGAAAAAGCCTACAAAAAGCTCGCTAACGAGTGGGCCAAGGACAGGGTGGAGAAAATCGCCCAGACAGGGCGGATCCGCTATTTAAACGGTAAATGCGACGAGCTGATGGCGGAATGCGACACGCTGAAAGCCCTCGTCGAGCGTATGCAAAGGCCCCAAGCGCTCGAAAGCCTGGAGCACAGAGAGGCTGAAAAGTTTGAATTTGAATTCTCGACGTTCAAACACGTTGACCCGGAAGCTTTGCGGCTGAATGTCGTAATGAAAGTTGAAAACCTACTCAGTCAGCGAAAAGACCTCGTAAAAATCCGAGAAACTGAAAGGCTGAGCAGCGGTCGGCACTACTACAAGGCCGAAATAATGATGATACCGTACAAGGAGGAAAAGCAATGAAGGACCCAACAAGAATCAGAGCTGAAAGAGCTGAGAACGGCACTGATAGACTGCTCGACCCGCCGGAACTGCCCTGGCCAGAGGGCAGCATCGAGGCAACCATGGCGCCGGAAGCCAGAGCACAGCTCCTGACCGAGCGAATCAAGGAAAACGGCTCCACCGCAGCGAGAGCGGTCTGGGCTATCGGCCGAGACCTGCGGACGATGAAAGCCGAGGAGCTCTACACGGAGCTGGGGTACGAGACTTTCGAGGAGTACGCGGAACGGGAGTTCCAGCTGAAGCGCCGGCAGGCTTATACATATATCAGCGTCTATGAAAAACTCGGCCCGAATGAGCTTGTGCAGTCAACGGCACAGCTTGGCATCACCAAGCTGTCGCTGCTAACCACGGTGGACGCCGAGGACAGAGCTGAGATTCTGGCAGAGCACGATGTCGCCGGCATGACCACCAAGGAACTGGAAAAGCTCCTCGAGGACTACAAGGTCCAGGGCGAGCAGCTCTCACTCCTGGAGGAAAAGGTCGAGGAAATGGAGTCCGTCCGCATGGACACCAACGCCCTGATTGACCGGGCGGAGAAGCTGGAAGCCGAGCGTGACGAGTGGATCGCTGAGGCCAAGGCAGCCAAGGAGGCGGTCAAGGAACTGGAAGCCGCCAAGGGCAAGCCCGAGATCGTGGAAAAGATTGTGGAAAAAGAAGTCATCAAGGAAGTCTCCGATACTCAGGAGCTCAACCTCGCCCGTCAGCTCCAGAAAGAGGCTGAAAGCAAGGCGGAGAAAGCCGAGAAGAAACTGGACGAAAAGCACAAGGACCTCCTGGCCGCCGAGAAAAAAGCCAAGGAAGCCCAGACCGAGCTCCAGGAACTGAAAGACAAGCTCGCAGCGGAGGCCGAGAAGCACCGGGAGGAGCTGGAGAAAGTCAAGGCCGAAGCTCAGAAGCCGGCCGACAGCGGAGACAAGCAGAGCTTCAAGCACGCCTACGCCGCCAGCTACAAAGAGCTCACCGGCCTCCTGGAGATCATCGACAGCACCGACGACAAGCAGGAGCGCCAGATCTTCGCAGCTAAAACGGAGCAGCTTCTCGCCCTGGTCGGTGAAAAACTGAAAGCCCTGGAAGGAGCAGCTGATGAATGACGCATACAAGCCCGGACGGCGCCGTCCGCAGAATTTTCCGATACTCCCCGGCCAGAGCTATGATCTGTGCCGGGATATCCACGCCGCCGACATGGCTGGCAAGACCTACGGTGCTTATATGGCCTGGAAAGCCGACAAGGAGGATCGGGAATTTTATGAAAAATTCGGCAAGCATCGCCGAAGCCGCCGATGAAACGTGAGACCGTATGCAGCCAGGCGCTGCACTGCCTCTCCTGCCCGCTGTCGCCCCTGCGTACCGGTAAGGACTGCCGGGAGCTGACAGCGCAGGAGCTGGCAGAGATCAGGAAGGAGCAGGAACATGAGAGAAGAACTGAGAGAGATAATCCGGAAATATGAAAAGAATCGAGAGCCGCCGAGAGAAACTCTCCTGGGCGTACCGTTCGAGACACCGAGACCGGATGCTCTCGCTCTGATGACCGTGACCCTGGAAAGATACCGGGCGCACTTCACGCCCGAAGAAGAAATCGAGTACCTGAAAGAGCTCGACCACTTTACAAGACTAATATGTGAATAAGGAGGAAAAAACATGAGCAGCATGAAAAGAACACTCCGCCGAGCAGCGGAGAGAAGAAGCAAGAAGGGCATCCTGACTCCGAAGGAGCAGCTGATGACCAGAGCCGAGAGAAGAGATCCCAGGAGGCGGCGCCATGAAAGCACGAACTGACTGCGGAGCCTGCCGGAAGCGGATCCATCAGGAGGAGCAGGAAGCCTTCCTGAAACGTGAGTACAAGTTTTTCAGCGACATGGCCTACTCCATGGCCTGTTTTGCCGTCTGCGGTGCCCTCGGCGCTCAGATCCGCCGGGGCCGATCGAAGGAGTACGTCAAGAAGCTGTACGATGATATCTGCTTTTTCTTTGGTCAGCCGCGCATTTTCGGAAAAGAGATCACCATGACTCAGATCATGAAGCAGCTGACTGAGGAGTACGGCATAGACTTCGACAAGCTCACCGTCAGCCTGGAGACGGAAAAGGAGTTCATCCGCTCAGCAAAGGAGGGGACGTGAAATGGGAAAGAAGATGACCTTTGAGACGGCGGCCAAGCTGTCGCCGGTCCACGACGCGAACGAGCCGGTCTCCATGCTGGCCAAGCCTAACAAGTACGGATACAGGCTCAACATCCAGCATCCGCTGATCGGCAAAATGCACGACCACTACGCTGCGAAAGTCGGAGAGAAGATCCTCTCCGACGCTCAGCGCATGGACTTTGAGAACAAGGCTATTATTTTTTTAACGAATAAAGGCATCGCCATAAAGTGAGGAAATATGAAAAAATTATTATCAATTATTATGTCCGTTGCCATGATGCTGACGGGCTGCTCTCCACCGGCTGAGGTGACGAGCTCAGAAGTTATCGACACCAGATACACCGCCGGCCACAGCGAGGTAGTGACCGAGTACGAGTATAAGTTCGATCCGCTGCGGCTGGATCTCGTGTATGTACCAGATACCCACAGCGTCTGGATCGATGACAAGTATGAGATATGCGTGAGGTATACGCTCAGCGACGGCAGCACCGAGGAGCAGTGGGAAGAGTGCAGCAGAGAGGCGTATCTCGAAAATGGGGGCTTGACATGATGGGCACAGTTTTCGCAGCCGGAGCCGTCACGGGCATCATGTGCTTCTTGATAGGCTTTTTCCTTGGCAGCTATATCAGCAGCCAGGACGACGAATGATCTCTACTATTATATATAATAAGAGCCCGGGCCTCGGCCCGGAATCGACCTTGTAATGGATATTATCTAATCAACCATGGGGGAGAGTTATCATGAGATGCAGGTATAGGGAAACAGTCTACCGGTGCGGTGACTATCTTGAGGCTCACATATACCCGGTGTATAGATCGGCTACATCGAGAAGAAAGAAGTCGAAGCCTACACCGGAGACTCAGCAGCGACTCAACGAGAAGAGAGCCGAGGGAAAGTTCATCCGGATCCTGAATGCGAACTTCGGGAGTGATGACCTGAAGGTGGAGCTGACATACAAGCCGGAGTGTCTCCCTGAGTCTGATGAGGAGGCAGCCAAGGAACTGCGGAACTTCCTGCGCCGGGTGAAGAGATACCGGGAGCGGAACGGGCTCAGCGAGCTGAAGTATGTCGCAGTCACCGAGAAGGGCAGCCGGTCAGGTCGTTATCATCATCACCTGGTGCTGAATGGTGGAGTGCCGCTCCGCGATCTCGTGGAGCTCTGGGGAAAGGGCATCGTCGGCACTGATCTGCTTCAGCTCAACGAGAACGGGCTGGCAGACCTGGGCGTGTATATGCTGAAGCAAGCACGAGGGCTGGACTTCCCGCCGGGGAAGCGTAAGTGGACAAGCTCCAAGAACCTGATCCACCCTGAGCCGAGACAGCGTGACGGGCGCTTTTCCAAGCGTCAGGTCCGTGAGCTGGCAAAGGATCCCGACGACCGCATAGAGTTCGACAAGCTCTACCCGGGCTACCGATATGCACAGGCCAAGGTCGTCTACAGTGACGTCAACGGTGGCTGGTACATATATGCGCGATATTATAGTGAAGGAGCTGATTTCTTACGCAAGCGAAAGAGGACATCGAGCAGATCTCGCTCATGCGCTGGGCGGACTTCGCCCTGACCACATACCCTGAGCTGGAGCTGCTCTATCACATACCAAACGAGGGCAAGCGCAGCAAGGCCACCGGCGGACGGCTGAAAGCCCTGGGCTTAAAGGCCGGAGTGCCGGACCTCTGTCTGCCGACAGCTCACGGCGGGTACATCGGACTGTACATCGAGATGAAGGTCAAGCCGAACAAGCCCACCGAGAATCAGAAGCGGTGGCTGCGGGCACTGAGAGCAGCAGGGCACATGGTCGCCGTCTGCTATGACTGGGACAGTGCCCGGCAACTGTTGGAGGACTACATGAGACTGCCGCCGACCTGTGGCAGGAAAGGAGAAGGAAATGAAACTATCAAAGCTCTGGGCGCTGCTGAAAGCGTCTAAGTATATCACCAAGTGGGAGGGCAGCGACACCGAGTGGCTCAGCGACGGCAGAGCCTTCTTCCCGGTCTACGGTCTGCCGACACTGACCGAGCAGGCGCTCCGCACGATGCTGGACGTAGACGAAGACAAGTGGACCAGCTATCACTACCGGGAGGAGGGCGAGCTGCCCTTCTCAGATCTGGACAACTTCCGAGATGACGAGGAGCTCAGGGTCAGCAAGGTGACCTTCACGGTCTGGGGCGTGGAGTTCGTCGCTCTGACTAAGGGCCTGGACATCTATCTCGTCAGCATGAAAGAACTGAAACCTCTCGGCAGCGAGAGCCTCAGCTTCTACCTCCGCGACGGCTTCGTCGCAGTCAAGGAGGGCATGGTGCTTCGGGCAGTCATCACGCCGGAGATCATCACCGAGGACATAATCCTCGCGGAGCTTATGAGCATCGCCACGAAGCTGCACGACGCAGCCAGGGACAGACAGCTCCAGGAGTTTGCCGAGCAGCGCTATCAGGAAAGCGAAGAGGGGCAGCAGATCTTCGATGACATGGAGGACGAGGACGATGAAGGATAAGGAGAAGAGCATGACATCTGAAGAGTATCTGAGTCAGATCACTGACATCGACCTGCGGATCCGCTCCCTCGAGGGCGAGTTCGACGACGCAGAGGACGAGTGCGACGAGGAGTACCGCCTGGAGCTTCAAGGCAGGATCCTACAGAACCTGGAGCAGGCCAAGGCGCTGAAGCTCCGGATACGATCAGAGATCCAGCGAGTGACAGACCACAAGCTCTGCGCTCTGCTCATGGAGCGCTACGTCAGAGGAAGGAGCTGGGAGCAGGTAGCGGATGCTCTGGGCATCCAGAGTGAGAAGTACGCGAGGGAAGGCCTGAAAGCGAAAGCCATAGCAGCATTTTTGAAAGCTAATCCGGAAATTTTCAAAACTACTACCTGATAGTACCGGAAATTACCTGGTATTTCTATCTTGGACGTGCTACAGTAAAATCAGAAGGCAGGCGGAAACCATCCCAAGGCTACCTTTACAGCGCTGTGGTCAGCGGCTTGACTGTGGCGCTGGAGCCTCCGCCTTCTTCTGAGTTTCCTTTCTTCTACGGTCGAGGATAGCTCTTGCCCTCTCCGGAGGGCATCCCTTCTCCGAAAGCTCAGCGAGTCGCTCCCGGGATAAGGCGGGAGAGGGCCGGGTCAGTACCGGCTTCGGGGACCAGCCCATCAGGCAGTCATTCATGCAAATCCCCCAGCTGAGAGACGGCTGGTACCCGCCTCTCAGCAAAACGGCAGAGTAGAACAGTGGCCAGTTCGCAAGGCTCATAACCTTGAAGTCGCCGGTTCGAGTCCGGCCTCTGCACCCAATGACGCGCAGAAATACCTCCTGCGTTTCTACACACATCCAGTGGCAGCCATTGACACGGGATTCTCTAATGACAGCGCGAAGCCCGGACAACCGTCCGGGCAGAAGCGTATTCAAGGAGCAGCAATGGACACCGAGAAATTCTACAAGTCCAACACCTGGGAGCACAAGCGCGAGCGGATCCTCCGCAGGGACGGCTACAAGTGCCAGCGCTGCAAGAGGTACGGACGGCAGCGAGAGGCGACGACCGTCCACCACATCAAGCACTTGGACGAGTACCCGGAACTGGCACTCGAAAACAGCAACTTAATCAGCCTTTGTGCTGATTGCCATAACGTTTTTCACCCCGAAAAAGCGAGAAAATCAAACAGATCGAGGGGAAAATCAAGATATTTTTGACTGTTGAAAACTCAAAGTTTTCAACAAATCCCCTTCCCCCCCTCCTATTTTTAATGGGAGTCGTCTCGATGGAGAC
>JAZRMH010000039.1:0-47891 GCA_045647425.1 Faecousia sp.
GCGCTCTTCTATGGTAAGATGATGGTAGTTCATACAGGTCTCCTTTGTGTGGTTTGGTGTGTGGTAACTCTATTCTACCAGAGATCTGTATGAACTTCTTCTATTTTTTTACAAGTGTTGCACTTGATAGTATAATTCACCGCTTAATAAAATCCCCATTCCGATTGGAATGGGGACATTTTTATGGTTCTTCTGTTTCCATTGCCTCGGGGATAAAGTGCTTTGCAACCTTCCCTTTGCCCTTTGTCTTAATATAGAAATAACCTATTACGGAAAATACGGTTGCACCAATTGAATTCACAAGCAGGTCTTTCATCGTATCGTTCAAACCAATATCCAAATAACCGCTAAGATTTAAAGGCAACACAGAACCGTCTGCTAAAATAAGTTGCGTGCCTTGGATGGCCGTTATGGAAATGGGGATATTTTTTCCTTCAGGATGAAGGGTTACAGAGTGTATTGCATTCCAAATGGTATCTTTTTGCATATCGGTGTGGAAGAAAACATCCATCCCCCACTCAAAAAATTCCCACAACACGCCGATGGTCATAGAAAAGCAAAATGCCGCCACAGCCATATAAAAAGGCGACAAACTCATGGAAATACGCTTATTCTCATTGAGTAAATTCACAATGCTGAACCCAATTGCCGCAAACAAAAAACCATTAATCGTATGCAAAGCCGTGTCCCAATGGGGCACAAGTACATAAAACTCCCGAATTTCTCCTAGGATTTCCGCCGCAAATATAAAACATAAGATAACAATTTCCAAGGTGTCCGGTAAATCCACATGGAATTTTCGTTCAATCAAACTGGGAAGGAAAAACAAAACCAATGTTAAAACGCAAATTAAAACGCTTTGATAGTCCCTATCTAAAAAGCGCAAAACCATGGTGGCAACCACCAAAAAACGCAAAATCCAATAGATTGCCAAAATCAATTTTTCGTTCTGAATTTTTCTGCCTGCCAATAATCTTTCTTTCCAGTTCTTTTTCATAAATAACTCCTTTCTATCAGTCCGGTTTATAGTACCTTTTTCTTTGTATCATAGGATTATCAAAAATACCAAGGAGGTACTGATTATGAAAGCCGTTACCATTTATCAAAAATACATTGCCAACCTTCCCCATGCGCCCTATCCCAATGCCGCCACCTATCGGGAAGTTCTTCACAAAGTACTAGACCTACTGTTGGTCGCCGCCATTGGCGTTGGTGCTGCTGCTATTTTTCTTTTCCTACTGGCTATCGGCTAATTCCAAATCCGCCTGCTGTGCCACATAGCAGGCGGTAATTTTTTCGTTCTCAATTTCGATGATGCCCACACTGCCACCCCAACTGCCACATGCGCCGGGGTTTAAAACATACAGGCCGTCTTCTTCCCGATGGCATCCCTTTTGGTGGGTATGTCCGTAAAGCACGATTTCTGCGCCGGATTTTCTGGCATCCAAAAGCAAATGGTGCAATCCGGTTTTCACGCTGTGTCGGTGACCATGGGTCATAAAGCATTTTACCCCGCCAATGGCATAACATAAAATATCTGCTTCCCATGGGTCACATCGAAATTGATCGCAATTGCCGGGCACTTGGTGAACACGAATATGGGGATATTCCTCGGCGATTACCTTGCCGTCTTCAAAATGGTCACCTAAATGTATAATATGCACTGGTTTCACCTTATCTATCGCATATCGCATAAAGGCTCGGGATGAATGAGAATCCGAAAGCACCAAAATTTTCACTATGCACCACTCCCCCTCTGCTTGCATATACTAAACTGTAAGGTATATTATAGCAGGCATTTTGACAGGAGGCAATCCTATGGACAAACATTCCCCAAATTTTTCTATGCAGGACGCTATGCGCATGGCAAATACCGATGCTGGAAAGCAATTACTGGAACTTTTGCAAAAGCAAAATGGGGATGCCCTCAATCAGGCTATGAACCAAGCCAAAGGCGGTGACTACAGCAATTTATCCAAAACCCTTGCCCCGCTTTTGGCTTCCGAGGATGTGCAAAAATTGCTAAAGCAGTTAGGGGGAAAATAATGGAAGATATGCAAAGCCAATTAAACTCGGTGTTGGGCAATCCCGAGATGATGCAAAAAATTATGGCGATGGCCCAATCTCTGCAAGGGGATTCTCCACCCCAACCGTCCCAAGTGCCACCCTCTTCTCCTCTACCAATGCCGGATTTGGGGGGAATTGATTTGGCGATGGTGCAAAAACTATCCGGTTTTGCAGGTAAAAGTAACATCGACAGCAATCAGCGTAATCTGCTAAACGCCCTCGTCCCCTATCTAAGCCAAGAGCGAATTTCCAAACTGGAAAAGGCAATGCGGGCCACAAAACTTGCCGGTCTTGCCTCTGCATTTTTGGGAAATTCCGGACTATTTTCGGGCAGGTGATCTTTTGTATAATCGATATGTTCCCCAGCCGGACGGTTCATTTCAACGAAACAGAATGGAAGATACGCGGCAACCTCCGCCGAAGCCCAAAGAACCGCCCAACATTCCACCACCCCATCCGCCCAAAAAGCCGGAAGGTATCACCGGCTTTCTGCGCCAATTATTACCCAGCAATTTAGACACTGCGGACTTGTTGGTTATTCTTTTGATACTCTTAATGGCAGGCGACAGCGAGGAAAATCGTAACGATGCCCTGCTCACCTTGGCATTATATCTGTTTATGTAAAAACCGGAGCAGTACACACTGCTCCGGTTTTGCGTTATCTGGCTAAGAAGCCGATTTTCTTGTAGACCTTGCGCAGAGTCTTCTCTGCCACATAGCCGGCTTTTTCTCCACCGGCACGGTAGACACCTTCCAAGTAGGCTTTGTCCTTCAAAAGCCGTTCCGCTTCCTCACGGATGGGACGCAAGTGTTCAATCACCGCATCGCCGACCACGGGCTTAAACTTGCCGTAACCCTGACCTGCAAATTCGGCTTCGATTTCCTCGAAAGATTGACTGGTAACCGCAGAGTAAATGCTCATCAAGTTGGCAACACCGGGTTTGTTTTCCGGATCAAAGCGGATGCAGTTTTCCGTATCAGAATCGGTAATAGCGCGCTTAAACTTCCGTTGAATATCCTCGGGGCGTTCCATCAGGAATACGCAACCCTCGGGCATCGACTTGCTCATTTTGCTATCCGGCGCGTTCAAACTCATCACGCGGGCGCCGGTTTCCGGAATATAAGGCTCGGGAATCTTGAAAACATCACCGTAAATGCTGTTAAAGCGCTGGGCCACATCTCTTGTCAACTCGCAATGCTGTTTTTGATCGTGACCGACGGGAACCAAATCCGGCTGGTACAGCAAAATATCTGCCGCCATCAATGCAGGATAGGTAAACAGACCGCCGTTAATATTCTCTGCATTCTTGGCAGATTTATCCTTAAACTGGGTCATACGGCTCAATTCACCGAACATGGTATAACAGTTGAGTACCCATCCCAATTCCGCGTGTTGGTGGACATGGCTTTGCACAAACAGCGTGTTCTTTTCCGGGTCTAAGCCGCAGGCAATGTACTGGGCAAGTTGCTCTAGGGTTCTGCGACGAAGGTCAGCCGGAGTCTGACGGACCGTGATGGTGTGCATATCTGCCATAAAATAATAGCAGTCATAATTGTCCGCTCTGCCACTCCAGTTCTTAATCGCACCTAAGTAATTACCCAAATGCAAATCGCCACTGGGCTGAATACCGGACAACATTCTCTTCTTTGCTACTTCTTCCATATTCCTCGCCTCTTTGCAATGTAATATTTGGTATTTTATCATAGATAACAGAAAAACGCAACGGAGAAATTGACTTTCTACCCGATAATATGCTATAGTATGAGAAGATTTTTATCTACAGAGGAGATTAGTATGGATTATCAGGTTCTTGCCGGACTTTTGTTTCCGGATGTAAAGGATACACCCCAATCGTTAGAGGA
The DNA here is from genome assembly GCA_045647425.1 of Faecousia sp. Taxonomy (GTDB): domain Bacteria; phylum Bacillota; class Clostridia; order Oscillospirales; family Oscillospiraceae; genus Faecousia. Next base: position 3,931 of record JAZRMH010000039.1, read on the forward strand.
AAAATACCCTTTGCGTAATCTTCCCGAAGGTGCGGTTGTCACCCGTATGGCACCCTCTCCCACCGGCTTTGTCCACTTGGGCAACCTGGTGATGGGTTTGACCGCCGAGCGTATGGCCCACCAAAGCGGTGGCGTCTTGTTCCTCCGCGTGGAAGACACCGACGCAAAGCGGGAAGTTCCCGGTGCTGTGGAAGTGCTGATTGACACGCTGAAGCATTACGGCATTTCCTTTGACGAGGGCGCAACCATTGACGGCGACTTTGGCATTTACGGTCCTTACCGTCAGCGCCAAAGAGCAGAAATTTACCATGTGTATGCCAAACTTTTGGTTGCACAAGGTATGGCTTATCCCTGCTTCTGCAGCGAGCAAGAACTCAGCGATATGCGCGCCCAGCAGGAAGCCAACAAGGAAAACACCGGCTACTATGGCAAGTACGCTATGTGGCGTGACCGTTCCTTAGAGGACATTCAGGCGCAACTATCTGCAGGCAATCCTTGGGTGCTTCGTTTCCGTTCCACCGGTTCTATTGAAAATCAGTTCAAATTTGACGATTTGGTCAAGGGTAAACTGACCATCACCGAAAATGACATTGACCATGTGCTGCTCAAATCCGACGGAATCCCCACCTACCACTTTGCCCACGCAGTGGATGACCATTTGATGCGCACCACCCATGTTGTCCGCGGTGACGAGTGGCTTCCCACACTGCCCTTCCATATTCAACTGTTCAAGGCGTTGGATTTCAAACTTCCCAAGTATGTCCATATCGGACCTTTGATGAAAATGGACGGCACTTCCAAGCGCAAACTCAGCAAGCGGAAAGACCCCGAACTGGCGCTGACCTTCTATAAGGCTGAGGGTTTCCCTGTGGAAGCCGTTTACGAGTATATTATGACGGTGCTGAACTCCAACTTCGAAGATTGGCGTCGCGCCAACCCTGACAAGGATGTGGATAAGTTTATATTCAGCCCCAAAAAACTCAACCCTGCGGGCAGTTTGTTCGACTATGCAAAACTCACCGATGTGAGTAAGAATGTGATCGCCCGTATGGACGCCGACAAGGTTTACAACCTTTTGGTGGAATGGGCTAAGGAATTTGATGCTGACTTTGCAGAAAAACTTAACGCAAATCCTGACTTTGCCAAGGCAATTCTCGCAATTGGCAGAGGCGGCAAGAAGCCTCGCAAAGACTTGGCAGTTTGGAAAGAAGCCAAGGCTTATATGGGCTTCTTCTATGACGAATATTTGGAAGCACCGGTCTTTGACGAAAAGTTTGACAAAGCCACTGTGCTGACGGCTCTTGAGAAGTTCCTAGCAGTATTTGATATTCAAGACGACTCCGGCGTTTGGTTCGAGAAAGTCAAGGCTGTCACCGAGGCTATGGGCTTTACAACGGACATGAAAGCCTACAAAGCCGACCCTGATGCTTTCCCCGGCACTGTGGCAAATGTGTCTACCTTCATCCGTCAAGCCGTCACCGGCAAAACCAATTCCCCCGACCTATATACGGTTATGCAAATCTTGGGTGCGGACAGAACTGTCGCTCGCATCCAAACCGTTATAGAAACCTTAAAATAAACAAAATGGACTGTTCTAACGAACAGTCCATTTTTTATTAGATACCGCCATCTTTGGTGTAGTTCAGCAGACCACCTGCCAGCAAAATCTTCTGCTGACGCTGGGTAAGATTGCAAACACCAACAAAGGTTTCCCCATTGGCTTTTATGGTAATTTCGCCCTTTTCCATACCGGAACGAATATCCGTTAAGCACAACTGATCCGCCTGACTCAAACGGTCATAGACCGCTGCATCTTGGAAGGTCAAAGGTAAAATACCGGCATTGATCAAGTTTGCCACATGGATACGGGCAAAACTCTTGGCAATCACGCAACGGATACCCAAATACATAGGCACAAGGGCCGCATGTTCCCGAGAAGAACCCTGACCGTAGTTACTGCCGCCAAGAATGATGCCGTCGCCTGCCGCTTTCGCGCGGGCAGGAAATTCCTCATCACACACAGCAAAGCAGAACTGAGACAAATGGGGAATGTTGGAACGGTAGGGCAGGATTTTTGCGCCGGCAGGCATAATATGGTCGGTGGTAATATTATCCCCAACCTTCAAAACCACCTGCGCCTCCAGTGTATCGGCAAAAGCCTTGCTCTTGGGAAATTCCTTAATATTCGGTCCGCGTAAAACCTCTGCCTTTTCTGCTTCCTCGGAAGATAGGGGCATCAGAACGGAACTGTCGTCCACGCTGAACGCCTGAGGGACTTCCCGAATTTCCAATTCACCCAAGGCCGTGGGGTCGGTGATATAACCGGTAAGAGCAGACATTGCCGCAGTTTCCGGAGATACTAAGTACACATTGCCATCGGCTGTACCGCTACGGCCGGTAAAGTTTCGGTTAAAAGTACGCAGGCTGACACCGGCAGAGTTGGGCGAGAAGCCCATACCGATACAAGGTCCGCAAGCGCATTCTAGTACACGGGCGCCACTTCTGAGAATATCGTTCAATGCACCGCAATCCGAGAGCATGGTCAGCACCTGACGAGAACCGGGGGAAATAGACAAACTGACCCCGGGGGCAATGGTTTTACCCTTCAAAATTGCCGCAACCTTCAGCATATCCTTCAAAGAAGAGTTGGTACAGGAACCGATACAAACTTGGTCAACCTTCACATCTGCCAAAGATTTTACCGTTACCACATTGTCAGGGCTATGAGGGCAAGCAATCATCGGCTCAAGGGTGGATAAATCAATTTCAATAATTTGGTCATAAACCGCATCTTCATCAGCAGAAAGCGGGACATAATCCTGCCCTCTACCCTGATTTTCCAAGAATTCCTTGGTGTTTTCATCCGAGGGGAAGATAGATGTGGTTGCGCCCAATTCCGCGCCCATATTGGTGATGGTGGCGCGCTCCGGAACAGACAAGGTCTTCACACCCGGTCCGCCCCATTCCATAATCACGCCCACACCGCCCTTCACGGACAGACGGCGCAAAATTTCCAAACTCACATCTTTGGCGGCAATATTGGGACGAAGTTTTCCGGTCAAATGGATTTTATACTGCTTGGGCATATTGATGTAATACGCACCGCCACCCATAGCAACTGCCACATCCATACCGCCTGCGCCAAAGGCAAGCATACCCAAGCCACCGGCTGTGGGGGTATGGCTGTCCGAACCAATCAAGGTCTTACCGGGAATTCCAAACCGTTCCAAATGAACCTGATGGCAGATACCGTTACCGGGGCGGGAAAAACGCACGCCGTACTTCGCCGCAACGGTCTGCAAATACCGGTGGTCATCGGCATTTTCGAAACCACACTGCAAAGTATTATGGTCCACATAGGCGACGCTCAGTTCCGTCTTTACCCGAGGAATTCCCATAGTCTCAAATTCCAAATACGCCATGGTACCGGTGGCATCTTGGGTCAAAGTTTGGTCAATTCGTAACGCAATTTCACTGCCGGTTTGCATTTCACCGGACAGCAAATGCTTTTCTATAATTTTTTCCGCTATCGTCTTACCCATTGTTTTGAAACCTCTCAATCATAGATTTCTTGGCATTCATAATATGCTCTGTAATCAGTTTTTCTGCTTTTTCTGCCTCACCGGCGCAAATGGCATCGCAAATTGCCTTATGCTCCACAACAGAAAGGTTGGGTCTATTGGGATTATTCAAAGAGCCACGGCGATAACGCTGGGTTTTCCGGTGTAGGGACACCAAAGTATCGTGAATCACCGTTCTGCCACACAATTCATAAATGGCGTTGTGGAACAAGTCATCTATCTTGCGCAGGCTTTCAAAATCCTTTTGCGCAAAATAGAGATCCTGACGCTGACAAATCGATTGCAATTCTACCCTACCTTCATCGGTAATATTATTTGCCGCATGGTAGGCGGCCAAGCCTTCTGTACGACAGCGGATATCCATAATATCTGCAAGGTCGTCTAATGTGATGCCTAAAACAAGAGAGCCTTTACCCGTATCTCGAATTAAGCATTCCTGCTCCAATCGACGCAAGGCTTCCCGAATCGGCGTACGGCTCACCCCCATGGCTTCCACCAATTTCAGTTCTGTAATAATCTCACCTCTGGGATAGACGCCGGTAATGATGTCTTTTTCCAATCTCTCAAATACCTGATCTGCCAGAGAAATACTTCTAAATTCAGCCATCATAGCCTCCTTACTTTGCAAAACGGTCGGGGGCCATCTTTGCAATTTCTTCTTCCAATTCTTTGTGAGAAATTACCGTCTGTCTGCCCTGCTCATACAAACTATCCACCCAAAGTTTCAAATCTGTAACCAATTTATCCTGCTTGGTAACTTGGTCAGCGCCGGTCAAACGGTATTTTTGGTTAATCCAGTAGGCAATACCTGCTGTACCGGAAGTCTTGCTGATTTCCACGGTGGCAGGACGGTTTAACAGTTTTTCCGTATCAAAAATCGTGTAGATTTCCGCATCCTTCATAAGACCGTCTGCGTGGATACCGGCACGGGTAGAATTGAAACTTCTGCCGGCAAAGGGCGTCATGGGCGGAATATCGTAACCTACCTCATTTTGGAAGAAATCTGCAATTTCCGTGATCACTGTGGGATCCATTCCGTCCATAGAACCGCGCAAAGAAGCATACTCAAACACCATGGCTTCCAAGGGGATGTTACCGGTACGCTCACCGATGCCCAACAAGGAACAGTTGACAGCGCTGGCGCCGTAAAGCCAAGCGGTAGAGGCATTGGCAACCGCCTTATAAAAGTCATTATGACCGTGCCATTCCAAGCATTCACTGGGTACTTCCGAGTGGTGTTGCAGACCGTAAATAATGCCTGCCACACTGCGGGGCAATGCAACTTCTGTATAAGGAACGCCATAACCCATAGTATCGCAAGCACGAATTTTCACGGGGATACCGGCATCTCGGGACATTTCCTGCAATGCGTTGACAAAAGGCACAACAAAACCATAGAAATCCGCACGGGTAATGTCCTCTAAATGGCAACGGGGAACAACACCGGCTTCAAATGCATCGGCCACGGTGGATAGATAGTAATCCATTGCCTGACGGCGGGTCATTTTCATTTTCTTGAAAATATGATAGTCACTGCAACTGACCAAAATGCCGGTCTCTTGAATGCCCAAATCACGGACAAGTTTAAAGTCCTCTTTGCTAGCTCTAATCCAACTGGTGATTTGGGGGAACTTCAAGTCCAGTTCCATACATTTTTCCAAGGCTTCTCTATCCTTCTTGCTGTAGATAAAGAATTCCGTTTGACGGATAATGCCGTAAGGACCACCCAACTTCGACAGAAGTTTATAAATCTTGACAATTTGGTCCACAGAATAGGGCTCAACGGATTGCTGTCCGTCCCGCAAAGAAGTGTCCGTAATCCAAATCTCTTCCGGCATATTGATTGGCACACGGCGATGGTTAAAGGCTACCTTCGGCACAGTGCCATAGGAATAGAAATCCCGTAGCAAGTTCGGTTCTTCAATATCCTGTAAGGCGTATTTATAAGTTTCTTGTTCTAGCAGGTTTGTTTTCGGAGATATTTCAAGCATAGTGGATACTCCTTTCTAACTTGTATTATTGTATACAAGTATACAATAATACATAGGATTTGTCAACAGCCTTCGGACAAATAAACACCACGGAAAAACAAACAATTTTTCCGTGGTGTTTTTCTTCAATTTTAGTCTTATCGCTTAAATTTATCGCAAATGGAATTGATTTGGTCTGTAATGCGGACAATTTCCCGATTTGGCGCGTCCTTCATACCCTCAACAATCTTGCGCAGATGGCTCATTGCATCGGTCAAGCGCTCATAAAGCATACTTGCCCGTTTGCGACCCTCGGTATACTTTTTCGAAGGGGTAATCACTCCCTTTTGGAAGCAATCGCCGGTTATCAAGTCATACCCATCCCCGCTATAGGGGGCAATTGCAGGAAATCCCAATTTTTCAGAGACGAGGGATGCAAAACTATCGCAAACCTGATCATCACCGTGGTTCACAAAAACCGTTTTAGGAGTATGGGTCATATGGGAAAGCCAGCCAATGAGCATATCTCGGTCAGCATGTCCAGAGATGCCGTCCAAGTTGGTAATGTTGGCGTGTACGGCAATATCTTCCCCAAACAAGCGCACCTTGCTTGCACCATCAACCAATTTTCTGCCTATGGTATCCGCCGCCTGATAGCCTACGAACAAAATCGTGCAATCCTTACGCCATAGATTATGCTTTAAGTGATGCCGAATCCGACCTGCTTCGCACATACCGGATGCCGACAAAATCACCTTAGGAACTTTATCCGCGTTGATCAGTTTCGACTCATCGGATGTCACGGAAAGGCGCAAATCCGGAAACAGAATCGGGTCTATCCCCTGCCCAAGCAGTTCTAAAGTCTCCTGATCATAAAACGCCGTCAAACCGGATGCGTATATTCTTGTTGCTTCCACAGCCAAAGGGCTATCCACATACACCGGAAAACCGTCATGGCCGTGAACTCTGTTTTGTTCCTTAATGGTACGCAAAAGATATAGTAACTCCTGAGTTCTACCCACCGCAAAAGAGGGTATCACCACATTCCCGCCTCTGTCAAAGGTTTCTTGAAGGATTTGGGACAACTGGGATAAGTAGTCCGGCCGCGGTCCGTGCAAACGATCACCATAGGTAGATTCCACAATCACATAATCCGCATTTTGAGCCGGCTGGGGGTCCTTAATAAGCGGACGCTCCACATTGCCCAAATCACCGGAAAACAGCAGTGTGAGGGTTTGCGTCCCTTCTGTTACGGTAATATAAATACTCGACGAGCCCAACAGATGCCCCGCATCCCGAAAAACAACCGAAATTCCGTCAAAGATAGCAATTTCTTCTTCGTAACGATACCCCTTAAACTGACGCAATGTCTGCTCTGCGTCGGTCATTGTATACGCAGGTACATATTCCGGTTCTCCGGAACGCTGAGCTTTTCGATTGCGCCACTCCGTCTCAAATTCCTGAATGTGGGCGGAGTCCCGAAGCATAATATTACATAGTTTTTCTGTGGCTTGGGTTGCATAGATGGGTCCTGCGAACCCTTTTGCCACCAAAGCCGGAATCATTCCAGAATGGTCAATGTGGGCGTGGGTCAACAAAACCGCGTCAATTTCGCCAGCAAGAACGGGCAGTTCGCAGTTTTCGTACATATCCAGCCCTTGTTCCATACCGCAATCAATCAAAATTCGCTTTCCGCAAGCCTCCAGCAGTGAGCAAGAACCGGTAACTTCGTGGGTTGCGCCTAAGAAAATCAGTTTCATCGTATTCCCCCTTTTTCTTTATTATAGCACGATTTTTAGACTCCGGTTAGTGTTGTCGAAATTTTTACAAAAAAATAACATTATAAGATAGGTTTTTAAAGGCTCTGCGCCGGATTCCCGCGAAGGGAACATCATGCGAATATGTGGTCAGTGGGTGTGAAATCCCAATTCTTGCCGGTGTTCTGTTTTAAAAAACCAAGCATAGAATGTTCCATACAATCCTTCTTCGAGGTGGTACTATGGAACATACAACCAACAGCATTACCCTACGGGGCTCTCTTGTGGAACTGCCCCGTTTCTCACACGAAAATCACGGCCGTAAATTTTACCGTTTTCTGCTGGAAGTCCCTCGTCTGTCCGGTGCGGTGGATATACTGCCGGTGATTGCAGAAGAAAACTTACTTGCCCCCCTTGACCCCACCGCAGGCAGTATGGTCACGGTCTGCGGACAAATTCGCTCTCACAATCAACGCACAGAGGGTATTCGCCACCTGCTGATTTTCGTCTTTGCCACAGATCTTTTGCTAGACGACGGTGATCCGCTCAACGAAGTGATTGTGGAAGGTCCCCTTTGCCGAGAACCAAATTTCCGGAAAACACCATTGGGTCGGGAAATTTGCGATGTCATGTTGGCCGTGCCTCGGGCGTTTCATAGGGCGGACTATTTGCCCTGTATTTTATGGGGGCGCACAGCCCAAGAAGTCAACTTATGCCACACCCGAGATGTTATTCGCATTTACGGTAGATTGCAAAGCCGTGTCTACACCAAACTGACCGAAGACGGCGCAGAAGAACGCACAGCCTATGAGATTTCCGCCCTCACTGCAGATATTTTAGAGGAACCAATTTAATAAAAAACAAAGTATTACTCCGACAGCGGTAGGCAGGATAAATGCCGCCGCTGTCTTTTTTATGGAAGCCGTTTCTTTATAAACGGTCATTAGGGTTGTTCCGCAAGGCCAATGAAACAAGGTAAACACCATGGTACATACTGCCATTTGCCATGTAAAGTAATCTCCCAAAACGCCATAACCGATCCCACTGACCGCCTGTAGACTTTGGGCTTGGGTCATTCCTATTAAAATTACCGGAAGTAACAGTTCGTTGGCCGGTAAACAAAACACAAAGGATAATAAAATAATACCGTTCATTCCCAGCATAATCCCAAGGGGATTGAGAAAATCCGCCAGGATACCCAATAAATTTGTATTGGCAAGCACCCACAAAACCGCCCCTGCCGGTGCCGCCACCACCAATGCCCGCAATGCAACAAAGGCCGTTCTGTCACATAAGGAACGCACCAAAATTTGGCCAAGCCGAGGGCGGCGAAACGGTGGCAGTTCCATCATAAAAACGCTGGGTTTTGCCCTGAGAAGGGTTTTACTCAGCAAGAAGGACACCGCCATTGCCCCCGCCACCCCCAAAGCCACGCATAACGCCACCACCAAAGCACTGCCACTGCCGGTAAAAAATAAAGTTCCCAACAATATCAGCGTGGGAAACCTTCCGTTGCAGGGCACCATTGCATTGGTTAAAATGGCAGTTAAACGCTCTCTCGGGGATTGGATAATCCGACACCCCATTACCCCCACAGCATTACAGCCCAATCCCATACATAAGGTTAACGCTTGTTTTCCGCACCCGCCACAGCGGGCAAAAATTGGGTCTAACAAAAATGCCATACGTGGTAAGTAACCGATATCTTCCAAAACTGTAAATAAGGGGAAGAAAATTGCCATAGGAGGAAGCATCACGCAAATCACCCGGGCGCAGGTTGCATAAATTCCATCTACCAACAGACCCGAAAGCCACGGTGGAAAGATACCCGCCCAACCGGATAAAACCGCATAACCGTAATCGGCTAGATTTTCCAACAAACGACTGGGGTAATTCGCCCCCCATACTGTCAGCCACACAATCCCCAGCAGTACCAAGAATAAAAAAGGAACGCCAAACCGCCGACTCACCAGCAATTTATCCACGGATAAACGAAATTGCTGGTTGCAATCCGGCATACGACAAATACATTTTTCTGCAATTTCTTCTGCCGATGCGATGGGGTCATCCCAATAAGGTAGCGCATCTTTCGGTATTTGTAACGCTGTTTGGCGTATTGTGTTCAACAGCATCTCTATCCCCTCGCCTTTGCCCGCCGAGGTAAAAACCACCGGCGCATCCAAACAATCAGACAGTTTCTTATGACATATGGACAAGCCGTGGCGTTTTGCTTCATCCATCAAATTGACGCAAATCACGGTTTTCGGGCACAGCATCCGTATTTGAAGTGCTAAAATGAGGCTTCGTTCCAAGCAACTTCCATCGCATACCACCACTGCACAATCTCCCCGATTTTCCTGCAAATACTGCCCAGCCACCGCTTCATCCGGCGAGTCACCCTCTAAAGAATATGTCCCCGGCAAATCCACGAAGGTAAATGCCGTACTACCGTATACCCTTTCCCCCAATGCAACACCCACAGTTTTCCCGGGCCAATTTCCGGTATGTTGGCGCAAACCGGTGAGGGTGTTAAACAGTGTGCTTTTCCCCACATTTGGGTTGCCTGCCAGCGTGATATTTATCTTATGTTCTATCCTTGTATTCATTCCGCCTGCACACGGATTGTTCCCATATCCCGTGTGCGCAGGGCAACCACTGTGCCCCGAAATTCCAACGCCGTGACTTTTCCGCAAGGGGTGCGGTAACGGCAACAAACCCGAGTTCCCGGCACTAATCCAAATGTGCCCAACCGTTTGGATAACGGCTCATCAGAATCAATTTGCGTCACCAACCCCCACCGTCCTAAGGGTAACTGATTTAAACCCATATCCAAGGGTATCCCCTCCTATCTTCGATATTTCATCATATCCACAATGGGGTATTTTTGTGCAGACAGAAATCACCTCTTTTCAACAAACAAAAAATATGATAAACTAGTTATGAGGTGGTTTTATGAAACAGAAAGTTCAAAATATTGTTGAAATCCTCAAACACAAATATCCCGAGGCGCTTTGCGCCCTGCAATACGAGAAAGATTACGAACTGATGATTGCCGTTCGGCTATCGGCCCAATGTACCGATGCCAGAGTCAATTTGGTGACACCTTCCCTTTTCGAAGCATATCCAACATTGGAATCTTTGGCATCTGCTGACATTTCCGATATTGAACGATACATCCACTCCTGCGGGTTTTATCGACAAAAAGCGAAAGATATTATACTAGCCTGCCAAATGCTTTTGGATACTTACGGCGGTAAAGTCCCCGGCACTATGGAAGAATTGCTGAAACTCCCCGGTGTTGGACGGAAAACGGCAAATTTGCTTCTAGGGGATATTTTTGCAATCCCCGGAAGTGTGGTTTGCGACACCCATTGCATCCGTATTTGCAGACGGCTGGGTCTTTCCAAAGGTAAAGAACCGGAAAAGGTGGAAAAGCAACTGCGCGCCATTTTGCCTCCTGAGGAAAGTTCGGATTTCTGCCACCGAATTGTGCTGTTTGGCAGAGAGATTTGTACTGCCCGAAATCCCAAATGCGGTGAATGTCCCCTTTCTTCATTCTGCAAAGAAGTATAAGACATATCCCCTCCTATGTTCCCATAAAATAGGGACAAGGAGGGGATTTTTTGCGTCTTCCGATTTTCTATAGCGCCCTGCTTTTAACCGGGGTAAATTTACTTTTGCGGATGGTTTCCACCGGCTTTCAAGTATATATTTCCGGCTGTATCGGCGCCACCGGTGTGGGTCTTTTGCAACTGGTTTTATCCGTGGGTGGACTGGCGATGACCGCCGGTATTGCCGGTATCCGAACTGCCACGATGTACTTAACTGCCGAGGAATTGGGCAAAAAAAAGCCGGAAAATGTGCGCAGTGTACTCTCCGGCTGTTTCTTGTATAGCGCGCTATGCAGTGGCGCAGTTGCGCTGATTTTATATTTTTTTGCCCCGCAAATCGCCACATACTGGGTGGGGCATCCCGAAACTGTCGAGGCAATCCGGCTATTTTCCTGCTTTGTGCCGATAAACTGCCTGACCGGTGTGATGGTTGGATACTTTACTGCCGCCAATCGTATTGGCACCCTTGCTGTAGTAGAAGTGGCAGAACAGTTATTCTCTATGGCTTTGACTATGGCCTTGTTGACCTTTTGGGCAGAAGATGACCCCATACGCGCCTGCCAAAGCATTATCTTCGGAAGTGGTATTTCCGGCTGTATGACCGTATCAACCTTAGCGGTATTGCGTATCCGAGAAAAAGCCCCCAGTGGGCCACCCATACCTATTCGAAAAAGGCTTCTGCAAACCGCACTGCCTTTAGCGCTGGCTGATGATTTGAAGGCAGGGATTTCCACCACAGAAAATTTAATGGTGCCCAAACGCCTTGCCTTATTTTCCGGTGTGGATAATCCGCTGGCATCCTTTGGTATCATCAGCGGTATGGTGTTTCCCATTTTGATGTTCCCTGCCGCCATTGTGTTCGGCTTGGCAGAACTTTTGATTCCGGAACTTGCCCGTTGTAACGCCGCCGGAAGTCAAACCCGCATCCGCTATTTAGTCAAACGCAGTCTGAAAGTGACACTGCTTTACGGTTGTTTTGTGGGTGGTCTGGAATTTTTGCTGGGACAAGTGCTTTGCTCTGCCCTTTACCAAAACCAAGAAGCCGGCAATCAGTTGCGATTATATTCCCTTTTGATTCCTATGCTCTATTGCGACGCCATTACCGATGCCATGACTAAGGGTTTAGGGCAGCAAACCGCCTGCGTCCGCTACAACATCCTCACCTCTGCCATGGATGTTCTGTTTTTATTTATCCTGCTTCCCAAATTTGGAATGACCGGTTATTTTGTCAGTTTTTTTATTACCCATTTGCTGAATTTTCTTTTGAGTTTCCGCAGACTTCTAAAAATTACCGGCAGAGTCATTCCCCTATCCCTGCCTTTTTTGACCATTGGGGCAACCGCTGTGAGTATTTTTATTGCCACGCATGTGTATCAGCCGGTTATCCAAGGGGTAAGTTTCGGCATTGTTTTTATCTGTATGCTGTTTTTAATGCAGGTGCTTAAAAAAGAAGATATTGCTTGGCTCAAGGGATTGCTGTAAAAAAGCACCAACCTTTTGGTTGGTGCTTTGTATGTTAGCCTCTATATATATTGGACCAAGCGGTATAGTAAGGGTTCTCCCAAGTATTGCCGTCTGCATCCACATAGGAATAAGGAATGGCAATGAATTTGGCCACCTTTTCACTATCCTTATGTAAAGCCATGCCGTTTTCAGATCCATAGGTTTTGCCGGATTTAACGGAAATGTCATCTAAGATAATTCTTGCGATATTACTGGAAGCCGTTTCTCCGTCTTTCCACGTGACGTAAACGGGATTTCCTTCTGCATCCCAAGTCGCATAGGCAATTTGGATTTCTTTTAGGGTTACACCGCTGTTATTTTGAATGGTAGCGCAGAGCAAATCGCCATCGCCCCAAGATGCGATTTCATATTCCGTGGTAAAAATCGGCAGTTCCTTCAATGCCGCATTCAGTTCACTCTCTGTCATAAAGAGGGATTCTGAAAATTGGGCTTGTGCCAAATCTGCACGAGTATTTTGCTTTTCTTCGTATTTGTACTGCCAATGCTCATAGTCAGGGTTTATCCCTTTCGTTCCATCGGAAAATTCCCAATTTATTGCAACCGCTTGAATTCTTTGAGGTAGTTCAGTTGCTTTATTCAAGGACAAGCCCACATTATCGCCATAGGTCTGACTGGGCATAACATAGATCGGATCAAAATTCAATTTTGTAAGATTTGTGGTATTTGTACTTTCATCATCAAATTGCAAATGAACCACATTACCGTTGGCATCCCAAGTCGCGATGGCAAATTCCACCCGCGAGAGTATCTTCTGGCTGTTATTCTTGAAAAGAACCTTTAGCAAAGGACCGGTTTTCCCATTTTCTTGCCATTGTCCGATGTCATAGCCGGTAACAACCACATCCAACTGGGAAGACAACTCATCCAACTCTTCATAGGATTTTTCCTGAATGGCCTGAATGGCATCGCCGAGAGTATCTTCTAATGCATTTTCCATCCGACCTTTGATATACCCTCGCACAGCAGCCACCAGCGTAAAAGTCAGAATACCAATCACAATACCCCGAAAAGTCTTCCTTTTCTTAGGTTGAGGTTTGGGTTGCGGCTTGGGTTGCGGTTGGGGCGTCGGCTGAGAAAATATGGGATCCTTCTTAATTTCTTCGAATGTCGGAACCTTCTGCTGAGGCGCAACTTCTTGTCTTTCGCCACAATTTGCGCAGAATTTAGAATCCTCCGGTACTTGTATGCCACAATTTCTACAATACATATCACGCGCATCCTTTCAGAAAAACATACTTATTTATACCATATGGGACAACCTAAAGTCAAATTAAAAACCAATTATAATTGCTTCAGAACTTCCAAAATGAAGTGCCAAGTTCGCTGGGTTGAGGCAATGCCCAATCTTTCACGGGTGGTATGAATATCGTGCATTTCCGGACCGATAGACACGCAATCCAGCCCGGGAAGTTTTTCTGACAACATACCGCATTCCAAACCGGCATGAATTGCCACAACCTCCGGCTCTTTGCCGAACATCTGCTGATAAACCTGAACCATCGTATCCCGCAAATGAGACTCATTTTTGTATTCCCAAGCGGGATATTCCCCCATTTGGCTATAGGTGGCATCGTGGAAAGCGGCAATTTCCCGCAGTTTTTCCAGTAACGCCTGCTTTTCTGCGTTGACACTGCTTCGCACCGAGAAAGTCAAAGTCAGATTTTCCTCCAATTTGGCAATGCCCAAATTTAAACTGGTTTGCACCAAGCCGGAAATCTCTTGACTCATGGCTTGCACACCGTTGGGCAACGCACACAAAAGAGAAATTACCTTTGCAGACAACTCGGCAGAAAGCGCATTACCACCTAGTGCCTCTACATTTTCCCCGCGAATAACCGCCTCCGGCTCATCGTAAGTTTCCCGAATTTCCTTTTGCAGATTTTCAATCATCTCATTGATGGGGTCAACATTCATTCCCAACATTACTGCCGTCACTTGGCAAGAACGAGGAATGGCATTGTCTTTCGCACCGCCGTTTAAAGAAGTAATGCTCAAAGGCATAATCTTTTGAATTCTGCCCAAAAGTTCGCCCATCACCTTATTGGCATTGGCGCGGTTCTTGTGGATTTCCACGCCGGAGTGACCGCCTTGCAAGCCTTCTACCGTTAGGCAAATACACGGGCCGTATACCGGATGCTTGGGGGCAGGCAAAGTAACCGTTGCCGTTGCGCCGCCGGCGCAGGACACAGTAAAAATGCCCTCGTCCTCAGAGTCCAAATTTAGCAAGGTATGCCCTTTTATTTCGGACACATCCACCGATGCCGCGCCCAACAGACCGATTTCCTCATCTACGGTAATCAGCACTTCCAAGGGCGGGTGGGGAATATCTGTTGAAGCCAACAGCGCCAAGCCATAAGCCACAGCAATGCCGTTGTCGCCACCTAAGGTTGTGCCCTTGGCATAGATATAATTGCCGTCGTGAGCAATATCCAAGCCGTCCGTTTCCATATTCAAAGGACAATCGGCATCCTTTTCACAAACCATATCCATATGCCCCTGTAAAATCACAGGGGGATGGTCTTCATAGCCGGTAGTGCCCTTTTTGAAGATAATCACATTGTTGTCACTATCTTGGATATAACGAAGTCCCTGCTCTTTGGCAAAAGACACCAAATAATCGCTGATGGCTTTGGTATTGCCCGAACCATGGGGAATGGAACAAATTTTTTCAAAATAAGCAAACACCGATTCCGGTGCAAGAGAAGATAATTTCTCCGCTTTCATAGATATACTCCTTATCTGTAATAAAAGAAACGACCACAGGAAAACCTGCGGTCAGATATCTTTTCCTTAGGGCAAAAGGCACAAAGCCAAGGTCAAAAGCAACCAAACAAGGGCAACCCACTTAGTAGCCTTTGCCAGAACCTTATCCAAACCCTTACCGCTTTTGCTCAGGTAGGAATCGGAATTGCCGGACAATGCGCCGGACAGACCAGCTTCCTTACCGGACTGAAGCAACACAACTACAGTCAGCGCAACACTGGCAATCACTTCTAGAACTGTCAAAACAATCTTCAAAACTTCCATTTTGTAAACCTCCCTCCGACAGCATAATCACCGCATGCTGCGGATTAAACACAAATTCCCATACTTTGGGTGATAACGGCTGATATTATATCATAGAAATTTCTAGATTTCAAGTATTTGGGGAATAAATTTTCCAATTATTTCGTAACCCAAGTGCCGGTGGCTGCACAAGTCAAATATGCATTGATGAAGGGGTCTAATGCGCCATCCATCACTGCGTTGACATTGGATGTTTCACAGCCGGTGCGGGTATCTTTTACAAGGGTATAGGGCATAAAAACATAGTTGCGGATTTGGCTGCCCCACTCAATCTTCTTTTGCACGCCCTTGATGTCGGAAATCTTATCCAAGTGCTCACGCTCTTTGATTTCCACCAGTTTACTGCGAAGCATTCTCAAACAGTTTTCCTTGTTTTGGAACTGACTACGCTCAGTCTGGCAAGCCACTACAATGCCGGTTGCCTTGTGAATCAGGCGCACGGCAGACGATGTCTTATTGATATGTTGACCACCTGCGCCGGAGGAACGGAACACCTGCATTTCGTAATCTTCCGACTTGATCTCCACATCCTGACTATCGTCTTGAATATCGGGAATGACTTCGATGGCGGCAAAAGAGGTCTGACGGCGGGCATTTGCATCAAAGGGGGAAACACGGACCAAACGGTGCACACCGTTTTCGCCCTTTAAAAAGCCATAAGCATTTTCGCCCTCAATGAGAATATCAGCGGACTTAAGGCCAGCCTCGTCGCCTTCCTGATAGTCCATAATTTTATAGTTATAGCCATGCGCCTCCGCCCAGCGGGTATACATACGGTACAGCATTTGGCACCAATCTTGGGCTTCTGTACCGCCTGCGCCGGCCTGAAAACTGACCATTGCGTTGTTACCGTCATAATGTCCGGTCAGCAAGGTCTGCAAACGGCAACGCTCCATTGCAGAAGACAGCGCATCATAGCCCTCTTTCAATTCCTCTAACATAGAATCGTCGTCTTCTTCGGCTGCCATTTCACAAATGGTCATAAGGTCATCCCAAGAAGCGCACATATTCACATAGGAATTGATTTTATTTTCCGTGGTCTTAGTCTTATAGACAACCTGCTGGCTTTTTTCCGCATTATCCCAAAAACCAGGGGCTTCCTGCATAGCGTGAAGGCGCTCCAACTCATTTTTCAAGCCTTCTATATTCAGAGAATCCGCCAGTGCGTCCAATGCAGGACGGATTTCACCCAATTTTTGTTTGTAACTATCAAATTCAATATTCATAGGGTAACTCCCATTTCAAAGTTTTTGCAGTTTATTATAGCCGATTTTCTGCTATCTGTAAAGAGGAAATCCGCATTAATAGGCGGAATAATCCCACACATAGTCCTTCATTTCCTTGTCTGTCAGCATTTGAAAACCTCCGCTTTCGTTGCACCGCAACAAATCCACATGGTAATACTTGCCATTATGTCCCACGATATTCCAAAACCAAGGTTTTCCATCTCTTGTGCCGGAAATCACCTTACAATCCAGTTCAACACTGCGACACATCGCAGCATATACATTGGCAAGGGCGCGACTATCGCCCACACCGTAATGCAGAAGGCTGTATGCCGGCGTAATAGAGGATTCTATCGTATATTCATCTCGTTCCATCAAGAAAGAATACAATCGGGAAAACCGTTCCTTGACATTGGTCTGTTGGACATAAATTTGCGCAGAGGCAAAAACATCCGCTACAATCTTTTGCATTTTCTGCAAATCCGTATGACTGTTTTGATATGTAAAGAAAATCTCCACAACACGATGTTCCCCGCTATTGGGATAAACCGATACCCGAACCTGTGGTTGTTCCATTACCTGATCCGGATGTAAATTTCCATAATCCGCAACCCGCTGGGCAATATCGGTTTTGGAATAATTTTTCACTTGGAAGACAAGGGAATCTGCATATTCCGTCAAGGCTGTTTCAATATGAGGCACTGCCTCTTCCATATTTTCAACTGTTTTTATCCGCATAATATCCCCAACGCCGTGGCGATAGTCCATATGAAAGGCGATAACCGGTTTTCCTTGGTTTTTGCCCACTTCATAGGAAATATGATTCACCGCATATGTTCCAATCGGGGTATCCTGCAATGCGTGGTCAATGGCTGTCTTCGCATAGTAATCGGCTGACTCATCATCAAAAGAGGACACGGATATAATCAAATTTGCCGTACCACTTTCAATTCTGCTCACCAACACCTGGCGCATTTGCAAATAGGTGTCAACCGAAACAATCTCATCGGCATTGTTCTGCAGGTTATCGCTATGGGGCGTAATATACACCTGCTCATTTTTTATTAAAAAACTGCAGGCCGAAAGCAAAAGGCAGGGCAACATAAGGATACTTAACCATCTATGTTTCATTGTGTCCTCCTTTTTGTATTTATAAGGAATCTTTCGAGTACCGGGAGAAACCGTCGCCTAAAACTTGATGGGCTTCCTGCAAAATGATAAAGGCATCAGGGTCAATTTTCACCACCATAGCCTTTAATTCCGCTAATTGATACCGTTTAATAGCCGTTAAAATCACCTTGGTATCTCTGCCGGAATAGAAACCTTCCCCTTGCAAATAAGTCACGCCCCGCTCCAACTTTTGGGTGACCGCTTTTGCAATCACCTCATGCTCACGGCTAATAATCAGCGCAACCTTGGAATAGTCAAAACTATACACAACCGCATCCATCACCCGACCGGCCACAAAAATCGCAACGCCACTGTAAAGCATCCGGTTCACATCTTGAAACGCAAGACCCGTCAAACCAGCCACAAACAAGTCAAGACAAATTGTGATGACCCCAATAGGAACATTTTGATACCGCAGTTTCAAAAGACGGGTAATGATATCCGAACCGCCGGTGGATGCGCCGGTAGAAAACACCACACCCAAACCAAACCCACACAGCACACCACCATACAGTGCGGCAACCAAAGGCTCTGTCTGGGGTTGGGGCAACATTACTAGCAAGTCAATAAAAAGGGAACTGAAAATCATTCCGACTAAGGAATACCAAAAGAACTTTCTACCGATTTTCATTCCCGCCAAGGCAAACAAGGGAATGTTGACAAGGGCCGTAATCGTACCGACCATACCGAAATCCGTAATGGTAACAAAAACCATCGCAAGACCGGAAAGTCCGCCGGCGTTAAGTCCATTGGGCAAAAGGAATAAGTTAAACCCCAAACCAAAGACAATACACCCAACCATTGTTTTGAGCATATCCTTTGCAATTGTCAACTTGTTTTCCATTGCAACCCTCCGTTAAATATCAAAACTTGCTTGTTTTTCTAGGGAATCCTCTTCTTTGATCAGCGCGCCGGCAGTGGGAATGGTGCGGCAGCGATAACGGCTGACATTGGTAATTCCACTTTCCTCAAGAAGCAGTACATGGTCAAGTTGCGCCTTCTTCTTAATGCTCATCACACTGACACCTTGGGTGTTTTTCGTGGTTTTGGGCAGAAGAAGTGCCGTAGATACAACAGCCACACGCCCATCGGTGGAATAAAGTGCCACTTGTGCGTCGGCTGTCAGCGCCATTGCGCCCTTCAGAGGACTCTTATCCGAGAATGCGCCAATCAGACGCTTCCGGTTTGTCTTTGTTTCATAGGCAGACAGCGGAACTTTGGCGACCTTACCGTTTTCAAAGAAGAACAGCACAAAGCCCTTATAGTCCCCTGGTAACAGCACATACAAGACATTTTCCCCGGCATCCATACCCAACTTTTGAGGCAGATAATCGCCCAAAAGGGATGCTTTGCCGTCTTCAAATTCGCTCAAGCGACTTTTATAGCATTGGAACTTATCGGTAAATACCAAAATTTCCGCCTTGTTGGTAGTTTCTCTAGAAAAGGACAAACTATCCCCTTCCTTAAACTTTTGCTCGCCGGACATACGAAGGCTTTGGGCGGTGATCTTCTTGAGATAGCCTGCCTTGGACACAAAGAGCGTCACGGGGTAATCCGGCGTATCGTCCTCTTCTTCCTCCTCCTCGATTTTAGTAGTTTCGTAGATAATCTCCGTCTTACGGGGCTGACCGTATTTCTTAGAAACCTCTTCCAATTCCTTGATAATGAGGTTTTTCAACTTGCGGGAACTTCCCAAAATATCCCGCAGATCCGCAATTTCTCTTTCCAACTCATCCACGGCCTTAATTTGCTTGAGGATATATTCTTTGTTGATATTGCGAAGTTTGATTTCCGCCACATAATTTGCTTGGATTTCGTCAATGCCGAAGCCAATCATCAGGTTAGGCACAACCTCGTTTTCCATTTCTGTTTCCCGAATAATGGCAATGGCTTTGTCAATGTCCAAAAGAATCCGTTCCAAACCTTTGAGCAGGTGCAGACGATCTTCTTTTTTGCCGATTTGAAAGAACAGCCGACGCTTCACGCAATCGGTACGCCAAGCCGTCCACTCCTCCAAAATCTCGCCCACGCCCAACACCCGGGGCATACCAGCAATGAGAATATTGAAATTACAAGCAAAACTATCCTGCAAGGGGGTCAAGCGGAAGAGTTTTTGCATCAGTTTGTCCGCATCCACACCGCGCTTCAAATCAATGGTCAGTTTCAAACCGCCCAAGTCGGTTTCGTCACGCATATCATTGATTTCTTTAATTTTGCCGGACTTAATCAAGTCCGCCACCTTATCCATAATAACTTCGCTGGTGGTAGAATAAGGGATCTCATAAATTTCAATCAGATTGCCCTCTTTGACGTAGCGCCACTTTGCCCGAAGTTTGAAACTACCACGGCCGGTGGTGTAAATTTCCCGGGTTGCATTATCGTCAAACAGAAGTTCTGCACCGGTGGAAAAATCCGGACCGGGCAAGGTTTCCAAAATGTCGTGGTCGGGGTTATTCATCAGGGCGATGGTGGTATCGCAAACCTCTTTTAAGTTAAAGGAACAAATATTACTTGCCATACCCACGGCAATGCCTTGGTTTGCTGAAACTAACACATTGGGATATGTGGTAGGAAGCAAACTGGGTTCTTTCATCGAGGCATCATAGTTGTCCACCATATCCACGGTGTCCGAGTCAATATCCCGAAACAGTTCTGTGCAAATACCGTCGAGTTTTGCTTCGGTGTAACGGGCGGCGGCGTATGCCATATCCCGAGAGTACACCTTACCGAAGTTGCCCTTGGAATCCACAAAGGGGTGCAGTAAGGTCTCATTTCCCTTGGCAAGACGCACCATGGTTTCATAAATGGCGGCATCACCGTGAGGGTTTAAGCGCATAGTCTGACCCACAATGTTGGCAGACTTGGTACGGCTGCCGTTTAGAAGTCCCATTTTATACATCGTGTACAGCAGTTTCCGGTGAGAGGGCTTAAAGCCGTCAATTTCCGGAATGGCGCGGGACACAATCACCGACATGGCATAGGGCATATAGTTGATTTCCAAGATCTCGGAAATCGCCTGCTCCGTGGTAGATCCTACCAAACCCACAACACCGTCGGTATTGATTTTCTTTGTGTTCTGTTCCGGTTCTTTTTTCTTTCGTGCCATTTTGAACCTCACTTACGAAATATCTGCCAGTTCCAAATACTTGGAACCGTTGTCTGCAATAAAATTCTTACGCTCGGGAAGATTGTCGCCCAAAAGCACATCAAAATAGTAACTTGTCCGTTCGGCATCTTCCGGCATCACCTTAATCAGGCGTCGGGTTTCGGGGTTCATGGTGGTCATCCACATCATTTCCGGATCGTTTTCACCAAGACCTTTCGACCGCTGAATGGTGGGCTTCTTGCCCTCTAGGTCTTCCCGCAAAATCTTTGCCTTTTCCGCTTCATTATAAGCAAACCAAGTCTTGTCCTTGTAGGTGATTTCAAACAAGGGGGACTCGGCAATATACACATAGCCGTCCCGAATCAAGGTGGGGCAAAGGCGGTAAAGCATGGTCAGAATCAAGGTGCGAATTTGGAAACCGTCCACGTCCGCATCGGTACAGATAACCACCTTGTTCCAACGCAAATTGTCAATGTCAAAAGAGGACAATTCCTTGGACTTCTTACCCTGAATTTCCACGCCACAGCCCAAAACCTTCATCAGGTCAGTAATAATGGGGGATGCAAAAATCTTGTTATAATCCGCCTTTAGGCAGTTGAGGATTTTACCGCGGACGGGCATAATGCCTTGGAACTCTGCGTCACGGCTTAATTTGACGCTACCCAACGCAGAATCGCCCTCCACGATATACAGTTCTCGGATGCCCGCATCCTTGCTCCGGCAATCCACAAATTTCTGCACGCGGTTGGCAATATCCACCTTCACGGAAAGGCTTTTCTTTACATTGATTTTGGTCTTTTCCGCGCTTTCCCGCGCCCGCTTGTTAATGAGAATTTGCTCTGCCGCCCGATCCGCTTCCTGTTTGTTCTCTTGGAACCAAACGCTCAGTTGTTCCTTAAAGAATGCGGTCATCGCTTCTTGGGTGAATTTAGAATTGACAGATTTCTTTGTCTGGTTCTCAAAGCAACCAATGGTAGAGAAACAGTTAGTCACCAGCACCAAACTGTCTTGAATATCTTGGAAAATAATCTTGTTTTCGTTTTTGGTGTATTTATTGTTGTCCTTTAGGAACTTATCAAAAGCCGCAGTAAAGCCGGAACGCACCGCACGGTCAGGGCTGCCACCGTATTCCAACCAAGAGGAATTATGATAGTATTCCAAATGGCTGACCTGCTTGGAAAAGCAGAAAGAGGTGGTGATTTTCAGTTTCATTTCGGGGCGGTTTTCCGCATCCCGACCGCGACGCTCTGTTTCCCAAAAAGTGGGCATGGTAAAGGCATTATCCCCTACCAGTTCCTCAATATACTGGCGGATACCGCCCTGATAGCAGAACTCTTCTGTTTCAAACTTACCGCCCACCTGATTGCGGAATTTGAAAGTAACACCCTTGTTTACCACAGCCTGACGGCGCAGGACATCCCGATAGTACTCGGCAGGAATGTTAATGTCGGTAAACACCTGCTTGTCCGGCCGCCAATGGAAAATAGAGCCGGACTTCTTCCGGTCTGTGGGTTCTTTTTTCAGACCGCCCTTATTGCGACCTTTTTCAAAGTGCAAATCGTAACGGAAACCGTCACGGCGGATGGTGGCGTCAAAAAATTCGGAGGCATACTGGGTGGCGCACGAACCCAAGCCGTTCAAGCCCAAAGAGTACTCATAGTTTTCGCCGTTTTCCCCGTACTTGCCACCGGCGTACATCTCGCAGAACACCAGTTCCCAGTTGTACCGTTTTTCTTTTTCGTTATAGTCCACGGGACAGCCGCGGCCAAAGTCCTCCACTTCCACAGAGAGGTCTTCATAGCGGGTGACGATAATGGTATCGCCGTGTCCCTCTCTCGCTTCGTCGATTGCGTTGGAAAGAATCTCAAACACCGCATGCTTACAGCCTTCCAAATCGTCCGAACCGAAAATAACCGCAGGGCGTTTGCGCACCCGCTCCTCGCCTTTCAGAACGGAAATACTGGAGTTGCCGTATTGTTCCTGTTTCTTTACAGCCATAAAACATACCTACCATAATTTTTCATATTATATCTAGCATATTATACCCATTTTGTGGAATAAAGTCAAGGTATACCACAATATATGGTAAAATTGCACATTTTAATTGTAGGCTTGCCTTTCTTTGAAGTTGTGATATGATAATTAAAATAATAACAAAGAAAGGATGTGACTGGGATAATATTATAACGGAGGTGTACTATATGGAGAAATGCGAAACAACTATTATTAACTCCATTACCAAAAGAATGCCGGAAAAAGATATGTTATCTTGGGGCATTTTTGTAATTGGGGTATTTGTCTTGGGTTGCTTTGCACAGTCTCTGTTAGTAAAATAATAGGACTCATTTTGAAGTGATACTCGTATCTATTTGCCCTCTGCGTAGTTACTGGACTGTTCCTATTTGGCAATTTCACCCAACCTGCCCAAGCTGCCACTTATGGCAATTTAACCTATACTGTCAGCATTTAAGAACAGCAGTCTTAAATACATCACTATCCCCAATAGTGTCGAAAGCATTGGTGGTAGTGCATTTTGGAACTGCAATAATCTGACACACGTCACCATCGGCGGTGGCATCACCAGCATTGACGCTTATGCATTTAGAGGGTGTATGAACCTAGAATATATTGACATTACTCCTTGGGGGAAGAAAATCACAACTGTCACCATTGAGGAGGGAGTCACCTACATTGGCGATGGCGCCTTCCGTGGCTGTACTGGGCTGATTTCTATCTCCATCCCGAACAGCGTTACCACCATTGTCAAGTATGCATTTAATGAATGCACCAGCCTTGTCTCTATTCAGGTTCCCGATAGTGTAACCTCCTGCGGAACTTATGTTTTTGCAGGCTGTACCAAAGATTTGAAATCTTTGCAACGGGTAAAAATATCCCCAGTACTTTGTTGCGGAACATCCTGAAATCCAGCAACACAGAAATCCGAAATGCCTGCAATGCAGATATGCAGGTATACGGCAGACCCTACATACAAACTGCACTGACAGAACTGTACAGAGCCTTCCAATCCGCGATGGAAGATTGGGTACTTCTCAATGTGAAAAATGAAATCTAACCAAACAAAAATCGGTGGTCTAATGACCACCGATTTTTTGCAATAATGTAAGGGCGACCTGCTTCTCGCCCGCGGGCGGATAATATCCGCCCCTACGAATCGACACGCTAGGTTTTAGGAGCGGATTCTTCGCTGACGCTCAGAATGACAAAAGAGGTACTTTTATATTTCTTCCCAAAATTGGCGGAAGGCGGTAGGCAATGCGGTTTGGTTGTTGATTTCTTCCGGAGTGAGCCAAGTAAATTCTGTATTCACATCGGAAACCGAGATATAGAAGCCTTGCATTTGCCACTGGATATGGGTAAAAATGTGTTTGCGCTCTACTTGGCGGTGGATATCTTTTGGGGATAGCCCCATATTGCAAACCGCCTGCAAAGCGTTCTTTGTTTCCATTTTTTCCGGCACATTAGGAAATTGCCAAAGACCTGCAAGCAAGCCCTTTTTCGGGCGTTTGCACAGTGCATACCGGTTTTCGCAATTTAAGATAAACACAGTTAAATCTACAGGTTTCCTGGGCTTTTTCGGATTTTTAACCGGCAATTCCTCTGCCCTGCCACTTTTCTTTCCCTTGCAAACTTCTGCGCAGGGGCAGTTTTCGCAATCCGGCTTTCGGTTCGGTCCGCATACCGTGGCGCCAAGTTCCATTAGTGCTTGGGTAAAGTCACCGGCATTTTCGGGGTAGACCTCAGCCAAATTTTTCTGCACCGTCTTTTTATAGTACGGTGAATCGATGGGGGTATCGTCATCGGTGAGCCGGGAAATCACCCGGAGCACATTGCCGTCCACAGCCGGAGTTGGCAGATGAAAGGCAATGGAACAAATCGCACCGGCAGTATAATCCCCAATGCCCGATAATTTACGAACCTCGGCATATTCCCCGGGAAATATGCCGTTATGCTCTGCAAGCACGGTCTGCGCCGCCTTTTTCAGGTTGCGGACACGGCTATAGTAGCCAAGGCCTTCCCACAACTTATGAAGCAGCTCATCATCGGCATTTGCCAGCGACTGAATGGTAGGGATTTCCTTCAAAAAGCGGGCATAATAGCCCTTCACTGCTTCCACGCGGGTTTGCTGTAGCATAATCTCGGAAAGCCAAATGTGGTAGGGGTTTTTATCCCCTCGCCACGGCAAATCCCGTTTATTTTTTTCATACCAACCCAGTAACAACTGGGGTAACATCCGGTAGATTTCGCTGTCTTGCAAAGGACTTCACACCCCTTTTAACGATTATAGCACAGCGGTCAACTAATCTTTCTTCATTTGGCGCAAAAACAAAAGGCAGGCAATCAAAACCGCCACTACAGCATAGCCGGACACCCAAATTAAGTCAAGGGTAATGGCAGACCAATTTCCGGCATAGACAGCCTGCTCTAATTTGACGCCGTGGGCAAAGGGAAACAAGTTTGCAATCTTCTCAAATGTACCGCCCACCAAACGCAAATCAAACCAAATTCCCGACAGCCAAGCGGTGAGATTTGTCAGTAACGCGCCACACAGACCACCGACTTGTTTTTGGTTTAAGATACTGCCGAAAAGCAGACCAAGACCGATAAAAAGCAAAGCAATCGGCAGAATAAAGATAATTGCCGGCAGGATGTTCCAAGTCAGTTCCAAGCCAAGAATAATTCCTATGACAAAGCAAAAAGCGCTCTGCGCCAAAGCGATGGGAACCATCGGCAAGGTATATCCGAAAATAAAATCCGTAGGCTTCATTGGGGTAGCAAATAAACGCTGTAAAAAAGCGCTTTCTCTGTCTTTTGCGATAACCGTTGCAGAAAACAAAGTCATAAAAGATAGGCCAAACACGGTCATTCCCGGCACTAAGTTCGGTAGCGCGAATAATGTCGCGGGGATATTGGCTTGTATGGCAGACAACAGCAAAATCAGCACACCGGGAAACCCCAAGCCGAAACTCAGGGTCAAGGGGTCTCGAAGAATTTCCTTTGCCGTACGCTTTGCAAAAGCGAGCATTTTCATTTCCCTTCCCCCTTTACCAGCGCGATAAACGCATCTTCAAACTTTTCCATTCCCGCCGACTTTTTTAATTCCTCTGCCGTACCCAATGCAATCAATCGTCCTTGTTTCATAATGCCGATATGGTCAGACAGCGCCTCGGCTTCTTCCATATAGTGGGTTGTCAAAATGATTGTTATTTTCCCCTTTAATGTGCGGATAGTATTCCACAATTCACTGCGGGCGATGACATCCAACCCTAAAGTGGGCTCATCCAAAAACAGAATTTTCGGCTCGCCGATTAACGCCATCGCAATGCTCAAACGGCGTTGCCAACCGCCGGAGAGTTTCCCTGCTTTTTTGTTGCGAATTTCTTCCAGCGCGAATTCTTGCACCATTTGTTCTACTTTTTCTTTGGCTTTATCCTTAAAAATTCCGTAAGCCCCACACATAAATTCCAGATTTTCTTCCACCGTTAAATTCGGCGCAACTGCCGTTTCCTGCGGGGAAATTCCGATACAAGTTTTTACCGCATCCCCGTTGGTTACAATGCTGTTACCCAAAAGGATGGCATCTCCGCTTGTGGGTTTTGTAAGGCAGGAAAGCATTTTAATGGTGGTTGTTTTGCCTGCGCCGTTAATGCCAAGCAGAGAAAATAACTCCCCTTGCACAACATCAAAAGACAGATTATCTACCGCGGTCACATCGGCGTAACGCTTGGAAAGACCGGAAATTTGAATTGCCAAACTCATTTTTGCTCCCCCGTTCCAAAAACTGCATGGGTAAAGTCCGCAAACTTAGATTTATTGGGAATGGCTAATCCCCGTTCCTTATCCCCTAAAATCACCAAAGTATCCCCCGGTTTAATTCCGAATTCCTCCCGTGCCTGCTTGGGAATGACAATTTGTCCCTTTTCCCCCACGGTTACCGTCCACGCAAATTTACCTTCTAAATGTTTCATAATTTCCCCCAGTGCGTTAAGTATGATTTGTATAACTTATTATACTTTTTAGAATAATATTTGTCAAGTTGCGCTGAGGAAATAAAAAAAGAATGATTTTTCAAAAAAGTACTTGCATTTTGGAAAGCGTTGTGCTATCATATCTAAGCGCGTTGAGAAATGCGTTATGCGCTGGTAGCTCAGTTGGATAGAGTGACTGGCTACGAACCAGTAGGTCGGGGGTTCGAGTCCCTTCCAGCGTACCATACTGAAGACACTAGTATCTTACGAACTCCTGTGTTCGGATGGTAATAGTGTCTTCTTGTTTTATGCTACTGCTGCAACGACTTTTGCTGTCTCACATAATCAGTATTATTCGGACATCTAAACGAAACCCCCAAATTTAAACCACGAAACTCAATATTTTACAACATATGAACTCTAAATGTCTGATACATTTGTACCACAATTATTTGATGCCATATACGCTTCTTCCTTTTCTAACGGCGTTTTGTATTGTGCTTTCCCGTGTGGCCGTTTAGAATTGTAGAAAATGATATACTCATCGACCGCCGTTCGGAATTCCGCTTCCGAACGGTATTTTGTTCTGTATAACTCCTCCTTTTTCATTGATGCGAAGAATGATTCCACGACAGAATTATCATAAGGTGTATGAACTCTGGAAAAAGAATGAATCACCTTAACTGACCGCAAATAATTTTGTAAGGTATTTGCTAAATAATTGCTGCCCCGGTCTGTGTGGAAGATCAAGCCTTCTGGTGGCTGACGCAAAGCATAGGCTTTCTTGAAGGTTGATTTAACCAACTGTGTACTGTTTGACTTTCCTATTTGGTATGCAATCACCATTCTGGAAAAGAGGTCAATGATCACACTGATGTAATATGCGTGGTTTTTAAACTTGAAATATGTAACATCACCGACCCAGACTTCGTTGGGTTTGCTGGTATCAAACTTTTGATTCAGATAATTCTTGATTTTCTTATGCTCCTCGTCGTACATTGCCTTTGCGGATTGTCTTATACTTTGTATTCCCATTTCACGCATCAGCATACTGACCATTTTCTCACTAACAACCAGACCCTCTTTACGAAGAACCACCGTGATCTTTGGTGCGCCAAATACCTGCCTATTTTCATCGAACACTTCCTGAATACGGATCCGTAATTCTTCCCGCCGTTTTGCGTACCAGGCATTATCCCGCTTGTTACGCAGCATATGGTTGTAAAATGTTCCCCTGTCAATAGACAGAGCCTCGCAAATCATATGAGTGCTGTACTGGCTGTAAATCTGCTCTGCATAAGATAGCCGGTCCTGCAGTGGGGATTGCACCGAGCAGGGGCTTTTTTGCAAAATTTCGATGATGCCCTCTAATCGGCCAACTTTCGTCTCCAAAGCACGGAAGTTACGGAGATCTATTGTCTTGCGTTTTTCTGCTTGCCGTGCTTCTTGATAGGCTCGTAACCAGCCATAAAAGGTGCTTCTTGGAACACCAGCAGAGGCAAGCAGTTTTCCAACCGGTATTCTGTTGAAAAGATATTGCTCAATCAAGCACTGTTTTTGTTCTTCTGTATAAATAGCTCTCATATCTTACTCCTTCTCTGAAACTGCAATGTTTTGGCTCGTACGCAGTTTTCAAAGAAATCATAACACATGAATCCTTGTAGTTTTTGATTTACTATGTTGAAAATTCGAATAAGGTGTTGTAAAATAATTACAAATATAAAATGTAAAAGGAGAATCAGCGTATGGCAAAAACAGACAGAACCACCTCCCCACCTCCCGCATACAGAATTTTTATCAGTTCAACATACATCGATATGATTCCGTATAGGGATGCCCTACAGACTGCTATAACAAACTGCGATTCTATTGCATACGGTATGGAGCGATTTGTTCCTGCCCCAATTCGTCCGCTTGATAGATGCTACGAGGAAATTGCTGGATCTCAAATTTATGTCCTTTTACTTGGTCATCGTTATGGCGAGATTGACAGCGATAGTGGTAAATCCTATACTGAGCTGGAATACGACAAAGCTAAAGAAATGGGATTGCCGATTCTGGCTTTTCTCCTGGATACAGATAAAGTTGGTGCGCCTGCTAAATTCAGAGAATCTGATGCACAATATAATGCTTTAGTCAAATTTAAGAATGAGTTGAAGAATAGTAAAGAGATTACCATAGGGGAATTCGCATCAGAAAAGGATTTACAGGAAAAGGCAACAAGAGCGATTAAAGAAACTATCGCCCGGTTGCAGTCTGTTGTTCAAACTGCGGAAGATCCTAGCGTTGGTGCAAAGCAATATGCGAAATTTATTAAGCGACCGGAAAGATATAAGGGACGTGAGGCAATACTGCGCGTTCGAATGGATGGCCGCTATGGCGATTCTCGTCTACGTGAAGAATTATATGAAGCGTTTAATATGCCCATAGGTGACGCTTTGTATATGAATAATCTCTTTGTACTAGGCTCGGCCATTGATGTGGATCAAGATGGTTGGCTCATTGATGCATGGGCAGATGGCGAAGCTGCTGATTGGTTAGATGATAACGAAGTCACTACAGGAACGACTTTTGAAGCAAAGTTTCGTTTTGCCCACGAAATCGTGAAGAATGGGGGACGTGTCCCTGGCGGAGCTCCGCGAGATGTATATCAGGCAAAGCTTATTATGATTGAAGGTATCAGAATTGTGGAGAAAGAGCCCAAAAAGCCTACTAACAGTAAAAACGGACAGGAAAACAAAGCACTTATATCTTCTAAACTAAACGAAGATGACTTGCCTGCCGGCATGCTAGAAGCTTTGCAACGTATGATTGGCAATTTGCAAGACTGAAATTATCGTTGCGAGTGCCGTGTTTAGTAATTTGTCTAATGAGGTACCACCAAACTGGTGGTGCCTCATATTTTATAATTAACTCACCCCGCTTTGCCTTACACTTTTTTATACAATAACATTAATTCATGGAATTACCGGCAATTTCCCTCGGTTCCTTAACAGTCATAGTGCCCCAAAGCATGCTCCGGGAGGTTTGTTTAATAAGGTACAGTGCAGTACCGGGATTACTCATAATAGGTGATTTGTTTGTTTTGGTTCGAAGTTCTTATAAGATAGAAATGTACTGTTATTTGATTGCAAAAACCGTTGATATTACTGCCTTTTTTCTTAAATCCTATAAGAACAATCGTACCAAAAAAGCAGATACCCATCCGGGTATCTGCTTTTTTGCTAAGCTGCGGGACTCGAAAAATCCAATTGCAATATGCCAGTGGCATATTGCTGACACCAGTTCAAAAACTGGTGGCTACATTTATTTCTGCCTTATAGGCAGAAATGCAAACGAGTCCCTTCCAGCGTACCATTAAAAGGATTATCCCTTCTGGGATAATCCTTTTAATTTTTTGCAGAGGAAGGGACTCGAACCCATAGCAGTGCAGATGTCCGGTGGACATCTGCTTCGACCAGTGCAAGCACTGGTCGATACCTTGATTTTTCCGCAAAGCGGAAAAAGCATATCGAGTCCCTTCCAACATACCAATTAAAAAGATAAGTAATAACCTCTCTTTTTTTGTTTCTAAATTATGAAATGTGTATTTTACCTCTTGTATTTTTTTCTTGATAGGGTTATAATAGGGCAAGAAATGAGATAGGAGGTCATATTATGGCTGTTAAAATTGAAAAAAATACAATTATCGGTGATGTGTTGGATGTAGCACCTCAGGCTGCGCCTTTGTTTTTCGCAATCGGTATGCACTGCTTGGGTTGCCCCTCTTCCCGCGGTGAAACTGTGGAAGAGGCTTGCGCCGTACACGGCATTGACTGTGAGCCTTTCTTGGCACAGTTGAACCACTTCTTGGAAGCCTACGAAGCCGATCAAGCAAGCAAGGCCGAATAATGTGTCTTTTACGGGGGTGGAACTAATCCACCCCCGTATTTTATAAGGATTGTACTATGAAAATTCCACTTTCGCCTAGGTTGCAGGTCTGTCGGGACTTTGTTGCCCCCGGTGAACGGGTTGCCGACATCGGCTGCGACCATGGCTATTTAGGCATTTCTCTCATACAGGAAAATATTGCCTCGTTTGTCATTGCCTCGGACATTCGTCCTAAGCCATTGGAAAGCGCTGTTCAAAATGCCAAGCGTTTTGGCGTAGAAGACAAAATGGCATTTTATCTCTCTGACGGTGCCCAGAATATCCCCCGAGATTTTGACACTTTGGTTTGCGCCGGTATGGGCGGAGATACGATGGTATCGATTTTGGAAAACGCCCCTTGGTTGAAGGACTACAAGTATCGGCTCATTTTGCAATGCCAAACCCGAGCGCATACTCTAAGAAAATATTTATCGGACAACGGATGGCGCATTACAGAAGAAACCCTTGTTCGCGACGGCAAATTCTTATACACCGTTATGGAAATATATTTTGAACCGGGGCATCCCCTCTCTGCGGGGGAATGTTATTTCCCTCCGGCACTGTTGGAAAATCCCGGTGCGGAATTGCCGGAATATTATCGCTTTGTTGTGCAGGGCTTGCATAACACCGCCAAGCATCAAGATAACCATTTAGAACTTGCGCAATTATCAGAAATCGGAAAGGAATTGGGTTTTTCCTATGACGAAAGTTAAAGATATTTTGACGTTTTTGGAATCCGTGGCTCCCGCTTATATGAAGATGGATTGGGACAATGTTGGGCTTTTGTGTGGCGATGAGAACCAAGTGGTAGAAAAAGTTTTGGTGGCGCTAGACCCCTTTGAAAGTGTTTGCCAAGAAGCCAAATCTGTTGGCGCAGATTTATTGCTTACCCACCATCCCCTAATTTTCCAAGCACCCAATGCCATTACCGCCCAAACCCAACCGGGCAGAAATATTCTATTTTTGGCAAAAGAAGGCATCTGTGCCGTAAATGCCCACACCAATTTAGATTGCACCCCCGAAGGTGTCAACGATGTGTTGGCAGAAGTTTTGGGATTGGAAAACATTTCCGTAATTGACCCAGCCGGCACAGACGAAAAAGGTCGTCCTTGGGGTTTGCTTCGCCAAGGCGATGTAAAAACGCAAAATTTAACAGAATTTGTACAAGTGGTAAAAGAAAAACTTGGTTGCAATGGTTTGCGGTACGTCGACGGCGGAAAACCGGTAACAAAGGTTGCCGTAGGCGGTGGCTCTTGTGGCAGTGAGTTGGAAGTTGTGGCAAAAGCCGGTTGCGATACCTTTGTAACTGCAGATGTGAAATATAATCAGTTCTTTGATGCCCAAGCCCTTGGGCTAAACATCATTGACGCCGGTCACTTCCATACCGAAAATCCCGTCTGTGCAGTCCTTGCTGAAAAATTGCAGAAGGCTTTCCCTGAAATCACGGTGGTTTTATCTAAAAAACATACAGATTGTGTAAAATTCTTCTAACTTATGATTGATTTTTCGCCCCAATCTGTGCTAGAATATATTGCAGTTTTGAAGATTTAAGAAAGAAGGAACTTATCTATGTCCGGACATTCCAAATGGCATAACATCCAAAAGACAAAGGGCGCTCAGGACGCGAAGCGCGCTGCCGCCTTTACGAAAATCGCAAAGGAACTGATCGTGGCAGTGAAAGAAGGCGGCGGTATTACCGACCCTGCCCACAACTCCCGCTTGGCTACCGTCATTACCAAGGCAAAAGCCGCCAATATGCCCAACGACAATATTAAGCGTTGCTTAGAAAAGGCTGCCGGTGGAGTCGGTGGCAGCAACTACGAAACCATCACCTATGAAGGCTACGGTCCCGGCGGTGTGGCTGTAATTGTAGAGACTATGACCGACAACCGCAACCGTACCGCAGGCTCTATGCGTCACCACTTTGATAAATTCGGCGGTAACTTGGGTGCATCCGGCTGTGTGAGTTGGAGTTTCGATAAGAAGGGCGTTTTGGTCATTGACAACGAAGACGGTGACTACGAGGAAGATACCGTTATGATGGACGCTATGGATTGTGGTGCAGATGATTTTGAAGCAGAAGAAACCTGCTTCACCATTTACACCGATCCGGACTCTTTCAACGAAGTTGCCGATGCTTTAGGTAGCAAGAACTATACCTTTGCTTCTGCCCAAATCGAGATGGTCCCCCAGAACTATCAGAAATTGGAGACGCAAGAACAGATCACTCTGATGGAAAAACTCATTGACATTATGGAAGAAGACGACGATGTGCAGAATGTTTGGCACAACTGGGAAGAATAAATTTTAGATGTAACAAATACCTCCCTGATGCAATTTGCATCAGGGAGTTTTCTTATTGTTGCAAACCTAACTGGCGCATCATAAGTTCAAAAATCAAATCGTATCCTGCATCATTGGGATGTAGACCGTCTGCCAGCAATGTTTCATAATCGATACCACGCCCACGGCAGGTTTCCAAGAACAGCCGGTACAAGCAAATCAAGGGAAATCCCCGCTCTTCCGCCACTTGAAGATATGCTTTTTGGATATCGTCCATATGTAAAATCCGCCAATAATCTTCCCCATCTTTTTCATTTTCCAAAGATGCGGGGATATTGGCAACAAAGATAACCTCTTTGCCCATTTCTAAAAGTTTCTGATGCAGGCAGGCAATCTTATCTGTAAAGGCTTTGAAATATTCTTCTTTTTCCGGCTTTTCCCCTTTATCGAAGTAATGGTGCCGGTCATTTGTTCCGATTGTGCAGATAATCAAATCATCTTCAGCCGAAACAAGTTCCTCCAAATGCTTAATGACAAAGGCTATGGTCGTACCGGAGCAGGCATTATTGGTCACGGTACAAGCATAATGGGTCTGCATATACTCTTGAAACTTGTTTGCCCAGCAGTAGCCATCCGGATTGCGAGAAAAATCCCCATAGATTTTCTCGCCGGATTGGCAAAATCCCGTTCCGCCGACACCGTGGGTAATAGAATCCCCCAAAAGTTTAATATGCACCGGCTTCTCGGAAGCGGTAATTCGGTTCATAATTTCAAAAATCCGGTTAGACATTACAATTCTCCTTCGGCTTTTTCTGTTTATCAGCCAAATTATACCATCCCAAAAAAGAAATTACAAGTCAGAACTTTCCTATCTTTCTCAAATACCTAATTGCGCCAAATATT
This sequence comes from Faecousia sp., assembly GCA_045647425.1. Taxonomy (GTDB): domain Bacteria; phylum Bacillota; class Clostridia; order Oscillospirales; family Oscillospiraceae; genus Faecousia. The sequence continues at coordinate 38,024 of JAZRMH010000039.1, forward strand.
CTTCTGCATAATAAGCCGCTACTGCGCCATCGGCGGCAGCAGTAATGATTTGACGCAAGGCTTTGGTTCGCACATCGCCCACGGCAAAAACACCGGGAAAATTGGTTCCGGTGGTCTCATCTGCCACAATATATCCCCGCTCATCCAGTTCTAATTGTCCACGGAATAACTCAGTAACCGGCGTACGACCCACGCTGATAAAAAGACCGTCTAATTGCAGTTGTTCCGTTTCGCCCGTATGCACATCCCGCAGTTCCACGCCGGAAAGCCGGTTTTCCCCCAGCAAACGATTGACGGTACTATTCCACCGAAATTCCACATTGGATGTTTTCTGCAGTTGCTCGTGATAAATCTTGGTTGCCCGCAGGCTGTCCCGACGGTGAATCAAAATCACTTTTTCCGCAATACGGGAAAGCACCAACGCATCTGCCACCGCAGAGTTTCCGCCGCCAACAATACCGACCGTTTTGCCCTTATAGAACATTCCGTCGCAAGTGGCGCAATATCCAACCCCTTTTCCGGTCAGTTCCACTTCCCTATCGATACCCAAATGCTTATGTTCTGCGCCGGTGGCAATCACCACGGTTTTCGCCAAAAACATGCCATCGCTGGTTTCTACCTTTTTGATATCGCCGGTCAATTCCACGGCCAGCACTTCTACCCGCTTGGTCTGGGCGCCAAACCGCTCTGCGCCGGCACGCATTTTATCCCCTAAGGTAAAACCGTCCACGCCCTCGTCAAAGCCGGGATAATTATCAATTTGGGTGGTTTGGGTCATCTGACCGCCGGCATAAAGTTTTTCCAAAACCAAAGTCCGAAAACCGGCGCGGGTAGCATATAGCGCTGCGGTATATCCGCCGGGGCCGCCGCCGATTACGATGACATCATAAATCTGTTCCATAAGAAAATCTCCTTTTTTTCTTTAGTATATCCGCTTTTTTTGCCCTTACCGTGATGTTATCACAAAGACGATGTCTATGAAATTTCCCTCCGACCAAAGTGCGGAGGCCAAAAACTTATAAAACCAGAGAAGGTGCGGCATAAACTCTTGCTTTGAGTTCGCTATTTAACATATACAAACTCTTGGCATCCGTACCGAACAGTTCCATTTTGGTAATCAGGTCAAAGGCATTCTTCTCTTCTTCCCCTTGTTCCTTTACGAACCAATCCAGAAGTTGCATAGTTCTAAAGTCGTGGTCCTCAAAATCGGCGGCATAAATCCCGTTAATCTGGGCGGTCACATGCTGTTCGTGGGCAAGGCCTACCTGCAGAGGCGCCATGTGGTCTGTCAAATCGCAATCCGGCTTGGCAATGGCTTCCAAGGTAATTTTTTCATTGTTGTTTTGCATATATTAGAAAAACAACAGGGCGTGATCCCGTTCTTCCTATGCCTGAATCCGATATCAATTTTCAAAGCCGTCCAATCCGGCCTCACCATAGTAATTGGCAAATTCCAAATACAGGTATGCAGAGTAAAATTCCGCGTTGATTTGTTGGTTAATCAGTTTTGATACGTTCTGGTTCATATTGATAACCCCTTTTCTTGTTTTACTTTTCTTTATGATAACATATTTTAAAAATTACTCTGTGATCATATCACACAGAAGGAAACTTTCTATCCGCCTTGACAACGGCAATGTTTCATACTATAATTTTGAAATAAAACACCCATCTTGGCAAGCAAAATCAGGGAGAAAGAGATATGAATTTTTCCGATTATTTTCCCATTTGGGATAAATTAAGCCCCAAACAGCAGGAAACTTTATCTAGTTGCGCCGCCGTCAGAACCGTTCCTAAGGGTACAGTTATTCACAACGGCAGTTTGGAATGTACCGGTCTTTTACTGGTAGGGTCCGGACAGTTACGCGCTTATATTCTTTCGGAGGAAGGACGGGAAATTACCATTTATCGCCTTTTTGAAAGGGATATCTGTTTATTTTCCGCTTCTTGTATGATGCGCAGTATTCAATTTGATATTACGGTGGAAGCCGAAAAGGATTCTGCGCTTTGGATTATTCCCGCTGAGACTTACAAAAAAATGATGGAAGAATCCGCGCCGATTTCCAACTACACCAACGAAATTATGGCCACCCGTTTTTCCGATGTGATGTGGCTGATGGAACAAATCCTATGGAAAAGTTTTGATAAGCGATTGGCAGAATTTATTCTCAACGAGTGCGATTTGGATGACACTTTGGTGTTGAAAATCACCCACGAAATGATTGGAAACCACCTGGGCAATCCCAGAGAAGTGGTCACTCGTATGCTTCGCTACTTCCAAAATGAAGGTATGGTTGCCCTAACCAGAGGGACAATTGAAATTCTAGACCGCCAAAAACTGGAAGATTTATTAGATTAACCATATCGGTAAAAGACCTCGTTACTTCGGTAACGAGGTCTTTTCTCTTTCAATTTTAAATATGGGGAACAAATTCCTTGGGAATGGGGCAAATATACTCGCCACCGGTTTTTTCGGTATGCTCGGCTTTGGCTTGCGCCAGCAATTCCGTATTCTCCATCAAGCGCATAATCGTTCCGGCAACGGCTTTGCCTGCGTAGAGCATTGCTTTTTTGGCATAACTGGCACGGAACTGGGACACTGCCTGCCAACTATGACCCGGTGTTCCCACCACAGAAGTTGCAATATGCATCTGCACAGTGGGGCAAACCCAACTCACATCCGCAGTATCCGTAGAACCACCGTGGGCTACCGGGGGCGCGGGGTCTTTTACCGCGACATTATAGGCAGGGCTCTTTTTCAGTTGCTCTGCATTGTCGAATGTCTCCTGCAGAGCCTGCGCAAAGGCCAATTCTTCTTCCGTAGGTTCCGGCACGGGAATGTCATGCATTGCCTCATTGGCGGTAGCCTGCAAGGTAGGAATGGTAATCAAATTGGAATATGCGGACTTCAATTCCTTTGTCACCTTGGTTTCTGTCATCATCGCCGCACCCTCTGCCACACGGGTCACACGGTCATACAGTTCCCGCACGCCCTTGGCATCCACAGCGCGAATCATATAACAAACCGTTGCGTGGGATTGCACCATATTGGGCGCAGTGCCGCCGGCATCCAAAATTGCATAATGGATACGGCTTGTCAAATCCATATGCTCACGCAGATAGTTACAGCCCACATTCATCAATTCCACTGCGTCCAACGCACTGCGTCCGCACTGGGGATTTGCACCGGCATGGGCGGCAACGCCCTCAAAACTGTAGTTCACAGACACATTGGCAAGAGCGGGACGGGTCCGCACCATATTCATTGCTTCGGGGTGCCAACTGACAATGGCATCCACGCCTGCAAACGCATCGTCTCTTGCCATAAACACCTTACCGCCGCCGCCTTCTTCCGCAGGGCAACCGAACAAGGTCACACTGCCGTATCCCTTTTCTTCAATATACGCTTTAACAGCAAATGCCGCCGCCACAGAACCACCGGCAAAAAGGTTATGACCGCAACCGTGGGACTTGTCTTTACCGTCAATAATTTTTCTCTCCGCAACACAAGCCTCTTGACTCATACCGGACAGCGCATCATACTCCGCCAAAATGCCAAGGTGGGGCGCAGAATTTCCAAATGTTGCCTTGAAAGAAGTAGCAATTCCCACCAAATTACGGGTAACTTGAAAACCGTTCTCTTCCAAAATCTTGGTAATGGTATCCACCGCATAAACTTCTTCAAAGCAAGTCTCCGGATTATCCCAAAGGGTATCCGAAATATGGCAAAAGATATCCGCTTTTTCATCAATGGTAGATAAATATTTTTCGTATTTCATAGTATTTCCCTTCTCTTTCCCCTATTCATTAAACGCTTACTTTCTTGTAAGCAATTTTCTTAAAAAGATTATATCCGCACCAAATGACAGCCACAACCACTTGATAATCCAAAAGTTGTCACTCACGGCAACGGTAAAGTTAATCGCCGCCGATGAGAACAGACTGAAAAATATCACCCATTTAATATTGTACTTTTTGCAAAAAAGGCCATTGATAACCTAACCGATTCCGTAGGCAAAAAAGAAAAATGTAGGCGCTAAACCTGCATCAGTTTTGCTCACATGATAAAAATCCATAATTTGCGTTATGTTGGCAGAATAGTTCACCTTTCCCAAGTAGGATATGGAATAAACCAGCCAACATGAAAACAGCAGAAAACCGGATTGACGATCCGTTGAACTTTTCCGCACTACGACACAACATCTCCTAAAACAAATCTGAAGTTATTATACAACAAGCAGAGAAAAAGTGCAAGAATAAGTCTTTTTGAATCGTCGTTACAAACAGCGCCTTATTAAGGTTTTCTTGAACGTCTCACAAAATGGAAACCGGTTCAAACCCGTTATCTGTCAAAATGTATTTTTCACGGAACCCACATTCTCTTAGCAGTTCCTCCGACTCGTCAAAATAGCAATCCAAGAAGTCTTTATTATGACAATCAGAAGTAATTACCGCGCCGTAGCCCATATCTTTCAACGCTTTTATAATGGGAATGGCGGGGTAAGGCGTTTTTCGATAGCCTCTTGCAATCGCACCGGTATTGACCTCAAAAAGCGGGATTTTTCCACGAAGCGCTTCTGCTGTAGACAACACCAAATCCATATATGCTTTCGAGGTGATATCCAATCGCTTTTCCACATCCGCAAACTTGGTAATCAAATCCATATGGGCCAAAATGTCGAATTTACCGTAGTTGGGAAGCGTTGCCATTTTTTCATAATAGGCTTTTGCAAAAGCCAATCCGTTTCCGCCGAAGTAATGGTCAATAATAAATTGGGTCTGCGTCACGGTAATATCCAAATCGTAGGATTTTCCATCCAACATCATACAGTGCGACGCACCAATGATGTAATCAAAGTCCTCCAGATTTACATCCGAACCCATCTCATACTCGATACCGCAATAAATTTTAATCTCATCTTCATATTTTACTTTCAGTTTGCGGATTTCCGCTTTATACTCCAGTGTACCTTCCGGCGACATACAATAACAACCGCCGGTGCTTGTATGGGAATGTCCGGAAAATCCGATGGAATCAAAGCCCTTTAAAATGGCAGTTTGCACCAATTCTTCCAGTGTGTTTTGTCCGTCACAGTATACACTATGAGTATGTAAATTTTGTTTATACGCCATTTCTTACACCTATATTAATCTATTTTGATATTTGCTGTTCCGTCATCCAAATATGTAATTCTATCGCCGGAAGCCGAAAGGTTGTCCACATAAGCAAAAAATGCCTCTTTACTCTCAAACAAAGGGGCTGCATTTTCTACAATCTTTTTAGCACGTGCAGCATTATCAGACATCAGCAAATAAAGCATCCCCAGTTGGAAAATGACAGTTTTGGTGCTATACTTCAAACTATAAAAATAGACTAAGGGGCCCTATTACGGCGGTAAAGGCAATTGTTTTCGATAAAGACGGAACACTGATTGACTTCGTTTTTTTGGATTGGAGTATCTCGTTGCGCCATTTCCGGTTTATTGCGGGATTTAGCGCAAGACGAAAACTTGGTAGAAGAAATTTTGCCTGGGTCTTGCAGGCGTTTTTATGTGCGCTTTCGGTTGGGGTATCGAAGGGGCAAATGTATGCAAAACCCTGAAGTCACCAGCAATCGGATTTTGCAAATCCACCAGTCCGTTTCTGCACTGATATACGGAATGGTCCCCCTGCCGATATTAAAAGGTTGGGACCTCACAATCTCCGTTTTTACCCCTAATCACATAAGTACATTCTTTGTAATTGCAATTGCCGCCCTATGCGCTACCGTTTCCTATTTGCTCTATTACCGCGCCATCGGAAAAATCGGCGTTGCAAAGGCGATGGGACTAAATATCACATATGCCATTTTGGCAATGGTGTTTTCCGTGTTGCTTTTCCAAGACTATTGTTGCTTGAGCCCGCTGACGGTTGCTGTTCCGCAGTTGTTATTATTTGCGGCTTGCTCTCGGCAGCCGACTTCAAACAACTCTTTTCCAAAGCATAAAAAAGTTTCAAGGCAATGAATCAATGAATGACTTGGAACTTTTTTACAGGAATTTTATAACAATTTAATCAGCGCATCCACATCCGCATCGGTTGTTGCCCAACTTGTACAAAGGCGAATTACCGTGTGGTTGTCATCATATTTTTCCCAAAAATCGTAACGCACCTTTTCCCCAAACTTAGCAAGGGCCTGATTTTCCATAACCACAAAGGTCTGATTCGTGGGGGAACCGATAAAAATTTGATAACCCTTTTGGGCGAGTGCGTCCTTAATACGCCGTGCCGTTGTAATTGCGGATTGGCTAATCTGCAAATATAGTCCGTCTGTAAACAGCGCATCAAACTGAACACCACAAAGCCTGCCCTTTGCCAAAAGCGCGCCATGTTGCTTAATGCGGGTTAAAAACTGTTTCGGCTCGTTCTTGGTAAAAACCAACGCCTCTCCGCAAAGTGCGCCCACCTTTGTGCCACCGATGTAGAAAGCATCGCACAAATTGGCAATATCCTTCAGTGTCACATCATTTTCCGGCGTTGCAAGGCCGTAACCCAATCTTGCTCCATCGACAAAAAGAGATAGTTCGTAGCGGTGGCAAATGTCGGACAAATTTTCCAATTCCTTTTTGGAATACAAAGTGCCGTATTCTGTGGGTTGGGAAATATAAACCATCCCGGGGAACACCATTTTATTATGGTGGGCATCGGCGAAAAACCGTTCCAAATAGGCCTGCAAACGGTCTGCCATGAGTTTGCCGTTTTGGTGTTCCAAAGAAATCACCTTGTGTCCGGTAAACTCGATTGCGCCGGCTTCGTGTTCCATAATATGACCGCTGGACGCCGTAATCACACCCTCGTATGCCTCCAGCATGGTATCAATGGTAAGTTGGTTTGTCTGAGTCCCGCCGGATATGAAATATACCTTTGCATCCGGCTTGCCGATGGCTTCTTTAATTTTTTCCTTTGCCGATAAGGTGTAAGTATCTTCGCCGTAACCGGCCAGTTTTTCCATGTTGGTCTGCACAAGGCGCTCCAACACAGTCGGGTGCGCACCCTCGGAATAGTCATTGATAAAATATAACATTTTTCCTCCAAAATTCAAATTAATTATCAAATTTATTATACAGCCAAAAACAGCAATATGCAATATATATTTGGCATTGAAGGAACATCTTAATTTGTACCAAAGGTGCAACATCATTTACGCCAACGGCGTAACATCGTTTGTATCGCAAAAACAACACCATTTACCCGTAGGGTAACCTCGTTTTGTGTCCGCAAGGGAACAAGGTCAGTTGTAATTGATATTAAATCCTCTTGAGCAATATACTCATTTATGGCACAGTTTTTAAACACTTCTTTCATTTAAGTTCGATTAACTAAAAAAATAAGGAACGGCCAAGAAAGCCGTTCCTTACTGGGTTTATAAAAGAAGAATGACATCCTAATCGAACCGCAACAGTTCAGATTTGGGATGTCATTCATTGTGGGAGTTTTGAACTTAATGGCACGAATGAAATGTGCCTGAAAATTAAATTTGAATATGATTTTGCGAAAAATACTCACGAGTAATCTTGACTACAAGTCCCGAAAGACAAATAAGCGCTATAAGGTTAGGTAATGCCATGAGGGCATTAAAACAGTCAGCCACAAGCCAGACTGTATTTATCTCTGCGACTGCCCCAACGAATACAAAGGCAACATAGATAATTCTGTAAATACCAATAGCTATTCTTGAATGATTTTTAAAAATGTATCCGACACTCACTTCGCCGTAGTATGCCCAACCAAGTATTGTTGAAAGAGCAAAGAAAACTGTTGAAACCGCAATTCCCATTCCGCCTATATAAGGTATAGCCTCATCAAATGCAGCGCTACTGAGAGCGGCTCCACTCACGGAAGGAAGCACACCGGAAGCAAAAGCTGTTGAATAAATATCAGAGGTGAGAACAACTATAGCAGACATCGTACAAATAATTATAGTTGTAATAAACACTTCAAATACGCCCCAAAGTCCCTGCTTAACAGGATCTTCTGTACTTGATGCAGAGTGGGCAATAGGTGCGCTACCGAGACCCGCCTCGTTTGAAAAAACGCCTCTGCCAACGCCATAGCGCATTGCGGAAAATATACTATATCCTGCAACTCCTCCAAATGCAGATTTGAAATTAAACGCCTCATTAAATATGAGTGCAAATGCAGTTGGAATCTTATTTGCATTAAATACAAGAGCAATAATAGAAGCAAGTATAAAGAAAACCGCCATTACAGGTACTAATTTTTCATTTACCGTAGCAATTCTTTTTACACCACCAATAATAACAAATCCTACAATTACTGTAAGAACTACTCCGGTTATCAATGGCGAAATATTAAAATTCGAATTAATAACACCTGAAATTGAATTTGATTGTGTAGCATTTCCAGTGCCTATGCAAGCAATCATCGCAAACACAGCAAACAAGGTTGCAAGCCACTTAATGCCCAGACCATTTTTAATATAGTACATAGGACCGCCTATGAAGGCTCCACGCTTGTCCTTCTCTCTAAATTTAATAGCAAGAACAATTTCAGAATACTTTGTTACCATACCGAAAAGAGCGCTTATCCACATCCAAAAAACGGCGCCCGGTCCTCCAAGCACCAATGCGGTTGCAACACCGGCAATACTTCCTGTGCCTATAGTTCCCGCAAGTGCTGTGGCAACCGCTTGAAATGGACTTACACTGCCTACATCTCGATGATGTAATTTTTTATTAAACATCATCCCTACTGTATTTTTTAAAACATAACCAAACTTTCTAAATTGAAAGAAACCAGTTCTGATAGATAAAAAGACACCTACTACAATCAAAAGAAACATCATAGCAATACTGAGAATATTATCATATACAAATCCAAGAAAACCATTTAAAGAATCAAGTATTTTTTCCATTATAAATCACCATTTAATTAACTTATACTTTGTATATAAAAACAATCTACTCCGTATCCGTATAAAGGAAATTTTAAGAAGATTGCATTATTTGAAACCAACTACTTTTTAGCAAAAGGTAAACAGTAAAAATTCCAAGCACATAATGTCCTTGGAATTTTTTTGGAGGTACCGCCCAGATTTGAACTGGGGAATGAGAGTTTTGCAGACTCTTGCCTTACCGCTTGGCCACGGTACCATATGAAATTAGGAACGCCGGTGCGTTCCTAATCTTTTTTTGGAGCGGGTGACGAGGCTCGAACTCGCTACCTCCACCTTGGCAAGGTGGCGCTCTACCGGATGAGCTACACCCGCATCTCGGTTCCATAAAGGAACCGTGGTGCCTCCGGTCGGAATCGAACCAACGACACGTGGATTTTCAGTCCACTGCTCTACCTACTGAGCTACAGAGGCATATTGAGCAGAGCATTAAGCTCTGCTCAGATGCTTTATTTGGCGACCCGGAACGGACTCGAACCGTCGACCTCCAGCGTGACAGGCTGGCGTGCTAACCGACTGCACCACCGGGCCAAATATGGTGGGAACAACAGGGCTCGAACCTGTGACCTCCTGCTTGTAAGGCAGATGCTCTCCCAGCTGAGCTAAGCGACCATTTCGATTGACAAGTTATATTTTACTAAAGTTTATAAAATTTGTCAACAACTTTTTTAAAATATTTTTCACCGTTTGTTTTCTTTTCGCGCGGTGGAATTTTATAATAACACCACTTTGATAGCTTGTCAACAATTTCTTTTAGAAAAATCACAGAATTCTCCGCACAACCGTTTCGCAGACATGGTGCTGGCCGTCTTGAAAATATATCTGTATACAAAAGGATGACCCTGCAAAGTACAGAATCATCCTCGCTAATGACAATTATTGGTATAACCATCTGTTTGTATCACAAAATATCCA
>JAZRMH010000040.1:0-15856 GCA_045647425.1 Faecousia sp.
ATATGAGCCTAATCGGCTTCCGTCCCCCGCTGACCTATCATCCGTGGCCTTTTGAAGAATATACCGACCAGCAAAAAAGAATGTTTGCCGTCCGTCCGGGCATTACCGGGTGGAGTCAGGTAAACGGCAGAAAAACCGTAAAATGGGACAAGCGGATTGAAATGAATGTTTGGTACGCAGAGCATGTTTCATTTGCACTGGACTGCAAGATATTTTTTATGACGATTTGCAAAGTACTTACCAACGCCGATAATGAAAGCAACGGTGCCACCGTTGACAGCATCCCTATGGCAGAATTTGCGCTTTGCGGTGTGTTGCATATTTATAAGCAGACAGATTTTTTCAGAAGAAATCAGAAAGAACATCTTTGGCAAAAAAGCAGCGATTTGATTGAATTATTTGGCAAAAAGGTATTGATCGTAGGTTGCGGAAGCGTGGGCAACGAATGCGCCAAACGCTTTTCCGCTTTCGGATGTGAAGTCTTAGGTGTGGATACTGTACAATACGACAATCCTCTGTACCAAAAAATTGAGAACTTGTCTTTCCTGCCCCGCTTGGTTGCAGAAGCAGATATTCTTGTGCTGACGTTACCGCTTACCGATGCCACCTATCACTTGTTGGATGAGCGCATTTTGTCTGCGGTCAAGCAAGACTGTGTCCTTGTGAACATTGCAAGAGGCGCGATTATCGACCCAAAGGCACTGGAGCAAAATCTTCACCGTTTTCGCGGGGCTGTATTAGATGTCTTTGAGGAAGAGCCGTTACATAGCGCTTCTTCTTTGTGGGACGCAAAAAATGTTATCATCACCCCCCATAATAGTTTTGTAGGTACCGGAAACCAAGAACGGCTTGAGCAAATAATTATGAAGAATTAGGAGGCAGAAAAATGAAAATCACATTTCTTGTGGGTCACTTATGTAAAGAACGGCATACGCTTATGAACGAATTTGCTTTGGATTTAGGGGAAAACGGCGCAGAAGTGACGGTTTTAACCGGCTATCCTTCCCGCAATATTTCCGAAGAAGTTCGGAAATATTATTGGGAACATCCCGTAGAGCAAATTTCGGAAAATGTGGTGGTGCGCCGCATCGGTTCCCGAAAAGGCGAAGGCAAAGGACTTTTGATCCGTATGATCAAGTATGTTTTCCTAACCAGAGCCCTTTATCTGGAAGCCAAAAAAGTTCCCACCGATGCCTATTATCTTTCCAGCACCCCCCCTTTTCTTGGGTATATCGGATGCAAACTGGCTAAAATCGCCCCCACCTTATACAATGCCCAAGATTTGTTCCCTGACACCCTTGTGCATGTGAAGCATATCAGCGAAAAGAACCCCCTGATTGCTTGGCTTAGAAAAAAGGAAAAGCAGACTTATCAAGAAAACACAAGAATTGTCACAATTTCCGAAGATATGAAAAAAACCATTGCCAACGCAGGATGTGATGCGGGTAAAATCGATGTTGTCTACAACTGGGCAGACACCGACAATCTTCACCATGTAGAAAAAAATGATAACACCTTAAGCAAAGAGTTTGGGGTGGACGAAAACAAATTTATTGTTTCTTACGCAGGAAATATCGGGTTATTCCAAGGATGGGATGTCATTGTAGATGCCGCAAAACTCTTACAAGACCAAAACCCTGACATACAATTTGTCATCATCGGCGACGGCGCATATAAAGAACAGTTATTGGAACGGCTGGAAACAGAACACATCACCAATATCCAACTGTTACCTATGCAACCGGCAACCAGATTGTCCGAGGTTTACAGCCTTGGTGATGTGGAACTTGTCCCCATCGAAAAAGGCATTACCAAAATGGCACTGCCTTCTAAAACCGGTGTGATTATGTCCTGCGGAAGTCCTATTTTGGCGCTGGTGGACAAAGATAGTGCCATTGAAACCATTATCCGAGAGAATCAGATTGGTGTTGCTTTGGAACACGGTTCTGCCGAACATCTTGCAGAGGCCGTTTTGCACTGCTATGCCCACCGCGCAGAACTGGGTCAATGGGGCAAAAACGCCAGAGCCTTTGCCCAAGAGAACTTTTCCCGAAAGACGCAAACGAAAAAATATTATGATATTTTAAAGGATATGACCTTGAAAGGATAATTTTCTATGAAGGTATTACAAATAAATTCTGTTTGCGGAATCCGAAGCACCGGTAGAATCTGTACCGATATTGCGCAGGTGTTAACCGAATCCGGTGATGAATGTCGTATCTTATACGGACGGGAAACCGTTCCCGCAAGCGCAGAAAAATATGCTCATCGAATCGGAACCAACCTTTCCACCAAAATCGACGGGCTGAAAACCCGCATTTTCGACAATGCCGGATTTCATTCCAAACACGCTACCAAAGAAGCCATTCGGTGGATAGCGGAATATAATCCCGATATTGTCCATTTGCATAACATCCACGGTTATTATATCCATGTGGAACTTTTATTTGAATACCTCAAAAAAGCAAACAAGCCGGTGGTTTGGACTCTGCACGATTGCTGGGCTTTTACCGGTCACTGTACTTATTTTAGCGAAATTGATTGCCAAAAATGGAAAAGTCAATGTCACCATTGCCCCCTATCGAAAAATTATCCTTCCAGTTTTTGTTTGGACAATTCCAAAAACAATTATCTTAAAAAGCAGAAACTCTTTACAAGTTTAGAGAATCTAACCTTAGTAACCCCCTCGCAATGGCTTGCTGGTCTGGTTCGAGAATCCTTTTTGGGAAAATATGAGGTCCTTGCCATCCCCAATGGTATCGACCTGCAAGTTTTTCAACCCACCCAGAGCAATTTACGTCAAAAATACGGTCTGCAAGGCAAAAAAATCGTTTTGGGCGTTGCAACCTCTTGGCAGGACAGAAAAGGGCTGAAAGATTTCATTGCGCTATCTCAAATTTTACCTTCTGATTTTCAAATTGTTTTGGTGGGACTATCCGAGGAAGAAGCAAAAGCCAAAGGTGTTCCCAGCAATATTTTGTGTATTGCCAAAACCAATAGCGTAGCGGAATTAAGCGGTATTTATACAGCCGCAGATGTTTTTGTCAATTCCAGCCGTCAAGAGACTATGGGGTTAACCACAGTAGAGGCCATGGCTTGCGGAACACCGGTTGTGGTATCCAATTATACTGCCGTGCCGGAGGTTGTCACCGAAGAAGGCGGAATTGTGCTAGACGAAATCTCTGCAAATTCTATCTACGACGGAATTGTGCGTGTTCTCGGCAAAGAATACCCCCACACCATCGGTAACGCGCAACAATACGAAAAAAAGCAACAGTTTGGGAAATATCTTGCGCTGTATCGGCGCATTTTATCGGAGGACGGCTTATGAGGATTTTGCAGGTCTGCGTAGAATTAGACGGTGGCGGAATTGACCGCTACCTGCTCAATTACTGTAGCAAAATCAAAGATATTGATTTTGACTTCGTTGTGGTAGACGAAAAAAACGGCAAAAAAGGTATCTTAGAGCCGGAAATTGAATCTTTAGGCAGTCACATCTACCGTGTTCCCAGACAAACCGGTCATATGAAAGAAAACTATATGGCCCTCAAAAAAATTATGACAAGCACCAAATATGATGCCGTGCATGTCCACTTGGGATATAAAGGGGCCATTGCGTTGTACTGCGCAAAAAAATGCGGGATTCAAACCCGCATAGTCCACGCCCATATTGCTTATGAGCCCGAAACGGCCAAACAAACACTCATTCGGAAAATCTTTACCGCACTGACCAAACACTTTGCAACCGATTTGTACGCCTGCGGTGTGGATGCCGCCAAATGGGTATGGGGTGAACAACCTTATCAAAAAGGCAAAGTTTTGGTAATTAACAATGCAATTGAAACGCCCAAATACGCCTTTTCCCCAGAAAACCGCAAGTATGTGCGGGAAAATCTTCAAATTGCCGACAGCACCCTTGTGGTCGGCCATGTGGGCAGATTGTGCCCGCAAAAAAACCAGTTGCGCCTACTAGACATCTTCCACGCCATTCATAAAAAAGCCCCCGATTCTATTCTTTTGCTTGTAGGTCGAGGAAATCAAGAATCAGAAATCAAGGAAAAATGCGCCGCCCTCAAACTGGAAGACAGTGTCCGCTTCTTGGGGGTAAGAGAGGATGTTCCTATGCTTTTAAGCGCCTTTGATGTATTTCCCTTTCCCAGCACCCACGAAGGTCTGCCCTTTACCTTGATTGAAACCCAATGTAATGGCTTATATGCACTGTCTGCCGATACGGTCACTTCTCTGGTAAAACTGGGAAATTGTGTGGAATTTATGTCGCTGAACGAAAGCGACGAAGTATGGGCCGACAAAGTCCTTGCGCTGTGCAAACAAGGACATAGCCCGGAAGAATGGAAATCTGTTGTCGCCAACGGTTACGATATTGATACCGAAGCGAAAAAATTACGCAACCACTATTTTAATCTTGTGAGGAAATATTCCAAATGATAAATGAAGGATTAAGAAAAGCAGACCCGAACAAAGCCCTAAATAATACTATGCTTATCGGCCTACTGCTTCGGCTTCTTTTTCTTACTTTTTTGCTGACTGTCGGCACAATGTTTTCTGAGCCCTATTTTATTTCAGATGATATAAAATATGAAACCCAAGCAAGAATTTACCTACAGCAAGCCAACGGTCTTTTTGACATCAACCTGCTGAAAAACTTGCTCCGCGGCTATGCACAACCCTTCTGGACGGTTGCCATGTGTTTATCCGCCTACCTGCTCAGAACCATATACGCCGGTCGGGTTATCAATGTTTTTTTGTCCGCCCTGTGTATTCGTGTTATTTACAATTTAACCTTTCTTGTTTCCAATTATAATGAAAAAGCCGCTATCAAGGCTGCCCGCCTTTTTGCATATTTGCCTTTATCTATCTTTACTTGCTGTTTCCCCATTAAAGATATTTTCATTATGTTTGGCTTTTTCTATGCTTTTTATATTTTTGTTTCCTTGCAAAAAGGCGAACACTTATCCCTTGGGCAAATGATTCTTTGCATAGGGTTGCTTTTCGGTATATTCTTTTCCCGGGGCGCTGTTGTGGAATTTTTGGCTTTCTGTGGTGTGGCCTTTTATATTTTACGACTGCTCCAAAGAAAAAAATATATCCCCGCCACACTCTTTCTTCTAACGTTTCTCGGCGTGGCCTTTATCTTCCGTAACAGCATATTGGAACCCTTTTCCACCAAACTGGACCATTACGGCGAAAAAGATTCCCTTGGAAACGGAATACAGTTCTTGCAAATCAGCAGTATCGGGGAAATCTATAAGTTGCCTTTCACCTATTTTTACGCAACCCTGCAGCCCCTTGCCCTAAATATATTTTCTACCGGTTACGGCAGTTTTTGGTGGAACATTGCCACCTATGCCAACATTTCGATGTATCCCATCGCAATCGGAAACTTTTTGTATATTTTTCACAAGAAGCAAAACCTCTTCTTCTGGCTTTCAACCCTTGCCATATACAGCGCAGTTATCATCCTATCCTTGGGTGTTTTCCGGCATTACTTGTTCCTATTGCCGGTGCAGATGATAAACTATTCTATCTATGCCGAGGAAAGGCCTAAAGATAAGACGCTGATTTTCTTTGCTTTCCCTGCCCTACTCATATTATTGTTGCTGTATTCTTTCATAAGACTTTCTTAAGGAGATACCCTATGCCGTTAAGCATTTTTGTAGATGCTCTTCCCTATAACGAAATTACCGCCCATTACAACAACTGGTTTGCAGATATGCAGGTAGCGGAACTACTTCCCAACATTGCCTACAGTTCCTCTCTGCACTGGCAACTTTATTGTAATAAGTATCCCGATGATCGGGGTGTTTTGGTGGATTGGACACGAGACACTGAGAAAAACAAGGCCGTGTGCTTTCTTTCCGGCATTCTGCGTCCTTTGGATAAATTGGGCCGTTTGGGCGAACTGACCAAAAAAGGTTTGGATCGGGTCATTTTCCGAAAAAATACGTTTGCCAATATCCCCTTTGCTTTCCGCAAGGATTTTTGCGAAAAGGGGCAATATTTGTTTTGGGATAAGGCAGTTTACGGCAAAGAAGCAGTTTTTGACGGCTACACTGTTATTTCCCAAGATGAAGGGCGCCTTAGTTTTGAAGAAACCATCGCTAAACTGGGCAACGCAATTGACCGCAATGACAAGATTTTTGCCTCTTTTGGCTTTGCCGACGCCTTAGGGCATAAATGCAGACGGGGCGAACTTTATTCCCAAAGGCTTGCGCCGTATATGCAGGAATTACAACGGGTCATTTTGCGTTACCAAACCAAGTACCCCGAAGAAGAAATTATCATTGCTTCTGACCACGGTATGAGCACTGTGCTTAACCGCATTGACCTATGTTTAGAGCAAAAATTCGGAAAACAAAGCCGTCATACCTATATTGCGTATAGCGATTCTGCCATTATGTGCATTTGGGCAAAATCCGATGACTTAAAGAAAAAAATCCAAGACTATTTAAACAGCCGTCCGGAGGGACATCTGCTTACCGACGAAGAGCGAGAAACATACAAGGCAACCAACAAGACTTTCGGGGATTTGATATACATTCTTCGAGAAGGTAATGTGTTTGACCAAAACTGGTTTGGAAAAAGCCTTCGCAAACCCAATCCGGATGGTGCGGGTATGCACGGCTTCTGGCCCGAATGGGAAGCAAAAGACCAAATGGCTTGTATCATTTTGATTGGCGGAAAAGAAAAACTGCAAAAAAGATACGATTACCCTGCTGCCTATCAGGTAATTCGCAGTGTAATGAACGGAGAAGAAACATGAGTTTTTTTTATAAATATAACGAACTGCTTGAAAGCAAGGTAACTGCTTACTTTGAGAAATTAAACACCTTCAATGCAGAACACTTGGAAGGTGCGCTGTCCGTTATATTGTTAGGAAGCCTGTCCAGAGGAGAAGGCACTTGGATAAACCAAAACGGGATGACCGTGATGCTCAGTGACATCGAGTTTTTTACCATCTATCCCGACGGCTTTCAAGACTTTTCCCTATTTGAAAATTACGCCCAAGCCCTTGCTCAAGAAATTTTTTCTGAAAATAGTTGTTCCCTTTTTCATGTGGACAACACCTTTGTTTCGAAATCCGAACTGAGCCGTTTGGAAAAAAAATTGTTGACCTTCGATGCCGGATTTTTCGGCAAGTGTCTTGTTGGTCAAAATGTAATGGACAAACTTCCTGAAATTGATATTCACAACATCAATTTATACGACATTCGAGACATTTTGACTCACCGTGCGTTTTCCGTGCTGTATTACGGACTTCCTTTAAAAAATCAGGGCAATAAGGAACAATATCAATATTCTCTTGCCAAAAATTCTTTGGATTTAATGACCGTGCTTTTGGTGGAAAAAGGTTTGCTTATCAGTGGTTTCCTCAACCGTCTCAACGCCATACAAACCTTGGACTATTCCGAAGACATCAAATCCTACCTTTCCTACTGCTTGGCAATCAAACTCGGGGAAGAAACGGACAAGGATTATTCTATTGAAGAAATGGAAGATTATTTCCTATCCATTCTCAAACTAGCCCGAAAAAACTTCAAGTTATCTGCAAAAAACGCTTTGGCAAACCGCAAACACATACTAAAGCGAAAACTCGGTGTGCTCAAACGCAGTTTGCAGTACCGCCACCTTGTTATCGGTGACCATCTTAGGCGTTTAATTTCCCACATAGAAAGAAATGAGCCAATCGGCAAAAGAGAAACGATGGACAACCTAGTTCTCAACGGTTATCCCACAGAAATCTAGTTGTACCACGAAAGAAGGCGAAGACCTTATGTCTATATTGAGAACTTTGCGTAAAGATTGCTTTAGAGTGATTAACTCTTGTATCGCAAGCAAAAACACAGACATCCAAAATACAAATATAGAGAAAATTTTTGTACGAAGAAAAACTGCAGTTTCCACATCAGCACAAATTTAGTCATCATTATCAGCCATTCTTCAGGAAAACAATATTTTAGACCTATCACAAAACACAATCTTTCCTAAAGCATATTGAAACAAGTGTAAAAACATATTTTTCTCTAGTTTTGGAAGATGAAAAATCCAATCTCTGGGAAACCTTGATTTTATAGGATTTAAAAAATTCTCACAACAGAAAGAAAATTCGAAAAATTTCTCAAATTTGGGATGCAAACTTAGCAGACTTTAAATCGAATACTTATCGCAACTTTGACGAAGTTGGTCTACCCTCGCTGAAGCAAACCGATTTTGACAAACATCTTTGTATGTTTTTAAAATATATGCGAGGGGAAATTGCCTCATATATCGACAACAATTGGGTCAACCCAAAGCAATATGAATCATTCGGGGCCAATCGCTCTCTGGCTACAAAGATTTTTGCAGAACGCTTAGGAATCCCTGAATTAATTCCCCAAACTACACTTTGCGAATTACACATTGACCATATTGTGCTATTTGGCACCATTATGGAAGATGTCGGTTCTCAAAACACAAACGATTTGCTTTTCGATAACCACATAATATATACCAAATCATTTTTTAGAGAAATCAGTAATTTAGAGTATTTGGATGCCCTATGTTTTCAACTTGACCACAGAAAAAGTAATTATCGAGTAAAACTATCTGAGCACTATGCCGTCGGTGTCAGCGCGTTTGACAACGATTGTGCCCGCACTTTTGGTGTTTCCTGCGCGCTTCCCCAAAGAACATATAATGGATGTAGTTCTGTCATAGACGGGCGTTTTGCGCAAACATATATTTCCCGCCCGTATGCCGATATCCTTTTATATAAAAAACTCTGCAACCTAACAAAACAAGAAATTTACCACTCTCTAGCCCCATATTTAAATAAATTGCAACTTTTTTCGCTTTGGAAGCGCATCTTGAAATTACGCCAAGCCATGTGTGTTTCTGCTGCGCAAGATGCTCATTTTTTGGTTGATTTTGATGCTGTTTCTACTATCTCATTCAATAAAGAAACTATGCAACTATCTATTGACGATGTTGTATACAATATGCAACAGTATAAAATGAATTACTTAATTTACAATTTGACCGTAGACGAGCATCTAAAATATCTAAAAAGTCTGACTAAAAACACACCGCAAGAGAATTAAATTCCCCATTGAATAGGAGTCGCTATGAATAAAACAGCCAAAAATACGATGATATATCTGGCAGGAACGGTCACAATGGCTGGCCTTGGCTTTTTAGGAACTATTATCCTAACTAGAATATTATCCACGCAAGTATATGCAATGTATGGGCTATTTTCCTCTTTTTGCACTACAATTGCAATGTTCATTTCTTTTGGATACGATTCCTCTTATTCTAGATTTTATTACAAGCATGGATATAGCCAAATAAAATTTATAATCAAATGCCTACTTGTCCCAGCCTTGCTCTTTGTTCTTTTATCCTTTGTTTTAATAGAACCTTCTCAAAAGTTAATCAATCAGGTATTTGAATCCCATTTTACTCCTATCGCATTATTTCTCTTATTAGTTTATGTTTTTAGTTTCTCCTTGCACCGTTTTACGCAACTAACCTCCCGAATGGAGAACAGAGCATTCAATTATATTTTATCTAATATCATATCTAAATCTGGCTTTCTTGTATTTGTTGTATTGAGTTATCTCATTTGTGGAAGTGTTTCTTTTCTGATAATCATTCTGTCTTTTGCCATTAGCAGTCTACTTTCCGTCATTATAAATTTACCCATTATTTGTAAGGTTTCTAAAACAATTGCTGTTGCGACATCCGGTACAACCACCTTAAGTGATTTAACCAAATATGGGTTCCCTTATATGGTAAATGAGGTTCTCGTTCTGATTATTCCTTTAATGGAAAAAATGATTGTCCGGGATTTGGCCGGTTGGGATGTTCTGAGCATCTATACCTCTGCCACTGTTTTTCAAACATTGGCGGTTATGGTCACGAATACCATTGTAAATATATGGAACCCTATCGTTTATAAAAAATGTGACGATGAGAAAATCTTACAGCCAATTTTACACGACTTTGGTGTAATCTCTACCGCTCTTGTCGCTATTGGAACCGCCGTATGCGTTTTCTTAAGAAGATGGCTTGTTCTTCTTCTTGGGCAAGATTATCGAAGCGTATATATAATTGCCCCGGCTATCTTTTTAGGCGCACTGCTTAACTTATCCGCCACAATATATGGTTCGGGTATCAATATAAAGAAAAAAACTTTCCATTATGTGGTTGCTCCATTACTCCAAATCGTTTTTTCCGTAGTTTTATGCTACCTAACTGTCCCTTCCTTAGGGTTGCTCGGTGTTGGTCTATCCGCATTAATCAGTATTTCTATTGGAAGAATATACCGGATGATTGTTGGAATGGTTTTATATAGCACCGGCAAAAAAGAGTATGGGGCCATCGCAATCCACCTTGTTGCCATTGTCGTTGCCGTCTGCAGCATATTCTATACCTCTGTTTGGGCGGATGTGCTATTAGGTTCCGGTCTACTGATATGTGTCTTCTTATTATTAGGTAAAGAAATATTCCGTTTGATAAAAATAAGTTTTCCTTATTTGAAAAAAGCGAAAAAATGATGGAGAAGGTTATGAAAAATATTATTATTTTCGATACTTCGATTGGCACAATGAACCACGGGGATGAGATTATTATGGAATCCTTCCTGCGAAACGCCAATGATTTACTGCAGGGCAACAACGCCTTTCGTTTTCCCACCCATACACCTTGCTTTCTTCCCTATCAGCAATCTATGCGCAATTCCCGCTACCGTTTTGTTGCTAATGCAGATTACAAATTCATCTGCGGAACAAACCTTTTAAATAACAAAATGCACCATTTGTTGTGGCCGTTTTTCAATGTGAATTTGTTTAACTCCAAATGTTATCAAAATTCTGTTTTGGTAGGTGTCGGTGTTTCCGGCTTCCATAGCGACAACAAGGTATCTGCCTATACCAAAGCACTATTCTCCAAAATTCTTTCCAAAAATTATATCCACAGTGTCCGAGACGACAGAAGCGTTAAAATCGTCGAATCCATCTGCGGTAAGGGAAGCGCGATCAATACCGGTTGCCCCACCCTTTGGGGCTTGACCGATGATTTTTGCGCAGAAATCCCCACCGAAAAAGCAGACCGTGTTGTCTTTACCCTAACCGATTACAGCAAAAATCCCACCGCGGACCAAAACCTGATCGACATTTTAAACAAGAACTATTCGCAGGTTTATTTTTGGCCGCAGGGCAGTGAGGATTTTGCTTATATTCAAACATTCCAAAATATCGAAAATATCCAAATTCTTTCCCCCAGTGTCCGCGCTTACTCCGAACTGCTTTCTTCCGGCAATATCGATTACATTGGCACAAGATTACACGCTGGTATTTTTGCTATGCAACATAAAGTTCGCGGAATTATTTTGAGTGTGGACAATCGTGCCAAGGATATGGCAGAAGTTTATAACCTGAATGTCATTGAACGAAATGCAGAGCATTTAGAGGAACTTTTAAATTCCCATATAGAAACCCAAATCCATATCAATGTAGCGGGAATACAGCAGTGGAAAGCGCAGTTTCTCGAAAAATAAAGAGGTGCTGATGTGAAAAAGCCATACATAATCGGAATTGCCGGTGGAAGCGGTTCCGGAAAATCGACATTTGCCAAGAAATTAAAAGAACAGTTTCAAGACAATGTCACTTTGCTCAGTTGCGACAATTATTACCTTCCCCACGATGACATCTCGCTGGAAGCGCGAAAAAAACTCAATTACGATTCCCCTGAGGCATTTGAATTTGATTTGATGTACCATCATTTGGGGCTATTGAAAAACAACGAAGACATTTTGTGTCCCGTTTACGATTTTGCACAACACACCCGCAGTCAGGACACCATTTTGGTGAAAGCCAGTCCGATTATCATCTTGGACGGCATCTTAATTTTCAGCGAACCAAAACTTCGGGATATTATGGACTTAAAAATTTATGTGGAAACCGATGCCGATGAACGGATCCTGCGCCGCGCAAGGCGGGATGTCTGCGAGCGGGGTCGGGATTTCAACAACATTATCGAGCAGTATCTATCCACTGTAAAACCGATGCACAATCAATATGTGGAACCTACCAAAGTTTATGCAGATATTATTATCAATGGCGGTCTAAACCAAAATGCGCTGGATATTGTCAGCACAAAAATTGAAAAGATAATATTATAACCGGAGGAAGAACTATGTCACTTTTTGCAAATAAAACACTTTTGATTACCGGTGGTACCGGCTCTTTTGGCAACGCTGTGTTGCACCGTTTCTTAACCACCGATATTGGGGAAATCCGCATTTTTTCCCGTGACGAGAAAAAGCAAGACGATATGCGCCACGAGTACCAAGCCAAGTTTCCGGAATTTGCGGAAAAAATCAAATTCTACATCGGTGATGTGCGCAATATCGATTCTATCCGCCCTGCAATGGTTGGTGTTGACTATATCTTTCACGCCGCCGCTTTGAAGCAGGTGCCCTCTTGTGAATTCTTCCCTATGGAAGCCGTACGCACCAATGTGATTGGCACAGAAAATGTCCTCACCGCCGCAATTGATGCCGGTGTTCGGAATGTAGTCTGCCTTTCTACCGATAAGGCCGCATATCCCGTAAATGCTATGGGCACCAGCAAAGCGATGATGGAAAAAGTAATCGTTGCCAAGTCCAGAATGGCAGACCCGAAAAAAACCAAGATTTGCTGTACCCGATACGGCAATGTTATGTGTTCCCGTGGCTCGGTAATTCCCCTTTGGATTGACCAAATCCGCGCAGGTAAACCCATTACCATTACAGACCCCTCGATGACCCGCTTCATTATGTCCCTTGACGAAGCCGTTGACCTGGTTCTGTTCGCCTTTGAACACGGGGAAAGTGGTGACATTCTTGTGCAAAAAGCCCCCGCTTGTACCATTGAAACCCAAGCGAAGGCTGTTATGGCGCTCTTTGATAAGGAAAACAAAACCGAAATTAAAGTCATTGGCATCCGCCACGGCGAAAAAATGTACGAAACCCTGCTTACCAACGAAGAATGTGCCCACGCCATTGATATGGGCAATTTCTACCGCGTTCCCTGCGACAAGCGCGGTCTGAACTACGATAAGTACTTCAAAGACGGTGACACCCAGCGCAATACACTTACAGAATTTAATTCCAACAACACAGATCTTCTTGATGTGGAACAAACCAAAGCCAAAATCGGTGCTTTAGCCTATATTCAAGAGGAACTTGCAAAATGAACATACTGGTAACGGGCGCAAAAGGTTTTGTGGGAAAAAACCTTTGCCAAGCCCTTAAAAATATCCGTGACGGCAAGGATAAGACCCATCCCAGTCTTGTCATTGACGAAATCTTTGCCTACGATATTGACTCAGACCCCGCTTCGCTGGACCGGTATTGTGAAAAATCTGATTTTGTATTTCATTTGGCAGGCGTGAACCGGCCGCAAAACAACGAGGAGTTTATGCAGGGCAATTTTGGCTTTACCTCTACCCTGCTGGACACCTTAAAAAAACACCGCAACACTTGTCCCGTAATGATTTCTTCTTCTATCCAAGCCACCTGCATTGGCAGATATGACGGCGAATACGGCAGAAGCAAGAAAGCCGGTGAGGAACTGATGTTTGCTTATGGGGCGGATACCGGCGCAAAGGTGCTGGTTTACCGTTTCCCAAACTTGTTTGGCAAGTGGTGCAGACCCAACTATAACTCCGCCGTGGCTACCTTCTGTAATAACATCGCTAACGATTTGCCCATCCAAGTCAACGACAGAAGTGTTTTGTTGGAACTGCTTTATATCGACGATTTGGTGGACGAAATGCTTTTGGCGTTGGAAGGCAAAGAACATCACTGTGCTTTTGACGGTGTGGACACCATCCTTACAGAAGACGGCAAATACTGCGCCGCGCCGATCAGCCACAAAGTAACGCTGGGGGAGATTGTGGATCTGCTGGAGAGTTTTTCGCAACAGCCGAAAACGCTGGTGATTCCGGAAATTCCGGAAAACAGTTTTGCCAAAAAACTCTACAGCACCTACCTTTCCTATTTGCCCAAAGAAAAGATTTCCTTCCCCCTGCATATGAATTGCGATGCCAGAGGTAGTTTTACCGAACTTTTAAAAACCGCGAACTGCGGTCAGTTTTCCGTAAATATCTCCAAACCAAGCATCACCAAAGGACAGCATTGGCATCATACTAAATGGGAATTTTTTATTGTGGTCAGCGGTCGTGCCCTGATTCAAATGCGTAAAATTGACTCGGAGGAAGTGCTGAATTTTGAAGTTTCCGGTGATAAGATTGAGGCTGTGCATATGTTGCCGGGCTATACCCACAACATCATCAATCTCAGCGACACCCAAGACCTTGTCACTGTGATGTGGGCAAACGAGTCCTTTAACCCCAACAAGCCCGATACATTTTTTGAGGTGGTAGAATAATGGAAATCAAACTCGACTATTCCGATGTAGCATTCCAAAATAACGGCAAACTGAAACTTTTGATTATTGTGGGAACCCGTCCGGAAATTATCCGCCTTGCCGCAGTGATTAACAAGTGCAGAACGTATTTTGATTGTGTGCTGGCACATACCGGACAGAACTACGACTATAATCTCAATGGTGTTTTCTTCAAGGATTTGAAACTGGATAAGCCGGAAGTGTATATGGACGCGGTTGGGGATGACTTAGGCGCAACCGTGGGCAACATTATCAACTGTTCCTATAAACTGATGTGTCAAATCCGGCCGGATGCTCTGCTGATTTTAGGAGATACCAACTCCTGCCTTTCCGCCATTGCCGCCAAGCGTCTGCATATCCCGATTTTCCATATGGAAGCCGGTAACCGTTGCAAAGACGAATGCTTGCCGGAAGAGACCAATCGGCGCATTGTGGATATTATCAGCGATGTAAACCTTGCCTACTCTGAACACGCAAGAAGATACCTGCACGAATGCGGTTTGCCGAAAGAAAGAACTTATGTCACCGGCTCCCCTATGGCAGAAGTGCTGTACCAAAACCTTAACGAAATTGAAAATAGCGATATTCACGCCCGTTTGGGTCTGGAAAAAGGAAAGTATATTCTTCTGTCTGCCCACAGAGAGGAAAATATCGATACCGAAAAGAATTTCACCAGTCTTTTCAACGCCATCAATGCCTTGGCGGAAAAGTATGATATGCCGATTTTGTATTCCTGCCACCCCCGAAGCAGAAACCGCCTGAAATCCAGCGGTTTTGTATTAGACAAGCGGGTCATTCAACACGAACCCCTCGGCTTCCATGATTACAACTGCTTGCAGATGAATGCCTTTGCCGTGGTTTCTGTCAGCGGTACGCTTCCCGAGGAAAGTTCTTTCTTCACCAGTGTGGGACATTCCTTCCCTGCCGTGTGCATCCGAACCTCCACAGAGCGTCCGGAAGCGCTGGATAAAGCCTGCTTTATCCTTGCCGGCATCGACGAAAAATCCTTACTACAAGCCGTCACCACCGCCGTAGATATGGTGCAAAGCGGTGACAACGGAACCCCCGTTCCCAATTATACCGACAAGAATGTTTCCACAAAGGTTGTCAAGATTATTCAGTCTTACACCGGTGTTGTAGACAAAATGGTTTGGCGAAAATTCTAAAAAGCAAGACCCTTGTGCGAATATGTTGACAATAGAATTGCTGATCGTTATACTAAAATATCCTGCGCGATCCCATATTCAATTTTGGGTTCACTCAACGCGAGGATGTGTAAATGTGTTCCGAAATTACGGCGAAACAAATATGCTGTGGGATCTTTCCGATCCGCAAAAGGCAATCCGCCATTATTGGATGCGGTTTTCTCCTGAAGATCTTCACTGATGGATGCCATCTGAACAGTT
>JAZRMH010000041.1:0-6071 GCA_045647425.1 Faecousia sp.
CGCTCTTCTATGGTAAGATGATGGTAGTTCATACAGGTCTCCTTTGTGTGGTTTGGTGTGTGGTAACTCTATTCTACCAGAGATCTGTATGAACTTCTTCTATTTTTTTACAAGTGTTGCACTTGATAGTATAATTCACCTTTTCTAAATAAAACACCCGAGATTCTCGGGTGTTTTTCTTTGGGATTTTTAGGTTGAAAGGTTGGGCTTTTTTTGGTACAATAAGAAGAGATTACAAAAAAGTTGGTGAGAATATGCACACCAAAAATGAATATATTGGGGTTTTTGACAGCGGTTTGGGGGGTATCAGCGTCCTAAAAGAACTGGTTCGGCTGATGCCTAAGGAACGGTTTTTGTATTTTGGGGACTCTGCCAACGCCCCCTACGGCAACCGCACCACCGAGCAGGTGCGGGCGTTAACCCTCGCCGCCGCGGAAATGCTTATTGGGCGGGGCTGTAAAGCCCTCGTCGTCGCCTGCAACACCGCCACTGCCGCCGCCATTGAAATTCTTCGCTGTACATATCCGGACACCATTATCGTGGGCATTGAGCCTGCGCTGAAAGTTGCCGCAGACAGTTTCCCCCAAGGAAAAATCGGGGTGATGGCCACTGCCGTGACTTTACGGGAAGAAAAATTTCACCAGCAGTTAGAGCGTTTTCCCGGCTTGCAGGTCACAGCCATTCAGGCGCCGGGATTGGTGGAATTGGTGGAAGGGGGTCATCGGGATGGCCGAGCGGTTTTGGACCTTTTGACCCCGATTTTATCCCCCTATCAAGGCAAACTGGACGCGGTGGTACTGGGTTGTACCCACTACCCCTTTGCCAAAAAAACCATCGCCCAAATTTTGGGGGAACAGACCAAATTATTAGACGGTGGCGCCGGAACTGCCCGCGAAACTCTGCGCCGATTGACAGAACTGGACCTTTTATTTGACGGACCGGGGGAAGTCCAAATGGAAAACAGCAGTGCTGACCCCACCCTTCTCACCCGGGCAATCTCTCTTTTGGAGGAATAGAATGAGCATTCCCATTAACACCCTTTGCATCGAGTGTCACTTACGAAAAAAATTTGCCTTGGCCCGAAGCCTTGGCACAGACGAGCAGGCAACGGAATTTGCCCGAGAAATTTTGCAATTTATCGCCACCGCCCCCAAGGAAATGGATTCTACTTGGCTCAGTTCTGTCAGCGACGGGCTGTTGCGGGAGAAACTGGGACTGGACCCCAATCGGCTCAAAGCCGAAAAGGATTTTTCCAATACTTTCGTCTTGGAACGGTTGCCGGAAATTTATGAGCGCATTGAAAAAGCCGAGGACCCTCTCTACAGCGCATTGCAATTTGCGGTGCTGGGCAATTACTTGGACTTTTCCGCTTTGGTGGGAGAAGTGAGTTTTGACAAACTGTCCCAACTGTTGGACGGGGCAGAGCATTTGGATTTGGACAAAACCGCTTACGCCCAGTTCTGCCAAGATTTGGAAAAGGGCAAAAACCTGCTGTATATCACCGACAATGCCGGCGAAATCGTCTTCGACCGTGTGTTGGGTGAAAAAATCCACGAAAAATATCCCCACCTGAACATCACCTACTGCGTCCGCGGTGGGGTGGTAACCAACGATGCCACCCGAGAAGACGCCGAGGTGGCAGGCATTTCCTTCCCCGTCATTGACAGTGGTGTGCCCATTTGCGGTACGGTCCTGCGGTTTGTAGGGCAGGAACTGAAAGACGCCATGGACAGCGCCGATGTGATTATCGCCAAGGGTATGGGCAACACGGAAAGTCTGTGGGGCGAACCCTACAACATTTACTACGCCTTCTTGGTCAAGTGCCTGCGGTTTGAGCAGGTCTTCCAAAAACCCAAACTGACCCCTATGTTTACCAAATACATCCCATAAAAAAGCCTCCCCTGTGTAAGGGGAGGTGGATTGTGCCTAAGGCACAAGACGGAGGGATTGTCACAATCCCCCAGTCAAAAATCAAAGATTTTTGCCAGCCCCCTTGTGTAAAGGGGGCTCTTGTTGTTCGCAACGGGGGATGGCAGGAAGTTCAGATTGGATAAAAAACATCTATATGCGGTCTGGGCTTTCGCCCCCATTTAACTTACTTTGTTCTCATAAGTCATGACATCGCCGATTTCGCCCACTTCAAAATAGATATCCATAATATCTCGGGCGATGGTGGCAAGTTGAGAACCGTGACCTGCCTTTTCTCCATAGATGGCGATGGCAATTTGGGGGTCATCTGCCGGCGCGTAGCATACAAATGCACCGTGGTCGGAAGAATTGCGGTTGCCCTGAGCCGTACCGGTTTTTGCCGCCACGGAAATGGGGTAATTCTTAAATGTGCTGTAAGCCGTACCCGCCCAATCCTCGGTTTTTTGGGTAACCAGTTTCATACCGTTGGAATAGGCCAGATAAGCATCGTCGGTAATTTCCAAGGTGCTCAGCACCTCTTTTTTGCTTTCCAACAGCAACTGCCGGTAGTTCGAAGACACCACGCGGTTTAAAAACGTAGCCTTGTACCGTGTGCCCTTGTTGGCCAAGGTGGTCACATAAGAACACAGTTGCATGGGGGTAAAGCGGTTATCGGACTGACCGATGGCGGCGGTAATCTGGTCGGCTTGATACCAGCCGGCTTGGTCACCGGAATAGAGTTCTTTCTTGGTTTCGGCATTGGCGCGACGGCCGGTATTTTCCGGCAACTCAATGCCGGTGGGTTCACCCAAGCCTAAGCCCTTGGCGGTGGCATCCATGGCGCTGAGTTTAATCTTATCGCCTAAATCATAGAAGAAGTAGTTGCAGGACACCTGCAACGCTGTGGCGGCAGTCAAGTCCTCGTGGGTCAGGCGGGCGGAACTATACCGCAAGCACTTAACCACGAAGCCGTCTTCTTCATACTTATCGTACACACCCTTATCCACAATCACCGTGCCGGAATTGATGGTGCCGGAATTGATGCCTGCCACCACCATAGACATTTTGTAGGTAGAGCCGGGGGGATAGGCGCCTTGCAACGCCCGATTGTAAAGGGGGTCGTACTCGGCATCCAAGATTTCCTTGTAGTTTTCAAAGTAGGTGGACAAGTCATAGGTGGGGTAACTGGCGCAGACCAGCACCTGACCGGTCTTCACATCCATAGCCACCACAGCGCAACCCTCGGCGTCCTGACCGTCTCGCAGTTCGCCGTTGCGCAATTGATAGACCACCCGTTCCATACCCTCTTCTGCCGCCCGTTGCAAGTTGATGTCAATGGCAACTTCCACATTGGAACCGGCCTTGGGTTCTTCAATGTAGCGGGAAGACACCAATTTACCGGCGGTGGTAACCGTGTCCTCACGGATGCCGTCCACGCCGTGCAAATACTGCTCAAATGCCATTTCCAAGCCGGATTGTCCCACTTCCGAGTCCATAGAATAGTCCTCGTTCTTTTTGTAGGTTTCCCACTGCTCAGCATTCATTTTGCCCACAAAGCCCAAAATATGGGCGGCATATTTGGTATTGTATTCCCGCACTGTGGTTTTTTCTACCATCAATCCTGGGATGTTCAGTTCCACCAGTAAAGACAGATTTTCGTCGCTGATATCGCTAATAAACACATGGTTGGAAAGGCTCCCCACACAGCCACGCAAGTCCATTTCGTACCGCAGACCGATGACTTTTCTTGCCATTTCCTCGGTCCAGTTGGCGGGGATTTTGTACCGTTCCCGCAGGCGCTTGACCAGTAGCGGCGCGGTAATGTCCGAGTCCAGTTCCTTACTGCTTAAGTAGGTTTGGAAATACCCCTGCCAAGCGGAATTGTACTGGTCTAAGGTGTAGACAAAGGGACGGTCCATAGAGATGGGGAAATTTTCGTTGTAGGAAATGCCCGCCTCTTCACATCGGGTGACTAAGCGGTACAAATATTCATTGGTGCCACTGGCTGTCAGAAGCACATAGTGGTTGATAATCATATCGTAACTGGCGCGGTTACTCACCAGCACATTGCCGTGAGTGTCCAAAATATCCCCTCGGGCGGCTTTCACACGGATGCGGGTGGTAAAGGTGGTGGTATTATCCTTATTGCCGCCGGTTTCAATCACCTGCTTGTTGTAAAGTCGGAAGGCGAAAAAGCCGATGACCACGACCACCAAGAGTATTAACATTCTTGCGCGGAAGCGGGTTATTCTTTCCATGATTCTCCTCCGATTTTACCGATAGCGTTTAATAAGGGGTACAGCAACGGCGCCAGCGCCAGCGTCAAAACGCCGGTGAGGCAAAATGCGCCGATGCGGAAAAAGTTGGTCTGTCCCAAAAACAGCGCCACAAAAAACACGGCAAGTTCATAAAGTAGCATACTGCCGGCGGCGCAGAGCATGGTGGTGGCAAAGCCTTTGCGCAGATAACTTTTCCGATAGTAGCAGATAAATACCGCGATGACGGTGATGAGCACAATGCTGTGATAACCGGCAGACGAGCCGGAAAATAGGTATAAGCAAGAGGCTACTAAGGCAAACACGCAGCCCTCTTCCAAACCTTCCACCAAGCAAATCAGAAAAATACCGCAAGGCACCAACTCGGTGGTTACGCCGAAAATCCGCACTTGGGACAACAGCACATCCTGCACCACCGACAGCACCAGCAAAACCGCCGTATACAGCACCCATTTCAAGAGTTTTTTCTGCTGTTGTCGGGTGAGGATTAACTTATTGACAAATCCGGATTGCTCTTTATCCGGCTTAAATTCGTATCGTTTTGCCATAACATAAACTCAGGGGAGTCGAACGCCGACAGCCCCACAGCGGTCCTTTCAATTGTATTTTACCTTATCTTCCTTGCCTTGCGTTAGCAAGGCTGCGTCTTCTGCACCCCAAATTCCTAAGAAAATCCAGGTTGAGGGGTGCCATGCAGTTTTCGCAGAGCAGCTTGCTGACAAGACAAGAAAATTTTCAAAGGGAATACCCGCTGGTATTTTCGAGAAAATTTACGAGGTATTGGCGGCAAGCCGCCTGTGAAAACCTAATGCAGACTGCTTTCTCTCTGCTTATACTCCAAACGGTAGCCTACGTTGCGAACGGTTTCAATGATATGACCATATTCGCCCAGCTTTTGCCGCAAGGTACGGATATGCATATCCACCGTCCGGGTTTCGCCCATATAGTCTGTATTCCAAACATTGACAAGCAGTTGTTCTCTTGTAAAAGCAATTCCCGGCTGAGAAAGGAATAGATGCAGCAATTCATACTCCTTATAGGTTAGGCTTAAACGTTCTCCGTCAATGGTAACGGTATGCTCGTCGGGATTGAGCACCAAGCCGTCCATTTTAAAGGACTTACTCTCCTTAGTGGGTTTGCACCGGCGTAGCACAGCTTTCACCCGGCTGACCATCTCCATGAGGCCGAAAGGTTTTACCAAATAATCATCTGCACCTAAATCCAAACTTTGGATTTTGTCATATTCACTTCCTTTGGCCGTTGCCATGATGACAGGGATCTCACAGAATTCCTGGGAGGCTTTCATCATCTTCAGCAGTGTCACACCATCTTTTCCAGGTAGCATCACATCAAGCACCACCAGTTCCGGCTGCTCAGTCTGTAAAGCGTGCCAAAAAGAATCTCCATCTTCAAAACCTCGCGCCTCAAAGCCGGTAGAAGTCAAAGCATACACTTCAATATCACGAATACTGGAATCATCTTCTACACACCAAATCATAGCGACACCTCCTTGCGTTTTTTATAATAGTATCGATTTTATCCACAAAATTCAAGGCTCTTTACGGACAAAACAGGGATTTTACATACATTTTACATTCACTGGAACTCCGTATACTATCCAATAACAAAGAATCCCACCCACTCGGCAATGTTGGCGCAATGATCACCGATACGTTCGAAACACTTGGATAACATCAGCAGATGGATATTTATTGCCACGTTTCCCAATCTATGGTCAGAGAAAGCACAGCGAAAAAGTTCATAAAATAAAGAAAAACACCGT
The DNA here is from genome assembly GCA_045647425.1 of Faecousia sp. Taxonomy (GTDB): domain Bacteria; phylum Bacillota; class Clostridia; order Oscillospirales; family Oscillospiraceae; genus Faecousia. The sequence continues at coordinate 5,968 of JAZRMH010000041.1, forward strand.
GTTTTCTTAACAAAAACACGGTGTTTTTCTGGCAGGGGCACTAGGACTTGAATTGGGTTGCCTTAAGTTTTTTATGTAGTAAAAAGCGGGTTTTTTCTCCATTG
>JAZRMH010000042.1:0-14334 GCA_045647425.1 Faecousia sp.
TGAAAATACTGTACTCATCACCGACGGGGAGCCGGAAATACTCACCGACACCGAAGGACTTTGGTTATGGACCCTGATAGTATATTACAATTCATGATTGCAGATGTGGTCGAAACCACAGCCGGCAGAGATGCAGGCACGCTGTTCTATGTGTTAGAGGCAGACGAAACCTATTTGATGCTGGTCAACGGAAAAGACCGCTCCTTGGACAGACCCAAGCGTAAGAAGCTTAAACACGCAAGGAAAGTCCTTCGGTGACGGTGAGTATTTCCGGCTCCCCGTCGGTGATGAGTACAGTATTTTCATAGTGGGCGGATAATTTCCCGTCTGCGGTCACCGTTGTCCAGTGGTCCTTGAGGACTTGGACATCGTAAACGCCTGCATTGACCATGGGCTCAATGGCCAAGGTCATACCGGGAATTAATCTGGGCCCACGCCCGGGTTTTCCGAAATTCGGAACCTCCGGCTCCTCATGAAGTTGCGCGCCCACGCCGTGACCTACGAAAGTGCGCACAACTGAAAAACCGTTTAACTCCACATACGTCTGTACGGCGTGGGAGATATCCGACACCCGATTGCCTTTTTTGGCAAATTGAATGCCTTCATAAAAACTCTGACGGGTTACGTCAATGAGTTTTTGGGCTTCTGCACTAATTGTGCCAGAGGAAAAGGTTGCTGCACAATCGCCATGGAATCCCTTGTAGTATGCACCCACGTCTACGGAAACGATGTCGCCCTCTTGCAGTACATAACTGCCGGGGATACCGTGAATAACCGTGTTGTTGACACTGATGCAGGAACTTGCCGGAAAGCCGTTGTAGCCGAGGAACGACGGTTTTGCGCCCTGACTTACGATATAATCGTGAACGGCTTTGTCAATTGCTCCGGTTGTAATGCCGGGTCTTACCATTTCCCCTGCTAACGCACGGGCTGCCGCGGCAATCTTACAGGCCTGACGCATACATTGGAGCTCATGTCCATTTTTGATTGTGATCATACCGTTTCCCCAATTGCCTTTAAAACATCCCGATTGGCTTGCTCAATGCTCTGATCGCCACGCACCAGACGCAGTTTGTTCTGCCGGTTGTAGTAATCTTTCAGCACTTCCGTGCTGGCATGGTAGACTTCCAAACGATGCAACACCGTTGCCGGCTCATCATCCTTTCGGATGGCTACTTCCGCGCCACACTGGTCACAAATGCCTTCGGTTTTGGTAGGATTGTTGACGATGTGGTAACTTGCACCGCATTTGGTACAAACACGACGGCCGGACATCCGGCCCACGATTGCCTCGTCATCAACCTCCAGGGAAACAACATAGTCGATACGGATTCCCTTTGCATCCATGGCTTCGGCCTGGGCCAGGGTGCGAGGCACCCCGTCGAGAATAAAACCGTTTTTGCAATCGGGCTCCAACACTCTCTGGGCGATGATGGACATAATCACATCATCCGGCACCAAAGAGCCTTCGTCCATGTATTTTTTTACTTGTTTGCCCAAGTCGGAACCATTTGCCATGGCCTCCCGGAGCATATTCCCGGTAGAGATGGCAGGAATACCAAGTTTCTGCGTCAGCAGTTCTGCTTGGGTTCCCTTACCGGCGCCAGGCGCGCCTAACAAGATTAAATTCATTGGATACCGCCTCCGGCTTAGTCCAAGAAGCCCTTATAGTGACGCATAAGCATCTGGGCTTCCAGTGCCTTCACTGTCTCAAGGGCAACGCCCACAACAATGATAACGGAAGTACCGCCGATAGCCAAATTCTGCACTGCAGACATAACATTGCCTGCAACGATGGGCAGACCGGCAACCACGGCCAAGTACAATGCACCAAAAATGATAATCTTATTGATTACATTCTGAATGAAATCAGAGGTGGGCTTACCGGGGCGGAAGCCGGGGATAAAGCCACCGTTTTTCTTCAGGTTGTTGGAGATTTCCACCGGATCGTACTGAATGGTGGAATAGAACCAACTGAAGAAGAAAATCATCAGCACATAGAACACAAAGTATGCCCAACTGGTGTTGCTCCACAGATTGTCATACCACCAGTTACCGCTTTCGGCGGTAATGCCCATAAAGGCACAGATGGTAGCGGGGATGGAGCAAATAGAGGAAGCAAAGATAACCGGCATAACGCCGCTCATTGCGACCTTGATGGGCAGGTTGGTGTTTTGGCCACCGTAGACCTTACGGCCAACCACGCGCTTTGCGTACTGGATGGGGATGCGACGCTCTGCATCATTGATGAAAATGATGAAGATAACCAGCGCAGCCATACCCACCACAACGATCACTGCCTGCCACCATACCATGCCCAAAACTCTGGACAGCAAACCGGGCAAGCCGGATACGATGTTGGCAAAGAGGATCATGGAAATACCGTTGCCGATACCGAACTCGGTAATCTGCTCACCCATCCACATCACGAAGCAAGAACCGGCAGTAAATGCCAAGATAATCACAATCGCGGGCAGGATGCCGTCATCGGTAATCAGGTTCAAACCTTGGGACTCGTAATTACGCATCATGGTGTAATACGCGAAGCCCAACAGCAGGCCCAAGCCGACGGTTGTATAACGGGTGATACGCTCAATCTTCTTCTTACCGACCTCGCCCTCTTCCTTTGCCATACGCTCCAAAGCGGGGATGGCAATGGTGAGCAACTGGATGATAATGGAAGCATTGATGTAGGGCTGAATGCCCAATGCCAGCACGGTTGCTGCAGAGAATGCAGAACCGGACATTGCATCGTACAAGCCCAAAATGGTGTTGGACAGTGTGGTATCAAAATAGGAAGCCAACTGTGCGGCATCGATAAAAGGTACGGGAATGACGCTACATACACGGTAAATGAGCAGCATCATAACAGTGAAAATCAGTTTCTTGCGTAACTCAGGGATTTTCCAAGCGTTAGCCAGTGTGCTAAACATTTACACCACCTCGGTCTTTCCGCCTGCCTGCTCGATTTTTTTCTTTGCAGACTCAGAGAAAGCCGCTGCCTTTACGGTGACCTTCTTAGTCAGGTTGCCGTTGGACAGCACCTTCAAACCATAGGGGCACTCAGAGATAATACCTTTTTCGATCAGTGCGGCTGCATCCACAACAGCGCCGTCTTCAAAGCGGTTGAGAACAGCCACATTGATAGCGGTCAGGGGCTTTGCAAAAATATTGTTAAAGCCACGCTTGGGGATACGGCGAACCAGAGGCATCTGGCCACCTTCGAAGCCGATACGAGTCTTGCCGCCGGAACGGGCGTGCTGACCCTTGTGACCCCGGCCACCGGTCTTACCGTTGCCGGTACCGATGCCACGGCCCTTACGCTTGCCCTCAAAAGTGGAGCCAGCGACAGGAGCAAGTTCATGCAATTTCATACTTGTCTCCTCCTTATTCTACTTCAGTGACCTGCAGCATGAAGCCAATCTTGGCGATCTTGCCGCGAGTCTGGGTGTTATCGGGTTGGATGGTGACCTGGCCAATCTTACGCAGGCCCAAGGAATGGGCGGTAGCGATTTGCTTTTCCAGGCGGCCGTTCAGGCTCTTAACAAGCTTAATCTTCAAGTTTGCCATGTTAATTGCCCTCCTTAACCGACGATCTGTTCTACGCTCTTACCGCGGATAGCAGCAACCTGCTCAGCGGAACGCAGAGACTTCAGACCCTCCATAGTGGCTTTCACCACGTTCTGGGGGTTGTTGGAACGCAGGCACTTTGCAACAATGTTGCGGATGCCAACGGCTTCCATAACTGCACGGACAGCACCGCCGGCGATCACGCCGGTACCTTCAGGAGCGGGCTTAAGCATAACGGTACCTGCACCGAAAATGCCCAGCACGTCGTGGGGAATAGTGCCATCAATCAAAGAAATCTTGACCATATTCTTCTTGGCATCGGTGATGCCCTTCAGAATTGCTTCAGAAACTTCAGCGGCCTTACCCAGGCCATAGCCCACAGTGCCCTTGCCGTCACCAACGACAACCAGAGCAGAGAACTTCATGACACGGCCACCCTTAACGGTCTTAGAGACACGGTTCAGGTAAACGACCTTCTCGATGAACTCAGGGGCTTCATTGTTAGGAGTCTTATTGTAAGCCATTTCTTTTCCTCCTCCTTAGAACTTCAGGCCGGCTTCGCGAGCGCCTTCAGCCAGAGCAGCAACACGGCCGTGGTAAACATAGCCGCCGCGGTCGAAAACAACCTGCTCAATGCCCTTTTCTTTTGCACGCTCAGCCAAGATAGCGCCGACCTTCTTAGCGGCTTCGGCATTGCCGGTAGCGCCTTCGAAGGACTTTTCCAGAGTGCTGGCAGAAACCAGAGTCACACCGTTGACGTCATCGATAATCTGGGCATAAATGTTCGCATTGCTGCGGAACACATTCAAGCGGGGACACTCAGGAGTGCCGGAGATTTTGCCACGCACACGAACATGGCGGTGCAGACGCATTGCGTTCTTATTAACGTTCTTAACCATATCAGCACACCTCCATTACTTCTTGCCACCGGCTTTACCAGCCTTGCGGCGGATAACTTCGGTGGTGTACTTGATACCCTTGCCCTTGTAGGGTTCGGGGGGACGCTTACCACGAACTTCGGCAGCAAATTGACCAACAACCTGCTTGTCGATGCCCTGGATAATAATCTTGTTGGGAGCGGGCACATCAATGGTAATGCCGTCAATCTCATCCATAATCACTTCGTGAGAATAGCCAAGACGCATAACCAACTGCTTGCCCTTCTTCTCTGCACGGTAACCGGTACCGTTGACTTCCAGTTCCTTGGAATAGCCCTTCTCAACACCCTCAACCATGTTGTTAAGCAGGGTGCGGGTCAAGCCGTGCAGGCTCTTGTGCAGGTGCTCTTCGTCGGGACGCTCAACAGTCAGTACATTGCCGTCCAGTTTCAGAATCATATCGGGATGGAAGGTATAACTCAGAGTGCCCTTGGGGCCCTTAACAGTGACAGCATTGCCAGCAGCAATGTCCACAGTTACATTTGCCGGAACAATAACCGGCTTCTTACCAATTCTAGACATTCCGTACGCCTCCTTACCACACGAAGGCCAGAACTTCGCCGCCGATGTGCAGTTCACGGGCCTTCTTGTCGGTCATAACACCCTTAGAGGTGGACAGGATTGCGATACCCAAGCCCTTCAGGACATAGGGAATCTCGCCTGCACCGGCGTAAACGCGCAGACCGGGCTTAGAAACGCGACGCAGACCGGAAATGACCTGCTCCTTCTTTGCCTGGTACTTCAGGGTGATGTGGATGATGCCCTGATTGCCGTTTTCTACCAGATTGAAAGCCTTAATGTAGCCTTCGTCCAGCAGAATCTGTGCAATAGCCTTCTTCAAATTAGAAGCAGGAACATCAACAGTTTCATGCTTTGCAGAGTTAGCATTCCGGATACGGGTCAGCATATCTGCTACGGGATCGGTGATTTGCATGTTAAAAATCCTCCTTGTTGAAGTTACGGACTAAATCCGTTCAGGTGTGGGGGTCTCCGAAGAATGCGACGCTCGCTTCTGTGTGCGCCCATCTTCTCCGGACGTCCCATACCGTTTTTACATTATTTTCAGACCGAGGTACCGTTAGTGGCACCAGACCATCTTACATACCTCTTACGAGGTAGTTTTCTTTTGCCCTAATCAGAAATTCCCCTTTAGGGCGTTCTGTCACAACTTACCAAGAAGCCTTGCGGACACCGGGAATCTGGCCCTTGTAAGCCAGTTCGCGGAAGCAGATACGGCATACGCCGTAGTCACGCAGGTAAGCGTGGGGTCTGCCGCAAATCTTGCAGCGGTTGTAGCGGCGGCTGGAGAACTTGGAGCCAGCCTGCTGCTTCAAAATCATAGACTTTTTAGCCATTTCATCGTCCTCCTAATTAAGCGTGGAAGGGAGCGCCCAGCTGGGTCAACAGCTCTTTGGCTTCCTCGTCGGTGGTAGCGGTGGTGCAGATGCAAATGTCCATACCACGAATCTTGTCCACCTTGTCGTACTCAATTTCGGGGAAGATCAACTGTTCCTTCAAACCGAAGGCATAGTTGCCACGGCCGTCGAAGGAGTTGGGGTTGATGCCACGGAAGTCACGGACACGGGGCAACGCAATGCTGAACAAACGGTCCAAGAACTCGTACATCTTTTCACCACGCAGCGTGACCTTAACACCAACAGTTTCACCTTCACGCAGTTTGAAGTTTGCAACGGACTTACGAGCCTTGCAAGTAACAGGCTTCTGGCCGGTGATGGTGGCGATATCCTTGCAAATAGCCTCAATTTCCTTGGCATTGTTCTTGCTCTCGCCGCAACCGACGTTCACAATCACCTTGCTCAACTTGGGGATCTGCATAACGCTCTTGTAGCCGAACTTCTTGTTCAGGGCAGGAGCAATCTCGCTGGTATACAATTCTTTCATTCTATTAGCCATTGTGATAACTCCTTTCCTTAGATTTCGGCGCCGCACTTGCGGCAGATACGGGTCTTCTTGCCGTCTTCTACTTTGTAGCCGACGCGGACACCCTTACCGCACTTGTCGCAGTACAGGGCAACCTTGCAGGAACGGATGGGGGTCTCTTTCTTTACGATGCCACCGGCTTCGCCCTGCTTGCGGGGCTTGGTGTGGCAGGTAGCGACATTGACCTTCTCCACGATGACCTTGCTTTCAGCGGGCATGGCAACCAAAACCTTGCCCTTCACGCCCTTGTCCTTGCCGGACAGGACGATCACGGTATCATTCTTCTTAATGTTCATACCTTGGTTCCCCCTTAGATGACTTCGGGAGCCAGGGACAGGATCTTCATAAAGTCCTTGTCACGCAGCTCACGAGCAACCGGTCCAAAGATACGGGTGCCACGAGGGTTCTTGTCGTCCTTGATGATAACAGCAGCGTTCTCGTCAAAGCGGACATAGGAACCGTCCTCACGACGGACACCACGCTTGGTACGGACGATAACAGCCTTAACTACATCGCCCTTCTTCACAGTGCCGCCGGGAGCAGCCTTACGAACGGAAGCAACGATAACATCACCGATGTTGCCGAACTTACGCTTGGAGCCGCCCAGGACACGAATGCAGTGAATTTCCTTGGCACCGGTATTGTCGGCAACCTTCAGGTAGCTTTCCATCTGAATCATAGCTGTCCGACCTCCTTACTTTGCCTTTTCAATAATTCTTACGAGTCTCCATCTCTTGTCCTTAGACAAGGGACGAGTCTCCATGACCTCAACGGTATCACCGATGCCACACTCGTTATTTTCGTCGTGTGCCTTCAGTTTGTAAGTCCGCTTCATGGTCTTCTTGTACAGAGGATGTGCAAAACTATCCTCAATTGCAACCACAATGGTCTTGTCCATCTTATCGGAGAGAACAGTACCAATTCTGGTCTTACGGAATGCCCTAGTATTTTCAGTCATTTATACTTCCTCCTCAGACGCTCTGTTCTTTCTCACGAATAATGGTCTTGATGCGGGCAATATCTTTCTTGACCGCTGCAATCTGCATGGGGTTATCCAGCTGATTGGTTGCGTGCTGCATACGCAGCATAAACAGGTCCTTCTTCAGTTCCTGCAATTTCTCGGCCAGCTTTTCAGCGGACAGAGCCTTCAGTTCTTTTGCCTTCATCATTATTCACCACCAATCTCAGTTTCGACTTCCCGAGCGATGATGCGAGTCTTGATAGGCAGCTTGTGCTGAGCAAGACGCATAGCTTCGCGAGCGACTTCCTCAGAAACGCCACCGATCTCGAACATCACCTTCTGATTCTTAACGACTGCAACCCAGCCTTCAGGAGCGCCCTTACCGGAACCCATACGGGAACCCAGGCCCTTCTTGGAATAAGGCTTGTCGGGGAAAATCTTGATCCAGACCTTACCGCCACGCTTGGTGTAACGGGTCATAGCAATACGAGCTGCTTCGATCTGGTTGCCGGTAATCCAGCCGGGCTCCAAAGCCTGAATGCCGAATTCACCGTATGCTACTTTGTTACCGCGGGTAGCAGCACCGGTCATACGACCACGCTGAACCTTACGGTATTTTGCTCTTTTGGGCATCAGCATTAGCGGCTACCTCCTTCTTTGCGGTAGTTGGGTCTGTCACCCTGACGGCGATCGCCCTGACGACGGTCACCCTGACGACGGTCGCCCTGACGGCGGTCGCCCTGACGGCGCTCACGACGCTCACGGGGAGCGGGATCGGGAGCAGCAACGCGCAGAGTGGAGTCGAGAACTTCGCCCTTGTAAATCCAAACCTTCACACCGATGCGGCCATAGGTGGTAGCGGCTTCTGCGAAGCCGTACTCAATGTCAGCACGGATGGTCTGCAGGGGAATAGTACCCTCGTGATAACTCTCAGCACCGGCAATTTCACGGCCGCCCAAACGGCCGGAGCAGGTAATCTTGATGCCCTTGGCGCCCAGACGAGTAGCCTGCTGCATTGCCTTCTTCATAGCGCGGCGGTGGGAAATACGCTTTTCCAACTGCTGTGCGATGTTCTCGGCTACGAGTTGTGCGTTCAGGTCAGGAGAACGAACCTCAACGATGTTCAGGTTAACGCTCTTACCCAGACGGGTTTCCATTTCCTTACGCAGGTTTTCAATTTCAGCACCGGCCTTGCCAATGACAACACCGGGACGAGAGCACCACAGGTTGATTTTCACCTTACCGTTGCTGCGCTCGATTTCAATCTTAGCGACGCCTGCGGCGTACAGCTTGTTTTTCAGATACTTACGGATATTAAAGTCTTCGACGACCAGATCACCGACCTTGTCCTCGCGGGCGTACCAGCGGGAATCCCAATCCTTGATAACGCCTACCCGCAGTCCATGGGGATTAACTTTCTGTCCCATAGCTACCTCCTGATTAAGCCTTCTCGCTCACACCGATGGTGATGTGAGTGGTTCTCTTATTGATGCGGACGAAACCACGACGGGATGCGATACGGCCACGCTTCAGGATGGGGCCGGGGTTTGCAATCACGGTGGAGACATACAGGTTATCCGCATTGAGCTGATAATTGTGCTCAGCGTTGGCCACAGCACTCTTCAGCAGCTTAGCCATAGGCTCGCAAGCGGCCTTGCTTGTCTGACTCAGGTATGCGGCAGCGGTCTTCACGTCCAGACCCCGGATCATGTCGCAAACGAGTTTGACCTTACGGGGAGACATACGGACGTACTTTACATGTGCAAATGCTTCCATTTCAGTACCTCCTTACTTGGAATTGGCGGTCTTGCTGCCGGAGTGACCACGGAAAGTCCGGGTCGGCACGAACTCGCCCAACTTGTGACCGACCATGTCTTCAGTGACATAGACGGGGACATGCTTGCGGCCGTCGTGGACAGCGATGGTGTGACCGACAAAGGAGGGGAAGATGGTGGAAGCTCTGGACCAGGTCTTCAGGACCTTCTTTTCACCGGCCTTGTTCAGTTCCTCGACGCGCTTATACAGTTCGGGAGCGACGAAAGGGCCTTTTTTGATACTTCTGCTCATTTCATTTCCTCCTTACTTGCTGTTTCTGCGCTTGACAATGGACTTGTCAGTGCGGTTCTTAGTCTTACGAGTCTTATAACCCAGAGCAGGCTTGCCCCAGGGAGTTACAGGGCCGGAACGACCGATAGGTGCGCGGCCCTCACCACCACCGTGAGGGTGGTCGCAGGGGTTCATAACAGAACCGCGGACGGTGGGACGGATACCCATGTGACGGGTACGGCCGGCCTTACCGATGTGCACGTTTTCGTGGTCCAAGTTGCCGACCTGACCGATACATGCGGTGCAGTTGGTACGGACGTAACGAACTTCGCCAGAGGGCAGACGGACCTGAGCCAAGTCGCCTTCCTTAGCCATCAACTGTGCGGCAGTGCCAGCGGAACGGACCAACTGAGCACCGTAGCCGGGCTGTAATTCCACATTGTGGATCACAGTACCAACGGGAATGTTGGCGATGGGCAGGCAGTTGCCGGGCTTGATGTCGGCAGATGCAGAAGAGATGACCTTGTCACCGGCCTTCAGGCCGTTGGGAGCCAAGATGTAGCTCAGGGTCTCGTCTTCGTACTTAATCAGTGCAATGTATGCGCTGCGGTTGGGGTCGTACTCCAAACGCTCAACAGTTGCGAACATATCCAACTTGTTGCGCTTGAAGTCGATGATGCGGTATTTCCGCTTGTTGCCGCCGCCACGATGACGGACGGTGATATGACCATAGCTGTTGCGACCGGCGTTCTTCTTCAGGGTCTCAACCAAGCTACGCTCAGGTTTTGCCTTCTTGTCAACACCCTCGAAACCAGAAACAGTCATGTTACGGCGGGCAGGGGTGTAAGGCTTAAATGTTTTAATAGCCATTTCGCGTTAACTCCTTTATTGAGATTAAACCATACCTTCGAAGAATTCGATGGTCTTGGAACCGGTAGTCAGGGTGACCACAGCCTTCTTGTAGGCTGCACGGCGGCCGGCGGGATAAGCACCGGTGCGCTTTACCTTGCCCTGCATACGGACAGTATTTACCTTGCTGACCTTCACGCCGAAGATTTCTTCGACAGCAGCCTTGATTTCAGTCTTGGTGGCGTCGATGGCGACTTGGAAGACATACTTCTTCTCGCCGACGGACTCCATGGACTGCTCGGTAATCACGGGTCTGAGAATGATATCGTAAGCGTTCATTATGCGAATACCTCCTCAATCTTAGCCAGAGCAGCCTTGTCGACAACCAACTTGTTAGCGTTGACAACGTCGTAAACGTTGATCAGGTTGGCGAAGGTCACTTCACAGCCGGGGATGTTGCGGCCGGACTTGAAGACATTCTCACAAGCCTCAGCGGTAACCACCAGAGCCTTGCCCTGAGCGCCAACAGCGCAGAGGAACTTAGCGAACTCAGCGGTCTTGGGGGCTTCCATCTTGATCTCATCGATCACAATGATGTTAGCCTCGGTAGCCTTTGCGCTCAGCACGGACTTCAGTGCCAAACGACGGCTCTTCTTGTTCAGGGTGTAACCATAGTCACGGGGCTTGGGTGCGAACACGATACCACCGTGGGTCCACTGGGGTGCGCGGGTAGAGCCCTGACGAGCGCGACCGGTACCCTTCTGACGCCAAGGCTTACGGCCACCGCCGGAAACTTCAGCGCGAGTCAAAGCGGACTGAGTGCCCTGACGCTTGTTAGCCAAGTGGTTCTTAACAACGTCGTGAACCACGGCAGCGTTGGGGGCAATGCCGAACACAGCTTCGGAGAGCTCAATCTCGCCAACAACTTTGCCGGACATATCCAAAACATTCGTCTTAAGCATAATTTAAGTTCTCCTTTCCTTAGCCTCTTGCGGAAGCCTTCTGGGGATTTCTGCCGGAAGCCTTCTGCGGGTTCTTGCTGATGTCTGCGCCAGCCTGCTTTACCTTGTTGTTCTTTACGGTGTTGCGCAGGTAGACAAGACCGCCCTTGGGGCCGGGGATGGCGCCGCGGATAACGATCATATTCAATTCTGCATCAACTTTGACAACTTCCAAGTTCTCAATGGTAACTTGCTCGTTGCCCATCTGACCGGCGCCAATCTTACCGGGGAAGATACGGCTCTGGTGAGAAGAAGCACCCATAGAACCAGCGTGACGGTGAACAGGGCCGCCGCCGTGGGTCATATCGGTACGATGTGCACCATGACGCTTCACAACGCCCTGGTAGCCGTGGCCCTTGGAAATGCCGGTCACATCAATCATGTCGCCTGCTGCAAAAACGTCTGCCTTCACAACATCGCCCACGTTCATGGACTCTGCCTCCTCGAGTTGGAATTCCTTCAGGAACTTCTTAGCCTCGACGCCTGCCTTCTTCAGGTGGCCTGCCTCAGGCTTGCTGAGCTTGGATTCCTTAACGTCCTCAAAGCCCAACTGGACGGCAACATAGCCGTCGGTTTCGGTGGTCTTCTTCTGAGTGACGACGCAGGGACCTGCTTCCACAACGGTAACAGGGATTACCTTGCCGCTCTCATCGAAGATCTGGGTCATGCCCACTTTTTTGCCGATGATTGCTTTTTTCATTGGTTTTTACTCCTTTTTAGGTTATTGGTTGACTAGAAGCATTGGGTACTTCCTGCCAACATGACCCGTCGCCCATTGCCAGAGACTTGCTCATCTACAAGCCCCGCAGTGTGGGCAGCGGTGAATTCCTATATATAATGTATAGGAATTACAGCTTTATCTCTATCTCAACGCCAGCGGGAAGGTCCAAACTCATAAGGGCTTCGACAGTCTTCTGGTTGGGGTTGAGGATATCGATCAATCTTTTGTGGGTTCTACGCTCGAACTGCTCACGGCTGTCCTTATACTTGTGAACAGCGCGAAGGATAGTCACAACTTCCTTCTTTGTGGGCAGCGGGATGGGACCGGACACGGAAGCGCCGTTGCGCTTTGCAGTGTCGACGATCTTTGCTGCGCTAGAGTCGATGAGCTGATGGTCATAGGCCTTCAGCCGAATGCGGATCATTTCCTGATTTGCCATGGTTTTGTTTCCTCCTTGATAAAACGTACTCAGTTTTCGTGGTGCTGGGTACGGTCGAACTGTTTCGTTCACGCCTCCGTGCGTATCATTCCGAGCCAAGAAAAATGGCCGACGCAAGGCCGACCCATTCTCCTGCCGCAGCGATATACGCAGCGCAAAACAGAAGCAGTTCAGCCGCCCGATGACCGGACATACTCCGCAGAAGTTACCGCTTTTTAGGCGCAATCTCCTGCATCATCGCAGTGCACGCGCAGAATGTCCCTACACGCGCCCGATTATCTTAACACGCACGACTGCTTTTGTCAAGACATTTTTCACAAAAATTTATATATTTTTTCGTGCAGAACGCAGAATTTTTATTTTAACCATTGTAGGGGGCGGCGCCCGCATCCGCCCGAAAAAGCGCCCCAAAAGGCAAATGCCTTTTGGGGCGTAGATTATGCTTTGAACCGGGGTTCGCAGGTTAGGTTCACGCCCAACCGTTTAAACACCTTTTCGTCCACTTGGGACAAAATCACAGAAGAATGGACTTCACAACCACGCAAGCCGTTCAACTGTTCCATGGCCTTTTCCGCCCGAGGGTCTGTTGCCGCGCTGATAGACAAGGCAATGAGCACTTCGTCGGTATGCAAGCGGGGGTTGCGATTACCCAAATGGTCCACCTTCAAATGCTGGATCGGGTCGATAACCTTCGGGGAAATCAAATGCAATTCGTCGGGCAAATCCGCCAACGCCTTTAACGCATTGAGCAACAGCGCCGCGGAAGCCCCCAGCAAATTGGAAGTTTTGCCGGTGATAATTCTGCCGTCGGGCAATTCCATTGCCGCCGCGGGCTTACCGGTTTCCTCTGCTTTTTTCAGAGCGGGGGCAACTACCTTTCGGTCCTCTATCACCACACCGGCTTTCTTCATCAAAAGTTCCAACTTAAATACGGCTTCCCCGCCGGCTTTACCCTGCTTCTCGTCGCAAAGCAGGCTATAATACCGCCGGACAATCTCCTGACGGGATGCTTCTCGGGCAGCCTCATCATTGACAATGCAGTTACCCACCATATTTACGCCCATATCCGTGGGGGACTTGTAGGGACACTCCCCCAAAATCCGCTCGAACATAGTCACCAGCACAGGGAAGGCTTCCACATCCCGGTTGTAGTTAACAGTGGTTTTGCCGTAGGCTTCCAGATGGAAGGGGTCAATCATATTCACATCGGAAAGGTCCGCGGTAGCCGCCTCATAAGCCAAATTCACAGGATGGTTCAGCGGCAAATTCCAAACCGGGAAGGTTTCAAACTTGGCATAGCCTGCCTTTATACCCCGCTTATGCTCGTGATACAGCTGGCTCATACATGTTGCCAACTTGCCACTGCCGGGGCCGGGGGCTGTCACCACCACCAACTCTCTGGTAGTCTCAATAAAATCATTGCTGCCATAGCCCTCTTCGCTGACAATGTGGGCGATATTGGAAGGGTAGCCTTCAATATCATAATGGTGATACACCTTTACGCCCATGGCTTCCAGGCGGGCTTGGAAGGCCCTTGTCAGGTCTGTTGCGTGGAAACGGGTCAGCACCACAGAACTGACATACAGACCAAACCCACGGAACACATCAATGAGTCTAATCACATCTCGGTCATAGGTAATGCCCAAGTCACCGCGGATTTTATTCTTCTCAATGTCTGCGGCATTGATGGCAACCACCATCTCCACCTTTTCCTTGAGTTGCAACAGCATCCGCAGTTTACTATCCGGCTGAAAACCGGGAAGCACACGGGAAGCATGGTTGTCGTCATATAGTTTTCCGCCAAACTCCAAATACAACTTTCCGCCAAACTGCTCAATGCGGCTGCGGATATGGGCAGACTGACTTTT
>JAZRMH010000043.1:0-4139 GCA_045647425.1 Faecousia sp.
AAGTCCGTCACTAACTTTCAAGCCCGGGTAAGGTTCCTCGCGTATCATCGAATTAAACCACATGTTCCTCCGCTTGTGCGGGCCCCCGTCAATTCCTTTGAGTTTCATTCTTGCGAACGTACTCCCCAGGTGGATAGCTTAACGATTTCTCTAAGTCACTGACTGTGTATCGCCAACAACGAGCTATCATCGTTTACTGCGTGGACTACCAGGGTATCTAATCCTGTTTGCTCCCCACGCTTTCGTGCCTCAACGTCAGATATGGCTTTGTGAGCTGCCTTCGCAATCGGTGTTCTGTGTAATCTCTAAGCATTTCACCGCTACACTACACATTCCGCCCACAGCAACCACTCTCTAGTTCAACAGTATTAGAGGCAGTTTCGGTGTTGAGCACCGAGATTTCACCTCTAACTTACCAAACCGCCTACGCACCCTTTAAACCCAATAAATCCGGATAACGCTTGGGTCCTCCGTATTACCGCGGCTGCTGGCACGGAGTTAGCCGACCCTTATTCGTACTATACTTTCAGACAGATACACGTATCTGCGTTTACCCTAATACAAAAGCAGTTTACAACTCATAGAGCCGTCATCCTGCACGCGGCATGGCTGGTTCAGACTTGCGTCCATTGACCAATATTCCTCACTGCTGCCTCCCGTAGGAGTCTGGTCCGTGTCTCAGTACCAGTGTGGGGGGCTAACCTCTCAGTCCCCCTATGTATCGTCGACTTGGTGAGCCGTTACCTCACCAACTATCTAATACAACGCATGCCCATCGATAACCGCCGGAGCTTTCAACTAAAAGAGATGCCTCTTAAAGTGTTATGGGGTATTAGTACCAATTTCTCAGTGTTATCCCCCTGTTATCGGTAGGTTGCATACGCGTTACGCACCCGTGCGCCGGTCTCATATTAATTAAGCAAGCTTAATTAATAATCCCCCTCGACTTGCATGTGTTAGGCCTGCCGCTAGCGTTCATCCTGAGCCAGGATCAAACTCTCCATTATAAAAAATATTGTTTGTTAAATCTTGGCTTATTCTCAAAGGTATTGCTTTGAAAACTCTTCAAAAGAAGAGTGATAAAACTATTTAGCTGCTCAATAATCTCAAAGAACCTCGTTCTATATATTCTATAAAGAACTATCGTTTTCTTGTCGCAATTCTCGCTTGACTGTCACTCTCTGCGAGTGGTTTCGTTCAAATTGCGGGTGCAAAGGTAAGGAGGATTTTCGTAACTTCCAAATCTTTTAGAAACTTTTTTAAAAGATTTTCAAAAGTGATGCGCAGCGCAACTTTCAAGCCACTCGCGCGGCTGGTGTCGCACAGCACAAACCCCTCTCAATACCACACCAAAGAACTCCTGCAAACCCGGCCAGACAATCGTCTAACCTCTTTTGCGGCTGCAAAGATAACAACTTTATCAAGACTTTTCCAAATAATTTTCAAAGAAAAAATAGCCCTCAAAGTTCATCCTATGGCTATGACACTGATTATGAGGGTAAAAAAAACAGGCGCATTTATACTCAAAAATACCCGCAATGTAAAATCAGAACTATACCTATTATATATAGCCCCTTACAACTTCAAATTATCGATAGCACATTGCAAGGAATCAAGAAAACGTGCAGCGTGGGCTCCATCCATCTGTGTATGGTGAAATTGAAAAGAAACTATAAGTTTAGTTCGTAAAATACCACGTTTATACTTGCCCCAAATCATAAAAGGGTTGTTGAAAATGCCACTATACATACCCACAGCTCCATCTATATCACTATGTACCAAAGCCGAAGTTCCAATCACCATACTCTCGGCCGAGAGATCGTGATCTATGCAGTTCTTGGAAACCTGACTTGTCAAGAACAAATAATCCTGATTAAACTGCGCCAAATCCAAATTGTAAGGTACATCACACGAACTTACCTCTCCCGCACTATTCGCCACAATTGTATTCACAGCAATGGATTCATACTGCATCAGTTTATCTCCTACGGGCAATAGATAAAACTCCTTGACCGAACTTGCCGCCTTACCAATGCAATAACACATCAACATATTGAACTTCATACCCGTGCGGCGACTAACACGCAACAAACGCGCAACATTGAGCGTCTTGAAGAAAGTCACCATAGGATTTGGAGCTTTCATCCACATCTCAAAAGCATAAGCACGAGTGGTTTGCTTAGGGTCTATTTCCTTCATTTTTTTTATAACATTAGACGATAAGCGCAAAGGTACAAAAAATAACAAAAAGTTGTAACCATTAAATTTAGTAGATAAAACTATATCACGCAGTTACAAACCGCCCATTCACCAACATATACACCTATAAATTAATCACTTGCAATATCTTTTACATTGATTACACCTATCCAATCTTTCATTTTTTAGACAAAAGAATAACACCTAAGCATAGTAATATAAATGTGGAACAATATTTTTCAAACATATTTCAAAGAGCCTTTTGTCCATATTTCTTTATCACAAAAAACACAAGTCAAAATGCCACGCCATAAATTGAGTAATAGCGACATAAAAAGACAATTAACAGAAATCGGAGCAGTCCATATAACGACTTCAATCATCGAATCGTTATTTCCTGAACTTAAGTCGGCAGACAAGAAGGTTGTTTGGTTCTCGAAGCAAAAGAAGCCGAGCATAAGGAGGATATTATTCGAGAAACAATACTGCCCTTCATTGGTATTCCGATTTTGTCAATCTCCCAAGGTTGGAACGCCTTGCCAAACAAATCGTACTTTCGGCTATGGAATTTGCTGAGCTGATTAAGGGCAAGGTGCTGAATTTTACGGGACGAATATTCTCCTCGGAGCATAACCAATGGTTTGCAACAGAAAATACCCCGTTACAGATTTTGCGAGATAACGATAAGCGTCTGACCTTAACTGCAAATCGAATACCTATCAGCCAATGGTTTAACCAGCAATACGACAAACTCCGACAATCATTCCGTCAGTCAATACAGCCGAAAAGAAGCAGAGGAATGAAACTCTAACAATAATGGCGACCACTCATAAAAAGGTCGCCATTATGCTTACTGTATTTGTGTGTTAGGTATAATATCAAACCCTATGTCCAATACGGATTTAACAACATTTTCTATGTTAAATTTTCCATAAACAGTAACATTTCCATTAACCATATTAATAAATAATTATATGCAACGATTGTTGTGTTACTAATAAGAATTTTGGTTGATAATATGCGCCACCAGCTATTATTAAAAATCATCGTCCGCTGCCACGCATAAGGCTGCGCGAGTGTATTCCTCGGAAAAGTGCGTTTTGAGGTAGGCGGTTGCGTAGGCAAGGTAGGCAAGCACCACGGCGTGTGCCTTTGGATAACTCCACACGCCTTGCTTTGTCATCGTTTGCCAGCTCGCTTCGCCATATTTTGCCACCCAACGAGGACGATACAACTCCAACTTTTCGGGCTGTTTTCGACCCACAGCACGGCGCAAATTGTCTGCCTCAGCCTCACTAAATCCGCATGCCATTGCATCACGCATAATCTCCTCTTGGAAGCAATATCGTGAATCGTTATCGCTAAACATCTCAAACGCACCGTGCCAATGAATGGCACAAAGGCGTACCAAATCGTTAAACGAGGTCGGCGGATTAAAATACATCTTATTTGCTAATCTTCTATGATTTAAGCAGTAGATCCCCGCCAAGTCGCCATAATGGAACGAGCGATAAGTCTCGGCATCATCAAGTGGTATTCGCAAATCGCAACCATTAGCCAAGTCTGAAAGCATAAGCCCACGGCGGCCCCATACATCGTGGTTGGTTTGACAGATAAGGTCCAATACATTTGATGCCACGAGAGTTACGCAATGCCCCTCGCTCTCATCGCACGCAATCGCTTTCTCTAAATCTCGCAAATGAGATGGACGCAACAACTTATCAATCAGAAACTCCACCTCGATAAACTTTGGTTTATCCTCGGGCATAAATCGGGCGAAGAGGAGATCTTGCTTTATGGGGTCTATATTCGTAGAAACCAAATTGAAGTGATTTATATTCAGCCTCTTACCTCATTTGCGTTCCAAATGATTTCTAATGCAAAGGTACGCTTTTTAAGCGATAATCAGTAATGATTAGCAATGATTTTTATTGACTAAT
>JAZRMH010000044.1:0-2916 GCA_045647425.1 Faecousia sp.
AACAAAAATCCCTCTCAGAATTTCTTCCAAGAGGGATCATGTGCTTCGGACTGGAATCGAACTATATATGATTATCAATTAGTTAATATGATTGCAAGCAGTTTTACAAGCGGATTTGTTATTTTTTCAGAGATTTGAGAATTGTATCGAATTGTTTGCCTTTTATATAACTACTTTTAACTTTATTAATAGCAATCTTACTTAATAGTCCGCGGGCGACAAGTGCATCTACATCAGTCTTGACCGTTGGATGGCTAACAGCGAATCTGTTTTCGAGTTCTTTTATTGTAAAAGCCGTTTGAGGGTTATTGTTAATAATCGAAAGCATAGCTGCCTGCCTTTCATTAATATCTCCTAATCTCAAGAAGTCGGCGGTTTTGGCTTTTTGATCTATTTTCTTTTCTATATAGTCAAGTAAAATTACAATTGGAATCTATGAATATTTTCCTACCTTTGCACGAAAATAGTAAAACGGTTTACTATAAAAGATGTGACTAAAATCTAAACCTTTATAATATATGGAGTCATTTATGATTTCCGGTATCCAGCAGATCGGTACCGGTACTGTGGACTTCAGAAAGTCATGGAACTGGTACATTGAGATGTTCGGAATTGACGTGAAGATTCTGGAGGACGACACAGTAGCGGAGCGCATGCTCCCATATACAGGCGGAAAGCCGCATCAGCGTCACGCCGGCATCGCAGTCAATCTTCAGGGCGGTGGAGGCTTCGAAATATGGCAGTACTCAAAACGTAAGCCGGAGCCGTGTCCGTTTGCCATATCGGTTGGAGACCTCGGCATCTTTGCTGCAAAGCTCAAATGCCGTGATGTAGCGGCGTTCTATAATTGGGTTTCTAATAAATGGCCAGACTGCACCACTCCCGAAACCCTTCCGGACGGTACGCCATGCTTCTATATAAAGGACCTCTATGGCAACTGTTTCCAGATCGTAGAAAGGAAAGATGTATTCATCGATCAGAACAAGTTCACTGGTGGAATGATCGGTGCTGTCATTGGCGTCACCGACATGGAGAGATCTATCAGATTCTATCGTGATGTACTTGGCTACGACCGAATAATCAGTGACACCACAGGAGCGTTCAGCAAGCATTTCTTCATGCCAGGTTCCGACAAGAACTGCCGCAGGGTCATCCTCGGCGCTCCGAAGCGCAAAGGCGCATTCGCAGAACTCTTCGGAGACTCGACGATAGAGCTTGTACAAGCTCTTGAATACACTCCACGTAGGATTTACGAAGGACGCTATTGGGGCGACCCCGGCTTTATCCAGGTATGCTTCGACGTGACAGGAATGGACAATATGAAGAAGTTCTGTGCAGAAAAAGGTCATCCTTTCACAGTGGACAGCTGTCCTGACGGAGAGATCTTCGATATGGGAGACGCATCTGGACGCTTTGCATATATCGAGGATCCGGACGGAACCCTGGTTGAACTTGTAGAGACGAACAAGGTACCGGTAATCAAGAAACTGGGATGGTTCATCGACATGAAGAAGCGTAATCCGGAAAAGAATCTCCCTAAATTCCTTTTCAGAATGATGGGACTTGTATCAAAAGAAACAATCAAAAATCAATAGACATGTTTACAGATATTTTTGACAGAATCAGAAAGTCAGCAGGTGGTCCTATCGGACAGTACCGTGAAAAAGCTGAAGGTTATTTCGCATTCCCACGCCTTGAGGGCGAACTTGGTCCAAATATGAAATTTAACGGACAGGACGTTCTGTGCTGGAGCCTCAACAACTATCTTGGTCTTGCAAACCATCCCGAGATCCGCAAGGCAGATGCAGAAGCCGCTGCGAAATGGGGCCTGGCATACCCTATGGGAAGCCGAATGATGACAGGACAGACACATCTTCACGAAGAGCTCGAGCGCAGGCTTGCAGCATTCGAGAAGAAAGAGGCTGCCTTCGAGTTCAACTTCGGTTACCAGGGTATCGTCTCGACGATCGACGCACTGGTATGTCGTCATGACGTGATTGTCTATGATGCTGAAGACCATGCCTGCCTCCTTGACGGTATCCGTCTGCACGTCGGAAGCAAATATAAGTTCCGTCATAATGACATCAAGGACTGCGAAAGAGTGGTTGCAAAGGCATGTGAGGAAGCGGAGAAGAAGGGCGGCGGAGTCCTCCTCATCACTGAAGGAGTATTCGGAATGACCGGAGCTCTCGGAATCCTTGACCAGATAGCAGCGCTCAAGAAGAAATACAAGTTCCGCATCATGATTGATGATGCCCACGGATTTGGTGTGATGGGCGAGCACGGCCGCGGTACATCCGAGCACTTCGGAGTTATGGATGAGATTGACATATACATCGGAGCATACGCAAAGTCAATGGCCATAATCGGCGGTTTCGTAGCAGCCGACAAGGATATCATTGACTACCTTAAATACAATATGCGTTCGCAGATCTATGCGAAGTCACTTCCAATGCCTATCGTGGAAGGATGTCTCAAGCGACTCGATATCATCGACAGTCCTGAAGGTGATGCGCTCCGCGCGCAGCTCTGGAAGGTGACCAGACGCCTCCAGAATGGATTCCGCGAACTTGGATTCGACATCGGCCCTGCTGAGGCATGCGTCACACCTGTTCTTGTGAAGGCGGGAGTGAATTCAGCAGCCAACATTGCAGTCGCGCTCCGCGAGGAATACCATATCTTCTGTTCTGTTGTGATCTATCCTGTGATTCCTCCGGGAATGGTGATCTTCCGTATCATCCCTACAGCTGCTCACAGCATTGAGGATGTCGAAAGAACACTCGCTGCCTTCAAGGATATGAAGGAAAGACTTGACAGAGGAGAATTTGACAAGGAAATGCCTAATATGGCGCTCCTGAAATAAGCCATGCAATCAGTTTGGATAACAGGAGCATCCTCCGGAATCGGTGAAGCATG
>JAZRMH010000045.1:0-26018 GCA_045647425.1 Faecousia sp.
GCCACCATGGCTTGTATTGTCGGCAGCAATTCCTTGATATGCGTGTAATTTCGTTTGGACATAACGATACCCCCTAATGTAGTTATTATCCTACATTAGGGGGTGTTTTGTCTATTGTCCAATTTTACTGGTTCGGTTCAAGCTACACAGGGGGTGTTGTTACGCAGAAATACACAGCAAAACACTGCCGCAGAATAATGGAGGATCCTACTGCAGTTGCGCACTTGCCTGCTGGGCGGGGATGCAGGATACATAGCGCTCCATATAGCTTTGGAAGCCTGCCACACCGGAGGCATCCGGCTGGATGCAGGTGCTCTTGCTGCTTTGGAACACCCGGTTGACCAGGTAATCCTCCATAGTCTCGCCCGCAGTCTTGCGGTGCATATAGGATGCCAATAGCGCCATACCCCAGGGGCCGCCTTCGCCGGCGGTTTCCATTGTGGTGATGGGCACATTCAGCGCATCCGCCAGGACCTGCTGTCCCGGGCCGGAGGTCTTGAAGAAACCGCCGTGACCCAAAAGTCGGTCGGATTCCACATTTTCTTCTCTTGAGAGCATATCCATGCCGATCTTCAAGGTGGCGATAGCGCCGTAAAGCTGAGATCGCATCAGGTTGGCAATGGTCAGCTTGCTGTCCGGCAGACGTACTAGCATAGGCCGGCCCGTTTCTGTTTGCGTTAGCGGCTCGCCGGCAAAGTAATTGAAGGCTATGATCCCGGCGCAATCCGGGTCGCCTTCCAATGCCTTGCGATACATAGCAGGGTAGAGGATGTCCTTCTCCGCCGGCCAACCCATCGCTTGGGCGGCATCGGCGATCAGGTTGATCCAGGCGTCGATCTCCGAGGTGCAGGTGTTGGTGTGGGCCATTGCCACTGTCTTGCCGGATGGGGTACATACCACGTCGATCTCCGGATAGTAGTTTTTCAGAGGCCGCTCCAGGACCTGGAGAGAAAAGGCGGAAGTGCCTGCGGAGATGCTGCCGGTCCGGGGCAATACTGCGCCGGTGGCTACCATTCCGGTACCTGCGTCGCCCTCCGGGGGGCATAGGGGGATTCCAGCCTCCAAAGTGCCGGTGACATCCAAAAGGGCAGCGCCTTCCGGCGTCAGCACACCGGCGTTTTCTCCTGCATCCAGAACGCTGGGGAGGATGTCTTTCAGCGTCCAGGGGAAGTGATAGTTTTCGATCAACGTGTCAAACTGGGACACACGTTGCGCGTCAAAATCCTTGGAATCCGCATCATAGGGGAACATACCGGAAGCCTCACAGATGCCCATCACCCGCTTGCCGGTGAGCAGATAGTGGATGTAGCCGCTGAGAGTGGTCAAAAAGTCGATATCCTTCACGTGACCTTCGCCATTTAAAATGGCCTGGTATAGATGGGCGATACTCCAGCGCTGGGGGATATTAAAGCGGAACAGCTCCATCAGCTCCTTGGCGGCAGGCCCGGTGATGGTATTGCGCCAGGTGCGGAAGGGAGCAAGTTGCTTGTCGCTTTTATCCAAAACAAGATAGCCGTGCATCATACCGGAGATGCCAATGGCGGCCACCCGTCGCAGAGGCTGACCGAACTTCTCCAGCACATCCTGCCGCAGAGCGCTATAGCAGGACTGGACACCGGCTACCGCATCTTCCAGTCGATAGGTCCAGACTCCGTTTTTCAGCCGGTTTTCCCAGCTGTAAGCGCCGGAGGCGATCACCTGATGCTGGTCATCAATCAAAACGGCTTTGATCCGGGTAGAGCCCAATTCAATGCCCAAAATCGTATTTTGCAGATCCATACTTAGTCTCCTTTTGGAAAAGCTTCCCTTGCGGGAGGCTTTTAAAGATCAAATGGCTTTTGCGTTGGCCAGCAGGTACTTTTCTGCAGCAGGGTTCCACAGATTGTTGTTAGCCTTGCACAGACGGTCCAGCTCTGCGAACAGAGGATCGGTCTTGCCCAGTTCCTCAAAGTCGGAAATAGCAGTCAGAGGCAGGTCAATCTGGGTGTAGATCAGCTTCTTGCCGCCGGGAATGCCGGGGAGATTCAATGTGGTCTCAATGGCTGCATTCAGACCGCCGATGTGGGTGACCAGACCGGAGGGATTCAGCTTGCCCGCATTCATCATGGCAATGGCTTCCTGCATATCGTTGGTGTTGCCGCCGGAGGTGCCAACCACGTGGGTGTACAGATAGTGGACGTTGTACCAGTTGAAGGGTGCCTTGAACTGGGAGTCGGTAGGACCGGCAAAGAAGTTTAGACAGCCGTCATAACCCAGAATGTCGTCAGCCTGCTCGATCAGAGGCTTCACGGGGGCGAAGCAGACCACATCGTCGTAGCCGGTGCCGCAGGTCAGCTCCCGCAGGTATGCGGTGGCATTCTCCATACGGGTATTTACATAGTGCAGCTCAATGCCGTTAGCCTTGGCATCCTCTACGGTGTAGATGGAAGCTGCGCGGGCCAGGCGGGCCTCGTCGATGTCGGTAACTACCAGCAGGCTGGGTTTCCGGTCGCAGTGGATGGCGTAGTCAATGGCAGCCAGACCCATAGGACCAACAGATGCCAGCAGAGCCATCTTGCCGCCTTCCTTAATGCCCATCTCGTGAACATAGGAGCCGGCCTTGGTGTGGTACATTGCGTGGAAAGTACCGATCACGCAGCTCAGAGGCTCTGCCAAAGAGCCGTAGTAGTAGGTATCGGACTCGTAGGGCAGCAGGCAGTTTTCCAGCAGTGTTTCAATGGGCACATTGCCGTACTGTGCGTTGCCGCCGCAGAAGTTGTAGGAGTAGCCGGGTGCCATCTGGCTGCCCTTATGGTAGTGGGCAGGCTGGATGACGAACTTGTCGCCCACCTTATACTTATGCTTCCAGTTCTCGCCCACTTCCACAATATCGCCGCAGAACTCGTGGCCCAGAATGGTGGGGTTTTCGTGGCAGTTGTCAGGGATGCGCTTGTGGTCGCCGCCCTCGATCGCTGCCTTATAAGAAGACATACACAGACTGTCAGATATTACGCGGATCCGGACACCGTCAGCGCCGATCTCCGGCAGCTGTACATCCTCCAGCCGCAGGTCTTTCTTGCCGTAAATTCTTACTGCCTTGGTATTCATAATTGTTTTCCTCCTAATATCAGTCAAAATGAGATTTCGTTGTTGATCAGTTCAGCATAACCTGGCCGCCGGTAACGGGGATGGCCTGGCCGGTCTCATACTTCTGCTCCACGCAGTACATCACAGCGCGGGCTACGTCAATGGGCAGGCAGCCACGGTTCATAGGCACCTTGCTTTCATAGAAACGGCGGACATCTTCTACCGTCTTGGCGCCGGGCACTTTGCCGGCCTGCAGGTACTGGACAAACAGACCACGCTCCGGATCGGACCACAGAGGACCGTCCAGATAGTTGCCGGGGCAGATGGCGTTGACCTTGATGTTATAGGCGCACAGCTCCAGGGCAAAGGACTGGACCAGGCCGATGGCGCCGAACTTGGAGCCTGCATAGGCAAAGTTTTTGTTGGAGCCTTCCAGGCCGGACTTGGAGGACATTGCGATAATGTCGTAAGTGCCTTCCGGGTCAGCCTCGTGCTGGGCCTCCATAATGATGGCGGCATACTTGCAGGTCAAAAACAGACCGGTGTAGTTGATGGCAGTAACAAACTCAAAGTCCTTCTTCTCGAACTCCGCGATAGGACCGGAACGGACTACACCGGCGTTGGCTACCATAATATCCAGGCCGCCGAACTTCTCCACTACCTTTGCCACCATCTCGGCGCAGCTTTCCTCGTCGGAAACGTTGACACCGATGGCCCAGGCGCGATCGCCCATTTCCTTTGCCACAGTCTCTGCCAGGGGCAGATTCATATCGGCGACAACGATGGTTGCGCCTTCCTTGTACAGTTCCTCTGCGATGCCCTTGCCGAAGCCCTGTGCAGCGCCGGTGACGATAGTGATCTTGCCGGCCAGGCGGCCTTCGCCGGCGGGACGGTTATGTACGTTTTCTTTGGCAATTGCCTGCCATTTTGTCATATCTACGCTCATTTCCATATCTCCTTTATTTCATGAAAGCCAGCAGCTTTTGATGTTTTGGCTGTGGAACGGATCTCACAGTTCAATCCTTTGCACAACGTATTATGCAAAGGATTCAGCGGTAAGCCCGGGAAGTAAAACCCGGCACCACCGAAGTGGTCCCGGTCGGTTTTAGCCGTTAGCTATTTACTTGCGAGTAAGGGATTAGCCCATGTAGAAAATGTTCTTATCCTTCTGCTCGTCGATGTTCTTAGCGGTGTACCAAACACCAGCGATACCCACATCTTCAACAGTCTCGCCAGCCAGCTTCTTGATAGCCAGCTCAACAGCCTTGAAGCCAATGTTGTAGGAGTCCTGAGCAACGGAGCCAACCAACAGAGCGTAGGTCTTGCCCTCGTCCTTCATCCAGTTGTACTGGTTGGTGCCTGCGTCGAAGCCGCAGAACAGGATGGACTTGTAAGCATCAGCGTTGTCGGAGATCTCGGGGAAGACTTCGTTCACGACACCTTCGTTGGTCATGAAGATGGACTGTGCGCCCCAATCCTTCAGAGCAGTCAGGCCCAGCTTGTATTCGCCGGCGTTGTTAGCCTTGACCTGAACGTTGATGTCCAGAGCGATGTTGTCAGCCTTAGCCAGAGCCTCGATCTTCTCCTTGAAGCCGCCTGCACGGTCAATACCGGTAGCGGTGGAGTCGTGCTGAATGATACCGACCTTGTAGCCGTCAACAGCCAGGTTCTGATCCTTCAGGTAAGCGTAGAAGTTCTCAGCAACAACAGCGGCAGCAGCCTTGTTGTCGGTAGCAACGGAGCCGATGGTGGGATCCTTGCCCTCGGTGATGTCAGCGCCGCCATCATACAGACCGGAGTCGAACTCGACAACGGGCAGCTTCTTGTCGAAAGCGGAAGTCAGTTCGTCAGCGAAGCCCAGGCCGATGGTAGCCAGAACCAGAGCCTTGGTAGCGTCAGCGTTCAGAGCAGCCTGAACCATCTCACGCTGGGAGTTGACGTACTCTTCGCTCTCAGCAGTGGGGCCACGGAAGGTCACATCGTAACCTGCAGCCTTACCTGCATCCTGAGCGCCGGCCTTAACAGCCTGCCAGAAAGCGTGAGTCTCGCCCTTAGCGATGACAGCGATAGTGCCCTTACCGGCTTCCTGAGAACCGCCCTCAGTGCCTTCGCCACCTTCGTTGGTAGCGGGAGCGCCACAAGCGACCAGACCCAGAACCATAACAAGAGCCAGAAGCAATGCGATGAGTTTCTTCATAGTAGTTATCCTCCTAAATTTTATATAAAACCTTTCGGTTTTAATACGGAATAAAGTGTGCAGGGTTTCTTACTTAGACTTTGCCTCGTTCTTTTCAGCAACGGGGATCTTGACCTTGGCAGCGTTCTTCTTCTTAAGAACGTCCAGCATAACGGAACCCACAACGATCACGCCGGTAACGGCATAGGTGATGTTGGTAGCGGAAACCACGGTGCCGCTGCTCAGGGCGATGTTCAGACCCTGACGGATGATCACCAGGATCAGGGAGCCCAGAATGGTGCCGATGACAGAAGCGGAGCCGCCGGTGGTGCTGGTGCCGCCGATGTAGGTGCCGGCAACTGCGTCCAACTCCATACCGTTACCTGCAGCAATGGTCAGAGAGGGGTTAGATGCCAGATAGAACAGAGCAGCCATACCTGCGAAGGTGCCGCAGATCGCGTAAGCAATGATCTTGTACTTGTCGGTGTTGATACCGGACAGACGGGCAGCTTCTTCGTTAGAGCCGATGGCCAGGATGTAACGGCCAACCTTGGTCTTGTACATAACCACCATGCAGATGATGGTCAGAACCAGCACCCAAACGATACCGATGGGGAAACCGTTCAGGTTGGTAAACACTTTCTGGAACCAGCCGGTGGTGGGATACTTGACAGCGGAGGAGGTCTCACGGACAACTTCAGCCACCACAGCGGTCAGACCACGGGAAACCATCATAGTACCCAGAGTAGCGATGAAGGGTGCGATCTTACACTTTGCTACCAGGAAGCCGTTGATCAGACCGAAGCACATACCGGTCAGCAGGATGATAGGAATGGTCAGCCACAGAACGCCGTCTTCCAAAGAAACGCCGGTTTTGCACAGCGCGCCTGCCAAAACAGCGGAACCGATACAGACGGTACCGATGGACAGGTCAATGCCGCCGGTGGCGATGACGAAGGTAACGCCCAGCGCCAGAATAGCGTAGGGGACAAAGGACTTAGCCATTGTCAACAGGTTGCCCTGGCTTGCGAAGCCGGGGTTGATCATATAGAATACTGCGAACAGCACGACGGCTGCCATAATGATCACAAAATTCTGCTTGCCGCCGGACAGCAGACCTTTTACAGCCAACAGAGGGCTTTTCTTCTCGTTCATATCAATTCTCCTCCCGCATAGTAGCAAGTTGCATAATGTTTTCCTGTGTTGCCTCGGCAATATCCAGTTCGCCGGTCTTGCGGCCTTCGCACATAACCATGATCCGGTCACTCATACGCAGGACCTCTGCCAGCTCAGAGGAGATCATGATAATGGATTTGCCCTGCGCCACAAGCTCTTCCATCAAACGGTAGATCTCACTTTTGGCACCCACGTCGATGCCGCGGGTAGGCTCGTCGAAAATAAAGATGTCAGCATCTTTCATCAACCAGCGGGCGATGATAACTTTTTGCTGATTACCGCCGGACAAGTTTTTCAGCAGCTGTTCCATAGAAGGTGTCTTGGTGCGGAGCTTCTCGTTGAATTCCTCGGAAGCGGTACGCATCTTGGCGTCGCTGATAATGCCTGCGGTGATAAAATTGTCAACCGAAGAAATGGTGGTATTTTCCGAGACGGACTTATCCAGCATCAGGCCGTAGCGCTTACGGTCTTCGCTGAGGTAGCAGATGCCGTGCTTGACAGCTTGCTTGGGAGTCTTGATCTTGACCTTCTTGCCGTTGAGGAAGATCTCACCGGTCTGCCGGGGATCTGCACCATACAGTGCACGGGCAACTTCCGTACGTCCGGCACCCATCAGACCAGCCAGGCCCAGGATCTCGCCCTTGCGCAGGGAGAAACTCACATCCTTGACTTCCTTGCCGGCATTCAGGTGCTTGACCTCCAGGACTACCGGTGCATCGGCAGGAACCGTAGAGGCGGCTTTCTGCTCGCCCATGATCACACGGCCAACCATCATCTTAACGATGTCGTCCTTGGTGACCTCTGCGGTGTTTACAGTACCCACATACTCGCCGTCACGCATAACTGTGACGCGGTCGGAGATCCGATTGATCTCGTCCATACGGTGGGAGATGTAGATCATACCGATGTCCTTTTTCTGCAAGTCGCGCATGATCTTAAACAGTTCTTCAACTTCGGGCTGGGTCAGCGCTGCGGTGGGCTCATCCAAAACCAGCAATTTGCAGTCACGGGAAACCGCCTTTGCAATTTCAACCATCTGCTGTTTGCCGACAGTCAGGCTGCCCAGCTTGCAACCGGGATCAATATGTACGCCGATCTTTTCAAAAAGCTTCTGTGCTTCTGCTTCCATCTTCCGGTCGTCGATGAGACCGCCTTTTCTGAACTCACGTCCGATGAACATATTCTGCGCAACGGTCAGATCGTTCATCATATTCAGCTCCTGATGGATCACGCTGATGCCGGCGGACTGGGATTCGGCGATATTGGAGAAAGAAACCTGCTCGCCAAAATATTCAATGGTACCGCCGTCGTTTTTGTGGATGCCGCATAGCACCTTAATTAATGTGGACTTACCGGCACCGTTCTCACCCATAAGCGCGTGGACTTCTCCGGCCTTTAGCTCAAAATCAACACCCTTTAATGCGTGGACACCGGAAAAATACTTCTGTATGCCCTGCATCTTCAGAATCGTTTCGCCCATTTTTCATCACCTTTCTGCTCGGAATGCCTTTTTGCGTTCTGTCGAAAGCAGACCCTTTTTCGGTTCTTCGGCAGGATGCACATACGCGAAACGTTTCGCGTATACATCTTGTACAAGAAGAATGGCTGAATTCAGTAAAACCATGTGGGAATAATGGTGAATTTACATAAAAACAGCTAATCTTCTATTGGTTACATTTTATATTATAACTAACTTTCACAAAAAATCAAGTTATTTTTTTAAAAATTTTGTATTGACATTACAAACGTGTTTTTATATTATAAATATAGTAAATTCGAAAACTCTTTTGATTACCGCGAAACGTTTCGTGTTTTTGGAGATGGGAGGGGTCCTATGGCAACCATTAAAGATGTGGCAAAAAAGGCTGGCGTATCGGTATCCACCGTATCCAAGTACATAAATGGCGGACATCTGCGTGGAGACAATGCGGAAATGATCCGGCAAGCCATTGCGGAGTTGGATTACCGGGTTAATCCTTTCGCCAGAAGCCTGAAGACCCAGCGGGGACGTTCCGTTGGTATACTGTTGCCCAATATGACAGCGCCCTTTTACGGAACGGTGGTCAACGCCCTGGAAAAGACGCTGCGGGAAAACGGCTACCACACCCTGATTTCTTGTTATGGCTCTGATCACGGCCTGGAGCGGGAGAATTTGCAGTTTCTGATGACCAACGGCATTGAGGCCCTGGTATATTTCCCGGAGGATGTCTCTGCCGAAGAGTATTATGAGCTGACCCAGTCACTGAGTATTCCTATGGTGCAGGTTGACCGGATGATCCAGGGGGTTGAGGCCGACGCTGTGTTGGTCAACAACACGGAGGCCCAATGCCAGGCGGTGACAAAGCTGATCGAAAAGGGTCACCGGCGCATTGCTGCCATTACCGGTCCCAAATCTGTATTTACCGCCAAGGAGCGCCAGGTAGGATATCTGCGAGCTTTGTCTGAAAGCGGGATCTTGTATGATGATGCCCTGCTGATTAGTGGCGACAATGATTTTGCCACCGGCTACCGTGGAATGGAAACCCTGATGCAGCTGCCGGAACCGCCTACTGCAGTGGTCACGACCAACCACGATATTACCATTGGTCTTGTTACCGCAGCCAGAGAGCGTGGTGTCCGGATACCGGAGGAACTGGATATCTTCGGCTTTGACTGCGTGGAGATCTTTACGATGATGCGCCCGCCTCTGCCGGTGGTACACCAACCGGAGCACCGGATCGGTCAAACCGCTGCCCAGTATGTGCTGGAGCGTTTGGAGGGCTACGCAGGCCCGCCTCGGGTCACCCGGCTGAAATGCCGCTTTTCTCTGAAATAAAAACGTATCATACGTTTTTATGTATATTATAATGTATTGTTAATAATGACCGCAGAATACTGCGGCAAGATCAGGAGGAACTACTTATGGCAAAAAACAGATACATCGGCGACTATCCCGTAATCGGTATTCGTCCCATCGTTGACGGCCGTCGTGGCCCCATGATGCTCCGTGAATCTCTGGAGCCCCTGGTTTGGGCAATGGCTGAAGCTGCCAAGAAGCTGTTCGAGGAGAATCTTTTCTACTCCAACGGCGAACCTGTAAAGGTCGTTATGGCTGACAGCTGCATCGGTCGTGTTCCCGAGACCGCTGCATGCGCTGACAAGTTTAAGAAGGAAGGCGTTTCCATCACGCTGTCCGTCACCCCCTGCTGGTGCTACGGCTCTGAGACGATGGATATGGATCCTCACACCATCAAGGGCGTATGGGGCTTCAATGGCACTGAGCGTCCCGGCGCTGTGTACCTGGCTGCTGTTCTGGCTGGTCACGCACAGAAGGGTCTGCCCGCATTCGGCATCTATGGCCACGAGGTCCAGGACCGGGATCAGGTCACCCAGATCCCCGAGGATGTTAAGGAGAAGCTGCTACGATTCGGTCGTGCTGCGGTTGCTGTTGCGACTATGCGTGGCAAGAGCTACCTGCAGATCGGCTCCCAGTGTATGGGTATCGCCGGCTCCATTATGGATCAGTCCATGATGGAAGAGTACTTCGGTATGCGCGTGGAGTCTGTTGACGAGGTTGAGATCCTGCGTCGTATGGAAGAAGGCATCTACAACGAGGAAGAGTATCAGAAGGCTCTGGCTTGGACCAAGGAGCACTGCAAGGAAGGCCGGGACGATAATCCTGAGTCCGTTAACTTCCTGGGCGAGGAGCGCCGTATTAAGTTCACTCCCGAAGAGAAGGAAAAGCAGTGGGAGTTTACGGTCAAGATGTACTGCATCATCAAGGACCTGATGGCTGGCAACAAGAATCTGCCCGATCAGTTCGAGGAAGAGAAGGTCGGCCACAATGCCATCGCCGGCGGTTTCCAGGGTCAGCGTCAGTGGACGGACCATTGGCCCAACTGTGACTACCCCGAGGCACTGCTCAGCTCCACCTTCGACTACGAAGGCGCTCGTGAGCCCTACACACTGGCAACCGAGAACGATATTCTCAACGGTATGGGTATGCTGATGATGCGTCTTCTGACCCACCGCGCACAGATCTTCGCTGATGTCCGTACTTACTGGTCCGGCGAAGCTACCGAGCGCGTCACCGGCTACAAGCTGGAAGGCAAGGCTGCCCAGTCCAATGGTATTATCCACCTGCTGAACTCCGGCGCTGCTTGCCTGGATGCTTCCGGTGTCTGCACCGACGAAAACGGCAATGCTACCATGAAGAAGTGGTGGGAAGTCACCGAGGAAGACATTAAGAAGATGACCGATGCTACCGTATGGTGCGAGGCCGGCTTCGATAACTTCCGTGGCGGCGGATTCTCCAGCCACTACACCACCAAGGCCGAAATGCCCGCTACTATGATCCGTCTGAACCTGGTGAAGGGTCTGGGCCCCGTTCTGCAGATCGCAGAAGGCTGGACTGTGAACCTGCCCGATGATGTCTCCGACAAGCTGATGGAGCGCACCAACCCCACTTGGCCCTGCACCTGGTTTGCACCTCGCTGCGACGGTAAGGAAGGCTCCGCTTTCAAGACTGCTTACGAAGTGATGATGAACTGGGGCGCCAACCACGGTGCCATCTCCTACGGTCACATCGGCGCTGACCTGATCACCATGTGCTCCATGCTGCGCATCCCCGTATGTATGCACAACGTTCCCCTGGACGATGTCTACCGTCCCGCTTGCTGGAACGCATTTGGTATGGACAAGGAAGCTCAGGACTACCGCGCCTGCGCTACCTACGGTCCTCTGTACAAGTAATTTCCAAGGCGAA
Organism: Faecousia sp.; assembly: GCA_045647425.1. Taxonomy (GTDB): domain Bacteria; phylum Bacillota; class Clostridia; order Oscillospirales; family Oscillospiraceae; genus Faecousia. Next base: position 11,163 of record JAZRMH010000045.1, read on the forward strand.
AGTGGCGGTCCTTTGACCGCCACTTTTTACCACTGATCTTTTGGAGGTAAAACCTATGCTGAAAAATATTCCTTCTATTCTGTCTCCCGAATTGCTGAAGGTGCTGTGCGAAATGGGTCACAGCGACCGGATCTGTATCGGTGACGGCAACTTCCCCGGCGCAGCAATGGCAAAGGCCAAGGGCGCTATTTTCCTCCGGGCAGACGGCCACGGCGTTCCCGAACTGCTGGATGCTATTTTGCAGGTGATCCCTGCGGATACCTACGTGGAAAAGCCCATCACATTGATGGAAAAAATGGAGTGCGACAAGGAGCTGGAGATCCCCGTTTGGGAGACCTACAAGCAGATCGTTGCCAAGTATGATGACCGGGGCGCCGACGCTGTGGGCAATATCGACCGCTTTGACTTCTACGATGAGGCAAAGGACTGCTACTGCATCCTGCAGACCGGCGAATCCGCTATCTACGCCAACGTGATCGTCCAAAAGGGCGTAATTAAGTAAGTATGGATAGCTTGATGTCTGCGGTCCAAACGGCACTGCCGGTGTTTTTGGCGCTGGCGTTGGGAATGCTGTGCCGGCAGAAGAAATTTCTCAGCCGGGACGGTATCGATGCGCTGAAAAAGGTGGTTTTGAACATCACCTTGCCTGCGGTGCTGGTCAACGCCTTTGCCACAGCCGAGTACAGCGCCGGCACCATGATCCTGCCGGTACTGATGTACCTGCTGTGCTGCTTGGCGTTGGGACTGGGGTTTGTGATCATCCGCATCAGCGGTATGAAGAGCCGCCTGGCGCCGTTCGTTGCCTCCGGCTTTGAGGCAGGTATGCTGGGCTACGCATTGTTTGCGCTGCTGTTCCCGCAGGTCAGTCCCTCAAAGTTTGCAATTTTGGACCTGGGACAGACTTTGTTCGTCTTTACCTTATTTAAGGTGCTGCTTTCCGGTAAACGGGATGCAAAGGAAGTGCTTAAGGATATGGCATCTACCCCCATTTTGTGGGCAGTTTTGGCAGGTGTGCTTTTGGGTGCTACCGGCCTGTACGGCAAGCTGCAGCAGTGGGGCGTTGGCGGTATCCTGGACGGTGTTACCGGCTTTATATCTGCTCCCACCGGTATGATCATTCTGCTGACGGTGGGCTATGACCTGGTGCTCCGGGAGATCCCCTGGAAAAAGACTGCCGGATTGATCGCGATGCGCTTCGGCGTAATGGCGGTGATTTTGGGCATTTTGCTTTTGCTGAACCGGACGGTTTTAGGCGGCAGTATATTTGAAGGCGCTGCAGTGCTGATGGTTCTGTTGCCGCCGCCTTACGTGATCCCGGTGTTTGCGGATGAGCCGGGAGAACGGGTGCAGATCGCATCCACCCTTTCCGCATTGACCCTTTTGACGATGGTGCTCTTTGCGGTGTTATCTGTTTTTGTTTAGAGTTGGGATATACATATTGTTTTTAAGGGCGTACTCTATTGGAGTACGCCCTTAAAATATGGAAAACGCGCAATCTTTACTGCATCCGCCAATTTATTGACAAAATGAATCACCGGCCCCGCCGGAGAACCTTCTTTTTCCTCCAGCGCCAAACAATCCGGACAAGTACAGCTGCGGTAATTGTCATTTTGGGCCACTGAGAACACGGTACACACCGTACAGAATTCCCCGGGATGTTTTTCCGGTGATGGTGATATGCTCTCCTACCCCACGAATAACAAAACCCTCGCTGTGGAGATTAGTTTCTTCCTGCGTTTCTCCGCGGACATTGGCCCCCAGACGGATCTCCGGGCCACGCATGGGGCAACAGTCGGCAAAATATGGAACTGCCGCTCCCGTAGCCTTCAGCAGATATCTCTGCAACTCTGACGCGGCAAACCGAACCGTTTCGTCACCATAGCGGTGGTTGACAATGTGAAAATCGCTTTCACCGTATTGCGCAATGGTATAGACAGGTATACTCATACCTCCAAAGACATTTTCTCTGTCATACAGCCAAATCAGATAAAATGCAATCAATTCTTATTTGCACAAAAGATGTTTGAAACAACCAACCATCTCCCCAATTCCTGAAGTCGATGGAATTCGGGAGTCACAAAAAAATCGTGCGGAAAAATTCCGCACGATTTTCTCAATCCATTAAAATAACTCCGGCAAATTCCAGGATGTACTCACCCTTCAGATATTTCTGCTTTAGCGCTCTTTGCAGGCTGGTATCCTCAGGCAGATCTTCCAAGGCCATATCGCCGTACTGCATTCTATAAACATAGCTGAAAATACCTTTTCCGCCGCTCTTTGCAGGGAAACGGGCGTAGCGGGCTGAGAAATTGCTGATTTTGGACTTTTCTCCCAGAATTTCATTCAAAGCGGGATCCAGCAGCCACGATGTACAAGTGAAAGCTTTAAAAGAAAACTCAGGATAACATCTCTTGGCGATCTCAATCGCCTCCCGATAAGCCTGATCCACTTTTTCAGGAGAGAAATCTGTTTCTCTGGGAATATGCACACCCAGGCAATCGTCTCCGGGTGCCAACGCCAATTCCCATTCAGTTTTGGGAAATACACGCTTTTCCCGCAAAATCAGATTGTTCTCCACGGGATTTCCCACGAACGCAGTCTCAGTTTCCTCGTACTCCGTCACAAAGGATCCTTCTTCGTCCGCAAAACCGTCAGATCCCAAGCAGTTACCGCTTCTGTGAATGGTTCTGTTGCGAACCAAGGGCATGACTTCATTGGTTTCTTTGTTTCTGAGTATGTAAATACCGGAAAGATTTTTGCGGATCTCAAAATTCAATCCGCCGTGGTCGAAAATCAATGCCTTTGCGTAAAGACGAAGCCAACTGAAGTATCCGGAGGTCAACCCGGGACGCTTCAAAACAATATCCCTGACGATAGCAAGATTGATCCGGTAGTTTTCTAAATTCTTCATGCACTGTGCATCATCAAATCCACGTTCACGATACAGCGCGTAGGAAGCCTCCGCAGCCGGAATCAAGGCAAACAAAGGAAGCATGTCTCCTCCCGGTGTGCCGTCGGGAGCCGAGATGGGCGTCAGTTTCGTTGTAGCCAGATCATTCTCCAACACATACAACGCACAAAGATCGGCCCAAAGCTTTTTATCTTCACTTTTCTTCAGATCTTCCCACGCCAGCAATACTTCCTCGTAATGATCACCGAACAAATTGTACTTTTCCTGCACACGCCGGATCATTTCATCGGAACAGAGGCGGCTTCGGTTTTCTTCCAGTCTTTCGTAATAACTTTCAAAGCCCTCAGGCAGATTGGTAACCCCGAGTTTTTCGGCAAGCTTGATAACAGACATCGTGGTTCTCCTTTCATTTCGACTGTTCCTTCCATATTCTAACACAGAAATGTACCGGTAACAACAGCAAAAATAAAGAAATTTCAGCTGTTTATTCACTTTATTCCTCGTTGGTATTGACGAGCACCTGATCCCAGACCTGCTGGCAGTAGCTGCACTTGTGGCACTCCTTGCTGCAGGCAGTGGTCCGCTCATACCAATCTTCGGGGAATCGGTCATTATCCACGACATACGGCGCAAACAGCGGGCCATGCCCTGGCTCAAACAAATCCGCCAAATTACCATGGTAACGCCGTCTGGCGTAGGCATCAATCACCACAGCAGGCAGCGCGTGAGGGCGTAACCGAAAAACTCAAAGCGGATAATCAAATGGAGTGGGTTGCTCGGATGAATAACATCCGCAACAGAGCCACGGAAATCGTAAATCACGATATAATTTACAACTAACCGAAGCACGGCGGCAGGGAGATTAACACCTCTCTGCCGCCGTATTTCGTTCAACTGTTTTCTTCCATGTGTTTTCGTATGGTTTCAAAGGATCTATCGCTTATAACGTGTTCTATCTTACAAGCATCATCGGAAGCGGTTTCTTCAACGATTCCGAGCATTACAAGAACTTTGGTTAATACCGTATGGCGTTCGTAAATTCTCTTTGCTTCACATAACCCTTCTTCGGTTAGAGTGATATAACCATCGTTGTCAATAATATAATCTGCAGATTTCAATTGTCCAACCGCACGACTAACGCTTGGCTTGGAATAATTCATATGCTCTGCTATATCGATAGAACGAACAGAAGATTTTTTCTGACTAAGGACAAATATTGTTTCGAGATACATCTCGCCCGAAGGTTTTAATCCCATAATCTACACTCCAAAATAAAACTAATTAGGTTGTCAAGATTATTCAGTCTTACACCGGTGTTGTAGACAAAATGGTTTGGCGAAAATTCTAAAAAGCAAGACCCTATACTGGGCGCAGCATAGGGTCTTAAAATTATAGGTTGATTTATAGCTATTATTGTGTATAATAGTGGTAGGAGGATGATACTATGAGAATTGATACCAATGCGATTGTTTCTGTAACAGAAGCGAATCAGAATTTCTCCCGGGTGACCCGCATTGCGGAAAAGAGCGGCCAGGCGGTGATCTTTAAGAACAACCGTCCCAAGTTTATGCTGATCGATCTTGAGAATTCTCCCATTCTTGACATGACGGACGATGAGAAGATCGATGTGGTGGCAGCGCGGATCCTGAGACGGTTCAAGCCTGCGTTTGAGGAGCTTGCCAAATGATAAAATTTTCGAAAGATAAGGTCCTTCTGCTGCATCAGTTGATTGCACAGGAGACCGGCGGCAGCGTCGGTGTTCGGGATGAGGGCCTTTTGGAATCCGCCTTAGAGACCGCCTTTTCCAGTTTCAACGGACAGGAATTCTATCCAACAAAAGAAGAAAAAGGTGCGCGGATCGGCCACAGTCTGATCTCCAATCATGCCTTTGTGGATGGAAATAAGCGCATCGGCGTATATGTGATGCTGACATTTATGGAGGTCAACGGCATCCGGTTGGATTGCACCAACGAAGAGGTTGTGCACATCGGTCTTTCTGTTGCCGACGGCAGTATGGACTACGATGCACTTTTGGCATGGATCAAAGAACACCGAATCTAAGAAATACTCCTCTGTTTGCACAAACAGAGGAGTATTTCTTAGGGAGACAACTTGAATTTAAGCAACTACTACGAACAATTTACAAACTTTTGTGCGAATATGTTGACAATAGAATTGCTGATCGTTATACTAAAATATCGTGCGCGATCACATATTCAATTTCGGGTTCACTCAACCCGAGGATGTGTAAATGTGTTCCGAAATTACGGCGAAACAAATATGCTGTGGGATCTTTCCGATCCTCAAAAGGCAATCCGCCATTATTGGATGCGGTTTCCTCCTGAAGATCTTCACTGATGGATGCCATCTGAACAGTTTTAATTTTGATACTTTGGAACATAATACGGGCAGCATTATGGTTATCAACTCTTTGAACATAGACGTGTTTCTAAGACCAATAGGCATCTTGGCTATGAAATCATCACGCCGACACACAGCGAACAACTTGCGCTGCCCGGTGCTTGCCCAGAATTTTACTCGCGTGCAACTGTGAAGCAAAAGGACAGCAAGTATCCGTATGCTACGCACTATTCCCACAAATACACTTCCGAATGGTGCTGGAATCACGGTTCTATCAAAGACAAAGTTGTTGATAAGGGCTCTCAAAGTACACGGCATAGAAACGGCTGAGTTCGAAAAGTTTTTGGTAGTTAATATCCAAAGCGGTCTCTTTGGGATTGAACGGCGGGATGTTATTACTGTTTCTTTTAATTCGGTTTCGTGGATATGTAGTGGTTGCTGATATATCAGCATTCTAAATGTAGTGCTATTATACCAGTTATTCCCTTTCGCCACACTTTTGTTGGTCAAAAGTTGGTCACAGTTTTTGGGAGCTACGGAGCAATTTTGCGTTGCAATATACCGGCAATTTGACCACTTCTTATGCTTCGATATCTATCTTTTATATTTTACCACAAAGCTTAACTATGTAAAGACAATGAATGCACGCACTTTCAAAACGAGAGTGCGTGCATTCATGTAGGCATATGGAAACACCGTATTTAAAATTATATTCACTAAACAAATTTAAAATGTTGACATTGGGGTTTTCTTGTGTTAAACTACAAAAAATTAGATAGAGGCGCGTCGTATCAAGAGTAGTCTTGCCCGTAGGCTTTCGCAGAGCCGTGGTTTGGTGAAAGGGATCGTCGCCGAAGGTAGCCGAGGCGCAAGGCTTATCTGGGCAGACAGGAAACACTTGTCTGACTGTCGCATTATGCGGAGTGCTATCGCAATTACAACAAACGCAGCCTGCTTGTTTTGCAGGAAAATTTGTTTTTTGTTGCTTTATTAGATAGCCGATGCATTGCATCGGCTATCTTATTTTAATCAAGGAGCGTATAGATATGAAAAAAGAAAGTATTTTTACCGGTGCTGCAACAGCCATTGTTACCCCTATGAATGCCCAAGGCATCGATTATGAGGCTTTTGAGCGGATGCTGAACTGGCAGGTAGAACAAGGAATTGATGCCTTGGTTATTTGTGGCACCACTGGTGAGGGTTCTACTTTGAGCGACGAAGAACACCGCGAAGTTTTGCAATTTGCTATCAACATTGTGGACGGCCGCGTTCCCATGATCGCCGGTACCGGTTCCAACGATGCTGCCTATGCTATCGAACTAACGAAGTATGCTTGCGACATTGGCTATGATGCCATGTTGCTGGTAACACCCTATTATAATAAGACCACACAAAGAGGTCTTGTTGCATTCTTTACTGCTATTGCAGACGTTTCCACCAAGCCTGTAATTTTATACAATGTTCCTTCCCGTACTGGCGTGAATATTGAGCCGGCTACCTATGCAAAGCTGGCCAGCCACCCCATGATTAAAGCCATTAAGGAAGCCGGTGGCAACATCTCCAAGATTGTGGAGACCGCTGCTCTTGTGGGCGATCAGTTAGATATCTACTCTGGCAACGACGACCAGATCGTTCCCATTCTGGCTTGCGGCGGTAAGGGCGTCATTTCTGTGCTGTCCAATGTTGTACCGGCGGAAACCTCTTTGATGTGCAAGAAATTTTTTGCGGGCGATGTACAGGGTGCTATGGAAATGCAAAAGAAGTATCTGCCCCTGACGAATGCGCTGTTCTGCGAAGTGAATCCCATCCCTGCAAAGGCGGCGGTTGCTGCTATGGGTTATGGTGAAAACTATGTCCGCCTTCCTCTGGTGACTATGGAAGAGACTGCGCGGCAGCATCTGCTGGAATGTATGCGCGAGGTGGGCGTGAACGTATGATTCGGATTGTTGTTTGTGGTGCACTGGGCCGCATGGGTAAATTGTGTGTCGAAAGAATCAACAGTGCAGACGATCTGGAACTGACTGCACAAGTGGATATTGCTGGTGACGGAGAAACCGTGCTAACCTCTTTGGCCCTTTTTTCCGGCGCCGCAGATATAGTGATTGACTTTTCCTTCCACACAGCAACCCCGGCTGTTATGACCTGGGCAGTTGCTCACAATACCGGTGTAATCCTGTGTACCACCCGTCACAATGAGGAAGAAAAAGCCGCCATCACTGCTGCGGCAGAGCAGATCCCGGTGTTCTGGAGTGCCAATATGTCTTTGGGCATTGCGCTGCTGATAGAACTTGCCAAAAACACAGTTGCTACTTTCCCAGAGGCGGATATTAAAATTGTAGAGACCCATCACAACCGGAAAGTCGATGCCCCCAGTGGCACAGCGTTATCCATTGGTAAAGCCATTCAGGAGATCCGCACAAAAGTTACATTCCTGATGGGGCGCTCCGGTATGGCTAAACGGGATCCCGGAGAGATCGGCTTCCATGCTATCCGTCGGGGTAATATCCCCGGCATACACGAGGTAATAGTTTCTACTGATACCCAAGCCATTACCTTAGAAGAACTTAAGCGAGATCACATCGGTTTGCCACACGGCGGCAACGTGATTCACAGTGATGTTACCGGCTGGAACGGAGAAAATCATCAGACCATCGAATATAAACATACGCTGGACTCCAATCCCCAGTTTACTGCTAGCATGCTGGTTGCCACTGCCCGAGCTGCAGTAAAAATGCATAACCGGGGCGAACGGGGTTGTAAGACAGTGCTGGATATCGCTCCTGCAGATCTAAGCAGCCTATCCAGAGAGGAAATGCTTGCACATTTACTGTAAGGAGAAAGATAATACTATGATTTACGAGAACCTTTCTGTAAATTCGGATGGACATTTGTTATTTGCAGGATACGATACACTGGAACTGGCAAAAGAATTTGGCACTGCTCTGTTTGTGATGGACGAAAATCGGATTCGTCAGCGGTGCCGGGAATATCAGCAGGCTATGGCAGCTCACCTCCCTGCCGGCTCTCACCCGCTGTATGCCAGCAAAGCCATGAGCATCAAGCGGATCTATCAAATTATGAAGGAGGAAAATATGGGGGTTGACGTAGTCTCTCCCGGTGAATTGCATACCGCCATCAAGGCTGGCTTCCCTATGGAAAACGCCTATTTCCACGGCAGCAGTAAGACAGATGAGGATATTCGCTTTGCTATGGAACATAAGATTGGTTTTTTTATCTGCGATAATGCTGATGAACTGGATGCCATCGATGCAGAAGCCGCCCGTCAAGGCATCTGCCAGAAGATACTGCTGCGCCTTGCTCCCGGCATCGATCCCCACACCCATGAGAAGATAAACACCGGTCGCGTAGACTCTAAATTCGGTGTGGCCATTGAGACCGGTCAGGCCGCCAAGCTGGTTGAAAAGACACTTTCAAAGAAGAATGTTGACCTCTGGGGATACCATTGCCATGTGGGTTCTCAGTTGTTTGATGAAGAATTGTTTTGTGATACAGCCACCAATATGCTGACCTTTGTAGCAGATATCCAAAAGCAGTATGGTCACATGGCTAAAGTGGTCAATCTTGGTGGTGGTATGGGTGTGCCATACACCGAAGAACAGGGCAAAATAGATTACGCCGGCACGATTCAAAAGATTGGTGATCACATCACTGTTTTGTGCCAGCAACTGCAGATCACCCCTCCTGCGATTCTGATGGAACCGGGCCGCAGTATCGTAGCTGATTCTGGCATCACCCTCTACAGTGTTACCAGCACCAAGGAAATTCCGGGGTTCAAAAATTTTGTTGGCATTGACGGCGGTATGACAGATAATCCCCGGTACACGCTGTACCAGTCTCCATACACCGTGTATAATGCGGGAAAGATGAACAAATGCGCAGATTTTATATGTACCGTAGCGGGCCGTTGCTGTGAAAGTGGTGACCTGATTCAGGAAAATGTTTCATTGCCCCGTCCTGTTCGAGGAGATATTCTGGCTGTTCTGACCACAGGCGCTTATAACTATTCTATGGCTTCCAACTATAACCGGATACCTCGCCCGCCGGTGGTAATGATTGGAGAAAGCGGTCCTTATGTAGCAGTTCGCCGGGAAACTTACGAAGATCTGCTCCGTTGTGATCAATAACAGCCCTATGCCAAACGACTGTTTTGTTAGGTAAAGATAGATAAAGGCAAATATGCAAAAAGGCGGGCAGCCTTGATGGGATTTGACGGTGTTCATATTTTTTTGTCCTTCTTCTTTGCCTAAGGTTTCTAAGTCAATCCAAATGCGGTCCACACCGGTGTTTTCGGCGATTAAAGCGACCTGCGGATTATTGGTAATATACATCAGTGACAGCGCCATACGATATCCCATCCTTGCAACAGATAGATATACCTGAGAATGTCAGGACACACCTATACAATTTACACATAACCATACCACATTATAATACCAAAAAAGAAACTTATTGTTAATAAAGCGGGTGTAATAATACAAATGAACAAAAAGGTGTTTGGCGGATGACTTGCGCTGTAGGAATATCCGCCTTTCTAGAGGGAAATTATCCATCTCTGTCATCTGCTTTTTCAACGCACAGTTGAATTTAGCGAAAGAACCTGCTGAAAATACTTGCGTTTTCGCCAAAATGTACTATAATTATAGACGAGGTGAGGGCAAATGACAGACATCAATCAAATCGGTACCAATATTCGCATTCTGCGAGAGAAAAAAGGATTAACCCAGCGTACTTTGGCAGACAATGTGCTGGTCAGTTTTCAGGCGATTAGTGCGTGGGAGCGGGGGCTGAGTGTTCCGGATTTAGAAAACGCGGTACGCCTTGCCCAGTATTTTGGGGTATCTGTGGATGCGCTTTTGTCCCAATCCGGTCAGGAACTTTTTGTAGGCATTGACGGGGATAGCACGAAGACGGAATTTGTGTTATTTGAGGCCACCGGTCGGGTGGCGCGTATGGAGCGCTTTCCTGGCGCAAATCCCAATGATCGGGATTTGGAACATAGTGTGGCGGTGTTAAGTCGGGGATTGGAACAACTTTTGGGCAACCAAGTGCCTACGGCGATTTTTGCCGGTATTGCCGGCGTGTCCCAAGCGGATTATCGTAAGGCCATTGCCAGTCGCCTTTCCCAAGCCTTCCATACTCGGGTGCAGGTAGATTGGGATGTGGCCAATGTGCTGTCGATGGGTGTTGACCCCGAAAATTCCATTGCCGTTGTCTGTGGAACGGGTTCCAGCGTGTTTGTCCGAAAGGGCAACCGGCAGTATCACTACGGTGGCTGGGGACAACTGTTTGACCAAGCGGGTTCTGCATATGATGTAGGCAAAGATGCCATCCGGTATACCTTGGCGGCAGAGGATGGATTGACAGAACATAACGACCTGACGAAACAAGTTTTGGAAATCTTAGGTGGCGGCGCATTTGACAATATCTCTACTATCTACAAAAAGGGAAGCCCCTATATTGCAAGTTTTGCTGATATTGTGTTGCGGTTGGCGCAGACCGGTGACCGATGCGCCAACCAAATTTTACAAGACAATGCAAAACGGTTGGCCCTGCTGATCAAAACAGCAGTGAAACACCATGGCGCGCCCAGCCAAATTGTGGCCGCCGGCAGTTTTCTGCAGAATAAACTCTTCCGCACAATAGTGCAACAGCAGGCAGGGGCAGAACTGACCATTCCGGAAACGCCGGCAGTTTACGGCGCTTGCGTAGAGGCGTTGCGTATGCAAAATACCGCGCTGGACGAGACCTTCCGTCAGGAATTTATAGGTAGTTATAAAATGTTGTAAAACAAAGCAGGGGATGCGTCCCCTGCTTTTGTTTATAGAATAGAAATAAGATGTCCGCCAAAAATCCGAAAGACATTTGTTTGTACGCCAGAGAAAAATTTTCCAAAAAAGTTATGTTATTATTGACGGAAGTGGGTTGTTTATGGTATCATTGGATAGAAAATGAAGAAATTGCAGACCTGAAAGACCATAAAGAAACCGATGAAAAGGGCACAGTCAGTTTTGACTTGGCTGCCGGCGGCAAGCATGCCATTACGCTATCCGGCACACCTACGGGTTACGCGGTTGAGAAGTCTTACAGTTTCAACGGCAATACTGCTGATATTGTTGTGACCTCTTCTTTGGTCACTGGTGAGAACTTGGGCGAACACCTTTGGCATTACCGGCTATCCCACCTCTGTGGTTGACAAGCCCATCGCTACGGTAAATACCACGGCAAGGGGAAGGATATGACTGCCGTTGCAAAGAAGTATCTGAGCAAGATGCTCACCAGCCCTGCAGAAAGAAAGGGTTGTGTGGAAGTCAATAAGGAACTGGCAGAGTTGTTGCAGTTGTTGGTTGAGAAGTTTACCCTCGAGAATGTGGACAATGCTTGGCTGAAACTTTGCTACTACTACGACAAGATTGGTTAATGAGGTATCTCTATGAATAAAATGAAACGAATTGGCGCAATTTTTTTCGCGGTTTTGATGCTTTGCTCCGTGGCGCTGTTTAGCGCCTGCGGAGGTGGCAGTGAGGCCGAATATAAGGTTAGCGTTGTGGATGGATTGGGTAACCCCTATACCGAGGGCGTTGTGGTAAAGTTTATGCAAAACGGCACGCAGGCCGGTATGCAGATTGTGGATGCCAACGGCGTGGCTACCAAGACCCTTGCAAAGGGCGACTACACTGTGGAACTGCAGTTCACCGATTCGGATGTAAGTTATACCTATGATGCGCAAAACGCAAAACTGTCCGCTTCCCAAACAGAACTGAAGTTGGTTGTTAACAATATGCTTGGCGAAAAGAACCAGCCTTTGTCTGCCGGAGAAGGGGAGTACACCGCTTACTTTGTAGAACATGGTTGTACGGAAATTACCTTAAATAATGCAGATATGAGTTACTATCTGTTTGCACCTACCAAGGCCGGTGTGTTCCAGTTTTCTCTGCTGGGAAGCGATGCTACCATCGGTTATTACGGAATGCCCCACTTTGTACGGCATGATGCTGCCACGGAAATCGTGGACAATACCTTCAAACTTTCTATTGAAGAAGGAATGGTCAATTCCGCCATTATGGTAATCGGCGTGGGCAAGGGCGAAGGCAAGGCTGTTTTGACAATCCAAGAGGTAGCCAAAGAGGATAATGCCAATCAGGAACTTGCTTGGAGCACCGATTGGGAAGTAGGCCATGAAAAGTCTGAAAACTGTAAGGTAACGGTCAAGGGCGCACCGAAGTATTTTGACATCAAGGCAAAAACCGGCGCGTATGATATTGTTTACGACGAGGCTGTGGGCTATTACCGTTTGGGCCAAGGCGGTCCTGCAATTTTGGTAATGCTGGGTCAGAACACAAACCCCGATGTCCAATGTGCAGGCCTTTACGAAATGATTAACGGCAATGGCGTGTACGGCGGTTCCAACATCAGCCGTTACTTCAAAGATGACAGTGGTAAAATTGTTAAAAAAGAAAAATATACCGACTACCTTTTGACAACCTTCGCAGAAGTCGGTATTTCTGCTTACAATGAAGATGCTTATCACCCCTTGACAAAGGATTTGATGTATATTCTGCAGAACGGTCTTGCGGATTGGTGGAACTCTGCATCCCCCAACTACCAAGAGAGTTTTACCGGTGCAAACCCTGACTATGCTTGGCTCTTTGCTTGTTGTTACTTCCAGTAAGGAAAATTCAAATAGAACCGGTGTTTGTGGAAATCCGCAAGCACCGGTTTTTTTAGAAAGTTGGGAAGAAATTGCTTTTTGAGGAAAACAACAAATGTCTTTTGCCCTATTTGTTGTTCTATTGTGAATCTTCTCTTTTTTAATGGGTGCTAAAATTTTGGAAATTATTTTACAGAAAGCCTTGCAAAGTGCATCCATTTGTGATATTGCATAGGTGACTATTTGTAAAAGTGATTATTTTAGACAATTTTGACAGAATATCTGTCAGGGAGCGTGGGAAATGAAAAAATCATTTGCTGTACTTTTGTCGGTATGTTTGCTTTTGAGCCTTTGTGCTTGTGGCGGCAACGGCGCCGAGAGTACTACCGCAACGACTACCGAAGCAACCCAGAGCACCACCGAAACGCAGGACGATGGCAAGGTCACCTACACCGTCACTGTGGTGGACGAAGCCGGTGAGCCCATGCCTAAGGTAATGGTTCAGTTGTGCAAGGATAGTTGTATTCCTGCTATGACGGACGAGCAGGGTAATGCCCTCTTCCAGTTGGCAGAGGATGACTACAAAGCCTCTGTTACCGTGATGCCCGAGGGTTACACCACAGAGTCTGGTGAGTATTATTTTGAAGATGGTTCTTTATCTTTGACCATCACTTTGAAAGCCGCAGCGTAAGTTGCGCACCTAATTCCGTAAAAATCCCCGATGGACCATAATAGCTCTGTCGGGACGGATCGGAGCCTCGGTCCTGCCGCATTTTGCATAAGATCGTGCTTTCCTACAGCATTGGTTTTGTTGTAGCGTGAGCGAGTCTCCGATCTAGCCTGACGAAGCGATTTCCGGTTATCCCGGGTTTTTAGCATTTTTCCGTGCTGAATTAAAATTTTGAGGAGGAAAACCAAATGAAACGCACACTTTCCCTGTTGGTTGCTTTGGCACTGGTGTTCTCTATGATTCCCAATGTCTTTGCTGCTGACGAACCCACTGTTGATTTCGACGGTATGATCAACTATATCACAGAATGTGAAACATTGACCGTTCCCGTTGAAGAGGGCGTTGCTGAAGAAACCTTCAGACGGATGCCCGAAGAAGAAGGCACTTTGTACTATGACAATATTGCCGATGGCATTACTGTCGTATTGGAGCAAGGCGCCGCTAAGCAGACCAGCGCTGACGGCACAGTCGCTATGTTCGTTGTTCCCGATGAGTATGTTACCATTACAGTGACCGGCGCAAGCGACAAGGCAGAGTTCACTGTCGAGGGTGGCTTCCGTCTGCTCCAAGACACTAAAGACAACCCCATTATTTTGGAACCTGTATACAATGCCGATCAGACTGCTGCAACCGCTACTATAGAAGTTGCAGCCGGCGCTACTATTTTCTACGGTGTCTGCGGTATGGCCGGTTGGAACTACACCGTTGATGGCGTGACCGAATCTTTGCCCGAGCCCGAAGGCGGTCCTAGTTATCCCTCTATTTTCTCCGTATCTAATTCCGGCGAAGCAACCGCTTCCTATACGATCACCTTTAAGAAGGCTCGGGAAGAAGTTGTAATCACTGTTCCTGAAACTCTCACCTTCACCGAAGGCGATACCGCAACATTGTCTGTTACCGTTACCGGCGCAACACCTTCTTCCTATCTGTGGCAGAAGTTGAGCGGCAGTACCTGGTACAGAGCATCAGTGTATGAAAATTATACCACTGCTGTGGCAACATATAAGGATGCTAAGCCTACAACATCTGGTAAATATCGTTGCCGTATGGTAATTAATGGCCAAGTTGTATACTCTGATATTATTGAAGTAAAAGTTGAGGCTGCTCCTGTCAAGATTACAATTCAGCCTTCTAACAAAGAAGTTGTGTATGGTAATCGCTTTGAACTTGCGACGGTGGCTCAGG
>JAZRMH010000046.1:0-3799 GCA_045647425.1 Faecousia sp.
AGGCCCGTTGGTCAAGCGGTTAAGACACCGCCCTTTCACGGCGGTAACATGGGTTCGATTCCCGTACGGGTCACCAAAAAAAGACACACACCATTTGGTGTGTGTTTTTTTGTCCGTACGGGAATCGAAATATAAGTTGCAACAGTTCAGTGAACTGTTGCCGGCGAGGGCTAGACCGAGCCGAACCTTAATTTTGCCAACGGCAAAATGTAAACGATCCCGTACGGGTCACCAAGACGCGCAAATACGAACCCTGCACATTGTGAGGAATGTATTTGCGCTAAGCGTAACAATAACCCCTGAGGTTTAAAACCTCAGGGGTTATTGTTTTTTGCTCTACCCCAACTATTGACATAGAAGCGACCCATTATGCAATAAAATAAACAGCGGAGAAGGGAATACATAATCTCTCAACTCCGCCGTTTCATCACATATCTTTACTGACTTGTTGGGAATAAAAGCCGTCTAAGAATTAATCGAGAATCCTAACCGCTTGTAAAAATTAATGGTATTTCGTAATCGATACCAGTTCTTGCGGCACAAACAAATCATATGCTTGCTTGATTCTTGCTGCTATGCCACCACTCTGGTAAATAATGCGACCATTGAGGCAGGGGCTAACTATCTCATTAAGATACACACGGACAGCACATACTTTTTCGTAACACGAGTCTCCGAACTCGCAGACCTCATGTGTGCTATGTGCTATAGAACCGTCCGCTGTGCTACTGTGCTACAAAGAGCGTTATGTAAACCAAAAGAAGAATAGAGACAGACACAAATCGCCTCTTTTCGTCATAGATTAACACGGAAGGGGGTGAACTTATGTGTAGCAAATATAACTGTGCGTGCGTAACCGTGATTGTGGCGATTTTAGCAGGCGTGTTGTTGGGCGTTTTATATGCGCTGGGTTTTGTGTCCACGGGGATTATCTTCTGGGCATATTTGGGGATTGGCGTTGCCACCTTGCTGTTAGGGCCGGTGTATGCGACTGGCACATCTTGCAACGGGAGTTGCCGATGCTTTAAAGTGGTACGCAAAGTGTATTTGGCCGGCGCAATTGGTACAATTGTTACAACGGTGGTTGGCTTAATTGTGGCCCCGATTGCATCTGTGACGGTAGTAGCCATTGTGCTTGGCTTGGCCACTTTCTTTGTGGTGTGGTTGTTGGGGACGGTGGTGTGCCTGACCAACTGCCTGAGCGGAAACTAATGGAAAATGCCCCCGATTTTCGGGGGCATAAATTATAAAAATGGGAAATGTATTGTGCTTGTTGATTTTTTGCTTATCCTATGCTATAATTTTAAGAAATTTACAAAAGGAGGTTGCTCGATATGAGAAAGTTTGAAAAATCATCCAAACTGGAAAATGTGTTGTACGATGTGCGTGGTCCGGTAGTGGATGAAGCGACGCGGATGGAAGAAAACGGCCTGAAAATTTTGAAGTTAAATATCGGCAATCCTGCGCCTTTTGGGTTTACTGCGCCGGAAGAAGTTATTCAGGATATGCGGGATAATATTGTGGATAGCCAAGGCTATTCCGACTCTCGCGGTATTTTCTCTGCCCGTAAAGCCATTATGCAGTATGCCCAGATTAAGAAAATCCCCAATGTCACGATGAAGGATGTCTACACCGGCAACGGCGCCAGCGAACTGATTCAGTTGAGCCTGAACGCATTGTTAAACCCTGGTGATGAGGTGCTTGTTCCTTCGCCGGACTATCCTCTGTGGACTGCCTGCACCAACCTTGCCGGTGGCAAAGCGGTGCATTATATCTGCGACGAGCAGTCCGATTGGTATCCGGATATTGCCGACATCGAAAGCAAAGTTACCCCAAAGACCAAGGCTATCGTGGTGATTAACCCCAATAACCCCACCGGCGCGCTATATCCCAAAGAGGTTTTGGAGCAGATTGTGGATGTTGCCCGCCGTCACGAACTGATTATTTTCTCTGACGAAATTTATGACCGTTTGGTGATGGATGGAGAAAAGCATATTTCTACCGCATCCTTGGCGCCGGATTTGTTCTGCGTGACCTTTAGTGGCTTGAGTAAGTCCCATATGATTTGCGGTTTCCGCGTGGGCTGGATGATTTTGTCCGGCAACAAGGATTTGGCGCGAGATTATATGGAGGGTATCAATATGCTGTCGAATATGCGCCTTTGTTCCAATGTCCCCGGACAGTCTGTGGTGCAGACGGCTCTGGGCGGTTACCAAAGCGTCAATGAGTACATTGTCCCCAGCGGCCGTGTTTATGAGCAAAGGGAGTGCGCCTACAAAGCCCTAAACGACATCCCCGGTGTCAGCGTGGTCAAGCCCAAGGCGGCGTTTTATATGTTCCCCAAATTGGATGTGAAGAAGTTTAACATCTTCGATGACCAAAAATTTGCGTTGGACTTCCTGCGGGAGAAGCGGGTGCTGATTGTTCCCGGCAGTGGCTTTAACTGGAAACAGCCTGACCACTTCCGTGTGGTGTACCTGCCTCGGGTGGAAGTGCTGGGTGAGGCCATCGGTAAGTTGGGAGAATTTTTATCCACCTACCGTCAAAAATAATCCGATACATTATAATATAAAAGGCGACCGCAGAGCGGCCGCCTTTTGTTGTTTTGCCTGCGCTTTTCCGATCCGTTTTCGGTGGATATATTCTTTTATGGTTACGCCGGTTTTTGCTTAAAAACCCGACCTAAATAAACATTGCTGTAGGAAAAATATTTTGATAAATCTTGGATGTATAAGTCGTTTTCCATATTTTCGGCGATATAGGATTTGATACTGCTTACGATGGTGTTTTCTTTGTAAGTACCGTACTTTTCCAAAAGAATGTGGATATAACCTTCGATTAACATGGCGATTTCTCTGCATTTGGACACATCAAAATCCCGTTCCATCGTGTCAAAGGGAAGGTCGTCATGAATTGTCAGCAGTTTCCCATAGCCTTCGTCGGTTAAGATATTTCCCACAAAGATAATGGCAATCACTATGCCGTTATAAATAACCGGACGCATATACTCATACACACCGTGGACGCACAAGCCATAATGTATAAAGCCTGAAAAAATGGGCAACAATCTCTTCTGAGGAGGGGTTGTGATGAAAGTTAGTGATATTATGACAAAACCGGCCATCCACATCAGTCCCAACGAGACGATGGAAGTGGCGGCAAGAACCTTGCAAAAATACAATATCGGCGCGTTGCCGGTGTGTGGCAGTGACGGGAAACTGCTGGGTGTGGTGACGGACCGAGATTTTGTGACCAGAGGCTTAGCATCCGGTAAAAATCCCACGCAGACCTTGGTGCGGGAAATTATGACCAATCGGGTCACATCCGTAACGCCGGATATGGAAGCCGGTGTGGCGGCGCACCTGATGGGCAGGTTGCAAGTACGCAGACTTCCGGTGATGGAAAACGGTCGCTTGACCGGTATGGTGTCCTTGGGAGACTTGTCCAAACGGGAGGCCAGCGTGATGGATGCGGCGGATGCCCTAACGGGGATTTGCAGCAATGTGACCGATGGTCCTTCTTGGTAAAAATGCGCAGAAAATCGCAATTGGATTTGGCGTAATTGCACGATTGCACAATCGTCAAAAAAGTGAAAAAAGATGAAAAAACTGCTTGACAATTGGCTGATGGTCTGTTAATATACTCAAGCGCTTCCAGTAGGGAGCGCAAAAGTCTGCCTAAGAGGCAAAAAATTGTTGAGAAAACGGAAAAAAGTTCTTGACAAAGAGGATGCACCGTGGTAGACTTAAAAAGCTATCCCCTTGGGGAGCAGTTCTGTACCTTGTAAATTGAATAACGC
>JAZRMH010000047.1:0-3649 GCA_045647425.1 Faecousia sp.
ATCCGACTTATTTCCGCAATGATAATGCTCCAGTCTTACAGATGAAGACAAATGAGAAGTATTTCAGTTTTGTTGTCAAGACTGATTTCACTCAGAGTCACCATCGTTTCGATCAGTGTGGTATCGTCATGTATCTTGATAGCGACAACTGGCTGAAAGCCTCTGTGGAATATGAGAACGAACAATTCCAGCATCTTGGAAGTGTCGTAACGAACAACGGCTACTCTGATTGGGCCACAACCGCTATCCCGGCAGACGTAAAGACTATGTGGTATCGCTTTTCACGTCGTGCAGATGACTACTGCATCGAATGTTCTTATGATGGTGTGAATTTCAGTCAGATGCGAATATGTCACATGTATGCAGGGGCTGAAGAAATCAGCTTCGGTGTATATGCCTGCTCGCCGGAAGAGTCATCATTCACAGCAGTATTCACTGATATGAAGATTACAGAATGTATGTGGAAAGCACACGACGGCCAGCAACCGGATAATGAATGAGTATGACAGAAAAGGAAAATACGCTGGTTAGCCCTGAATTCTCTGCTACTTACTACAACCATTTTCATTCTATTTAGTTTTGCAAATATATCATTTTTCAAATAAAGTACCAAATTGGTACACATTTATATATTTCTGTTTAGCGTCTAGCTAAATAATTTGCAACTTTAAATATTGTTCGTATATTTGCGAACAATAAGACGTTTTATATGGCAAACAAGAAGTACGACAGCGATCAGGAACTGCTCGCAAAATACGCCAAGGCAATGGGGCATCCAGCCAGAATAGCGATCCTTGACTTTCTTGCAACACAGGACAGCTGCTATTTTGGAGATATACACGAGGAACTCCCTATTTCCAAAGCAACAGTGTCACAGCACCTCTCCGCCCTCAAGGAAGCAGGACTTATACAAGGAAGTATCGAGGCTCCAAAAGTAAAATACTGTATCAACAAGGAACAGTGGGAGTTTGCCAGAATGCTTTTTGCAAAAGAATTCTCAAAACTGAATCCTGACAAAGAATGCACTTGCAAAACCTCTAAATAACAGAATGCTGCGCGTCAGCATTTTTTTATAAATACATTGTTCGTTGTTTTGCGAACTACAAATAAAATTTTAATACATATAGTATGAAAACAAAACTACTTTTACTCATCATCTGCATTTCTACATTGTCATGCACATGGACGAAATCCCAAAAAGAAAACACATCACAGATCAAAAACGGCGTTGAAGTCCTCTACTTCCACGCAAAACAGCGCTGTGCCACTTGTATGGCCATCGAGAATAATACCAAGGCACTGCTTGATGAATCATTCTCAAAGGAAATCAATGACAGTCTCATCGTATTCCGTTCTCTGGAAATTACTGAGAATCCTGAAATCGCACGGAAACATCAGGTCTCATTCTCATCCTTAATCATCGTAGATATTGAGAACGGCAAAGAGGCTCCTGTCAACCTTACAGACTACGCTTTTTCTAAGGCGAGAACATCTCCTGATACATTCAAGGATGAACTCAGGGCCACAATCCTGAAAATGCTCGAATAAAATGGAATGGCTCAATAATCTGCTGGACAGTTCAACGATCCCGGCATTTACAGCCCTTATTCTCGGACTACTTACAGCCCTCTCTCCCTGCCCACTTGCCACCAACATTGCGGCAATCGGGTACATCAGCAAGGACATCACTGATCGAAGAAACATCTTCATCAAAGGACTGCTCTATACACTTGGAAGGACATTGGCTTACACTGTGCTCGGCATAGTCCTCATAACCGTTCTCAGAAACGGAGCCAGCATCTTCTCCATCCAGGACTTCATCGCACGCTATGGTGAGATACTCCTCGGACCGGCACTGCTGCTCATAGGTCTGTTCATGCTGCTGGGAGGAAAGATGAACCTGCCATCAATAGGCATAGGACGGAACCGCGAAGGACTTGCAGCCAAAGGAGGACTTGGTGCCCTGCTGCTCGGGATGCTGTTTGCAATGGCATTCTGTCCCACAAGTGGAGTACTTTACTTCGGGATGCTGATACCGATGTCGGCAACCTCCCGTGAAGGTTATTTATATCCTGTATTGTTTGCTATAGCCACTGCCCTGCCGGTAATCATCGTCGCTTGGGTCCTGGCCTTCAGCGCCAGCAAGATATCGGAAACATACGGCAAGATGAAGACCATTCAGAAATGGCTCAACATCATAGTAGGAATCCTGTTCACATGCATAGGAATATATTACACAATCATTTTAATCAGTTAGTTATGGAAATCAAAGTATTAGGCCCAGGCTGCGCCAGATGCAAGACAGCCTATTCAGTGGTAGAAAAGGTAATCAAGGACAACAATGTAAACGCCACACTCTCGAAGGTCGATGACATCATGGAGATGATGCAGTACAATATAATGAGCACTCCGGCAATAGTCGTTGACGGAGTCGTACGAATCAAAGGCAAGGTGCCTACAGAGGCAGAAGTAAAGGAGGTACTCGGACTATGATCCAAAGATTTGCAGACTGGCTCGTCTATGGCATATTCGGTCTGGACGCAGCCACACCTCTGGGAACAGCAGTGAACTTCTTCTTCTATGACACAATCAAGATAGTCATACTGCTGTTCTTCATCAGTCTCATAATGGGCATAATCAATGCCTATTTCCCGATAGAGAGACTCAGGAAGTTCCTCTCCACACACAAACTATACGGACTGGATTACTTCCTTGCAGCCCTGTTCGGAGGAATAACACCATTCTGTTCATGCTCGTCAGTTCCTCTTTTCATCGGATTCGTAAAGGGAGGCATACCGCTAGGAGTAACATTTGCCTTTCTCATAGCCTCCCCACTGGTCAGTGAAGTGGCGGTGGCAATGTTCCTGGGTACATTCGGCCTTAAAGCCACTCTCATCTACATCATCAGCGGAACCCTGTTGGGAATGCTCGGAGGCTTCATACTCGGCAAGATGAATCTGGAAAGATACCTCAGCGACTGGGTAAAGGCAGCACAGCAACAGTCTGATATCCAGAGCGAAAACTGGGAAATGGAAAAGACCCCGTTCTTCAAGAGGCTCCCAGCCATAGCAAAGGACTCATTCGGCATAGTCAAAGGAGTATTCATCTACATCCTCATAGGTATCGGAATCGGCGCAGCAATGCACGGCTTTGTGCCGGAGGGCTTCTTTGAGAACATCCTCTCAGCAGACAAATGGTGGGGAGTTCCGGCAGCAGTCATCCTTGCCGTACCTATGTACGCCAACGCAGCAGGTATCGTCCCCATAGTGGAAGTCTTCGTAGCCAAAGGCATTCCGCTCGGCACGGCCATAGCATTCATGATGGCAGTAATCGGCCTCTCGGTTCCTGAAGCAACAATGCTCAAAAAAGTAATGACTTGGAAGCTCGTAGGAATATTCTTTGGAGTCGTCACAATATTCATCATCCTCTCAGGATACATATTCAACTGGATACTATGAGAATACTGATACTTTGCACCGGCAACAGCTGCCGAAGCCAGATGGCCCACGGAATCCTCCAGTCACTCCATCACGACTGGGATGTCCACTCAGCCGGAACAAGACCTGCCCTACAGGTCAATCCAAGAGCCATACAAGTGATGGCCGAAATCGGGATAGACATCTCAGACCATACTCCTAAACCAGTAGAA
>JAZRMH010000048.1:0-34979 GCA_045647425.1 Faecousia sp.
TGCCGTATCGGCTTTGATGCCGGTGGCTCTGACCGGAAGGTTTCTGCGGTGATCGACGGTGAATGCGTCTACTCCGAGGAAGTGGTCTGGCATCCCAAGAAAAATCCCGACCCCAACTATCAGTATGAGGGTATTTTAGACAGCTTCCGCACCGCCGCCTCCAAAATGCCTCGCGTGGACGGCATCGGCGTATCCTCTGCCGGTGTGTTCATCGGCAATGCCCCCATGATCTCCAGCATTTTCTACTGCGTGCCCCGGGAGCGTTGGGACGAGGTGAAGACTGTGTTTGACCGGGCAGCCGCTGCCATCGGTGATGTGCCCATCGTGGTTGCCAACGACGGTGATGTTTCCGCCCTGGCCGGTGCTATGGGTATGGATGTAGGCTCCATTATGGGCTTAGCAATGGGCACCAGCGAAGCTGTCGGCTATGTGGATGAAAACAAGAATGTACTTGGCTGGATCAGCGAGCTGGCATTTGCGCCCGTAGATTTGAGCGAAGAAGCTATGGTTGACGAGTGGTCCACCGATGTGGGCGTTGGCTGCAAGTATTTCTCTCAGGATGCAGTCATTAAGCTCTCACCTGCTGCCGGTATCGAATTGGACGAAGCCCTCTCCCCCGCCGAAAAGCTGAAGGTTGTTCAGGCGCTTATGGAGCAGGATGACCCTCGCGCACAGGCAATTTTCGAAACCATCGGCACATATCTTGCCTACACCGTGGTGCAGTATGCCCACTTCTACGAATTAAAGCATCTGATGCTGCTGGGCCGTGTGATGTCCGGCAAGGGTGGCGACACCATTTTGCGGGTGTGCAAGGAAGTCCTTGCCGACGAGTTCCCCGCACTTGCCGCCCAAGTCAATGTTATGCTTCCTGATGAAAAGACCCGCCGCGTCGGTCAGTCCGCTGCCGCCGCTAGTTTGCCCGAATGCTAAGAGGTGATAACTGTGTTTTATAAAAACGCGAGAATTTTTACAAAAGACTTTACCTTTCAAATGGGCGGTTTTGAAGTAGACGAAAACGGCTGCTTCCAAAATGTGCTGCGTGAAAACATTCCTGCCGATGCCGTAGATTTGAACGGTGCAACTGTCATTCCCGGTCTTGTGGATGTGCATATCCACGGCGCTATGGGTTACGACTTTTCCGACGGCGACGCTGAGGGCATACAGGCAATGGCTGCTTATTTAGCCAAAGAGGGCATCACTTCCTTCGCCCCCGCCTCTATGACACTGCCTTACGAAACTCTTTCCAAGGCATACGCCGCCGCGGCGGATTTTGCCAAGGAATCCCCTGAAAACTGTGCCCGCTTAATGGGCATCCATATGGAAGGTCCTTATTTCTCCGAGAAGAAAAAGGGCGCCCAGAACGGCGCTTACCTAAAAAATCCGGATTTTGCAGGGTTTGAGAAATTATACAACGATTGCGGTGGTTTGATTGCCATTGCCGATGTTGCGCCGGAATTGCCCGGTGCAGAGGAATTTGTCCGTCAGGCAAGCAAACTTTGTACCGTTTCCGTTGCCCATACCGACTCGGATTATGACCACGCCAAAACTGCGTTTTCCGCAGGTGCTACCCACCTGACCCACCTATATAACGCTATGCCCAGTATTCACCACCGCAATCCCGGTGTCATCCCCGCCGCAGTGGAAAACGAAACGGTGCGGGCAGAACTGATTTGCGACGGTCTGCATGTGCATCCCGCCTCTGTGCGCCTTGCGTTCTCTATGTTCGGCGCAAAGCGGATGGTGCTGATTTCCGACGCATTGCGGTGTTTGGGTATGCCCGACGGCGAATATGAGTTAGGCGGTCAGCCGGTATTCCTAGCCGATGGCGTTGCCAAACTGGCTGACGGTACCATTGCCGGTGCCGCCACCAATTTGTTCGCCGGTATGCGCAATGTGATGGCCTTTGGCATTGCCGAGGAAGATGCCATCCGCGCTGCAACCTACAACCCCGCCTGTGCCATCGGCGCAGCAGAAAAAATCGGCTCTGTAGAAGACGGCAAACTGGCAGATTTCATTGTCTGCAATGCAGACTACAGCCAAAAGCGCGTTTTCCTAGGTGGAAAAGAACTTGTATAATATTAGGCTGTTGCCTTTTGGCAACAGCCTAACTTTTAGGAGATAGTTTATGAACCGATTGATAGGCGATAGAGCGTTCTACCGGCGAGTCTTTGCCGTTGCGCTGCCGATTATTTTGCAAAATCTCATTACCAACTTCGTTTCGATGTTGGACAACCTGATGGTTGGACAATTGTCCACCGCCCAAATCGGCGCGGTGAACATCGCCAACAACAACCTATTTTTCATTTTCACTTTGTGTCTGTTTGGCGGTGCCGCCGGTGCCGGTATTTTTACCACCCAATATTACGGTTCCGGTGACAACGAGGGCATCCGCCACACGTTCCGTTTTAAACTGATTATCTGTTTTCTCGTGGCCGTTATTGGCGCCGGTATTTTCCTATTTGCCGGAGATACCCTGATTTCCCAATACCTGCAAGGTGAGGGTGACCCCGCCTTGGCAAGAAATACCCTAGCCTACTGTAAAGAATATATTTTCATCATGCTTTTGGGTATGTTCCCCTTTGCCTTGACCAACGCCTATTCCGGCACTTTACGGGAATGCGGACATCCTACCGTACCTATGCTTGCAGGTTTGGGGGCAATGGGCGTAAACTTAGTTGGCAACTACATCCTGATTTACGGCCACTTTGGCGCGCCGGCTATGGGTGTTGCCGGTGCAGCGGTTGCCACGGTTATCTCCCGTTATGCGGAATTTTTGATTGTCGTCATTTGGACCCACACCCACAACAAGCAGTGCCCTTATGCGAAAGGTCTTTACCATAGCCTATATATCCCCAAGAAATTGCTCAAAGCCGTTTCTTCCCGAGGCATTTTAATTTTGGCAAACGAAGGCGCATATGCGCTGGGTCTTGCCATTCTCAACCAATGCTTCTCTTATTGCAGTTTGGAAGTGTTACCGGCGCTGAGTATTTCCACCACCATTTACAACCTTGCCGCCGTAGCCTTCCACTCTTTGGGTAGCACCGTGGGTATCATCACCGGTCAAATGCTGGGCGCAAACCGCCCGAAAGAAGAAATCCGTTTGGATAATGACCGGCAATGCGCCCTATCCGTTGCCACCGGCATTTTCTTTGGCGGTCTGTGTGTTTTGTTTTCTCAAGCCTTTCCCATGCTCTACAATACAACCGATTCTGTACAGGAAATGGCAAAATGGCTGATTATCATTTCCGGCATTGCCATGCCCCTGCAGGCATACTTTTTCCCCGTGTATTTCACCCTGCGGGCAGGCGGAAAAACTGTATCCGCCTTTTTGATTGACTGCGGTTCCATATGGATTTTGAGTATTCCCCTAGCCTTTATTTGCAGCCGATATACCGACCTTCCCATTTTGGTCATCTTTGCGCTGTGCCAAGGTTTGGATGTATTCAAGTGTATCTTCGGTTACTTCCTCGTAAGAAAAGACAGTTGGTTGCAAAATCTAACGATATAATAAAAATCCGGTGACCAATGGTCACCGGATTTTTTTAGAATTGAAACTTAAGCAATGGCTTCGTTGTAAACCAAGTTTGCGTCTGTGTAAGCAGCCGTGAGTTTTGCCTCGAAGTTTGCCATCAGGTCAGTTACGCCGAAAGCAACAACCACATACTCGCCACCCACAACAGCAATCAGCAGTTTCTCGGGAAAACCGCACATCCAGCGGTTGGTGGTAACAGCAGTGTGCATAGCGTCGGCAAAAGCCTTTGCATCACCGGTAGCGTGGAATGCGCCGGCGGTGAAGGTGTTGGCATTCATCATATGCAGAACGGAAGCAGCATCGTCGATGTTTGCAACCTGATCAGCGGGAACCAACAAAGTGGCGGTGATGCCAGCATCAGCCAAGTCAAACTTGCCGGGTGCGCCATCGACCACATTGTTCATATCGCCGCCCGTAGCAGCGAACTTGTCTTCCTCAGCATAGGAAGCCCAAACGGTTTCCAAAATTTCCAGTGCGCTTGCGGGGCCCTTTACGCCCTCGGTGGTAGCGGTGGTATTTGCGCCGGCGTTGTTGCCGCAGGCAACCAAGCCCATAGCCATGGTCAGAACCAACAGCATAGCAATGATTTTCTTCATAATTTGTTTTCCTCCAAATAATCGTTTGTTTGGTTATTTAAGAACGCTCTTGGGAATTTCCCAAAATCGAAACTTACAAAATATTTAAATGCTCCAAAAGGATTTTTACGCCCAGCAGAACCAAAATGATACCGCCGGCCATTTGGGCTTTCTTTTCAAAACGGCTTCCGAACACATTGCCGATTTTCACGCCCAAGGCGCTCAGCGCAAAGGTAATCACGCCGATAAGCAGAACCGCCGTCAGAATGTTCACATCGCCGGCCATCGCCAAGGATATGCCCACAGCCAAAGCATCAATACTGGTGGCAACCGCCATGACAAACATCGTCTCGGCTGACAGATCCCCGTTGCCGTCTTCACAGCAATCACATTCCTTGCTAAAGGCTTCTTTGAGCATATTGATGCCGATAATTGCCAGCAGTCCAAAGGCTACCCAATGGTCAAAGGCTTCAATGGCGCCGGCAAACATTGTGCCGAGGAAAAATCCGATTAACGGCATCAGCGCCTGAAATCCGCCGAACCAAGCGCCACAAATTGCGCCTGCCTTGACCGTGGCTTTCTTCATAGAAAGCCCCTTGCAAATCGACACCGCAAAGGCATCCATACTCAAGCCTACTGCCAGCAACAGCAGTTCCGCAAAACCCATTTTCTATGTCCTCCGTTTTGGGGGCACTTCTCAGCGCCCGACGCATTATATCAGCAACACTGTATCTTGTCAATACATATCACAAAAAGTTCACAAAGTTCAGAAAATCGCTACATTTATGTAGCGATTTTCCAATTATTGGTAATTATTTTCCAGTGCCGCAGGGGGTAATTCCGGTTTTTGACCACGGGTCATCAGACTCCGCACCGCTTCGGCAACTCGCATTTCGCCCTTAACCACTGCGTCCACCGTTTCCATCAGGGGCATTTCCACCTGATACTGTTCTTTTAAACGCATGGCCGCAGGCAACGCGTGGATGCCTTCCACCACCATACCCACCTGACGGATTGCCTCTTGGGGCTCGATTCCCTGCCCCAACAGCATACCGCAGCGGTTATTTCGGCTGTGGGGGCTGGTGGCAGTGACAATCAAATCGCCGATACCCGCCAAACCGCCAAAGGTCTGCTCACGGCAACCCATCGCCATACCCAAGCGGGCAATTTCCGCCATACCTCGGGTAATCAACGCCGCCTTAGCATTGTCGCCACAGCCAAAACCGGTGGCAATGCCGGAAGCCAGCGCGATAATATTCTTCATAGCGCCGCAAAGTTCCACACCCTTGACATCCTCATTTGTGTAGACACGCATACAATCGTTGGAAAAAACTTCCTGCACCAGTTCCGCCGCCTGCGCATTGTGGCTGGCAGAAACGATGGTGGTAGGCATATCCTTTGCCACTTCCTCTGCATGGGTCGGGCCGGACAGCGCCACCAAGAAAACTGCGGGATTTTTCATCTCATCGGCAATGATTTCCGTCATAGTAAACAGCGTATCTGCCTCAATACCCTTTGCCACATCCACAATCACCTGACCGTCTTGGACATAAAGGGCCGCCTTTTTCGCCGTACTGCGCACAAAGGGCGACGGCACGGCAAACAGCAAAATATCCATACCCTTGCAGACCGTCTCTACATCCTTGGTAAAGGCAATCTCTTGAGGAATTTCCATCCCCGGCAAATTGGGATGCCGGCGGGTGACGGAAAATTCGTCAATTTCTTTTTCAATGGCAGACCAAACGGTAACGCTGTGGCCGGAATTGCTAAGCATCCGCGCCAGTGCCATACCCCAAGTGCCTGCGCCTAAAACACCGATTTTTTTCATTTCTCTCTTCCCTTACTCTGCAATATAAACCTTTGTAAT
Source organism: Faecousia sp. (assembly GCA_045647425.1). Lineage (GTDB taxonomy): Bacteria > Bacillota > Clostridia > Oscillospirales > Oscillospiraceae > Faecousia. Next base: position 5,975 of record JAZRMH010000048.1, read on the forward strand.
TTCCCCGTAATACACGGTGTGGTAATCCCCTTCATTGTGGGTCCCTTGGGCATAAAATCTATCCAAACAACTTTGTTCGATTGCTTCCGGATTTTGTTCCTGCCGATAAATCACCTTGCACTCTAAAGTCAGGGGCAGTTCCCGAATACCCGGCACAGACACGGTCTGACCCGGTACCGTTGTCAAATTCAACATTGCAATCTTATCCATATCGCGGCCGGATTTCGTTCCGCACACCGCAAGGATATTCTTATCTGCCTTCGCTAGGGGCACATTCACCGTAAACTCACCGGTTTTGTCCAAAAATTCTTTTGTGTATCGGCTTTCTCTAACCAGCACGGTAAACACCGGCTTAGACCAAATCACACCGATTTGCCCCCAACCGATGGTCATAGAATTGACCTTGCCATCCAGCGCGGTGGTCAACAAAATACCGCTGCCGATATTTTTCATAATATGACCAGCATAATCCCATACATTCAATTCTTGATTCACAATGCATCCCTCCGATTAAACATTATAACCTGATATAGCAAAAAAAGCAAGGATAATCAATTGACAAGAACTGACCGAAAGCATATAATCAGCATCATGGAAAGGCAGTTGATGGAAATGGGAAAACCGGCGATGAAGCAGGTATTTCGCGACACCTTGCCCGTGCTGACCGGCTACCTATTTTTAGGCAGTGGTTTCGGCATCCTTTTGCAGGAGACCGGATATGGAATCGGCTGGGCATTTTTGATGAGTTTATTGATGTATGCCGGTTCGGGGCAGTATTTGGCGGTGAGTTTGCTGGCAGGGCAAGCCTCTTTAATCAGTACCGCCATTGCCACCTTGCTGGTCAATGCCCGCCATTTGTTTTACGGCATCTCCCTTGTGGACGATTACAAAGACGCAGGTCCCAAGAAAAACTATATGATTTTCGGACTGACTGACGAAACTTATTCTCTGGTCACCCAAAATCAACCGCCCGAAGGAATGTCCCGCCACAGTTATTGCTTTTGGGTCACACTGTTGGACCATTTTTACTGGATTTGCGGTTGCGTGCTGGGCAATGTGTTAGGGGCAACCCTGCCCATCAGTTTCGAGGGCGTGGAATTTGTGCTGACGGCGCTATTTGTGACAATGTTTGTGGAACAATGGCTGAGTAATACCAACCACCGTCCTGCGGTCATCGGTGTTATGTCAACCGTTCTGTGTCTTTTGATTTTTGGTAAAGAAATTTTTCTGATTCCCTCTATGACCCTTATCGCGCTCCTGCTGGTCATATCCCGAAAAACCGCAAGGAGGGATATCGATGCATAGTGTTTGGATAATTGCGGTTGCCGCCCTTGTCACCGCCGCCACCCGCTTTCTGCCGTTTCTCATTTTTGGAAGCGGAAAGAAAACGCCGGATATCATCGTATATTTGGGCAAGGTTTTACCTTACGCCATTATGGGTATGCTGGTCGTCTACTGCTTCAAAGATGTAGCCTTTACCGCCTTCCCCTATGGCATCCCCGAGATTTTGGGTTGTGTGGCAGTGGCGGTTTTGCACCTTTGGAAGCGAAACACCCTGCTGTCCATCGCTGTGGGCACCGTGTTTTATATGATACTGGTGCAATTCGTTTTCTAAGAAAAAATGCGATGCAGAAAAAATTCTGCATCGCATTTTTATTTAAATCGATCTAGGCCATTCGGTAATTAAGAAACCAGGGATGAACCACACCAATTCGTATAGGAACAAATTGGCGGGGGTAAGCAAATGGGTGGCCCCTAAAATGGTCAACACCAACATCATCACAATTCCCAAAATACCGCCAATCATATGAATAATCACACCGGCTGTTGCCGACGATTGGGCGCAACGGGCGCCGGTTACGGCATAAGCATATGGCGCTAACCCTTCCGCCGTCACCAATGCCAAGGCTTCGTCTTCCGGCTCTTGGACTTTCTCACACAACTGCTTGCGTTCCTGACTTTCCGGATGCACAATCCGCTTGGTACTGTTTCCGAAAATCTCTCGGATAAATTCCGGCGTGAGCAAGAAATCTCCTGCGGTCATAACCGCCTTTAACTTTCGGCTTCCGGTTATGGTTGCAATACCGGCAGCAGAAGACCGATCCTTTTCATAGTTCAGGGCAAACAAACCGCTTAGCGCGCCATCGATGGACAAGCATACTGCGTGGGATACCCGAATACCCTCCGGCAAATCCACGCCCATTTCCTTGAGGAAATGCAAACTGCCCACCAGCACCGACTCGCCGCAAACCTCGCCGCCCAAACCGCCTTCATAATCTTGGAAGTTTTCCACAGAATAATGGTGGCCGTTTCGGCTATCCAAAAGTTGGGTAAACATCGGCTCTAGGCTGCTGCCCCCCGCTTCCATAATGGCGGCGGCATAGGCAATCACAACATCCGGCTGACGGTCGCCAAAGAATTTTACGCCGTTTAATTGCACCGTTCCGGCGGGGAAGAAATCGTTATGTTCCAAGGGGAAAATTGCTTTTCCGGACAACCCCTCTGCGCCCTTCCAGCCACAAAGTACCGCCCCCAAACTATGCAACCGCTTTTCCAGCACAGCCATCGGTCTTGTCAAGGTAATGAACATAGAAGCGGGCATTGCCGCCAGCGCTGTTACGGAAGCGACCTGCAAACCGGTGCTGACGCCGTGAAGCACACCGCCCACAACGCCTACCGCCACCGCCACGCATAGGGCAACCAGCGTATACACAGACAGCACTTTTTCCAACTTAGAGGGACTTTCATAGCCTTCCATAAAGTCTTCGACCTTGCCCTCACCGCTGACAAAGCCCTTTTTGCCGTCGAAGTAATCCTCTTTGGCGCTGATGCTGTCCAAACGAATGGCTTTGCGCATGGTGTCCAACTGACCGAGTTTCGTATTGCGGGTTTGGTAAGCGCTCCACAGCGACATAGTCACCTGCAAACTAAAGGCCGCGCAACAAGGCACCCGCAACTGGCTCAAACACAAAATGCCGTCAACGCTACACAGCACAAAGGTGAATAGCAACAGCGTATTCATAGTGAATTTTTTACGGAACAAGTCCACCGCGCCCTGAATCAATTGGAAACTGCCCAACAGTGCAGACACCAACATCACCCAAAACTGTCCGAAGACCATCAGGCGCATCCGGTTCTCCGGCACTGCCCCAAAGGCGTACAGAGCCATCGCCACGGCAGAGAGCAATACCACCAAGACACTGACAAAAATCGCCAACTGCAATTTTCCCAAACCCTGCTCGGAAAGGGCATAATACTGCTTTTCCGGACCTGCCACCAACTGCCGTTTCAATTCCCGCAGGCGGGAACGGGGACGGAAAGCGATGGGTTGCGGGGGGATGTATTCGGCAATGGGTTGCTCATATTCCGGCTCCCAAGTTTCCGAATAAGGCTCGGTAGTTTCCTCGGAAACTGCCGGTTGGAAGATTTCTGTTTCCTCTTCCTCTTCGGAAATGGGCTGAGCATTGCGCACCTTGCCTTGGGCCTCGGGGATTTTTTCCAAGCGAATGGTATCTCCGCTCACCGGGGGGGTAGGTTCTGCCTTATCCTGCTTGATTTCTTCTTTCACATAAGGCTTTACTTCTTCTTCCGGTTCTTCCGGCTTGGTTTCCCCGCCAAACTCGCGGATAATATCCTCCAGATTAAATTCTTGTTCCTGCAATTCCTGCTCGTCCATACTTACCTCCTTTGCCGAACTGCCTCGTAGAGCAAAATAGCTGCCGCATTCGAGGCATTCAGAGAAGAAATTTGTCCCTTCATAGGGATATGCACCGTCACATCGCAGTTTTTCTGCACCAGACGGCTCATTCCGTCACCTTCCGAGCCAATGACAATGGCAATGGGGTCGGTCAAGTCCGCATCATACATAGGAATAGAACCCTCGGCGGCAGTGCCGTAAATCCAAACGCCCTTTTCCTTCAGTTCTTCCATGGCAGAGTTGATATTGGTCACTCTTGCCACCTTCATATATTCCACTGCGCCGGCAGAGGCCTTTGCCACCGTGGCGGTTAAGCCCACGCTCCGACGTTTGGGGATAATCACGCCGTGGGCACCTGCACATTCGGCAGTACGGATAATTGCGCCCAAATTATGGGGGTCGGTCAACTCGTCACAGATAACCAACAACGCATTTTCCCCACGCTGGGCGGCTTCTTCCAGCAAATCGTCAATGGTAAAATACTCTCTTGCCGCCGCCAAAGCAATCACGCCTTGGTGGGAATGGGTGGTGGACATCATATCCAGTTTCCGTCTGTCCACGGGGACAACCACTGCGCCGTCTTCCTTGGCTTGGGCGGCCAGCCGTTGCAGACCCTTGTCAGTTTCGCCGGCGGCGATAAACACCTTATCGATGGTTCTGCCACTGCGCAATGCCTCGGTCAGGGCATTTCTGCCTTCCAACTGACCTTCCACTTCTTCTATAGCCGGTTTTTCTTTCCGACGACGATAATTCTCACTCATAATTCTCTTCCTCACTTATTCCAAGAAGGCAATACTTCTCATAGTATTTTTTCTTATTGTAGCAGATTTTTTTCTCGGCTACAACTGCTTTTTTCCGAAGGGCTTGGCAAATTAACAGAAAATTTACGGATTTCTAGGATAACTGTCATTGCACCTTGGAAAAAAATATGGTATTATGGGCAAAATACCTATGGGAGGCGATGACTTTGGAGCCAAATCGCAATGACGGTCACAAAAGTCCGAACAACGATAAAAAACCAAAATTTAACATTTGGGTTGCGCTGATTGCCACCGTGGCGGTGATTCTCATCTTCAACGCACTGTTTAATTTTGCCAGAAACAGCCGGTACACCCAAACGAACTTTTCCGAGTTTTTGGAATATCAGGAAAAAGGGGAACTGTCCGAGGTGGAATTCCGGTATGACCGGATTATTTACCTAACCAAAGAAGAGGCCGCCAAACCGGCATCTCAGCAAAAAGCCCTTTACACCGGCTTGCCCTCCGGCGGCGATACCTATGCCTTGGCGGTACAACTGCGCGCCGAGGGCGTAACCGTCAATCGGCAGATTGTGGAAGACAATTCCACCATTACCATGATTTTGACGTATGTCATTATGTTCGGCCTGATTTTCGGCGGTATGAGTATGCTGACCCGTCGGATAAGCGGGGACGGCGTGATGGGTTCTGTGGGCGCCAGCAAGGCTAAAATGTATATGGAAAAGCAGACCGGTGTCACCTTTAAAGATGTGGCTGGTCAGGACGAAGCCAAGGAATCCTTGCAGGAAATCATCGACTTTCTCCACAACCCCCAAAAATACGCAGAGATCGGCGCAAAACTCCCCAAGGGCGCGCTGTTGGTAGGCTCTCCCGGTACGGGTAAGACATTGCTTGCCAAGGCGGTTGCCGGCGAAGCCAATGTGCCCTTTTTCTCCATTTCCGGCTCGGACTTTGTAGAGATGTTTGTGGGCGTGGGCGCCAGCCGTGTCCGAGATTTGTTCAATCAGGCCGCAAAGGTCGCACCTTGCATTATCTTTATCGACGAAATTGACGCGGTTGGCCGTTCTCGGGATGCCCGTTACGGCGGCAACACCGAACAGGAACAAACCCTCAACCAGTTGTTAGGCGAAATTGACGGTTTTGACTCTTCCAAGGGCATTGTGTGTCTTGCCGCCACCAACCGTCCGGAAATTTTGGACAAAGCCCTCCTCCGCCCCGGTCGTTTTGACCGTCGGATTGTGGTGGATAAGCCCAACCTGCAAGGCAGATTGGACACCTTGAAAGTGCATACCCGAAAGATTAAACTTTCCGAAGATGTGGATTTGCGGAAACTTGCTCAAGCCACTGCCGGCGCTGTGGGCGCAGACTTGGCAAACCTAGTCAACGAAGCCGCTTTGCGGGCTGTTCGTCAAGGCAGACAAGCGGTAAACCAAAACGATTTGCTGGTATCTTTTGAAACGGTGATTGCCGGTACGGAAAAGAAAAACACCGTGCTTACCGACACGGAAAAGCGTATGGTTGCCTATCACGAAGTAGGTCACGCGCTGGTTGCCGCATTGGAAAAACATTCCCAGCCTGTTTCTAAGATTACCATTGTACCCCACACCTCCGGTGCTTTGGGTTACACCATGCAAATGCCCGAGGAAGAAAAGTATCTGCAAACCTTCCAAGATTTGTTGACGGAATTGCGGACTTTGGTGGGCGGCCGCGCCGCAGAAGAACTGGTATTCGGCACCAAAACCACCGGCGCCGCCAATGACATTCAGCGGGCCACTTCCTTGGCGCGGAATATGATTACCCAGTACGGTATGAGCGACGAATTGGGCCTGATGGCCCCCGCTTCCGTTCAGCATCAGTACTTGGAAGGCAACGCCTATTTGGATTGCTCCCAAGAAACCTCTGCGCTGGTCGATAAGCAAGTGCAACTGCTTTTGAAGAACAGTTTCGACCAAGCGAAAAAACTGCTGTCCGACAATCGGGCGCTGTTGGACGAAATTGCCCTGCACCTGCTGGAAAAGGAAACCATCACCGGCGACGAAATGATGGCCTTCATTCAAAAACCTGCCGAAGAACCGGAAGCAGAAACAACCGAAGAATAAAACCCAAGGGCGGTCATCTTGACCGCCCTTTTTCAATGGTAAGGGGGTTGACTTTCTGTAAAAAAGATGTATAATATTTATAAGTAAATAGACCTATGATGTTTCCGGAAAGGTAATGACCGGGAGCAGAGGACTCTCTGGAGAACACATTAAATTGTGTGCCGAAGGTGCAAGGCGCAAGCCGAATCTCTCAGGCAAACGGACGGAGAAGCGTATACGGCCTTGCCGTACCGGAGCAGTCCTTATAAGGGCTGCTATTTTTATACCCAAAAACATAAGAAAGAAGGACATTTTTATGCTGACCAAACCCATTGATGCTATCGGCTTCGTTGCCCAAACCGACCCCGAACTTGCCGCCATGATGGATCGGGAATTTTCCCGCCAAAAGGACGGCTTGGAACTGATTGCTTCGGAAAACTTCGCCTCCCCCGCGGTGATTGCCGCTATGGGCTCTGTGCTGACCAACAAGTACGCCGAAGGTCTGCCCGGCAAGCGTTATTATGGCGGTTGCCACTGTGTGGACGAAGTGGAAAGTCTGTGTATTGAGCGGGCAAAGAAACTTTTCGGTGCAGAATTTGCCAATGTGCAACCCCACTCCGGCGCACAAGCCAATATGGCAGTGCAAATTGCGCTGTTGCAACCCGGCGACACAATGATGGGTATGAGCCTTGCTAACGGCGGTCACTTGTCCCACGGCTCCCCCGCCAACATTTCCGGCAAGTACTACAATGTGGTGTCCTATGATGTGAACCACGAAACGGGCCTGATTGACTACGACGAAATTCGGGATATGGCAAAGAAGAACCAACCCAAACTCATCATTGCCGGTGCTTCTGCTTACCCCCGCGCCATCGATTTTCAAATTTTTGCCGACATTGCCCACGAGGTTGGCGCAGTGCTGATGGTGGATATGGCCCACATTGCCGGTCTGGTTGCCGGCGGCGCCCATATGAGCCCCGTGCCCTATGCCGACATCGTCACCACCACCACCCACAAGACCCTTCGCGGTCCCCGTGGCGGTTTAATTTTGGCAAAGGAAGAATTTGCCAAGAAACTGAACTCTGCCGTGTTCCCCGGCACCCAAGGCGGTCCTTTGGAACACATTATTGCCGCTAAGGCTGTCTGTTTTAAAGAGGCTATGGAGGATAGTTTCAAGGCCTACGCCCACAACATCGTGAAAAACGCCAAGGTCATGGCGCAGGGTCTTTTGGATGAGGGCTTTGACCTTGTCACCGGCGGTACGGATAACCACCTGATGCTGGCTGACCTTCGTCCTATGAACATCACCGGCGCAGAACTGCAGGTGCGTTGTGACGAGAATCACATCACCTTGAACAAGAACGCCATCCCCGGCGACCCCCAGAAGCCTTCCGTCACCAGTGGCGTCCGCATCGGTACTGCCGCCGTTACCACCCGTGGCTTGGGCGAAGCAGAAATGAAGCAGATTGCCCACTGCGTTGCCCTGACTGCCAAGGATTTTGAAGGCACTTCCGCCGAGGTGAAGGCCACCGTTGCCGAGATTTGCAAGAAGTTCCCCATGTACGAATAAGAATGAAGGGTTATTTTGTATTTTATTGATTTTCACACCCATGTGTATCCCGATGCCATTGCCCAAAAAGCCGCCCAAAGTGTTCGGAAATTTTACGCTTTGGGGGATGAGCAAATGGACGGCAAGGTGGAAACCTTGCTGGAATTGGGACAGCGGGCAGGTACGGACAAATTTGTGATTTTGCCGGTGGCGATGAAACCGGAACGCACCCGAAGCATCAATAATTTCATATTGGAACAAATTGCCAATCAGCCGAAATTTTACGGCTTCGGCACGGTTCACGCCGGTATGGAACAGTTAGAGGAAGAAGTGGAATACATTTTGCAAAAGGGTCTTAAGGGCATTAAGTTGCACCCCGACTCTCAAGTATTTCCCATTGACGACCCACGGCTGTTTCCTATATACGATGCCCTTCGGGGGCGGTGTCCGGTGCTGATTCATATGGGAGATGCCCGCTACAACTATTCCCACCCCATCCGTCTGCAAAAAATCTTAGAACTGTTTCCCGGATTGCAGGTAATTGCCGCCCACTTTGGCGGTTACGGTATGTACGATACCGCCTACGAACTGCTCAAAGACACTTCTTGCTTTTTTGATGTGTCCAGTTCTATGATGTTTATGGACGAGGGGCAACCGGAACGGTTTATCAATCTCTACGGTGCAGAACGGTTTGTTTACGGCAGTGATTTTCCCATGTGGAATCCGGAAACGGAAATGGCGCGGTTTTTACGCCTGAAGCTTACCGCCGAACAGCAGGAACAAATTGCCCACAAAACCGCCATTCATTTATTAAGACTATAAAAAATGCCTTTCGGAAAATTCCGAAAGGCATTTTTCATTAACAAACTTTCACGCGCCAACCCATGGTATCGGGCAACTTGCCGGTTTGAATACCGGTGATGGTGTCATAGAGTTTCATACTCAGCGGGCCGGTAGAACCGTCACCGATGGTCATCACCTCGTCCTTATAACGAAGTTTGCCCACGGGGGAAATCACCGCCGCCGTACCGGTGCCAAAGACTTCTTCCAAAGTGCCGTTCTTTTGGGCCTGCAACAGTTCCTCTGCGGAAATTTTCCGCTCTTCCACATCATAACCCCAAGACTTACACAGTTGGATGGTAGAATCTCGGGTAATACCGGGGAGTATAGAACCGCTGAGGGCAGGTGTGACCACCTTTCCGGCAATCTTAAAGAAAATATTCATTGCGCCCACTTCTTCAATATACTTCCGCTCTACGCCATCCAGCCACAGAACTTGAGAGAAGCCTGCGTCGTGGGCTTTCTGCTGGGCAATCAAACTGGCGGCATAGTTACCTCCGGTTTTGGCAAAGCCGATACCGCCGCGAACCGCACGGACAAACTCGTCTTCAATCCAAATGCCCACCGGCGCCAAACCGCTTTCGTAGTAAGCGCCACTGGGGGAAAGGATGACTATAAACAGATAAGTTTTCGAGGGGGCAACGCCCAAGAATTCATCGGTAGCAATGATAAAGGGGCGGATATACAAGGAAGTACCCGGCTCGCCGGGAATCCAATCCCGATCCACATCCACAACCGCGCTGACAGCCTGCACAAAATCCTCGACGGGCAACTGGGGAATTACCAGACGGTCATTGGTGTTGTTGGTACGCTTGGCGTTCATATCGGGACGGAACAAAAACACCTCGCCATCCTCGTTTTTATAGGCTTTCAGACCTTCAAACATTTCCTGACCGTAGTGGAACACCATTGCCGACGGGGAAAGGCTGATGTTGTGGAAGGGCTCAATACGGGGGTCGTGCCAACCCTTGCCCTCGGTGTAGTTCATCACAAACATATGGTCTGTGAAGATTTTGCCGAAGCCCAGTTTTTGACCGGCAACCGGCTTTGCCTTAGGGGCAGTGGTTCTCTCAATTTTAATATCCAGCATAGTTATTGCTCCTTAGTAGTCATAGCCGGTCTGCAAGGCCTGGCAGTTCACATCAATTAAGTTTGCTTTTTTCGCGGGGATAAAACTCTCTAACGTCTTCCGATTGCCGTCAAAAGCAACCGCATCGCATTCCTTCAGCACCTTGCCCATCAGCACCATATTGGACAGCGTGGCAAAGCCGGCATCCTTGGCAAGTTGTGTAGCGGGAATATAATGCACCTTCACATCGGTGCGTTCCACCTTGGCATCAATCAAAGTCGAGTCAATGAAAATCTGTCCGCCGGGTACCACCGCATCCACGAATTTCATCAGCGACGGCAAGTTCATTGCCACCAGCACATCGGGATTTGTGATAATGGGGGAACCCACGGGGGTGTCGGACAGCACGATACTGCAGTTGGCAGTACCGCCACGCATTTCAGGGCCATAGGAAGGCAACCAAGAAACCTGCATATCCTCGGTCAGTCCCTTATAGGCGAGGAATTTACCGGCAAACAAAACGCCCTGACCGCCAAAACCAGCAATCAAAATCTGAGTTGTTTTCATTTTGCGCCCTCCGATCTGTCCTTATAGACACCGATGGGATAGTAAGGAAGCATATCGCTCTCCACCCACTGTAGCGCCTGCTGAGGGGTCATACCCCAGTTGGTGGGGCAAGCGGAAACCACTTCCACCAAACTAAAGCCCTTGCCCTGAATTTGGTTTTCAAACGCCTTTTTAATGGCCTTCTTCGCCTGATTGACATTTTTGACATTGTTCACTGCCACACGGGCGATATACTCAGGGCCTTCCAAAGTTGCCAGCATTTCGCTGACTTTGATGGGCCAACCGCAGTGCTTTACATCACGGCCGTAGGGGGAAGTCTGGGTCACCTGACCGGGCAAACTGGTAGGTGCCATCTGACCGCCGGTCATACCGTAAATGGCGTTGTTGACGAAAATCACGGTGATATTTTCATTTCTGGCGGCACTGTGGACCGTTTCTGCCATACCGATGGATGCCAAGTCACCGTCACCTTGGTAGGTAAAGACGATGTTTTCCGGACGGCAACGCTTCACGCCGGTGGCAACCGCCGGGGCTCTGCCGTGAGGGGCTTCAATCATATCGCAGGCAAAATAGTCGTATGCCATAACCGCGCAACCTACCGGCGCAACGCCGATGGTCTTGCCCTCAATGCCCAGTTCGTCGATCGCCTCGGCAACCAGACGGTGAATAATGCCGTGGGGACAGCCGGGACAGTAGTGCAGAGGCGCATCTGTCAAAGACTTGGGTTTTTCAAATACTGTTTTCATCCTCAGCACACTCCTTTCTGAGCCTCGCGGATAGATGATAATACCTCATCGGGACTGGGAATCATACCACCGCTACGGTTGCACAGTGTTACGGGCTTTTTACAGCCGGTATACAGTTTCACATCTTCAATCATCTGACCCATACTCAGTTCCACACTGATAAAGTGCTTGACCTTTTCCGCCGCCGCTTCCATGGCCTTCTTGGGGAAGGGCCACAGAGAAATGGGACGGATTAAGCCAACTTTAATGCCCTCGTTGCGGGCGGCAACTACCGCATTTTTGGCAACACGGGAAGCAATACCGAAGGCAACCACACAGATTTCGGCATCCTCCATCTGATACTCTTCCCACATCTGCTCGTTCTCTTCGACCACCTTGTAGCGTTCATAGCGCTCAAAGTTCTTCTGCTCCAACTGGTCCGGTTGCAGATACAAAGAGTTGACAATGTTGTGCTTCCGTTCGCAGTTGGTACCGGTGAGCGCCCAAGGCTTTTCGTAGGTTTCCACCTCTACATCTTCGAAAGTGATGGGTTCCATCATCTGACCGATGGTGCCGTCTGCCAAAATCATAGAGGTCATTAAATATTTATCTGCCAAGTTAAAGCCTTTTACGGTCAAACTTGCCATTTCCTGCACAGAGGCCGGGGCTAAGACAATCATCCGGTAGTCGCCGTGACCGCCACCCTTGGTGGCTTGGAAATAGTCGGATTGGGAAGGCTGAATACCGCCCAAACCCGGGCCGCCACGCTGGACATTGACCACAAGGGCCGGTACATCCGAGCCTGCGATATAACTCAAACCCTCCGCCTTCAGGGAAATTCCGGGGCTGGAAGAAGAAGTCATCACCCGCATACCTGCGGCGGATGCGCCGTAAACCATATTGATGGAAGCAATCTCACTTTCCGCCTGCAGGAACACACCGCCGATTTTGGGCATTTTCTTTGCCATATAGGCGGCAATTTCCGTCTGGGGGGTGATGGGATAACCGAAATAGTGACGGCAACCGGCACGGATTGCCGCTTCGGCAATGGCCTCATTGCCTTTCATAAGTACGCGTTCTGCCATAAGTACCCCTCCTTACTTTTCCACCGTGATAATGCAATCCGGACACATGGTTGCGCAGAATGCACAGCCGATGCACTTGTCCTCATCCACCATCACCGCCGGCGAGTAGCCTTTTTTGTTAATCTTGTCCTCGGCAATGGCCAAACAGCCCTTAGGGCAAGCGTTTACGCACAAACCGCAACCTTTGCAAAGGTCGATTTGGAAGGTTAATTTTGCCATTTTCTTACCTCCTAATTTCTCAAACCGTTTCCGGTAAATCAAAATATTTTTCCTGCAACTGCATCCCCAGTATATTGGGGATTTGATCGGATAGTTTCTCTGCCACTGCATTGGTTGCCGTGTGCAAAAACACCGGCAAACCGCTCCTTTGGCTGAGTTTTTCAATGAAGGGTAGCGATTCCAGCACCGTTTCCGGCGTGGTTTCCCGCCCAAGATTGGAATTGTTGATGATGCAGGTAAAGGGGATTTTGCAAGCCGTCTCAATTTCCCGCAAAACCTCCAACGCCTCTTCGGGGGTACGGGTTAAGGGGCGGTAGCAATTTGCCACAAATGCCATCCGGTAGTTATTTTCTGCCAAGATAGCCGGTCTGTAGCGACCCAAGGCATAAGCCCCGCGGTCATCCCCGCCGATGTCCATCACCGCATAAGTTTCCTTGTTCTCCACCAGCCGATATGCCTCTGCAGGCAGTGCCGGCAAATCCACATTGGAATTGGCAAACTGGGGGGAAATCAAGGTAATCCCCGCGTCATTTAACACCTTTTCACTGTCCTTGGTGCGAAAATAGGGATTGACAATGTCCATATCCCCGATACACACCGGCTTATTTTCCCTTGCCAGCATCAAGGCGTAATTTACGGCAATATTGGTTTTGCCACTGCCGTAATGCCCTGCAAATAGGGTTAGTCTTTTATGTTCCATGGCCCTACCCCTTACAGTTGCTTTCGGATAATTTTACCACTGGTTGTCTTGGGCAAAGACTCCCGAAATTCCACAATTCTGGGATATTTATAAGGTGCGGTGCGGTGCTTGACATAGTCCTGAATTTCCTTGCGCAGTTGGTCTGTGCCCTTGAAGCCCTTCACAAGAACAATGCTTGCTTTGACCACCTGACCTCTGACCTCGTCCGGCGCGGCGGATACGCCACATTCCAAAACATAAGGCAGTTCCATAATGACATTTTCAATTTCAAAAGGTCCAATCCGGTAGCCGGAAGATTTAATCACATCGTCCACACGGCCCACATACCAGAAGAAGCCGTCTTCATCCTTCCATGCCAAATCGCCGGTGTGATAATAGCCGTCGTGCCAAGTATCGGCCGTGACTTCCGGACTTCCCTCATAGCCGTAACTCAAACCGCAAGGCAGACCCTTTTGGATATTGATACAAATTTCGCCGTTTTCACCGGTGGCAACTTCGTTGCCGTCGGCATCCAAAAGCACCACATCGTACAGCGGTACGGGCTTACCCATGGCGCCGATTTTGTGGCTGTCACCGGATAGGTTCCCGATAATCAAAGTGCTTTCGGATTGGCCGAAGCCTTCCATAATCTCCAGACCGGTGGCCTTTTGGAATTGGCGAAACACCTCGGGGTTCAGCGCCTCACCGGCAATGGATGCGTGGGTGATAGAGGACAAGTCAAATCGGCTTAAATCCTGCTTAATGAGCATCCGATACATAGTCGGGGGTGCGCAGAAAGTGGTGATTTGATATTTGGCAAACAAGGGCAAAATCTTTTCCGCATCAAACCGGTCAAAGTCATAGACAAAGGTGGCCGCTTCGCAGAGCCACTGGCCGTAAAGTTTGCCCCACAGCGCCTTTGCCCAACCGGTGTCGGAAATGGTCAGGTGCAACCCCTCGGGGTCTACCTGATGCCAGTATTTTGCGGTAATAAAATGTCCCAAGGGATATTTATAATTATGGGCCGCCAACTTGGGATAGCCGGATGTGCCGGAAGTGAAGAACATCAGCATGGGGTCGGAGCCGCAAGGGGCATCCTCTGCCCGGGCAAAACGAGAACTATACATGGTATATTCCTCATTGAAATTATGCCAGCCGTCTCGACTGCCCCCCACCAAAATCTTGTAGGCCAAATTGGGGCTTTTTTCTGCCGCCTGCTCCACCGCCTCGGCAACATCGCCGTCAGCAGTACACAAGATTGCTCGGACATTGCCGGCAGCAAAACGGTAAGTAAAGTCCTTTTCCAAAAGTTGGTTGGTGGCAGGAATGGCCACTGCGCCCAACTTGTGCAGACCTAAAATAGCAAACCAGAATTGATAGTGGCGCTTGAGCACCAGCATCACACGGTCGCCCCGCTGAATGCCCAACGCCTTAAAATAATTGGCGGCGCGGGCGGATTCTTTTTTCATATCTTGGAAGGTAAACCGACGCTCTGTGCCGTCCTCGGCAATGTGAAGCATCGCCAATTTTTCTGGCTTGTTCCGCCCCAGTTCGTCCACTACATCAAAGGCAAAGTTAAATTGTTCCTCATTTTGGAAGTCGATTTTTGTCAACTTGCCATCTTCCACCGTGGGGGTGATAAACTTGCGGTAAACCCGAGGCTGTTTGTCGGCAACCGGTGCGCTTCCGGTCTTGGATGCCACCGCCGCCGCCTGCTCTCCCGCACGGGCGGCAGAGTTACTCAGCACAATGGCATAGAAGGCGCAATCCTCACCGTCCACGGCAATCATACCGTGGGGGGTGGCGGAATCGTAATAAATACAGTCGCCGGGGTGCAGGATTTCACTGTGCCCGCCGATTTGAATCTTCATATGACCCCGCAGAACAATGTCACATTCCTGCCCTTCGTGGGTGGTCAGTTCAATATCTTCATACTGGGCACCTTCTCGGTATGCCAGTTCCATATAAAGGGGCAATGCGATACGGTTGCGGAAGTCCGCCGCCAAGTTGAAACCCACCATATGATGCGCTTCTTCGATACGCTGACCTTGACCCCGACGGGTCAGGGCGTAAGAGCGCAGTTTGGGGCTTCGGCCTTCCAAAAGATCGCCCATATCCACGCCAAAACTTAAGGTACAGCGATACAAAAAGGCGATGCTTAAATTCCGGTTACCGGCTTCGCAGGCCTGATATTCTTCTAGGCTGACGCCGGTACGGGATGCCATCTCTTCTTCGGATATACCGTGTACCAAACGCAGTTCCCGAATACGCGCTGCCATTTCCCGGATTTTTAAATCAATACCGGTGATTTTTTCTTCCATAACATACCTCTTTTACAGTTGGTTGCGAATAATCTTTCCGCTGATGGTCTTCGGTAATTCTTCTCTGAATTCCACAATTCTGGGGTACTTATAAGGCGCAGTCCGAAGTTTCACATAACTTTGGATTTCCTTTTTCAGTTCCTCTGTCCCCTCTTTGCCGGGAACCAGTACGATACAAGCCTTCACCACCTGACCTCTGACCTCATCCGGCTCGGCGCAGACACCGCATTCCAGAACATAGGGCAGTTCCATAATGGTACTTTCAATCTCGAACGGTCCAATCCGATAGCCGGAGGACTTAATCACATCGTCGGCACGGCCTACATACCAGTAGTAGCCGTCCTCATCCCGCCAAGCCAAGTCGCCGGTGTGATACATACCGTCGTGCCATACAGCCTTGGTCTTTTCCTCGTCTTGGTAGTACCCCAAGAACACACCGCAGGTAGGTTTGGGGTCGGTGCGGATGACGATTTAGCCGTTGACACCGTCTTCCACGGGATTGCCCTGCCGGTCAACCAAGTCAATGCCGTAACCGGGCACGGGTTTACCCATAGCGCCGGGTTTGAGCATAGTACCCATGAGGTTTGCAATACCCAAGGTCATTTCGGTCTGACCGAAGCCTTCGGCAATCTGCAAACCGGTGGCCTTCTCAAACTGATAGAACACCTCGGGGTTCAGCGCCTCACCGGCAGTAGTTGCGTGGTGAATAGAAGACAAGTCAAACCGGCTCAAATCCTGCTTAATGAGCATCCGGTACATAGTCGGGGGCGCGCAGAAAGAGGTGATTTGATACTTGGCAAACAGCGGCAAAATCTTCTCGGCATCAAACCGCTCAAAGTCATAAGTAAACACCGCGCTTTCGCAGAGCCACTGACCGTAGAGTTTACCCCACAAGGCCTTGCCCCAGCCGGTTTCGGAAATGGTAAAGTGCAAACCTTCCCGCTCTGCCAAGTGCCAATATTTGGCGGTGACAAAATGACCCAGCGCATATTTATAAGAGTGCATTGCAATCTTGGGATACCCGGTGGTGCCGGAAGTAAAGAACATCAGCATGGGGTCATCGCCACAAGGCGCGTCCTCTTCTCGGACAAACCGACGGCTGAATAGGCCGTATTCTTCGTCATAATCATGCCAATTTTCTCGGCTACCACCCACCAAAATCTTGGTAAGGGTTACACCGCTGGATTTTTCTGCCAATTCCACCTGATGGGCAGTGTCCCCGTCTGCGGTGCAGACGATGGCGCTGATGCCACCGGCTTGGAAGCGGTAGGCAAAGTCCTTTTCCACCAATTGATTGGTGGCAGGCACGGCAATAGCGCCCAATTTATGCAAGCCCAAAATAGCAAACCAGAACTGATAGTGACGCTTCAGCACCAGCATCACACGGTCACCCCGCTTAATGCCCAAAGACTTAAAGTAATTGGCGCTTTGGGAGGAGGCATCCTTCATATTCTTAAAGGTGAACCGCCGTTCGGTCATATCCTCGGACAAGTGAAGCATTGCCAGTTTGTCCGGCTCACGGCGGGCAATGGCATCCACCGTATCAAAGGCAAAGTTATAACTCTCCGCATCTTCAAAGTGCATACTCTGCAGTGCGCCACGGTCATCCTCTTCTGTTTGGATGAACTTTTGGCACAGTAACGGCTTAGCGGACTGGGCGCGGTGGCTCTGTCCGATATACAAGGGTTGGTCGGTGGTGTCGCTGACCATAATCATCGCCAAGAACACGCAGTCCCGTCCGTCCACTGCAATCATACCGTGGGGGGTGGAAGATTTGTAGAAAATGCTGTCACCCTCCCGCAAAATTTCCTCATGATCACCGATTTTCACCCGCATAGAGCCACGGATGACCAAGTCAAATTCCTGACCGGCGTGGGTGGTGGTGTGGATGGGCTGATTTTGCAGTTCTTCGGAATATTCGTATGTAACCCAATAGGGGGTTGCCAATTTTTTGCGGAACATCGGCGCCATATCCTGAATGGTGATGCCGTCTTCGCTGGCGGTCACCAAGCCCTTGCCCCGACGGGTCACGGTATAGCCGGAAAGTTTGGCGCTGTGCCCTTCCAAAAGGTCTGTAATTTCCAGACCGAATACTTTGGCACACTTGTGCATAAAGGTAAAGGGCAAATCCACCGTACCTGCCTCATACTGCCGGTAAAGTTCTTCGGATATTTCGGTCAGTTCTGCCATTTTCTGTACGCTGTAGCCCAAAATTTCCCGCATTTCCCGAATACGCTGAGCAATCTCTAAGAGTTGATTTGCGGTAGACTGATTGGTCATATGTTCTCCCCCTCTAAAAAGTAAAAACTCGTCCCAAGAAAGTCTTGAGACGAGTAAAGTTCACCCGCGGTACCACTCAAATTGCAACAAATGTTGCCACTTCAGATTCTAAAAAATCCTATCCTTTAACGCAGGCTTACGGAAGTGCTTACTAAGGATTGCCGTTCAGCATTTCGGCTCGGAAGGGATTGGTTTTTTGCCCTGAAAATATTGGCTCACACCAACCGCCAACTCTCTGAAATTTTGGAAGGACACACCGTCTTCGTCTTCGCTTTTTCGTATTGTACTAACTCTACCATATCCACCGTCAAATGTCAAATGTTTTTCCACAAAAAACGCATTATTTTGATGGCAAATCAAAAAATTTCCAAAATTCCGTTGACAAACCTATGGTTTTATGATTAAATGACACTAATATTCCAAAAGACATTGACGGAAATCTTGTCTTCCCCTTTCCAAGTTTCAGAGAGCCGGTGGTTGGTGCGAATCGGTGCCTTGGTTGGAAGATGATCTGCTTCCCGAGTCAGTTTTGTAAACGCCTGCAAAAGGTCAGTAATGAAACTCGGTCGCCCCGTTATCGGCTGGGACTTTGTTTGAAGTCCGAGAGTGATTTCCTTTTTGGGAAATAAGCAGGGTGGTACCGCGAATCAACATTCGTCCCTGAGGTCGACAGCCTCAGGGTTTTTTTATGCAAAGGAGATGTAGCATATGTCCGGTATTCGTATCAGTGATGTCACAATGAAGCAGGTGACAAAGGAATTTACTTTGTCTTTTAAAGAGAAAATTGAACTAGCCAAACAATTGGATAAATTAGGGGTAGATGTGATTGAACTCGAGGGCGTGGAAAGCCCCCGTATGGATTCTCTTCGGATTAAATCCATTGCCACCGCCGTTGTCGACAGCGTGGTGGCTGTGCCCGTATCTTTGGACAAAGCCAATTTGGATTGCACTTGGCAAGCGCTGAAACTTTCCAAACATCCCCGCCTACAAGTTTCCGCGCCGGTAAGCGATTTACAGATGGAATATCTGTTCCACAAAAAGCCCGATGCCATGCGGGAAACTATTGCTTCTGCCATTTCCGCCTGCAAGGCTCTGTGTCCGGATGTGGAATTTATCGCCAACGATGCTACCCGCAGTGACAGCGCCTTCCTGACTTCTGTTTTGGTCTCGGCCATGGAAGCCGGCGCCACCACCGTCACCCTTTGCGACACTGCCGGTACGATGCTTCCGGAAGAATTTGCCGATTTTCTTACCCGCTTGCAAAATGCCCTGCCCCAATTAAATCAGGTAACTTTGGGCGTTTCCTGCTGTGATACCTTATCCATGGCCAACGCCTGCACCATCGATGCCATCGGCAGAGGTGCGAAAGAGGTAAAAGCCTCTGTGTACCCCGTGGGCAGTGCCGGTCTTGCCGAGATTGCCAAAATCATCTCTGCCAAGGAAGATGCCCTGCAGGCATCTACCCAAGTGAAAGTGCATCAACTCAGTCGGGCAATGGGGCAAATTCAGCGGATTTGCCAAACCGCCCAGAGCAAAAATTCCCCCTTCAGCGACGGTGTGCAGGAAGATACCGGCATTTTCCTCACCGCCCACGACAATATGGATGCGGTGATGGCGGTTGTCCAAAAGTTGGGTTATGACTTATCCTTAGAAGACAGCCAAAGTGTCTACGAGGCTTTTTGCGCCATCGCCGGCAAGAAAGACCACGTCAGCGCCCGAGAACTGGACGCCATTGTGGCATCTTCGGCGATGCAAGTGCCTGCCTGCTATGTACTGGACACCTATGTGATTACCGCCGGTAACGCCATTGCCGCCACCGCCAACCTGCGCCTGACCCGTGATGGCAAGGTTCTGTCCGGTGTGTGTCTGGGTGACGGTCCCATTGACGCGGCATTTTTGGCCATTGAGCAAATTACCGGTCGGCACTATGAACTGGACGATTTCCAAATTCAATCCGTCACCGAAGGCCGAGAGGCTATGGGTCAAACCGTGGTCAAACTCCGTTCCGAGGGTAAGGTCTATTCCGGCCGTGGCATTTCCACCGACATTGTGGGCGCCAGTATCTCTGCCTACTTAAGCGCGCTGAATAAAATTGTCTACGAGGAGGAGCAGGTATGAACCTTTCCTTTTCCACCCGCGGCTGGCCGAAATTAAGTTGGGATGAAATGTTACAAACCGCACTGGATATGGGTTTTTCCGGCGTGGAAGTTTACAACCTGCCTAAATTCGACTTGCTGAGCGACCGTTCCGGTCCGTTCCATAAATACCAAACTGCCGCCACTGTTCGGCAACTCAAAGAGAAAAAACTGTCCATCCCCTGCCTGGACACTTCTTGGGATATTTCTTCCGACCTTACCAGTGTCGCTACCCTTTCGGATGTGTTGCAGGCCGCCCATAACACCCGTGTGCCCTATGTGGCTTGTTGCGCTTTGATAGAAAACGAAGACGTGGTGCGCAACCATTTGCGGGCGCTTCTGCCTTTGGCTGAGCGGTTGGATGTGACCTTGCTTTTGAAAACCAGCGGTATTTTTGCCAACACCGCCCGCCTGCGGGGGGTGCTGGACGAATTTGCCAGCGACTATTTGGCATCGCTGTGGGATGTGCACCATACCTATCGGGATATGGGCGAAACCGGCGATACCACCATTAAAAATTTGGGCAACTATGTCCGCCATGTCCACCTGCGGGACTCGGACGAACAAGGCAACTATCAACTCATCGGCGAGGGTACTTTGCCGGTAGAAGATATGATTAGAGCCTTATCTTCCGTGAACTACGACGGCTTTATCAGCCTAGAATGGAAACCCCAGTGGTTGGACGAGGATTTGGGACACGATATTGTCTTCCCCTATTTTGTCAACTATATGAGCCGGTTCGGCTCTACCCGCGGGGCAAAAAAGAGCCTTTACTGGAATCACGACGGCTCGGGCCAGTACATTTGGAAAAAGGACGAACTGATTGACTTAACGTTTTCCCAAGTGCTGGACAGAGTGGCTGACGAATTCCCCGACCAATACGCCTTTAAATACACCACCTTGGACTACACCCGCACCTATGCCCAGTTCCGAGAAGATGTGGACAATTTTGCACGGGCGCTGGTGTCCTTGGGGGTAAAGGCCGGTAGCAAAGTTGCGGTTTGGGCAACCAATGTGCCCGCTTGGTATATCACTTTTTGGGCAACGGTGAAATTAGGCGCGGTACTGGTCACCGTGAACACCGCCTATAAGTCCCACGAAGCGGAATATCTGTTCCGCCAGTCCGACACCCACACCTTGGTGATGGTGGAAAATTGCTTAGACTCGGACTATCGGAAAATTATCAACGAACTTTGTCCGGAAATTGCCACTGCAAAAGCCGGTCAGCCCTTGCACTGCAAGCGCCTGCCCTTTTTGCGCAATGTGATTACCGTTGGCTTCCGTCAGGCCGGTTGCTTGACCTTTGACGAGGCAATGGAACGCAGTGAAATGGTCAGCCGTGAGCAGATATCCAAAATGGCCGCCGCTGTCCGTCCCGAGGATGTGTGCAATATGCAGTACACCTCCGG
Organism: Faecousia sp.; assembly: GCA_045647425.1. GTDB lineage: Bacteria > Bacillota > Clostridia > Oscillospirales > Oscillospiraceae > Faecousia. Next base: position 27,386 of record JAZRMH010000048.1, read on the forward strand.
CACCACCGGTTTCCCGAAGGGCGTTATGTTAACCCATCATAATGTGGTGAACAACGGCAAGTGCATCGGCGACCGGATGGGTCTTTCCACCGCCGACCGGATGATGATTCAAGTGCCTATGTTCCACTGCTTCGGTATGGTGCTGAGTATGACTTCCTCTATGACCCACGGCGCAACGCTGTGTCCCCTGCCCTATTTCTCCGCAAAATCCTCTTTGGCTTGCATTCAGCAGGAAAAAATCACCTGCTTTAACGGCGTACCTACGATGTTTATTGCGATGTTCAACCATCCGGATTATCGGAAAACCGATTTTTCCCATATGCGTACCGGCATTATGGCCGGCGCAGGCTGTCCGCCGGAACTGATGCGTCGAGCGGCGCAGCCGGATGAAATGAATATGCGGGGCATCGTCAGCGTGTACGGACAGACCGAGTCTGCCCCCGGTTCTACCATGTCCGCTTGGACAGACCCCTTGGATGTGCGTACCGATACGGTGGGCTACGCCTTCCCCTATGTGTGCTGTAAAATTATCGACCCCGAAACCGGTGAGGAAGTAGGCGCCGGTGTCAACGGTGAATTCTGTTCCAAGGGTTACAACACCATGAAAGGCTACTACAAAATGCCCGATGCCACTCGGGACACCGTGGACGCAGAAGGCTGGCTTCACTCCGGTGACTTGGCTTGCCGTGACGAAAACGGAAACTACCGCATTACCGGACGGTTGAAAGATATGATTATTCGTGGCGGTGAGAATATCTACCCCAAGGAAATTGAGGAATTTATCTACACCCATCCCATGGTCAAGGATGTGCAGGTTATCGGTGTGCCGGACAAAAAATACGGTGAAGAAATTTTTGCTTCCGTGATTTTGAAAGAGAATGCCGACCTCACAGTGGAAGCCCTTCACGATTATATTGCCGCCAGTATGGCGCGGCATAAAGTACCGAAGTACATTGAATTTGTGGGTAGTTTCCCCATGAATGCCGCCGGCAAAGTCCTCAAATACAAGATGCGCCAAGATGCCGCCACCCGCTTAGGGTTAGTCGGCGACGGTGCCGACACCGCCGGCAACCCCCAATCCTCATAAAATAAACACAAAATATATCTTGCGGGGTGTTTTTATAGCTGTTAAAAGTGTATCCATTCGCATTGAGGAAGAAATGTTGGAACAAATTGGCTATGTTGCTGACTTTGAAGGTCGCAGTGTAAATAGTCATATTTTGGTGTTAATCCGGCAGAGCATTGAAGCCTTTGAGCGCGCCAACGGAAAAATCGAAGGAAATATCCGACCGGATAAAAATGTAAAACCCTCTAAAAAATCATAAAACAGAAAAGCCGATGTTCGTAAAGGACATCGGCTTTTGTTTTACTTATCATTGGTCACATTGCCGTCGCCCCACACGGGTACGGCTTCCCCTAAATAGGTGGGTTTCGGTTTGACAATCGAGGTCATAAAATCCTTATTGCGGGCAAGAATTTCCCGCAAATCCCGCATCCACTGACCCCCATAAGTCTGATACGCCCCGTCCACGCCATAGGCTTCCAAACCCAACGCCCGAGCAATATAGATTGCCCGATACAAGTGGTATTTTTGAGTGACAATCACCACTTTTTTGGCGCAGAAAATTTCCTTTGCCCGATACATGCTCTCGTAAGTAGAAAAACCGGCATGGTCCATAAACACATCTTCCGAGGGCACACCTCTGTCAACGGCATAGTCTTTCATGGTATTGACCTCGTCATAATAGGCCGTGCCGTGATCACCGCTCATCAGAAGTTTCGGTGACACCCCTGCTTCGTACAGTTCCACGCCCCGCTGCAATCGGTCAGACAGCATAGCCGTGGGTCTGCCACTGGGTAACACCCCGCAACCCAACACCAAAATGCAATCCACATCGGTCAGGCTTTTAGCTTGCTGAGTGGTAAGAATATATTTTCCGCCACCTTGTACCACCACACCGTTCAGCGCCAGCATGGCCACAATGCCCAAGGCAAGGATATAGCACAGAATTTGGGCGAATTTCTTTAAAAATTTTTTCATATTTCTTGCCCTCCGTATTTCATTATAAAATACAACGGCAAAAAAATCAATGGAAAAGGCTGTTATTCAGCCGTGGGCAAAATCAGGTCAAGCCCTTTTTGCAGACCGGATGCGCTAAGCATTCCCATGGCTCTGGTCAGTACATTTCCCTTGGCGTCAATAAAATATGTGGTGGGAATGGAAGACACCCGATAGGTGTTGGCGGCATTCAAATCCATATCGTAAAACACTGGGAAAGAATACCCCGCTTGGGCAAGAAAACCGGAGGCTTGTTCCACCGTTTCTCGGGTTCCGTCAGTAAGATTAACCATCAAAAACTGAACCTGATCTCCCAGTTCCCAAAACTTCTCGTCGAAGTCCGGCATTTCCGCTTTGCACGGACCGCACCAACTTGCCCAAAAGTTCAGTACAATGGGCTTGCCGAAAAAGTCCGAGAGTTTGTGGGGATTGCCCTGCACATCATACACCGTAAAATCCGGTGCGGTGGGCGTATGGACGCTTTCGGTTGTGGGTGTTTCCGGCGCAAAGGCACAGCCGCCCAACAAAAATACCAACGCCAACACCAAAATAAAACTTTTTTTCATAAAAATCATCCTCTCTTTGGAAATATCTTTTTTTATATTATAACGCACGATCCCCGATTTTTCTGTAATTTTATCACAAAATATAAAATTTTGTTTTTTGTGACAAAATCACAGAAGGTTTGTATGTTTGTGGTTATAATAAGGCTATAAAATAAAACAAGGAGGACTTAAATATGTCTGCTATCAATGTTAATCAAAAGAATTTTGAACAAGAAGTTTTACAATCCGAAAAGCCTGTTCTTGTGGACTTTTGGGCCCCTTGGTGTGGTCCTTGCCGGATGGTCGTGCCGTTGGTGGAAGAGATTGCCGAAGAGCGGGACGACATCAAAGTTGCGAAGATCAATGTAGACGAGGAACAAGCGCTGGCAATGCAGTATGAAATTATGAGCATCCCCACCTTGATGGTGTTCAAAAACGGCAAAATCGTCAACCAATCCTTAGGCGCAATCCCGAAAAACCAAATTTTGGATATGCTGAAAGATTGAGCCTTCCGCGAAAACCCCACAGTGTATGCAAAAAAAGCGCCATCCCGAATTGAACTGAACCAGTAAAAACGGACAATAGACAAAAAGCCCCCTGATGTAGGATAGTAACTACATCAGGGGGTGTTATTGTATAAGAATACCACCGGCTGTGCCGGTGGTATTCTTATACAAAACAAAATAGTGGACGCCAAGATAGCGTCCACTTATTTTGGCTAAAATGGGCTTAAATGATACAAATGCACCCCTTTGCAGCTTCCATCCACTTTTTCAGCCAATCCAGCTGTGCATCAATAAACTTTTCACTAACGCAGTCAATTCCGTGGATTTCCAGGATCGTTGCCTGAAGCTGAAAATGCCGGATCGCAACCCAAGCCGCTAAAGATCGCTGTTCTTTTCGGCTCAGGGGGCGCTGCTTGCGATACCCGGACAAAAACTGCTCATACACATTTTTCGTGATCTCGATATCGGACTGCTTCAGATGAAAATAGTCCGTCATATCACACATCACCATCACATCGAACATCATCGGCGCACAGCATACTGTGTCGAAATCCAGCAACACAATGCGCCCATTCGCATCTTCCAGCAAATTTCCCCGATGGAGGTCGCCGTGGCTGTTGCCCTCTGGCTGATCCTTGACCTGTTTCCATAGCGTTTCACCAAGCGCTTCATACTCTGCCAGCCGCGGATACTTTTTTTGCCGCAGGAAGTCCATGTATCGCCCGATAAAAAACAGCCTGTCATGGTTCACCAGTTTTTCAGGGTAGCGTTCCAGCAGATCGTGAAGCCGACCCACCAGTTCCCCGACCTCAGCGGCTCTGGTTTCCATGTCGGGTTCCTCTCCGTCAATATATTCTTGCATGACAATCAGACGATTCTCTCCATGAATGGAGGTTTCCAGCAAGGCCTCTCCGGATTGCGTCAGAATTGTCCTGGGTACAGGAAAATCTTGTGCCTCCAGATATCGCATAACGGAAACGGATTGCCGGGAGGTTTTTGCAAAAGCAGTTCTAATGACCTTGAGAAAGTATTTTCTTTCTCCCTCTACCATATATGTATGGCTGCCACCTTCCCGCAGGAATCGTAACGAAATATTTTTCATTCCATAATGGGTCTGCAGTATCTCCAGCAGTGCTTGCTCGTTCATCGTCTATCCTCGCTTTTCCTTCGATACCACAGCGGCACCGGGTTCTGCATCCGGTCAAACATCTTCACCACATCCCGATTCCGGGCCATTACCCAGTCCAGCGCCTCCGGCGCACGGTATTTCGCCCAGACAATGGAAGTAATTGCACTTGTTGCAACATACAGCGCAAATAACCGCCAAAATTCCTCCGGCACCTGGTTTTGAAAATATCCGTCTATCTGCCCCTGGGCAAATGCTGGGTGTTCCAGATTGAGGCGATTAAATTCATACCAGGGATCTCCCACACCATCAAAGTCTACCATATGCCAATCGATCACCCACACCTTGGCGTCACGGACGATCAAATTCCCTATATGATAATCTCCGTGGTGGTGGCACTGCGAACGTGTTTTCAGCAAATATTTATTCTCTTCAATAAAATCTAAGATTGCTTCAGCGCCTTCAAAATTTATCCCCTTTTCTCTGTATGCGTCCAGACGTGGCGCAAGCACTTCAAAATACCGGTCATACCACCCCGTTGATGCATCGGTCACCGGTGTTGCTTCGTGTATCTTCCTGAGTATCTCTCCAGCCTGTAAACCCAGTTTATATTGTTCCTGACGGTTCATTTGAGGAAGTACTTTTTCGACCTCCGTTCCCGGGATCCAGGAAAGCAGCGTAAACACCTTGGAATCATCATCACTTTTGACTAAATCAACACATTCCGGCACAGGAAGTCCGGCTTCATTCAGCTTCCGGAGGTTCTCATATTCCGCTTTCTTCGTTTCATATGTGCTGCCATCTGCAATCCGGAGAAGATAGGCTTTTTCATCTTGCAGGCAATAGTATTTCTCATCGCCGGCCATACCTGCAGAGATTTTTTCTGCCTTCTGAAATTGCGACAAAAACGTCAGCTGATCCATACCAATTCCCCCTCCTGCAAGATACACATATTATACAATGCCGGGGTTCTATTTGCAACACTTACAACGAAAGTAGGGTGTACCTTAATTATATAGCGCAGCAAAGCTGCGCGGTACACCGGAAGGGGGAGCGATGGGCGCGCCACCAGTGGCGGAATAAGCGACCTGAGCGAGTGGCCGCGGTCGATAGCTGACGAAGCCTTTTAATAGGCAAGGAAGATATCGGGCACCGCAACAGGACTCGTTTGCATTTTCCCTCTGCAAAACAAAATAGAAGAAAGCCAACATCCATACCGGATGCAGTCTTTCTTCTATGGACTCTCCCACGGGCTAAAAATTGCTCGCCAGCTCTCAATTTTTACACCAGTCTGCGGACTGGTGCCGCCCTTTCGAGTCCCTCGGCGGATAAAAAACATGGGATAGGCAAAAGCCTATCCCATGTTTTTGGTACACCGGAAGGGACTCGAACCCCCAACCCTCGGAACCGGAATCCGATGCTCTATCCATTGAGCCACCGGTGCATAGCCCAGTTATTATAGCAAGGTTTCCCCTATTTGTAAAGAGGGCATTTTTTGAAATATTTCCCCCTTTCTTTTGGAAAATATGTTGTTTTCCGTGAAAGTGTGTGGTATAATCACGAAAACAGCACAAGGAGGCAAGAATATGCAACATTTCCGAAGCGCACTGGGCGGCTTTAACCGCGAAGATGTAGTGCGTTACATTGAGTATATGAATAATCAGCATAAGTCTGAAATTGAACAGTTGAACACCCAGTTGCAGACTGCCCAAGAAGCGCTTAACCGCGCAGCCGGTGTCTCTAACGAGGAATTATTAGCAAAATTAGAGGCCGCTGAGGCTCGGTGCGCACAGTTGGAAGCCCAATTGGGGCAATCCCCCGCTGTGGCCGGTGACGAGTTGGAGGCTTACCGCCGTGCAGAGCGAGCAGAGCGTCTTGCCCGAGATCGCGCCAGCCAAATTTATGCCCAAACCAATGCGGTTTTGGCGGACGCCACCTTGAAAATCGAGGCCGCTTCCGACAGTTTTGGCACGGCTTCTGCCCAATTGGCACAGCAGTTGGAAAAATCCAAACAAGAACTGCAAGAGGCTGTGGCGGGAATGTACGCCATTCGGCCGGTAGAAGAATAAGACGATTGGGAAAGTCCTAGGACTTTCCCAATTTTAATAAGAGGTATTATGAAAGTTTTTTATCCGGATTATTTTGAACAGTTTCAGTGCCTTGCAGAGGCTTGTCCCGACAGTTGTTGCAAGCAATGGGCTGTGGATATTGACCCGAAAACGGCAGATTTTTACCGCAATTTATCCGGCCCTTTGGGGGATTCTTTGCGCGCGGTTCTGACCGAGGACAATACCATGACGCTGCAAAATAAGCGCTGCCCTATGTGGCGGCAGGACGGTCTGTGCGAAATTCAAGCCCAATTGGGTCACGACGCGCTATGCCGGACTTGTCAAGATTTCCCCCGAATCCGCCATGATTACGGTGACTTTACCGAATACGGTTTGGAACTTTCCTGCCCCGAAGCCGCACGGCTGATTTTAAGCGCAAAGAGTCACCGTTTCTTAGAAAAATCCGCCCCCGAAGGTGAAATTCCGGAATACGATCCGGAAATTATGACCCTTTTGCGGAAGAGTCGGCAGGCAGTTCTGGACTTTTTAGAGGAAGATTTGCCCTTGGGACGGTCCTTGGCGGCGATTTTGCTCTATGCCCACCATGTGCAAGCCGGTATTGATGGCGAAGATTTTGCCACAACCCCTGCCGATTGCTATCGCCAAGTACCCCAATTCGCCGGTGCAGGCAATCTTGTTTGTCTGTTGGATTTCTTCCAAGATTTAGAAATTTTAACGGAAGATTGGCAAAATCTTTTGGCACAAAATCCCCAATCCGTCCTTTGGTCCAAGCCGATGCGGGCAATGGCGCGATATTTGGTGGAGCGCTACTGGTTGCAGGCGGTCAGCGATTTTGACTTGGTCTGCCGTGGCAAATTCATTGTGGTTGGCTGTCTGTTGGCGGGCGCCTTGGGCGGCGATTTTTTCCGCACCGCACAACTTTTTTCCAAAGAAATCGAAAACGACCCGGACAATGTGGAAGCCATTTTGGACGGCGCTTATTCCGCACCCGCTTTCACCGATCGGAATTTATTCGCCCTTTTATTGGCGGAATAATTGCAAAACCCCTTGACAAATCCGCTTTGGATGAGTATAATACGAAAGTCGTCTGCAATCGCGGGCGCAATTTGGGGGTATAGCTCAGCTGGGAGAGCGCTTGAATGGCATTCAAGAGGTCAGCGGTTCGATCCCGCTTATCTCCACCAACACAAATCCTTGGAAACCTAGTGTTTCCAAGGTTTTTTTTGCTTTAGGGGAAACCGGGCGCAGCATAGCGGGAAACTTTTGACCACATTCTTGACCACATCATA
>JAZRMH010000049.1:0-31650 GCA_045647425.1 Faecousia sp.
AATGGACAAGTTTCTGAATCATTAACAGTTGCAGAGCATTATCGCAAAATCTTGTTGTTATCTTGCGCAAGCTATTATGAAACAAGGATTGTTGAAATAATAAACAAATTTGTAGAAGCCAAAGCGGCAGATAATAGAATTTCTGCGTTTGTTTCTAACAAGGCAATAAGTCGACAATATCATACATATTTCAATTGGGATCAAACGAGCAATATCAACTCGTTTTTAGGATTGTTTGGTGCGGATTTTAAAGACCGAATATCTGCTGAGATTAAGGCCGACAAGGCATTACAGGAGCAGGTTAAAGCTTTTTTGACTATTGGCTCTGAACGAAACAAAATGGTTCATAATAACTTTTTAGAATGCAAATTGGACAAAACATTTGACGAAATAGTTGCTCTGCAAGAGAAAGCAAATCTATTGGTCGAGTATCTGGAAACAATATTTGTCTAAATTGATAGTGAAAGCCACTATCAAGCGTTTGGTGTGCAGTGATAGTGGCTTTTATTAATTGGAATTCTGTGGATCACTATTGTATTTGCGTACCCGCTATGCGGCATGTTAAAAAGTTTTCCCTTATTTTTCCCCTTATTGGGGTGGTAATAGGTGGTTAACCATGGTATTTAGTGGGGGTTAAATGTTCGGAAAACCCATGGAAATGGTACTAAATGGTTGACAAAAGTTAAAGAAATGCAAAATCTATGGCAATTCAAGTCCTTGTGCCCCTGCCAGAAAAACAGCGGTAGCATTTGCTATCGCTGTTTTTCTTTGCCGACAAAGGACTTGAACAATCAAATGTAACGTGGGCGAGCGTTGCCGGCGTGGGCTAGACCGAGCCGAACTTCTATTTTCTTTCGACCAAAGCAGAAAGAAAATGCAAACAAGTCTTTGTGCCCCTGCCAAGAAACAGTCAGTAAATCTTACGATTACTGACTGTTTTCTTTTGCTTTCCGAACTTTTTGAGCTAATTTGTTTCGAAAACGGGCACTCGATAAAGGTTTTTCCCTTATTTTTCCCTTATAGACCGTTTTCAGCGTTTAATTGCTCATAAAACTTTTGCATACGATTTGCGCTTTCTTGGCGCATCTTTTGGGTCACGTGGCCGTACACATCCAGAGTGAATTGGGCGGTTGCGTGGCCTAAATTTGCCTGCACAGTTTTGATGTCATCACCGGCATACAGCGAGGAAACGGCGAAGCTGTGGCGCAGATCGTGGAAACGGGCATCATCCGAAATTCCGGCTCTTTGAGAAATCTTTTTGAAATGCTTGACCACCGTGCGGCGGACAAGATATTTTCCCAAAGCATCGGTGAACACCAGATTGAACTGATTGTCCCACATTTTGTCTGCCCGCTCCTGTTCTTTCTGTTGCCACTGCAGCTGATTGCGCAGGGCATCCATAACGATGGGGGCAGGAAGGATGGTGCGGTTCTTACCGCTTTTGGGTGTTTCCAAAAAGTAGTTACCGTCTTTGCACTGCAGCTGCTGCTTGACCGTGATGATACCGGAATTGAAATCAACACATTCCCATGCCAGACCTAACAATTCGCCTTGGCGCATACCGGTGAACATAGCCACGATGAACAGGTTGCAGTAATCATCCTGTTCTGCTTCTTTCAGCAGACGGGCGATCTCTTCCGGTTCTAAGGGCTTGATTTCCGGCTTGGTGACCTTTGGCAGTTTGCAAGCGTCTGCAGGGTTGCGATAAATATAATCGCAGGCGATGGCTTGCTGCAGGGCGCAGTGCAGGATGCCGTGAATATTCTTGACCGTCTTGGGAGATAACCCTGAGGCAATCAGAGAATTGTAAAACCGCTGGATGGTGTGGGTGTCCAATGCATCCAATCTGACCGCACCCAGAGCAGGCTTGAAATGCTTTTGCACCTGCTTGTTGTAGTTGTGCTTGGTCAGGGGTTTTACACTGTTCAGATACTCGGCAACCCAAATGTCCAGCCACTGAGCGACTGTCATCTTGCAGGGTGCTTTGTATGTGCCTGCGTCGAGAGCGGCCATAGCGGCTTTCAGCTTTTGGGCAACGACCTTTTTGGATTTGTCGGTGATGCTGCGTTGGATTTGCTTGCCTGTTCCGGGATCGAAACCGGCAGTATAACGCGCTTCATAATAGGTATAGTTCTTTCCGTTAATCGTTCTGGTGATCTTCCGGATGGAACCCATACCTGAGGTGGTTCTTTTGCTTTGCGGCATAAATATTACTCCTTTCGTTGCCGCATAGCAGGTACACCTATATTATACCATAAATGCGGTCTATCCGCAACGAGATTAGTGCTTACTCAGGTAGTCAATCACCGCTTCCAGGGGGATGCGATAGTTGCGTCCTACACGGACACTATGAATGGTTCCAGAGCGAACCAACTCATACGCGGTGTTATGACTGACAACCAATATTTCAGCCACCTGTCTTACGCAGAGGACAGGTGGATATTTATTTTGCAGGTTAGATGATGTCATAGTATCAACCTCCTCTGTCATCGAACCAATAGGCTTGGAAAAGGGTGCCGTCGTGGAGTAGGAAACGACCACGGGCATCCTTGGGGATTTGCTCCGCTGCAGCCGTGCTGTCCAGGATAATTTGTGACAGGATGGTGTCAGCACGACCGCAGATTCGGCAGTTCACATTGTTCTTGATCTGACCGGAAAGAATGTTGGCATCCGGACGCTGGGTGGCAAGGATCAGGTGGATGCCAAAGGCACGGCCTTGTCGGGCAATCATAGAAAGCTTGCTTTCAATTTTGCGGACGACTTCTTTTTGATCTATACTAAGTCCGGTCTTGTCCAACACCTCCGCAATCTCGTCACAGGCGAAAATATACCGTGGCAGGTCTTCTCCTGTGGCTTCGTTGTAACGGTCAATGTTGGGCTGCCCGGAGGCTGCCAGCAAAGCTTTCCTGCGTTGCAGCTCGTCCACAAGCTCTGTAAGAAGCGCAAGCGTGGATTCCTCCTCAATGCACATCTTGCATTGCTTGTGCCAGATAGGTGGGAAATCCACACCGCCCTTGAAATCGGCAATGCAGACGTTGGCGCCTTTCTTTAATGCCTGCATGAGGAGTAGCTTCAGCAGAACACTCTTACCGCTGCCGGTAGATCCACCAAGCAGGATGTGGGGTACTTTTACAAGGTCCACAGTAACTGGTCCGGTAAAACTCTCACCCAAAGCCAGTATGAAGGGCTTCTGGGAAAGGTACTTATCGTTCCAGTCTATCACTTCCGGCAGATCAGTTCTGGCAGGAACAGTGTAAAGCAGAATACGGCTTTTCCCAGACCCATATTTCATTTTAACAATGGTAATGTCCAGGATGGTCTCAATAGCTGCCTGCTTGTCCTCCCAGGTCTTCAGAGGGATTCCTTGTGAACTGAACTCCCAGACTGAGATGCGGGGATTCTGCTTATCCTTGTACTTCCGTTTCAGAGTAGGCACCATATCGGTATGGTTCACAAGACCAATACTCCGCAACTGATCCTGAGCAGCTTTCTTTCCAAGGGGAAATAGAATGAGTATGGTAAGGAATACTCCACCAACCAACAGGTATACAGCAAGGATATGCTGCATAACAAAGCTGGCGATAGGCGAAAGCAGTGCAGTGGTCTCAGCGGTCAAAGTGATCTCATCTTGCTTGCTCCATACTAGGATTGCTCCAAGAATAAAGAGGACGACAAAAATCAGTTTCACAGGCGCGCCGGAGGTGGAATTGGGTCTGGGGAGATATTCCCGGAGACTGGAACGGCGTTGCAGCCGTTCCTTTTCAAATTGTCTCATGTGGCACCTCCCGGATAGTTCCATCCTTCCTAAACTCCGTCACCGTGTGGATCCGTCGCAGAAATGCCTTCCACGTTTCCAGCTTGTCCTTGTGGATATCTTTGTATTGCGCCTCCAAAGGAATGTTAGAGGTGATATACACAGTAAGGTAGCAAGCAATCCGGTCGTGGTACCGGGCAGGCAACATCAGCGGGTAAATGTCCAGTAGGTTCAGCATCATAGAAATGGGTATCTCAGAATGGAATTCTTCGAATACCAATACCGACTGTCCCTTATAGGCATCAAACTGGACATTACCTCTTGTGGGATAGTGGGTGATGCGGCAGATCTCCTCCGGAGGGTGCTTTTCATAAATGCTCCGGGTCTTGCCGGTACCGCTGTCTCCCCAAAGATAATGGACCTTGATAAACCGGTTTTCGGTTAAATACTTTTCAAACCGGATATCCTGGCGGAGCTTATCAATGTGTTCCAGATGGAAAGCAAAGCTGGGATCAATGGCAAGGATTTCCTTATTGCTCATTCCTTCTTTCACACATTGCAAAAGCTTGGCGTACTTGGGGCTTTTCTCTGAGGCCTCGTCAGGAAGTTCACCGAACTCCTTGAAAGTACCTTCCACACCGGTTTCGGATTTGCGGGTTTCCGTCCACTTACCTTCCTTGCGGATATAGGCTCGATTATCCTGAACTGTCCCATGGGCTCTGTCAATGTGGGCGGTAGGAAACCGCTTCTTGACGGTACCGAACCGCATAGGCGAGGATGAGTAGAGGAAAACGTGCGTGTGATATGTCCCGGATTCACCGATCTCGTCCGCCAAACATACATAGTCCGGATTGAACTTCTGCGCGCGGTCGATGATCTCGTCGTGGGTCATACCGTGGTCCAAGGGGTTGTTGATAGTCAACAACCATTTCCTAGACTGGATTTGATTTTCATGCATAGCATTTTCTCCTTTTTTGCTACCGCTACCTCGCTCGCATAGGTAATACTAACCTATGCGAGCGGGGACTTCTCCCGCGTTACGGCGGGGGATATTTTTCTTTAGGGAAAAATATTAACCCCCAGCCGCCCCGCGGGATCGTCCACAGACGAACAGGTGGATTACTCCACGGGGAAGATGCCGCTGGCCTTAGCAGAGAACTGGAGCTTGCCCTGGGACTCATAGCCGGTGACGACCAGGTCGATAAACTCCACATCCACAAAGCCATCGGGCTTTTCCATGAGCTGAGGTCCGTCGATGCGCACACTCAGCTTCTCCAGGCGATGTTCTGCCAGGCACACTACATAGCGGTAGCCGGTCACGGCCTCAGTGCGCTTTCCGTCCTTATACTCGTAGGCGGGCATCACATCAACCAGCAACATCTTACGGCCCAAACTGGCCGGGTCGATCCGAAGATCACGAAGGTTAAGCATATAACCAACTCCTTAAAATAGTAGTACTGCCACTGGCCTGTAGCAGCCTAAGTAGTCATGAGCTCCTTGACTGAGTCTATGGTAACATACATAAGCGGACAGGTCTTTGCACGCGTGCAAATCTGGGAAATAATTTTTCCGGCACCTTGTTTTGTAACAAGATGCCGGTAGAAGGCTATGGTTTTGTCAATGTGGAATAGCCGTTTTTCTCCATAAGCTCATAGGTCTGGTATAAATTGAGGTTATTATGAATGGCTGTTATCCACAAAGGAAAGTGCGGAAATGCGGCAAAAAACAATTCCGTAGATTCTTCTTCATTCAATTCAAGAACACGGGTAATGAGCATGATGGTCTCCATTGTAGGAGTGTATGGGTTGCCGTTGTTTCCGTAACCGTTTATTATTCTCGATATAGTAGACGGTTCCAGGCTGCATTCTGTAGCAAGTTTAGACGAGGAAATACCCTTGTCTTTAAGATGGCGTTGTAATAATAATGATAATTTTGTGTTGGGGCTTTGCTTGGGTTGATTCTTACCCAAGGCAAATTCCTTTAATTATCTATTTCGTGATAGATCTTTGCGGGCCGGAGGTGGTCTGCATGATTTGTTTACGGACTGCTTGGTGGATATTTGAATTCAGGTCAAACACCATAAGCAACCACCTCCTTCGTAAAAATGCGTCAATGTGAATAGTCGTACTATCCACCTCCGACGCGCAAAGCCCATCACTTTAGCTGTCATATAGATACAAAAAGAGTACAGTCTAAAATGGCTGTACTCTTTTTGTTAGGTTGCTTTGCATCCAAAATATTAAATTGAAACAGTGTTAGCTACGTCGATTGGGCATAGTAACCCTGTTGTGGCTGGAAACAAAAATACTCGGACACTTTTGATTGCTTGCGCAAAACATCGAAACTTTAATAACTATCCTAAAGGGCATAATATCCCTAGGAAGGCTCGGCGAAGTTAACGATCATTTCGACCGGGTAGATTGGGCTTTCTTCTGTAAATGGCACAGAAGGGGTTGCCGTCATCTACCAGCGCGGCAACCATAAGCATTGGCAAGTTAACGATCATCTCGACCGGGTAGACTGGGCTTTCTTCTGTAAATGGCACAGAAGGGGTTGCCGTCATCTACCAACGCGGCAACCATAAGCATCAGCAAGTTAACGATCATTTCGACCGGATAGATTTGCCTACTTCTGCAAATAGTGCAGAAGGTGGTTGCCGTCGTCTATCAACAGGGCAACCTTCGAGCTAGCATCCTATGTCTTGCCAACGCAAGACTAATAAACATGTAGTGAAGAAGTTTTTGTACCTCAAAAAGGGCATAGCATCCCTAGGGAGGTCAGAGGTAATTAACGGTCCGTAGAACGGGCAGACTTTCTCGCTCCTGCGGGTAGTACAGAAGACGGTTGCTGCCACCTGCCAGATCAGCAACCACGAAGTACGTAAACTAAACGGTCTATCATCGTAAACTGTGTGCTTATAAAAGCAATAATGAAACTATCATCCAATATACCCAGAATTCCTGATCACCATTGACCGATAGCTGGCGCAGGTGGACATATTGGAGAACAAAGAGAATTCTTCACAGTGCCTTGACCTCTGTACAACCCGCAGCAGACCAAAACCTGTGTAATCTTTGTTATCTACAATATACCATATATTTCCACTGAAAGTAAGAACTATTTGTAAATTATCGTGATAATGTGTCTATTATTTCTAAATTTTCGTTTTATCCCGGTGTTTGTCCGGCGAATAGTACGATTTGCGCTCACTGGGGACATCACTCCAACAGGAACTGATGTTATATTTTTTGCAGTACTCATAGGCATCTTTGCCAAGCCACGCCCTGGTTTTTTCTAAGTTCTTAGCATGCCGACCATCTGTTTCGTGACTTCTCCAGCCCTTGAAATAGATTTTATCAGAGTCGGGAACATCTCGTTTCTTGTGAACCGCAATTTCGTGGGGCTCGATTTTTCTGCCGGAATATTTTTTAGGAATTCTGTCAGCAAAGTATTTCAAAAACTTAAAAGAAGTTAAGCCTTCTTTACTTGGCTTAAGGTTTAGGATACGACAAAGTTCATAGAAAACATCGTTTGGCAAATCTTCGAGGTTATAACCGCTATACAGTTTTAATGCGAAAGAAAAATTATGATCAACCACACCAAAGAGCAACTCAAACGGGGCGCATTCCAAAAAGACTATTACATCAAATACTACGCCATTATACTGGAAAGAAAACTTATCCTGTTTCGCTTTGTTGCGACCCATATCTTGCAACAAAGGCTTTATTTCATATAACGTCACGCATATCACTCCTTACTAATTGTCTAATAGATAAAACCGCCTGCAGCTATTGCAGGCGGTTAACGCTTATTCTCTTCCCAGCAACCAATCGACGGACACGTTCAAGATGTCAGCTAAGGCGTTTAACTCGACGTCAGATACGGGTCGTTTCTGTCCTTCCAATAAGGACAGAGCTGGAACGCTTAAATCAATTCCTGCAAGCTGTAACTTGGCAAGCAGATCCACCTGTTTCATTCCTTGCGCCAGTCTTGCTTCGGTAACACGCTTGCCAATGATGTTACGATTACCCAGCGCCAACTTTCTTGGTTTCATACTGCTCACTCCCTTTCATTGTTATTATATGGCGAATAGGGCTTGCTATATTTGGTAATACCAAATATAATAAATTTATTTAGTAATACGAAATATGGATGTGAGCAATATGATGAGTTGTTTCTTTATCGGTCACAGGGAGGCTGATGAGCAACTGCTTCCTAGACTGGAATCAGAAATCGAACAACTGATAACGGAAGAAAATGTTCGTTACTTTTATGTGGGCGGGTATGGTGGTTTTGATGGTGTCGCTGCGTCTGCAGTGAAGAAAGCCAAACGGCAGCACCCGGACATCACATTGATGCTGGTACTGCCGTATCACCCTGCAGAACGTCCTATCGAGAAACCGCCTGGATATGATGGGACTTATTATCCTGAGGGCTTAGAGAAGACACCAAGGCCTTATGCAATTGTGAGGGCAAACAAGCTCATGGTAGATAGCTGTGATTGGCTGCTCTGCTATGTCCGTCACGGAGCCAGTAATTCAAGAAATCTGTTGGAATATGCGCAACGCCGCGAGAAGAAAGGTCTTATCAAAATCAAAAACATTGCCGAAGGGATGGGAACAAACAAATGAAACGAAAATTACTGTGGTGTGCTGGAACCATTGTGTTGATCACGTTGATCATATTGGGCGTTTGTCAGTATGTTGAATTACGCCAGCGCCAAACCGATCCTAATTGGAAGGTTGCAGAGCAGATCTACAATATGGAAAACGCATTAAAAGAAGTGGACGAGGACTATGAATGCAAATCCCTCTCAAAAGTTACGCCATACAGCTATGCGGATTCATCTGGAAACACGATCACTTATTATTGCTGTCAGACTACTTATATATCAGATGAGTATGAGGAATATGCCGGACTGAATACAGATGCAATCGGTATGGTAATCGATTTTGCAGAAATAGAGAACAAGAGACATTGTAAGGTAAATGAGTTTGACGCCTTCCAGTGCAAAATTGAAAAGCGATCTTATCTTTGCTGGACCATTTCTCCGGAAATCAGCTGCGTAATTGAGTATAGTGCAGATGTGAACGATGAAGCGGATATCTTTCGAATGGCTAGAAGCGTACAATTGCCCAATTAACGGATTTAGTCCGGCATAAAGATCTTTTATGCATATCCAAAAATAATTAGTGCTTTTCTCTCCGTGGATTGTTTTGGGTACAATATTACTACCAAAACAATGGAGGGACATTATGAACACAAACAAATTGACAAGCAGAAAAATAGAGAAATTTGCGACCTATCTTCACCGGGAGGAAAAGAGCGAGGCAACGCAGGAAAAGTATTTGCGGGATATCCATGCGTTTTGCGAATATGCTGCAGGCGCAGAAATTAACAAAGATGTGGTTATGGCGTGGAAGAAGCAACTGCTGCAGAACGGCTATGCGGTAAGATCGATAAACTCTATGTTGGCATCGATCAATAGCCTGTTTACCTTCCTTAGCTGGCACAACTGCAAGGTAAAGAATATCCGCACCCAACGGCAGACCTACTGCACCGAAGATAAAGAATTGACTAAAGCAGAGTATCTGCGGCTATTGGCAGCCTCCAGAAAAAACGAGCAGTTGAACCTTGTGATCCAGACTATCTGTGGGACCGGTATCCGTGTATCTGAGCTGCAGTATTTTACAGTGGAAGCAATTCGTCATGGGGAAGTTACCGTAGATTGTAAAAACAAAACCCGGACGATTCTCGTTCCGGGCAAACTGAAGAATATCCTTTTGAACTATGCTAAGCGGTGTGGCATTGTGACCGGTGCGATCTTTATTGGAAGAAACGGCAAGGCTCTTGACCGCAGTTGTATCTGGAGACAGATGAAACAGCTTTGCAAGGATGCCGGTGTCAAGGAGAGCAAGGTGTTTCCGCACAATCTGCGAAAACTGTTCGCCCGGACTTTCTACGGTATTGAAAAAGACATTGCTAAGCTGGCGGATATCCTTGGACACAGTTCAATCAACACCACACGCATTTATATTATGACCACCGGAACAGAACACCGCCGCAAAATTGAACGCCTGGGACTTGTAGTGTAGATAAAAAGAAAAGCCACATAATCTGCATTATGTGGCATTTGTGCACAGCAGCAACTATCACAAACTTATGCCGCCCGATTTTGGACATGCTTTTTGCACCCTCACCGTTCTTTTTGAAAAGAAACTGTGTTGAGGGTGTATTTGTGCTGCCCTATTTCGTGCTTTTCCATCTTTGTTTTATGTTTTGATGTACTATTCGCTGTGTTCCACTTGAAAACAGATTGATTTCGCTGTATAATTTTATGTCAGTAGGTGGTTTGACCCCGACCAAATAAATAACTTCTGTCACATAATGCAGATTATGTGATAGGAAGCTTTTGTCTGGGGCGATGAGTTTCCAACAAGTAAATGTGTCCATAATGATGAGATTGGATATTTAAAATTCAATAGGCACAAAGAAAATGCAGATTATTTAAAAATGAAATGAGGAAATAGGTTGTTTTCGTTTATCAAAGGCTTGACCCTATCTCAGGATGAGCTGGATCAATATTACATAGAACAACGCCGGCGATACTATGACAAGTATGGCGCTGTTCCTAAGTTCATAAAGCTACATAATTTGCTTCATTGGCTGCTTTGGCCGTGCATTGTGCTTTTGCGGAAGATTGGTGGCATCAAGCTGACTGTTGTATGTGATGAACGCATAAAAACAAAGGGACCAGTTGTCTATGCCTGCACACACATTGGCGGTGTGGATATCGAAACCGCTTTTGAGGTAATTAAAGATCCGTGCTGGTTGTTTCTTGGAGATCCGAGAGAGGTCTATAAAAACATTGATGGTTTTATGTTAGGCTTAAATGGCGTGATTTGCCTGGATTCAAAAGATAAAGATGACCGCAGGATAGCAAAGGAAACCGCTATCGGTCTGTTGCAGAATGGTGGCAGTCTGATGATCTTCCCTGAAGGTGCGTGGAACATATCGGTCAATCAGCCTGTGATGGGTTTGTTTTCTGGCACAGCTGATATTGCTATCCAGAGCAAGGCACAAATCATTCCGGTTGCCCTTGAGTGTTACGGCAAGCATATGTATGCCGCCATTGGTAAGAACATAGAAGTTGCCGGTCATTGGGACGATAAGTATCT
Source organism: Faecousia sp. (assembly GCA_045647425.1). Lineage (GTDB taxonomy): Bacteria > Bacillota > Clostridia > Oscillospirales > Oscillospiraceae > Faecousia. Next base: position 10,933 of record JAZRMH010000049.1, read on the forward strand.
ATTAACAAATCATCTGCGTGATGCCTTAGCATCCTTAAAATGGCGCATTTTTGAAACGGTTGGTGTTCAGAGCCGTAGGGACATTCCCGAAAACTACCGGCAGACATACATAGATAGCATTATCAACGACAACAAGGACACATCCTACACCGAGCAAGATGTTATTGACACAATGTTTATTGATAGAACTGTTACTACATACGAAGAAGCCTTTGCACATTTGGATACTATCCACCCCACAATGCAAAATGCATTCTTATTTAGTAAAAGAATATAGCGAGGTCCAATGATGAATATCTTAGCAGATGAACAACAAAAAATGTTCGAACCAGGCATAAGTATTGAGGAACAAACAAAGCGGGAAGAAGCATTTTATGATTTATATTATAAAACTCGCGAAAGAGATGAAAATAGTTTTCTTGGTAAACTTTCTCTTAAAACACGGCAAAGGTTGCATAAACTTGTACTGTTGGTTTTTATTATTAAAAACTGGCTGAGTGGTTTCAGTTGCAAAATTATTAAGGATGAAAGAGAAAAAACTGACCGACCTATTATTTTTGCGCTTACGCATGTTGGAAAGTTTGATATTGAGGTTTCTGCGGTAGGTATCAAGGATCATTTTTATTTGTTGTCCGGTGATTATGAGCATTTGCAAGGTTTGATTGACGGAGCTTTTTTGCTCGTGAATGGTGTGCTGTACTTTAATGAAAAAGTGCAGTGGGACCGTCATGAAGTAGTAAATAGAATGATCGATCATCTAAGAACAGGGAGCAATCTGATGTACTTCCCTGAAGGCACATGGAATCTAAAGCCCGAACTGCCAATGTTGCCTTGTTATTGGGGTATCGTTGATATTGCTCAGAAAAGCAATGCCATCATAGTTCCTGTTGCCGTTGAGCAATATGGAAAGAAATTCAAGATCAACATTGGCAAGAATTTTGATATGCAAGAATTCGGCTCTGATAGTGTAGAAAAACAAAAAGCCATCACGACACTTCGTGATGTGCTAGCAACTCTTAAATGGGAAATCTGGGAAACTGAACCGCAGTTGAAAAGAAACGAAATGTCCGGCAACGAATGGGATGAATACATAAGAGATCGTCTTGCGGAGTGGCCGTATTTTGATCTCGACTATATTGACGGTATGATTTACAAACCGAAGAACATCACTCCCAACGAAAAAGCCTATGCACATTTGGATACTATTCGTCCCACAACGAAAACTGCATTTTTGTTTAATAAGAGATCGATATAGATTAGAAGGGATAAAATGTCAAAAATAAATAACCCTGCAGAGAAGAGATTTTTTTTGAGAATGCTAAAATCTGAAATATTGCAACGCTCGTTCAACCGAACGGCAGTATGGAATCTACCAAAGCGAAATTGGTTATTACGGAGGTTGTTTGGATCAATAAACGGCAATCCTTACCTTGTGCAAATTCCATTCCATTGCAGTTACGGTTGCAACATCCACATCGGCAAAAACTTCTTCTCCAATAACAACTGCGTGATGATGGATAATGCTGAAATTAGAATCGGCGACAATGTAATGCTTGCACCCAACGTCACAATCACAACCGTCAATCATCCGCTTTATCCCATTGAACGCCGTGTGTTTTCTACAAAGGACAGTTTCCATCCAAACAAAAAAGGAAATTGGGAAACAATCGCACCTGTAACAATAGGCGATGATGTATGGATTGGAACTGGAAGCATTATTTTACCGGGCGTTACGATAGGCTCTGGCACAACAATTGGAGCAGGCAGTGTCGTCACTAAAGATATACCGTCGAATGTTTTGGCTTATGGTGTGCCGTGCAAAGTGGTCAGAGAGATTACTGAGAAAGATAGGATTAGGGAATGATAAACTCATTTAAAACGCTTTGGCATTACATACTTATCTTTGTTTTGATGATTGAGCGATTGCTGCGTGGTACAAAAATCCGAATCGTAAACAAAGAACAAATGAATATTGTCAAGGGTGTTCAAGGTCCTATTATTTTTGCACCAACGCATTGCGGAAAGTTTGATATTCAAACATTGGCCGAGGTCTTATGGCAATACCGATGGTCGCTGCTTTCCGGTGATCCCAAGTGGCTACCCGGAACTGTTGAGGGATATTGGCTTCAGTTTCACGGGGTTATATATGTTGACCGTGATGATAAAGAGTGGCGTGCAAGAGCAAAGCAAGATATGATTACCCACCTCAAAAACGGCGGTAATATGATGATGTATCCTGAAGGCACTTGGAATTTGTCTCCCAATTTGCCAATGCTGCCATTGTTTCGAGGGATTGCGGATATTGCAATAGAAACAAACGCAACAATCATCCCCTTTGCGCAGGAAATTGACGATAGAAATAAAACATATTACGTAAAAATTGGCGAGCCTATTTATCCAACAGAAGAACCTTTGTGCATTCTTGAACGTTTGCGCAATCAGATGGCAGAGTTAAAATGGTCGTTGATCGAAGAACTGCCGTTTTGCAAAGCTGATTATGACAAAGAAAAGTTATACGCAGAATGGGATACATACATTGAAAAACGCCTCTCGGAATGTTCCTACTATAGCTTTGAACTTAGCTGGAAATATGCCCGCAAAGAAAAATGGCAAATTGAGCAGGATCAAATTCAAGCAGATTTATCAAATATCTACCCTGCAACAGAAAATGCTTTTTTGTTTAATAAGAGATTGAGAGGATAAAAGAATATGTCTGACACAAAAATATTTATAAGCCATAGCAGCAAAAACAAACCCGTTGCGCAAATTATCGTTAATTTACTGGAAAGGCTTGCTATATCAGAAGAGAATATCTTTTGTTCATCTGTCCCGGGAACAGATGTGAAGGAAACTATACCAGATACTGTTTTTAAGAAAATCAAGCAGAGCAATATCGATATTATTATATTATCTGAAGAATACTATCATAGTGCATATTGTTTAAATGAAGCTGGCATAATTTGGTTCAAAAAAAGCACAAGCGAAAATGCGCACGCAATTGTAATTGCTTTACCTGAAATTAAACTAGATGACATGAAAGGGTTTATAAATAGTGATTACATTCAGTATGATTTTAGCAACGAAGATGATATTGCAAAGTTTTTAGATTTTGCTTCCGCACTGTCAGCTAAACCGGTATCTCATTCTTCAGTCCGCGAAACAATCAAAGAGAGCAAGGAAAAATATGACCAATATATTTTAGAAAGATCTTTTAACGCTCGTGCGAAAAATGAATACATAAAAAAGATTACCACCGATGACGAGAAAATATTATTGTATTTCTTTATAATTAATGAAACGCTTTTTTCAACGATAAAGGAACTCAAGGCTTGGGTGATTGAAAAAGAAATCGAATTTTTTAATTTAGAAAACACACTTGCTTTATTAGAAACCAAAAATATACTGAGCGTTCAAGACGAGTCCATTGCTCTTAACGCAGAGTTTGTTGCTCATTTTAATGCAAACCGTTTCATCAATCTATTAAATTATCGTCGCAGTTTTGAGTATCGTAGATGCGTGAGTTCAATTCTCTTTGAGAAGTTTTTGTGTGAGAATAAAATCTCAGGCGATGAAATGCTTTTGTTTGCATTCTTAACAGAAGAGAATATATCAGAATTTACATATCCTTTCGATAATAAGTTTTCTGAGAAGTTAAAGAATTGGGAAAAATATAACAACATTAGTACTGAAATAGACAAAAAATCAGTGTTTTATATCAAAGAACATGTAGAAAACGAATTTTTCCATTATGTTAGAGATTCGGGAAAACACAAAATCTATCGTGTAAGCTCAATGCTTTTGGGAAATATTCGGAAAAATCACTCTGATCTAATTAAGGCAGCAAAAAAAGCTTACGATATTAACGAAAAGGTAAAGGAATTCCACACAACTTACTAAGGAGACGAAACACAATGCAAACAGAAAAGAAACTGACGGGTTATCCGTCTATAGATAAGCCGTGGCTAAAGTATTATCCGCAAGAACTACTTGCGGCAAGGCAAAACTTTGACAAAATTGCAGACAGAATCAAGATGGTGTGGCAAAACCCTGATGAGCCCTTTATCAATTATTACGACACCGCAATTACGGCAGGTGAGTTTTTTGACAAGGTAAACCAGGTTGCGAAGTCTCTGGCTGCTATGGGTGTGAAAAAGGGCGATGCTATTGTCGCATCGCTGGAATGTGTACCTGAATATGTTGAATTGTTGTTTGCGTGCGAAATAGTTGGCTGTTGTATTAAGAACATCATTGAAGACATTGAAAGTGTAATTGGTCTAATCAATAAAGATGAAACGGTTTGCCTGTATATAGCTCCCGATTACATAAACCATACGGATGCAGAACAAATCTATAATAGGACTAGAATAAAAAATATCATTACAATAGATCCGTTGTTTTCATTTGATAAGAACCTCAAGTTGCGAAGCAATATCGCCGAAGTGATCGATTCTAAATACGAAGGGGAACTCAGCAATAACCCTAACAATATCTCTTGGGACCAATTTTTGAATAAAGGAAACCCGGTCGAATCTTTTGGTGTAAATCAAGATAAGAATATTAGATTGTTTTCCGCTTTTACAAGCGGTTCAACCGGTGAACCTAAAGAGTTGATGCACTCTACAGAATCGGTTTTGGGAATGATTGGTCAACTTTCGATGATGCCTTGCTTTTCTGGCGCAAGAGAGCTTTGGTTGCATACTGTGATCCCGCCTGTCATTGTTTCGGTTGTAACTGCTGCTATGTGCTATCCGTTAGCAGACGGAAAGGTTTTGGCATTAGACCCGTATTGCAAGATCGAAGATTTAGACCTTGAAATGATGCACTATAAGCCCAACGGCTGGGCGCTTGTACCCCAGTTTGTAAATGTGCTGATCGAATCCGAAAGAATCCCTGAAGACTACGATATGAGCCATTTCAAAATGTTCGGGTTTGGAGCAGAGCCGTTGTCCAAAAAGTACATCGAAAAAGTGCAGGCATTTCTGGACAATCACAATTATAAAGGCCCGCTTAGTGCAGGATATGGTCAAAGTGAGGGCGGCTCGGGATTTACAGTTGCTTATGGCAAAGATATGATTTTGTCGGGTAGTGCTGGTATGCCCTATGTTGAAACAGTAATTTCCATATTTGAGCCGAACACAACCAATGAGTTAAAATACTATGAGGTCGGCGAGATATGCAAGAGTGGCGCAGGTATTATGATCGGCTACTCTGACGAAAAGTTGACCAACAAGGTCTTGAAAACACATACAGACGGAAAACTGTGGCTGCATACTGGCGATACAGGTTTTATGACCCCTGAGGGATTGCTGTTCGTGCTTGGTCGTAAAGGCTTGAATGTTTATCCCGATAAGATGATTTTCCCCCTTGGAATAGAAAACAAAATTTTAGCATTAGATGGCATTAAAGATGCAATCATCGTTTCAGGCACAGATAAAGAGCACGAAGGATATGAAGTTCCATATCTGTTTGTGGTTTGGGAAGAGAAGCAAAACAATGAGGAGTTACTTTGTAAATTGAAAGAACATATCAAAACTGCTTTTTCTGCAGAGGAACAACCGAAAGATATTTTTGTGATTGATAAAAAACCTATCAGCCATTTCAAGACCGATAGAAAAATCCTACAAAAACAGTACGGACTAATTTAAGGAGTAAAAACTATGCCTACAGAAAAGAGCTTGACGGGTTATCCGTCTATTGATAAACCTTGGTTGAAATACTACACCGAGGAAGCTATTAATGCAAAAACGCCGAAATGCAGTATATATCAAAACATATATGAGAGTAATGCTGATTATCTTTCTGATATGGCACTATTATTCTTTGGCAAGAGGATTACATATAAACAGCTTTTTGCAGAGGTCGACAAGGCAGCGAAAGCATTTATCGCCAAAGATGTACAATGCGGAGAAAATGTCGTGCTTTGTATGCCGGCAATTCCCGAAACAGTTTATGCCATTCTTGCCCTCAATAAGATCGGCGCCAATGCGGTTATGTTGAATCCGCTGTTTACAGAAGAACAGCTTGTTGCCAGAATTTCCGAAACCGATGCAAAACTGATGGTTGTTGTCAATGAGCTTTATGGGCGAGTTGAAAAGGTTATTCCCCAAACAGCAATCAAAGAGGTTATTTCCTGTGCTGCAGTTAACTCTCTTGGCACAATTGTAAAGCTGCTGAAGAAGGCTAAAACCATTCCTGGTACAACAGCCTGGAACGATTTCTTAAAGCAAGGTAGTGGCACAAAACTGATTATTCCCGAATATGAGCCTAATCGTCCTGCGATTATGGTGTATTCCTCCGGAACAACCGGTGCATCAAAGGGCATTCAGCTTACAAATGACAGCATAAACAGCACGATCAAAGAAGGCGTGCAGATCGGTTTTGAGTGGCAGCGTGGGGATCGTTGGTTCTCGCAAATACCCGTATGGTTCTCCACGGGCATTTGCGCCCAAACGCTTGTCCCCTTGAAATATGGTATTACCATCATCTTGGAGCCTATTTATGATTTTGAAGTGTTTTATGAGCACATCATTAAGTATAAACCTAACTTTATGATTACTGCTTGCGGTTTGTTGGATCATCTGATGACAAAGCAACCGAGAGCAGAGGCGTATAAGGGCTTCAAGTTCCTGTGTGCCGGTGGCGAGTATGTAACCCCTAGCGCAGAAAAGAAATATAACGAATGGCTGAAGGCCAATGATAATCACTATGGATTCTTCAAGGGGTACGGAATGTGTGAGTGTGGCGGTACGGTTACAGCGTCTTCCCCTAAGAGCAATGCCATAGGATCTGCTGGCATTCCTACACCTAATGTTGTTGTCTCCGCATTTGATTTGGAAACTGGAAAAGAATGCAAATATGGTGAGCGTGGCGAAATCCGCGTTCTGACACCGAGCCACATGCTTGGTTACTATAAGAACCCTGTAGCAACAGCTAAGTATTTCCACGAAGACGAGAAAGGCCAAGTTTGGGCTTGTACCGGAGATATGGGTTATGTCACGGAAGACGGTAGTGTGTATGTGGATGGTCGTATCAGTTCGTCTTATAAAAACGCTGCCGGTGAGACGATTTATCTATTTGATATTGAACGTGCTGTTTTGGACATCGAACAAGTCAGGCAGTGCAAGGCCGTTGTGTCGGATATTAGCGGCGAAAGGGTGCATGTTGCCCACATTGTACTGACTGCAGGTGCAGACAAAGACACTACATTGAAACTGATCAAAGATCACTGTTCAAGCAAATTGCCCACAAACCATGTACCGACCTTGGTAAAACTGTACGATACTGCATTACCTGTCGCCCCTTCCGGCAAACTAAATGTGACTGAAATGGAAAACGACACAAAAGACTTGGTCGAAATATAAGGAGCAAAACTATGCCTACAGAAAAGAACCTGACGGGTTATCCGTCTATCGATAAACCCTGGTTGAAATACTACCCCGATGAGGTAATCAACGCAGAACTACCTGCTGGTACAATTTATGAGTATCTTATGGAAAACAACAAGGATTTTCCGAAAGATATTGCGCTGATTTACTTCGGAAAGAATATTACATACGGCAAATTGTTCGAGAACATTGAACGGACTGCAAAAGCACTTGTTTCTGTAGGTGTTAAAGCAAATGATATTGTTACGGTTGCTTTGCCTACAATTCCCGAAGCACTATATTTGGTTTATGCAATCAACAAGCTCGGCGCCGTTGCTAACATGATTCATCCGCTTGCCGGTGAAAACGAAATTGTCAATTATCTCAACGAGGTAAAGGCAACACATTTCTTTATGTTCTACGGCACATATGAGATTGTGAAAAATGCTTTGGATAAGACCTCTGTTAAAACCGGTGTTGTCGTTTCGGCAGCGGAATCGCTACCGTTTGGCATTAAACAACTGTACAAGTTTAAGACCAAAGAAAAGTCTGTCTTCGAAAACCCTGCACTTATTTGCTGGAATGAGTTTCTAAAGCAAGGCAAAGGCGCAACTATCCCCACATACAAGAAAGATCCCAGCACCCCTGCAATCATCTCCCATACTGGCGGCACAACAGGAGAACCGAAAGGTGTTGTTCTCTCCGATGTTAGCACAAACACGCTGATTTGGGAAATTGGTTGCAATCTTCCTCACGAGCGCCAAGAGGTTATGATGCCGGTACTTCCGCCTTTTGTAAACTATAGTCTTGTGAACTGTATGTTGGAGCCGTTGGCGTTTGGTTTCAAGGTTGTTATGATTCCTAAGTATGAGCCGGATAAGTTTGATGAGTATGTCAACAAATATCATCCGAATCATATTAATTCTATTCCCGCATATTGGGAAGCTTTGCTTACAAACGAACGCATGAAAACAACCGACTGTTCGTGCTTATGCCACCTTTTCTATGGCGGCGAAGGTATGAATGAAAAAATAGAAGAGAGTGTCAATGAACTGTTGCTATCCCGTGGCGCAAAATACAAGCTCGCTAAGGGTCTGGGCTCTACCGAAATGGTGAGCGCTGCAACTGCTGCATATCAGGACTGCAATTTACTTGGTAGTGTTGGCATTCCCCTTGTAAAGGTGAACTGCAAGATAGTCGATCCGGACACCGGAAAAGAACTTGCCTGTAATCAAGGGGGCGAAATTTGCTTCTCCGGTCCTCAGATGATGATCGGATATTACGAAAACAAAGCAGCTACTGATGATATTATTAAAATCCATGATGATGGAGAGCGTTGGTTGCATACCGGTGACCTTGGTTATTTAAATGATGATGGTGTGCTGTTTGTTAGCGGCAGAATCAAGCGCATTATCATGACCAAGGGTAACGACGGCATAGTAACCAAGATGTTCCCTGACAGAATCGAAAAGGCCGTTATGGAACATCCCGCAGTTGAACTTTGCTGTGCAATTGGCGTTGCTGACGAAATCCGCATCAACTATGCGAAGGTATATGTAGTGTTGGTTGAAGGTCAAGCAGAAAATGATGATATAACCAATGAGATTCTCACTATTTGCCATGAGAAACTGCCCGAGTATATGGTACCAGAAGAAATCGTATATCGTAACGACTTGCCTAGAACTGAAAGAGGAAAAGTCGATTACCGCGCACTTGAGAAAGAAGCAGAATAAGGGGAATAATCCCTATGTGGAAAAATATTTTATTAACTCGTGTGGAAAAGTCGGGCCCTGAATCTTTTGCGACCTCATTGGGGTTCAGATTTCGGCAGCTTATCAAGCCTGCGCTACGGCCTATATTGCGTTTGGCATCGGGGCGCAGAATCCATGTGGAGTCATATCCCAAACTGGAAAAGGATGTACCATACATATTTGTATCCACCCATTCCTTTGTGGATGATATCATCACCAACTATGCTGTTGTTGACCGGAGTGCATACACATTGATTGGAACACCAGATCAGGTGGAGCACAATCCGTTGCTGTATGCGGCATGGCTGTGTGGTATGGTGTTTGTGAACAAAGTCGATCCGCAGAATCGTAAAGATGCTGTGGAGAAAATGGTGCGCGTTCTGGAGAACAACACAAGTGTGATCGTCTATGCCGAGGGTGCATGGAATAACACAGAGAACTTATTGGTGCAGCCGTTGTTTGCAAGTCCCTGGATTTTGGCCCAGCGGACAGGGTGCAAAGTCGTACCGATTGCCATGCACCAAGAGTACAAGCAAAAGGACATTTGGTATCGTGCAGGTGAGCCTATAGATCTAGTAGGAATGGATAAGCGAGAAGCTTTGGACAAGCTACGTGATGCTATGGCTACCTTAACCTGGGAACTGATGGCTGACCATGCCACCGTTTTGAAACGGGCGGAACTCGGTTCTGAACCCAGACTGGACTACATGGACGAGCGAATGAGGGAATATCTCTGCACAAAATGGACACGGGATGACTGGGCGCTGGAAGTTACTATCTACCGGGATAAAACACTTCCGCCTACGCCGGAAGAAGTCCGCGCTAGTTTTGACAATGTAAAGATCACCCCACAAAATGTTTCCATCCTTGCCCCCATCCTCGCCCGCCGAGAAGAAGACAAGAAATACGATTTGGTTAAATACATGCAGGAAAATTGGAAAAGATAAAGAGGTAAAATAAAGATGAATTCAGAAGAGCTGTCTAAAATGTCAGATGCGGCAAAGAACTTTTATCATATTATAGATTCCATATTACAGCCCAGAGGATTAAATGCTGCAATTATTGATGCCCATAAGAAAATAATTGATAGCTATGTTGAAAGAACAGATATTGATGCATTTACGAAGGCAGCTTTTGTAAGTTCCTATAAGCGTATAATAAAAGAATATGCAAGCTGTGCAAAAACAATCCGTATGGCCGGAGCCTTCATATCCGAGGATGCACAGCCTGAGAAAGTTGAAGAAGATTGGTTCGCCTTTTTCTTTGACAAAGTTAAAATTGTTACCAACGAAGCCGTCCTGAATATGTGGTCACGCATCTTGGCTGGCGAGGTTAATAAGCCAGGCAGTTTTTCTAGATCCTTATTACACACACTTTCGATAATGAGCAGTGCACAAGCCGAGTTGTTTTGCAACATATCCAGATTCTGTATGTATGAGTACAAAAACGAAGATGTTGTTATTCCTCTGATCTTTATTGCGTCTAATGTAGAGGCGTATGAGGATTCTCGTATTACTGAAGAAGGTCTGTTTGAGCTTGAAAACTTAGGCTTAATTCAATGCGATTTCAAGGATGAATTTGTTTTTCATAAAAAGAAAATGTTGCGGTTTGGTAACAAGGTCCTTGAAATTTATGGCGATCCTGATAATCAAGATAAGATTAAGGCGGGCAATGTTAAGTTTACTGACAATGGTTTAGCTTTGTTTAGAATCGTTGGCGAATCATATAAGAAATATCGTGTAGATATACTAAATTTTGCGATAACAAAATTGCAACGTCGAAACTGTAAGATAATTATGAATAACAAACTGGTCCTTTAAGGATTGCTTGTATTGGAGCAGGAGATAAAGTAAATAAAATTAACCCCTATGTGGTTTAAAATTCCACATAGGGGCTATCCATCGGTAAACACAAATAGCAAAGATAGCAAATACAGGCTGATGTTTTGCCGATCGTGCCATTATTAAGATAAGAGAAGTTAAATCGCAAAAAGCGGTGGCAGAGGAACTTTTAAAGTAGTATGTTTGCGTGTTGATTCTGCGTAGGGGTTGGTTTATAATAGAAGTAGGTTCAAAGGAGACTTTGAGAGGTGGTGCTTTCATGGGCTATTGGTGGCTTATTTTTATATGCAGTGTACTGCTCCCGTTGCCTATTATATTTGGCGGGAGAATAATGTGGAAACATTGTCCACAAAAAACAACAGTGTCAACGGCTATCGCACAAGCCGTTCTAGGAAGAATCTAGATACATGGAAATTTGCGAATAAGCATTGCGGCAAGTTATGGTGGAGAGTTGGCTGGTGTATGCTGATTCTGTCTGTTCTTGCACAACTCTTAGTTGTTGACAGTTCAGAAAGTTTGGTATACGCCGTGGGAGTAGTAATAATAACAATCCAAGTTATTATTCTGGTTGTTTCGACTTTTCTAGTGGAAAAAGCTTTGAGAAACACATTAAAGAAGAATGGGACTCGAAAAGAAAATCAAATCGAACAAAAATGGTGTTCGGTGATTGACCAAGACTATAATACCGGTAAAAGCCCACTATTCAGCAAAGATTATGGAGGAGAGTATAATATGTCTCAGGCTATAAATGGTATGACAGTTATATGCGGAAGCGATGTTCCTTTTTCTTTTGAAAGAGAAAAGGAATTACTTACGGTATATGTTGGGTTAAATGGCATTGAGATTCCAAAGGGGCTGGATGTTATTGTAGGCCAGAAATTTGGAATGCTGACAGGTGGAAGGACTCTTTATAAACTCAGTGTCCCCCTTTCTAATGATTGTATAGTGTTTGTAGATGGGCAACCTAGGAACGTGGCAAGCTGCAATCAAATAAGAGGTGTTGAATATTTTTTAGAGGATTATGAGGTGGGTAGCAAATATACAGAAATGCGGCTCCAATTCCCAGAACTGGACTACTTTCTGCCCTCTATTGGAAAAGCAAAATGCGTAGACAGTGATGTTGTTTTTTCAAGAGTCCGGGATGCTATATACAGCTTCGATATAAACTATCGTGATGCTATTATTTCGGTGTCTTTTGATAGAAGGGCAGAGGCGCATTCAAATGTTAAAACTACCGCTGAAACTATTTCAGAAGTTGTACTTAGATTCCCGGAAACAGACGACCTAGAATATATAAACGATTTGTACATAACGGCAAGGAGCTTTTTCGCATTCATTTGTAACAGACAAAATATAGGGTTGCGAAGTGCTATCCTTATTGGGAATTACCCGAAAAAGAGAATAAAAGGAAAAGAGGTCGTAGACGAACCTGGTTATACAAAGCAAAAATTGTTTCTTAGTCAGAAATACCTTGAACCCATGGAAGATATGAAACAAATCAAGAAGGTTCCTAATGGTGCTTTGTTTGCAGGCAGGCTTAAAGAGTTGTTTCAGCTGTTCTTTGAGGAAAAGGACGGCGAAATTGCTGTCGTAAACGGAAGCGGTATTCACCCGTCTTTTAAATACAGAAATCTCATTGATTTGGAACAGAGCCTACATATCACTGCAGCATTCGAATACTATGTCAGAACATTGCTTCCTGAAATATCATCTCAGGAAACACTAGATTTCGTAAAGGATATTGAGGCACTTGTGGATGGGTATATCGAAACTGTTACCGGAAAAAAGAAAAAGAAAGCTAGAGACTTTAAGAAATCCTTAAAACCACAAATATCACTTGAGGATAAAGTTTTGAAAGTATTTGGCGGATATTCAACATGGCAGCCTTTGGCTTCGATTCTTTCGGAATGGTTCGGTGACGATATTTCTGAACTTGCAAATGCTGCAAATCTATGGCGCAATGAGTTGGCGCATGAAAAAAGAGAGTACAACCCAGACGTGAATGTAGTCCATGCTATTCGTTTGGTTGAGCATATGAACTACTGCATTGTTTTACGTCGTGCAGGGTACAGTGATGAAGAGATTAAATTCATAATCTCGGAGGTGCTTACAAGGTAAGTATATTAGCAAAAGAAACTAGAATATGCACGGCTTAAGCTTTTTATGAAATTGTCTTGAAACGCCCCTAATGTAGTATGGACTATGTTAGAGGGCGTTTCTGCGTCTAATGTAGAAACAAATGACGATAGAGGATGCGGATTGCGGTTAAATCTCTGCCAATATAACAAATGCGCATCGGCAATAATAAAGATTAATTCGCTGTATTGTGTTGATATTTTGCCGGTAATGTAGTATAATAATGGCGAGAAAATTTGCCGGGAGGTAACTATGGAATACGTATCTGTTGCGAAAATGGCTGAAAAATGGGGACTTTCTGAACGAAGTGTAAGAAATTACTGTGCCAACGGCAGAATTGCCGATGCCAAGCTTATCGGCAAAACTTGGTACATTCCGGAAAACGCACAGAAACCGGATCGCGTCAATAAAAAGAAAGACACCCCCTCTTTTCTGCAGATCCTGCGGGAGCAGAAGGCGGCAAAGATGACCGGTGGCATCTATCATAAAGTGCAGATCGATCTGACCTATAATTCCAACCACATTGAGGGTAGCCGCCTTACCCACGATCAGACCCGGTATATTTTTGAGACCAATACCATTGGGTTCGAAAACGAGTCTGTGAACGTGGACGATGTGATCGAAACCTCCAACCACTTCCGCTGCATCGATATGGTCATTGACCAGGCTGGCTCCACACTGACCGAGAAGTTTATCAAGGAACTGCATTTCGTGCTGAAGACCGGCACCAGTGATAGCCGCAAGGATTGGTTCGCTGTGGGTGAGTACAAGAAGCTGCCCAACGAGGTCGGTGGCAATGACACCACGCTTCCCGAAAATGTTGCCAGTGAGATGCGCAAACTGCTGGCAGACTACAATGCGTTGTCCTCTAAGACTTTTGAGGACGTTGTGGCTTTCCATGTGGCTTTTGAGCGCATCCATCCCTTCCAGGACGGAAACGGCCGTGTAGGCCGACTGATCCTCTTTAAGGAGTGCCTGAAACACAACATCGTGCCTTTTATCATCGAGGATAATCTAAAGCTGTTCTACTACCGCGGCCTCAAAGAGTGGGATCGCGAAAAAGGCTTCCTTATGGACACCTGCCTCACCGCCCAAGATCGCTTTAAAGCGTATTTAGATTACTTTAGGATCATATACTAATTCCTGGCGAAAGAGGAACTGTTGAAATAAACTAGCCCGCATGGTATAGTATCAATAAAGAACAAAAGATGGGGTGAATCAAATGTCGTTTTTCTCTTCGTTATTTGGAAAGAAATCTGTAAAAAACAACAATCAACCTAAAGTTGAAAAGGTGGATTCAAGCAAAAGAATTACCAATGCTCCCTCACTTCACTTAAAAGGCAAACCGGATGCATACGGTCTGTATCCGGCTGAACTTGTTATGCTTGCGCTTGCAGAAAAGTACAAAACAACCGAAACTAACTTTCCAAGCTATTTGACGCATACATATGAGATTTCCAATCCTTTAAAAATGTTAAAGGATCTGCACAACAGAACATTTTTGGAAATAGGAAGCGTAAAAGATTGTTTGCCGGGATTTAAGCTAACAGAACTCAAGGAGATTGCTGTGGCATTAAACATACCCGTCAAAGGTAAGAAGGCTGATATCATTGATCAGCTATCCACTGTTTCAGAAGAGGCATTGGGTGCTTTCGTTAAGGAACGTACTTGGAAACTAACAGAAAAAGGAATTGAGGCACTTAAAGCAAATCCATATATCCAATATTTTTTGGATAAGCACAGTTATAGCGTTACTGAAGTAGGGGTAAATATTTGGACAGTAAATGAGGAATACGTTAGAGACCCTAAAAGGCCTTACAGAGATATTATTTATGGCCAACTTAATAAGGCAATGAACGAAGCATCTATCCAGTTTCAAAAGAATCCCGCTTCTGGCACATCTGCAACGAGTCGTTATTGTGAATGCTATCGCTTAATGGGTTTGTTTATTGAAGAGGAAGGCAAATCGTATGTCAATGCATCTGATATGTACTTTCAATACTTATTTAAGCGGATTAACATTCACGCAGGATTGCAGCTGTTGGTGAATTGGAAGACGTTTAATTATGATAAGAAATTTAGAGAAACCTTCATAAGTCGGTATTATGAGGAGATTCAGCTCTATCCTTATCAAAAAACGGAATTACTTCGACTGTTGGACGAACTTAACGTAAGTGGCGATGAACTTCGAAAAAGCTTGATTGTGTCTTTCGAAAGAGCACAAGACACCGGCGTTATGAGTGTCAAAGAAGCCGCTGATTTTATAATATTGGAATTGTCTGGAGATGTTGACCAATCTAGGGAATTGGCATACAAGTTGGCAAAGAAAGCTGTTAAGAAAGTGTAAGCTGAAAAGAAGAAAAATAGCGGAGCAGGAAAACTGCTCCGCTATTCAATGCTATTTGTTAGTGCTTTTTCTTCTTGTGCTCATTTAAAATGTGAGAAGCTTTTCTTTTTTCTCGCTTTGTTGATTTTGGATTGGCAAGAGTACTGGCTGCTTTACCAACAGTACCACCATGATGTACTGACATAAATTCACTTCCTTATAATTTGTTAATTTTTCTAATGGACAAATATTGTTGGAATGTGTTATACTTAACTACGTGATCTTGGGATTTGTATAACATATCCTAGGGCAAGAAAACATCTCATAAGTTGGCGGAAACAACTTATGGGGTGTTTTCATTTTTAAAAACAATCAAATCGTATCACCTCTTTCAAAGTTTGTAATTCCACCTTGGAGGGGAATCCTCCGGTATTATACTATAATAATGCCTCGCTGTCAAGGTGAGACCACAATATATTGTGGTAAAAAATTAAATTTCAACAACTTTTATACAATATATAGTAACTTTTTAATAATTTTTTATAACTATATCCCATTCAAAAGCATATCTGTAAAAGTTGAACACTCTTTGTTTGAAATAGAAAAGTCAAATATTGCAGACAGTTATCACTGATAGAACTAATGTACCCGCTATGCGGCATTTTAAAAAGTTTTCCCTTATTTTTCCCCTTATTGGGGTGGTAATAGGTGGTTAACTATGGTATTTAATGGGGGTTAAATGTTCGGGAAACCCATAAAAATGGTGCTAAATGGTTAACAAAAGTTAAGAAAACACAAAAGCTATGGCAATTCAAGTCCTTGTGCCCCTGCCATAATTGGAAACCAGTATGGATACAATGTGTATTTGTTCTGGTTTCCAATTATTTTTTGTGTATTTCTATTTGATTTTATGTTGAATAGTTAGAATTAAGGCTCTGTAGTCGCTGATCGTCAGCAACTACAGAGCCTTTTCTTTATAAAATTCTTGAACAAATTAACGAAACCCTGTAGGGGTGTGCATTTTTTGTGAGGGTGTGTGCATTTTCTTCCATAGGGTGTACAGATTACGGTGAGGGGTGTGCATTTCCAGCTAAAGAGGTGTGCAAGAGAAAACAAAGATGTTCTCAATGGTATTTCCTTATTTCCTTGACTATTCCTCTTTTTATGATTATACTACAAAATAGTACAAGAAAAGGCAGGTGTGAACAATGTCTTTTGGAGATTTATTCAAAGGAAAAGAAAATACACAACTAAAAGCTCGCGTGGCACAGCTCGAAGCTATGCTTACACCGGAAATGCAGGATAGTCTTCGTCTACAAGAGTTGATCGCGGCACAACAAGCTGACCTTGCAAAATTGCAGCAGCAGTTTACCGAGACACAGGCAAAAACTATACAGCAGACTGAGAAAGCACATCAAGATCTTAACGCACTAAACAACCAGATTGCACAGGCCAAGACTGAGTTGGTTGAGACTAACGAAGAAGTACTTATGCAATCCTTTGGTTTGTATAAGCCCCATTTCGCTTTCGCTAACTCCACTGAGTATAAGGATGAACTAACTAAAGTTCGCACGCAACAAAAGGAATGCATTAAGGCAGGCCGCGCCGCAACTGGTCGTGATGACTGGGCAGTTAACGGAGATAAGCGCAAAGGTGCAAAGATGATCCACGATATGCAGAAACTGCTAATTCGTGCTTTCAACTGCGAATGTGATGATGTAATTGATCATGTGAAATTTAATAATATAGAAGCTGCTGAGAAACGCATCGAATCGTCCTTTTCCGCCATTTCTAAACTCGGAACGATTTGCGGTGTTGCTATTACCGGGATTTACCGTGATTTGAAAATCAAAGAATTGCATCTTGCATACGAGTATCAAGTTGAAAAGCAAAAAGAAAAGGAAGCATTGAAGCAACTGCGTGCTGAAGAGCGCGAGCGTGCGAAGTTGGAAAAAGAAATTGCAGAGGCAAGAAAGAAAATTGAAAAAGAACAAAAGCACTATTCTAATGCCTTACAAAAAGTCATCCAACAACTTGCTACTGCTTCTGCGGATGAAATTGTTGCGTTGGAAGAGAAAAAGAAGGAACTAGAAGGGCAGCTTTCTACCTTGGACGATTCTATGCAGCAGATTGATTATCGCGAAGCAAATCAGAAAGCTGGCTATGTCTACATAATTTCTAATGTAGGAGCCTTTGGCGAGGGTGTGTATAAGATTGGTATGACAAGACGCCTGGAACCTATGGATCGTATCGATGAACTGGGCGATGCTTCTGTTCCCTTCGACTTTGATGTTCACGCATTGATCTTCTCCGATAACGCACCGGGACTGGAAGCAGCTCTGCACAAGGCTTTTGAGGGCAGAAAGCTCAATATGGTCAACACTCGTCGCGAGTTCTTTAGAGTTTCTCTTGACGAGATAAAAGCTGTCGTAAAACAAAACTTTGATCAGACTGTTGATTTTGTTGATGTCGCTTTTGCAGAGCAGTATCGTCAATCTGAACTAATGCGACAGTAAAAAAGGAAGATACATAATGAAAATTGGAATAAGAAAACCGTCTATCAAAAAATCAATCTCTGCTCGTACCACAGGAAAAGTTAAACGCAAACTGAAACGGGTGGCTAATCCGTTTTACGGTAAAAAAGGAATGGGATGGATTAAAAATCCGAAGAAAGCTCTATCTAATAAGATTTATAGGAAAACAACAGTATCGGCAAAGGATGCTGGTGGATGCTTATTCGCTTGTATTTGGTATCCTATCTATTGGTGCTGTATTCTTATGTGGTGGATGGTTAAATATACTGTTTTAGGTATGTGGTGGCTTGGTGTGCTGATTGCGAATGGTATCATTGCGCTTGTCGAATGGGTTATTAACCGAAATTCCGTTGATATCCCGGAAGAAACCATAAATACGGCAATCGAAATAGAGGAGTGATTTTTAGCACATAGCACAGCGGTTGGTTATGTGTGCGATAACGTTTTAACGATTCCTTGCACCTTTTAACGATTCCCCAAACCTTTTAACGAAAGGTCTGGCGGGGTGTGCATTTGGTATCAAAATAGGTCACTAATTTCAAAAAGTCCAAGTCAAAAAACTTAGACTTTTTCAACTATGTTTGCTTTCGGCAAGGGATGTTACTTCGTGATGATGTTGTGCTTCGCCGGTGTTTTGAGGGCAATTGGTGTCGGTGCAGGTGGCGCATTGTTTCGGTGCCGGTGTATTCCAACAGCACAGCATATAATCGCATTCGTCACAGCAACACGCAATTTTCCTGTCCTGACTGTCGTAGTGCTGACCGTTACCAAGGCAGTCTTTCCCGTTTTTACTCGGTGTTAGCACAGTGCCGGTTATATCAATAATCATAATAATACCTCAAATTATAAGATGATTATCATTATACAAAATATGCATTGCAAATGCAATGCATATTTTAATATGATTTTGCCGTATGATAATTGCAAGACAAATGTATTGCGAGGTGTGATTATAGTGAAATTTCAAATTCCGGAAAATCCCCCTACCGTTAATAAAACAATTCGATTTCCCAGTGATGTGGTTGCGCAAGTAGAAAAGTCTATCCAAGGAAAGGAATGCACGTTTTCTGCGTTTGTGATTGCGGCAGTGAAATCTGCGTTGTGGGATTTGGAACAAAAGGATTGATTTCTTATGATTATATATGATAAGTTGTGGGAAACTTTGTCGAAAAAAGGTATTACCACTTATGTTTTGCGGGAAAAATGTGGGATTGACAGTAAGACAATACGCCGTCTGCGAGCAAATGAGAATATGGAAACAAAAACTCTGGATAAGTTGTGTGCAGTTTTAGAATGCAATCTAGAGGATATTGCGCAATTTATTCCGACACAAGAGGTATTATGAGAAAACCCGCCTTTCAAGGCGGGTTTCTTGCGGAAAACAGATAAAGGTTGCAAAAATTGTCTGAATCTGCTAGAATAGCCGAAGACAAAGAAAAACGAGGTGTAAAAAGTGGAAGAGGCAAGTACAAATTCAAAGAAAGCGGTGCTGATCATTGCTTGCGCCCTTGCTTTGTGTTTGGTTGTTGCGGTGATTTTCTTGATGTTGGGCGGTCATTTAAGACCTTCTGCTGAAACAGCAGGAACGACGACTCAGACAACCCAAACGGAAACGACCGCATTTGTAGATGTTACCCCGCCGGTGATTACCGGTGCGACAGATAAGACTTTCCATGTAGGGGAACCGGTATCTTACCGCGCCGGCATTACGGCGGTTGACCCCGAAGAAGGTACGGTGGCATTGAATATCGATACCTCTGCGGTCAATGCCGCTACAGAGGGTACATATCCGGTGATTTACTGGGCAGAGGATTCTGCTGGAAACCGTGCAGAGATTACAGTGCAAATAACATTTATCATTGAGCAGACCGAAGAAACCGTTGCTGAAGAGTCGGAAAATACGGATGTTCCCAAATACAAAGCGCTGGCGCAAAAGGTCTATAATAAAATTATCAAAGACAATATGACCGAAGAACAAAAAATCAAAGCGATTTGGAAATGGTCTCGGTATAAAATTTCCTTTTCCGGTTGGTCTAAAAAGGACGACTGGAAACAAGGCGCAGTGGTCGGCTTTACCAAATTAAAAGGTGACTGCTTCAACTATTATGCCACATCGAAAGCACTGCTGGAATTGGCGGGCATTCCCACCAAGGATGTTGTGAAAATTAAGATGGAAGGGCGTTCCAATCACTTCTGGCTGTTGGTGAAGCATAAGGGCAGTTGGTGGCACTTTGATTCTTGCCCCCGCACCGGCGCAAAGGGCAGAACCTTCTGCTTGTATACCGACCAGCAAATGCTGGAATTTTCGGAAACCCATAAAGACTGTTTTGATTTTGACCTGCGTTTGTATCCCCGCACACCCGGTACCATCTCGGATAAGTACTTAATCCGTTTCTATCCGGAATGGTTTGACGCCAGTGGCAAACGGTTGAAGGATGCCAACGGTAATTTGGCGGGTACGCCTAATTATGATCCGGACGCACCGGCAAAGGTAACAGAACCCACGGTGGAAGAGACCACGGTGCAGGGAACCACCACCGAAACTACGGCTCAGGAAACGACCCAACAGTCCGTTTCCCAAACCAACCAAGAAACGCCATAAAAACGACAAAAAACGCCGGCCCAAACTGAACCGAACCAGTAAAATTGGACAATAGACAAAACACCCCCTAATGTAGGATAATAACTACATTAGGGGGTATCGTTATGTCCAAACGAAATTACACGCATATCAAGGAATTGCTGCCGACAATACAAGCCATGGTG
>JAZRMH010000050.1:0-93942 GCA_045647425.1 Faecousia sp.
TGCTCCTATCCCGAGGATATTTACACCCTGTGCGATATGTTCCTGCGGCAGGACGACGTGAAACTGATTCGCAAGAAGGATTACATAGCCAATCCCAAGGAGAACGGCTACCGCAGTTTGCATCTGATCGTGGAAGTGCCCATATTCCTGACCGATGCCAAGGAATACGTGCGGGCCGAGGTGCAATTCCGCACCATTGCCATGGATTTTTGGGCTTCCTTGGAGCATAAACTCAAGTACAAGAAGGATATTCCCTATGCCGATGAGGTGGCGGCGGAACTCAAAGACTGCGCCGAACAGATCGCCTTTCTCGATCGGCGCATGGAAGCGGTACACCGCCATATTGAAGAATTGCAAAAATAAAAAGGACGCTTATGCGTCCTTTTTCTTTTTCCCTAAGCGGTTTTCGGTACCGTTTATGAGACGTTTGATGTTTTCACGGTGGGTAAAGACCAGTAATAATCCGAAGAAAAATACCGTACCCACGTACATCCACACCTGCGGCGAGGGCAGTTGATCAACAAATTTACGCAGTACAAAGGCCGAAAGCGGGCCGGTGATGGTGGTGGACAAACTGGCGATGGACATATACTTGGTGGTAATCAACAACAGAATAAACACGGCAAGCATACACAAGAACATACGCCAATCGAGCAAGATCAGCATACCGCCGATGGTAGCCACGCCTTTACCGCCCCGGAAGCCGAAGACAACCGGATAGATATGCCCCATAGCGGCAAACAGCCCCGAAACGGCCAGCGCCAGCAGGTTACTGCCGTCGCCCACAATCACGAAGGCACCCAGATAACCGGCCAGCACACCCTTGCCGATATCAAAGAGCATAACGGTAGTGCCGAACGGCCAACCGAAGACACGGAAGGCGTTGGTTGTTCCCGCATTGTTACTGCCAAAGTGGCGGATATCCTTCTTAAACAAGAGGTTAGAACCAATAATCGCAATATTGATATTTCCCAAACAATAGGCCACCACTGCCGCTAACAGAAATTTTCCTATCATACCCTCACCTATTATCCTTCTCGTCCCGTTCCCGCACCAAAATACGGATGGGCGTTCCCGTTAACCCAAAGGTTTCACGGATGCAGTTTTCAATATAGCGCTTATACGAGAAATGGAACAGCCGCTTATCGTTACAGAACACGACAAACGTTGGCGGCCGCACGCTGGCTTGGGTAATATAATACAGGCGCAAACGGCGGCCCTTATCGGAGGGCGGCTGCACCTTGGTTACCGCATCGGCCAGCATGGAATTGAGCCGACCGGTGGGAATCCGCATACAGTTCTGGGCATTTACCGCATTGATCAGCGGGAACAACTTGTCCACGCGCTGAGAGGTTTTGGCCGAGATAAACTCGATGGGCGCATAGTCCATAAAAGCCAGACGGCGCTTAATATCCTTTTTCAGATTCTCCATCGTGCCCGTTTCTTTGTCCACATCGTCCCATTTATTGGCGACCACCACGCAGGCCTTACCCAGATCGTCGGCATAGCCGGCAATTTTGGTATCCTGCTCGGTAACTCCCTCGTTAGCATCCACCAAAACCAGACATACATCTGCCCGCTCAATGGCGCTGATGGTACGCATATTGGAATAACGCTCAATCATATCGTCTACCTTGCTCTTCCGGCGCATACCGGCGGTATCGATAAAGCAATATTTTCCGGTTCCGTTTTCAAATTCCGAGTCAATGGCATCTCGGGTTGTGCCGGCAATGTTGGAAACAATGACCCGCTCTTCCCCTAAAATCCGGTTCAGCAGGCTGGACTTGCCCACATTGGGTTTGCCCACAATTGCGACCTTAATCACATCGCTTTCTTCCTCTTCTGCTTCCTCGGCAGGCATATTTTCTAAGCACCAATCCAATAAATCACCGGTGCCGTGGCCGTGGACCGCAGAAACCTCAAACAAATCCCCGATGCCCAGAGAATAAAACTCATATACATCCGGATTGACGGGACCGACAGAATCGCACTTATTCACCGCCAATGCCACCGGCTTTCCGGATTTGCGAAGCATTGTGGCAACATCCACATCCGCCGCAGTCACACCGGTACGGACATCGGTCACCATCACGATACAATCTGCCAGTTCAATACCGATTTCCGCCTGACGGCGCATAAACTTCAGCATATCGCTATCCGTACCCGGCTCGATACCCCCGGTATCTACCAAGGAAAACTGCCGATTACACCACTCACAATCCCCGTAAATACGGTCTCTGGTCACGCCGGGGGTATCTTCCACAATGGAAGTACGCTGACCAGTGAGTTTATTAAAAAGCATAGATTTGCCAACATTCGGGCGGCCAACAATGGCAACCAAAGGTTTTGCCATAATACTCACTCCTTTCAAAAAACTCTTATTCCTTATTATGCCATAAAAAGGCAATCAAATCAATGATAATCCTATAATGTTTTAAAAAAATTTGTAAATAAAAAGGAAAAAGAGGAAGGCGGTATGCCTTCCTCTGCGCTTACGCTTTTTCCTGCCTTAGTCAGCCTTGGCAGCCAGAACCTGACGACCATTGTAGTTACCACACGCTTTGCAAGCTCTGTGGGGCATGACGGGCTCACCACACTTGGAGCACACTGCTACACTGGGAGCAGACAGCTTCCAGTTGGAACCACGGCGCTTATCGCGACGGGCGCTGGACACTTTACACTTAGGGACAGCCATGGATGACACCTCCTTGGTCAAACTGCCTTAACAGCATTTGTATACTTACTTATCTAAAAGCTGCCGTAAAGCAGCAAAACGGGGGTCTATTTCTTTTTGGCAAGAGCACGGGCCATCATTGAGATTTTTACCGCATCTGCAGCAAAGTCCCTGACAGTCCGGCTGGCACAGCATCTTGGGATTGAGGTTCAAAACGAAAACCGTCCGAACAATCTCTTCCAAATTTGCACTGTCTGCCTCCAAGGGAAACACCCATTCATCCTCGCTATCCTCATTGGACAGTTCTTCTACCAATACCACATCTACGGGAATTTCCACATCTTGGGTAAAGTCCAATGCACAACGGTCACAAACCCCGTGCAAGCAGGTTGTAATCAAACCCTTCATAATCAGCACATCTGCGGTATTTCGCACAGTGCCCTGAATTTGAACGGGCTCACTTACCGGAAAACAAGTTCCATATTGAAGGTCGCTCAGATCTACGCTATCAGAAAAGGAAACCGATGCACCAGGCGCATGAATAATCTCTTTCAGAGCCAATCGCATAGTATCCCCCTCTTCATAGTCGTGCCTAGATATTATATAGGCTTTTGCGCCATTTGTCAAACATTATTTTGCAAATTTTTTTGGTTTTTTGTAAGGTTGTTCTATTGTCCGTTTTGTGGACATACATTGAACCAAACCGCTAAAGGAGGCTGGCTATGGAAAACATTTACGCTGACATTGCCGCGCGTACCGGGGGCAATATTTATATTGGCGTTGTCGGACCGGTGCGTACCGGAAAATCCACCCTAATCAAACGGATTATGGAAGAATTAGTTATCCCCGGCATTGACGAACCCTATCGCAAGGAACGAGCAAAAGACGAACTGCCCCAGAGTGGTTCGGGCAAGACCATTATGACCAGTGAACCCAAGTTCGTGCCGGAAGAGGCTGTAGAAATTTCCCCTGACGGCACAGCGCAACTTCGGGTTCGGATGATTGACACCGTGGGTTACATGGTGGACGGCGCTGTAGGTTCTGAAGAGGACGGTATGCCGAGAATGGTCACAACCCCTTGGTATGACTACGAAATCCCTATGACAGAGGCCGCAGAACTGGGCACAAAAAAGGTAATGGAGGAGCACTGCTCAATCGGTTTGGTGGTCACCACCGACGGCACAATTACCGACATTCCCCGAAAGGACTATTTGCAAGCGGAACGGCAGGCTATTATGGATATGAAAGCCACTGGGAAACCGTTTTTGGTAGTTATCAACACTTTAAAACCCGGCGCCGAGTCTGTGGGGATGCTAAAAGAGCAGTTGGCTAAGGAATACGGCGTGCAAGTGGCAGTGGCAGATTGCCAAGCCCTGACCGCAGAGGACATCTGTGACTTGCTACGGCAACTTTTGTACGCCTTCCCGATGCAACAACTGCAAGTGCATCTCCCCCGTTGGATGGACGCTCTTGAGCCGGAGCATCCGGTAAAAAGTGCGCTATACCAAGCCCTTTTGCAACGATCCGAAGAAATCACCACCCTTGCGCAAGCCCAACCTACCCTATCCCAGTTGACACAATTAGAAGAAGTTCTGGACTTTTCCTTGCGAAAAATTGATTTGGGCAGTGGACTTGTAATCTGTTCGCTGAACTTCCCCGAAAAACTTTTCTATGAGATTTTAAGCAATCGGGCGGGCATAACCATCGAGAACGATGCCCAACTTTTGTCTTTACTTACCCAACTTTCCGAAATCAAAAAGGAATACGACAAAATATCCGATGCGTTGGCGGCGGTAAAAGCCACCGGTTACGGCATTGTGATGCCCACGGCGGAAGAAATGAAATTGGAAACACCGGAAATCCTTCGCAAAAATGGCTCGTTTGGGGTTAAATTAAAAGCCGGTGCACCGTCCATCCATATGATGAAAGTGGACATTGACACGGAAATCAGCCCCATCGTAGGGGACGAAAAGCAATCCCAAGATTTAATCAGTTATCTCACCGGTGAAGAGCCGGAAAAATTATGGCAGAGCAACATCTTCGGAAAATCCGTTTACGCGATGATCCAAGAGGGGTTGACCGCCAAATTGGTTCGCACGCCGGAAGATGTGCGGGATAAATTCCGCGGAAGCCTGACGAAAATCGTCAACGAAGGTGCAACCGGCCTTATCTGCTTAATTCTATAAATGCGCAAAGGTCTGTTGCTAATGCAACAGACCTTTTCATTGGTTAGAAAAAAGAGACAGCCTTAAGCTGTCTCTTTTGGTGCGCGAGGCGGGACTTGAAGGTTTCCTATAAAACCCGTCTTAACCTCGCTATCCTCGGTGCTTTCAGTTTCGCAGATTGCTATTGTCGCCCTCTCGCCGACGGGACTTTGGGGCAAATCTTACATGAAAGGCTGTTGTTTTAGAATACTTCCTCGGTTCTACCATCAATACTGTTAGTTCTTTCTGTTTTATCATAACCTCCTAAAAATAATCGCCAGATGGCATTTCTGCTATCTGGCTAAAATTATGATATATATGTAAAATTTCTATTGATACATAGTATAAAAAGCAAACCACCGACAGGAAGACACATTGTACCATCACTATCGGTAGTTCGCTTTATTTTAAGTAATTGCTATTTTTTAGAACCACCGTCACTGTCAGCAGCTTCCTATACAAATAAATACTGTGAGCAAGGACCCCCTGCTCACGGCATACTATTTTAATCGGTCGACTTTACTAAAACACTTGCTATGGATAATCAAACCTTCCGTTATGAACATTGCATCTTGTGAGCATCCAATGCCTTTGGTTAGGCTTTGGATTAATCCATAATTTTCAAGTGATAAAATTATGTATTCAGAACATGATGGTCCACATTGGCATTTATTGCGGATGGCCTCCGACAAACTTCCGCTTATTTCCGAACACTCTTTACTGCCCAAACAACGCAAAGCATCAAAATACTCAATACACATACCAAACTCAGTATGGTAGAAATTGGCTGAATACTGTCAACCCGATCAAAGAAACTTGCAGAATCAATCAAAGCCGAAAAAAGCGATAAAATAGAAATGCCCAACAGATATTTGTTGGAGAGCCGATCATCATTCATATGCTTTGCTTTTTGCAAAAATTCCAACTGCTTCTCATTCTCAATTACATCTTCCAACAAGTTTCGAATATCCAAAACAGCATACATTTTGGAATATATGTTTTGTACGATGCTGTCATCTGATATAACATTGAAAGAAAATGTATTTTTCAGGAGTACAACTCGTTTATTAAGGTTCTCAACCGCTTTTGTTTTTCCTTCCAATGACTGAGAGACCATACGGATATATTCTACTGCAGCATACTTTTGATTTAACAAAAGCAGATACATAAAGTAGTAGTCCGTTTGCAGTCTGAGGAGCTTCAAATTGTGCAGATAGTAGTCACTTTTGGCGCTGTAATCGCTCCGGAAATCATACACGATATTTGCAAGTCCTTCCGAGCAGCCGCTCCAATAATCACCGGCGCCCGCTTCGTAGATCATGTCATAAGCACTTTCTTCTGAAGTAGGCATATCATTACGGTAACTACGGCTCAAACGATATAATATGGCTTTCAGCGAAGCTTTGTCTGGTATCTCCTGATCCAAATGGATAAAATGGAAACAGCTGCACTCGTATTTAAATCGGGCAGACGACGAAAAAAACAGCTGTGACTTTTGTTCTTTTGGCAAAAGGTCCTGCGCAACATCATATAACGCTCGTTGGTGATCCGGCAATTCCTTGTTGCACTTGCTTGTTGCCTTCTTAAACATATAAGAAGAGTTTGCAATTTTTTCGGCGCTCCAGCCAGAATATGAAACCCAAAATTCTATAAACCCCACACCGGTGCCAAAGCAAGAACATCTCACCTCATCAATGTGCGGCATCTCTTCTGCTGCCATTTCTTCCTGAAACATATATACATTTAACTTCGTTGGATCTTTCAGCGTATATGAGGCAAACAAGTCCTTATTTTTGTTAATCTCTGAGGCATAGCGAAACAAATAGCCTGCCCAGGCCTTTTTAGGATCAGTAGTTTCCCATAGTGTATGATTATTCAATGCCTGCACAAAGAGCTTAAACTGATCAAACCAAATTGGAATAAAGAATATAGATTTTGCATAACTCATGCAAATCCTCCTACGCAATGCTGCTTGCGTATTTACATTAACTTCATCTAATGGCTTATTCTACTATACACAAAAGCAAGAAAAGGGCAAAGAATATATGCCAAGTATAAAGATTTAGGATACCCTCAACGATATCCCTCTATATATCCACAGACGATACTTACTTAGAAAATGCCGAGATTGGATTGCTCCTTCTCACGGTACATACACTTGATTTTATATCCCTTTTAAAACAGCTATAGTTGTCCTTATTTAAATTTGATATATTCAAAACGTAATTATCTTGGAATATTTTTCTTGTTAACCTCTGCGTTTAAAGAAGATGATTACCGCAGCAATTCCTGCAACAACAAGAAATCCTAAAAAGGCAGAAGAACCATCGGATGTATCTTCTGGAGATATATCTTTTAAGGATGCCCCCTCTGAGGTTTCATCTGTCTGACCGTCATCGTCCTCAACCTTTTCTTGCTCTGTAGGAGCCTCCGTAATTTCGATTTCAATCGTATTAGAGGTTCCGTTTGCGGCGGTTGCAGTAACCGTCACAACACCGCACCCAAGAGCAGTGACTTCACCATTTTCAGCAACAGTCAATAAAGCCTCGTCAGAAGATTTCCATGTCAGTTCCTGGAATGTAGCATTTTCAGGAGATACTGCAGCCGTAAGAAACATTTTTTCACCAACACCCACCGTAGGACAGTCTGCTGTAATAACAACTGCCGCTACCTCTCGTATCTGAACTTCGAGGTCAACAGAAGTAGAAACACCGTTTCTGGCAGTTGCACTGATGGTTGTTGTTCCTGCACTTTTTGCTGTTACCTCTCCTTCAGCAGAAACGACAGCAACTTCTATATTGCTGGAAGCCCAAACAATGGTAGGATCATCAACATTTGCTGGAGTTATTGTACATTCCAGCTTGCTGGTTTCTCCTACAAACAAGTTCGCAGGTACACTTGAAATAGTTACGCTTTCAGTTTTAATTTCTTTGACCGTAATTTTAATTTTTCCTGTCTTGTTGTTGAACGTAGAGGCTGATATAGTCGCTGTGCCATATCCAACAGCTTTTGCTATGCCATTTTGGATTGATACAACAGATGAGTCACTGCTCTTCCAGTCCACATCTTTATCACAAGCATTAGACGGCTTAACCGTAGCCGATATGGTAATCTCTTCTCCAATACCAAGTGTTGTTTTCTCAGCTTTGACCTTGACCGAAGAAGGGAATTTATCCCGATATGGGCAATAACCACTTTTATGCAAATGTGCAGGATAGCCACCGCAGTGATAATGATAGCTTCCAAGCCCACTTTTATTCTTGTTATCCTTATGTCCGCCGCTACTATCGGTTCTTCCGCTATGCGCAGAAACTGTTGTAACCAAACTACAGATCACAAGCAAGGCGATTAAAAACTTTTTCATATATATTCTCCTTTGTCTCTGTGATTATCTAAAAGCCTCGTATTACCAGCATTTTTTACAAGGGGTGTACCCTCTATCTTCTGCTTCCTCTTTGGTGACCTGACCGGGATTCTTCATATTGCTACAACCGGAATGGGCGTGATATTTCGTACCCGATTTCGGTATCCAAACCATATCAGCTTCCGGTTCTACCGAAGAACCAGTTGTCGGTGTAGTAGGGCTTACAGTACTACTTTGAGAAGTGCTATTTCCGCCGATACCACCGAAAACATCTGCGCTGGCATTTCTAGCGACACTGAAGGAGACTGTTTTTCCATCGCTTGTGCAGATGATATCTCCTTGCATATCTGTTCGGAAAACCTTAACATCTGCATCCCGTAGACGACTTAGGGTTTCCTCTGTGGGATGACCATAACTATTGCCTTTTCCGACAGAGATAACCGCATACTGCGGCATAATTTCACGCAGGAAAACATAGCCCGTGCTAGTATCGCTGCCGTGATGTCCAACCTTAAGAACAGTAGCCGACAAATCAACGCCCTTATTCAAGACGGCTTGCTCGGCATCTCTTTCTGCATCGCCGGTAAACAAGAAGGAAGTTTCACCATAGTCAATACGGAGAATAATAGAGGTATCATTGGTGTCACTGCTACCATTCAAGCCCAAGATCTTTACATTTGCACTGCCAAGAGTGTACGTATCTCCCTGTTTTGGTACAGTGACACCGTTTCCTTTTTGTTCTGCGTACTTGGCAAACTCTTCAAAGGCATTGCTGTTATAGCTTTTTACGGGACAAAGCGTAAGATCAGCGGTTGTATAATTGAAAGCACCGGGTAATCCCCCAATATGATCCTCATGGGCGTGAGTACCAACGACTATATCAAGTTTGGAAACCGCTGCCTTTTTCAAGACAGAATAGATTACATTCGAATCAGCTTTGTTGCCGCCATCAATTAACATATAGTGGCCATCACATTCAACCAAAGCAGCATCTGCCTGTCCTACATCAATAAAATGAACCTTGAATGAAGACTTTTCGGGAGCTGTCTGTGGTGATGTTTGTGTAGAGGTAGGAATGGTTGTATCCTTGGTTTCTTCGGTTTCCTTTGGAGTGGTGGGTTCAACGCTTTCATTTGTTTCTGTTGTTGCCTCAAAATCTTGCGTTGCTTCCAGAGTGCTTTCTTGGCTGTTGGCATCCAATGATTCTCCCGGCTCAGAAGGAAAAAGAATGCCAATTGCAATTAGGACCGCAAAAATAATGACTAACCACTTTAAGGTTTTTTTCATAATACCGTTATACCATTCCTTCTGCATTAGATATAGTCCATAACCACTACGCTAACGATGCACAAATGCGAGTTGCTAAACGGCATTCTTTTGTTACTACATAATCTGCATTATGTAGTATCAGGAAAATAAAACTTTTTCGCACACCCTTATATCTAGTGCATTTGGGTGCACAGAGACACACCCTCATTAAAAAATGCGCAAATGAGGGTGTACTTGTGTTGCCTGTTTATGTAAGGGTGTATGTCCTACGACATAAATCTTTGTTTTTTGTAGGTAAACACTTGATTTTCTGCGGAAGATACCATATAATAAAAAACAATCTATATTTTTAAAATGTAGCTGGTGCAAAAGCTTTACCACATAATGCAGATTATGTGGTTTTCTTTATATCTAAACCACGAGCCCTAGTCGTTCGATCTTACGACGGTGTTCCACTCCGGTGGTCATAATATAAATTCGGGTCGTATTTATAGAACTGTGACCCAGGATATCGGCAAGCTTGGCGATATCTTTTTCAATGCCGTAGAAAGTGCGAGCAAAAAGTTTGCGCAAATTATGGGGAGAAACCTTAGAAGGCTGTACTCCGGCGGCCTCACACAGCTTCTTCATAGCAGCCCAGATGTTGCTTCGGTTCAGCGGTTTGCCATTACGAGTAACGAAGATCGCACCAGTTGTAATGCCGTGTCGCTTGGCATAATTCAACAAAACATTCTTCAGCTTGCCCGGAACGAGAATCATCCGGGTTTTGTTTTTGCAATCCACGATAACCTCGCCATGTTTTGTAGCCTCCACAGTAAAATACCGCAACTCAGACACACGGATGCCTGTTCCGCAGATTGTCTGAAGCACTAGATTCAGCTGCTCATTTTTCTTGGCTGCAGCCAACAAGCGCAAATATTCCGCCTTGGTCAGTTCCTTATCTTCTGTGCAATAAGTTTGCCGTTGTGTCCGGATGTTTTTGACTTTACAAACAGATAGCCCCAGAAAGTCTAAAAAACTGTTGACACTGGCAAGCATAGAGTTAACGGACCGAACAGCATAACCGTCTTCTATCAGTTGCTTTTTCCATGCGACCACCAGTTCTTTTGTGATCTCTCGCCCTCCTTTGTATGCGCAAAATGCCTGCACATCTCGCAGGTACTTTTCCTGCGTTGCATCACTCTTTTCCTCTCGGGAGAGATGGCTTGCAAATTTTTGAAGTTGGTCAGTTGAAATTGTCATAATGTTTCCTCCTTGATTGGTTGCCTATATTGTACCCAAAATCAAGCAATAATCGAAAAAATAAAAAATCCGCATACCTGCCCTTAAGCAAGTATGCGAATAATTTCTCGTGAACACTACATCACAAATTCCGATCATATAAAAAGTTGCTTTACAAAACTGAAAAGTCACCTAAAAATGCACAAACTTCCGGTTTCCTTTAATTTTTCCTCGAAATTCCTCGCATTTTCTTGGTTATTCTAGGTTGTCTGTTTGGGAAATTTTGTGCTATGCTCTTCCTATCAATATTCTTGGGGTGAGCACATATTGAAATTACTTATTGCCATAAAATCAGAGATAATCACAGAGTTGCTCGTAGCCTCCTTATCTATGCTTGACATACACACTTGTGATACCGGTCCGGATACACTTGCAATGCTGGAAAAGCATCGGCCCGATGCGCTGATTTTAGATTTGATGCTTCCTGTCATAGACGGTTTAACCATTTTGCGAAAAACCAACTTTCGGCCACATAGTATTTTAGCCCTTACCAATCTTGCCACCCCTACTGTGCTGCAAGCAGCCGCAGACGTAGGTGTGCAAGATATAATCCTAATCCCTTGCACCGTCCGTCACATTGCAGAACGCCTACATGCACTGATTGAAAAAGCCCCCTCTGCGGAAGGTTAATCCGCAAAGGGGAACTTCTTCACATTCTTATAATCTCAGTATATTCATCTAGTTCGCCAATTCCAGTGCTGTTTTTCGCATAGAAAGTAACTCGTGCCCTATAGTAATATCCTGTAGAAGCAAAGTTATAAGGAACATAGCCATCATGGGAAGATGTATTTTCAGCAATCATAGATGGATAACTTTCCTTTATATAGGTCTTTATTTTTGTCCAGTTTTGCCCATTTGTAGAGCGGTAGAGTGCAATCTCACTGACCCCAAGCTCCTGCATAGTTGCAACATTTGCAACAACATCAAACCAAATCTGAAAGGAAGTGGAGGATGTTTTATAAAGATCCGTACCATAGGAAGAGAAAAATGCACTTGCTCGTGGATCCACAACACTTTCTGCCTGCGCCGGAACTGCCAAAAGCAAGCTGCAAACAAGAATAATGCAAACAAAACGAACATTTTTTTTCATTGTGTTAATTCACTCCTGTAAATGGATTTTATGATCGTGTAGATATCTTCTTTTGGAAGACTGGCATTTATAACACACTCCACACCATCCGCTGCCCATGTTACAGATAGGTTACCTTCATTGTCCACTATAAAATGACCAATTTTCCTGACCTCAAACAGTTCAAAATTAGTTTCTTCCTTCTCAACCTTTGGAGATATATCCGTAGATAACCTATATGTAAATAAGACTGCATCTTCCCCATTTTCAAATTTGCAAAACACCTTATTGCCTTCTGGTATCGTAGAAACCTTCAAATCTGATAACACAAAGCCCTCCGGGATCCACATTGGTACCAGCGGTTCTGTTACGCCAAGTTCTGTCACTTTATCATAAAGCTGTTGCAAGCCAGGGTTATCCGTTTCAAAAACAACCTCTACCGGGGGATTAACGGCATCTTGTTCCGGCGTGAAGAATTGGAATATGCTACTTGTCCAGCGGAATAAAACGTCGAAAAGGCTCTCTGCTTTTGCAGTTGGGGTCATTGTCATTATTGCAATGCAAACCACTGCTAAAGCAGCCGCAATTCCGGCAAGCCATCTGCGTTTAAATATGGACTGTTTAGATGATGTTTCGTGTTTACTTAATTTGTTTAATATAGCTAAGACTTCCGGTGTTTTCTCAACCAGAATGTCCCTTTCTCTCTCTTCCAGTTCATGCAATATAGGCAATACCACCTCCTCATTGGGATGTTCCTTTTCTAGCTCTGCCTGCAGAATTTGATCCAGCTCCTCTGTAGGCATTTGTTGCCATCCTTGATATGGGCAGGTTTTATTCTCTCTCATAGCGATCCCCCTTTGTTATCTTGCATTCCTGCCAAATTTCCAAAATATATGCAATTCTGGAAATAAATTCACTGTTTGTCGGTTTATTCACAACAGCACGGCCCTCATAGGAAAAATACCATTCCCATGCTTCTTTGCTTCCGTGTCGCCAAGCCATTTTAATTGCGTCTCGTATGGCCTGCTCAACCAACTGCTCCGAGTGTTGTTTATAATGTAGGGAAATTTCCAAGTATATATCCTTCGTCAGTGCACGAGTAGGGTCTTTTCGTTTTAACTCAATTGATTTCTTAAGGAACTCAAAACCGATACTCTTTGTCGGAACACCAAGCTCCATTAAGGTCACAATAATTGCACCGCGTAGGTTGAAATGATCCAAATGTCGCACCAACAGCAATATATGGCAAAGCGTTGTCTCTATCGTGCTTTCCATTATATTCCTCCTTTCCGTAATTATTATGACACAAAGATTTGTCTTTGTCCATCGAGAATTGTCGAAACAATTAATCGTTTGAACTTTTATACTACATAAAAGATCGATATGCAATCTCTGCGTGATATTTTGAAACATAATGGGACCCGTGCCCTAAAACTCGACATCAGTGGGCGGCGGATGGACGGCGAGGTCGACCGAAATGGGTGGAAACAGTTACAAACGGATGCGTCTGTCGTAAAGAGAACGAAAAATACCCCTTGGGTTCCAAACTCGTGGATTCCCAAGGGGTTTACCTGTTTTGGCAAGGATAGACTGACAAAAAAAGAGACAGCCTTAAGCTGTCTCTTTTGGTGCGCGAGGCGGGACTTGAACCCGCATGCCCGGAATGAGCACTAGAACCTGAATCTAGCGAGTCTACCAATTCCACCACTCGCGCATATCGCAGTCACTTCCGCAACCGCTTGGTTATAGTACCACGGTGAACTGGATTTGTCAACTGTTTTTTCGCGGTTTTTGGAAAATTCCCCACTTTCTAACCCCAAATATTTTTCTGTTCCTTTTTAGGATTTTTCGTGATATACTATAGAAAAACGCAAGAGGTGTACTATGGATTTTCTGCCGATTTCAAAACAAGATATGGCTAAACGCGGTTGGGAGCAGTGCGATTTTATATATGTCATCGGCGATGCCTATGTGGACCATCCTTCCTTCGGTCACGCCATCATCAGCCGTGTGCTGGAACACGCAGGCTATACGGTTGGCATCATCTCTCAACCGGATTGGCGTAACCCCAAATCCATTGACATTTTAGGTAGACCTCGGCTGGGTTTCTTGGTATCCGGTGGCAATATGGATTCTATGGTGAACCACTATTCCGTCACCAAGCACAAGCGAAAGACCGACGCCTTCACCCCCGGCGGTGTAATGGGCAAACGCCCCGATTACGCCACCGTGGTTTACTGCAATCTTATCCGTCAGACCTATAAAGATGTGCCGATTTTGATTGGCGGTATTGAAGCCAGTTTGCGCCGACTCGCCCACTATGATTACTGGTCCGAAACCTTAAAGCGCTCTATCTTGCTGGATAGCCAAGCCGACCTTTTGATGTACGGTATGGGCGAAAAAAGCATCGTGGAAATTGCAGATGCCCTCAATTCCGGTATGGATGTGAAAGACATCACCTATATTGACGGCACCGTTTTCCGCACCGCAGAATTGGACAACAGTTTGCCCACCGTGGTTCTTCCCGATTACGAAAATCTAAAAAAGAACAAGCGCACCTATGCTGAGAGTTTTGCGGTGCAGTATAACAATTGCGACCCCTTCACTGCCAAGCGCTTGGCGGAGCCCTACGGCAAGGAATTTGTGGTGCAAAATCCCCCGCAAAAACCCCTGACCACCGAGGAAATGGACAGTGTCTACGCTCTGTCCTACTGCCGAACTTATCACCCCAGTTATATAAAATCCGGCGGTGTACCTGCCATTGAAGAAGTCAAATTCAGTTTGGTCAGCAACCGTGGCTGTTTTGGCGCTTGTTCCTTCTGCGCCCTAACTTTCCACCAAGGGCGGATTATCCAAGTGCGTTCTCATGAGTCCATTTTGGAAGAAGCCGAACTGATGGCAAAGGACAAAGATTTCAAAGGATATATTCACGATGTGGGCGGTCCTACCGCCAACTTCCGTTTCCCCGCCTGCCAAAAGCAAACATCCAAAGGCGCTTGTCCCCATCGCCAATGCCTGTTCCCCACACCCTGCAAAAATATGAATGCCGACCACTCGGATTATGTGAGTCTTTTACGGAAACTTCGGAAAATTCCTGGTGTGAAAAAAGTCTTCGTCCGAAGCGGTATTCGGTTCGACTATCTGCTGGCGGATAAAAAGGACACCTTCTTCAAAGAATTGGTGCAACACCACATTTCCGGACAATTAAAAGTTGCGCCGGAACACGTATCCGATGTGGTTCTGCAAAGAATGGGCAAGCCGAAAAATGCGGTGTATAATCGCTTTGTGGACAAGTATTTTGCCCTTAATAAGCAATTCGGAATGAACCAGTACTTAGTGCCTTATCTGATGTCCAGCCATCCCGGCTCAGGACTAAAAGAGGCCATTGAGCTGGCGGAATACATTCGAGAAATGGGCTATAATCCGGAGCAGGTGCAGGACTTCTACCCCACGCCATCTACCCTTTCCACCGTAATGTATTACACCGGACTTGACCCCCGCACGATGGACAAGGTCTATGTCCCCACCGACCCCCACGAAAAGGCAATGCAACGGGCGCTCATCCAATACCGCAACCCGAAAAACTATTATTTGGTAAAGGAAGCCCTTATAAAAGCCCACCGAGAAGACTTAATCGGTTCCGGGCCGAAATGCCTGATTCGGGCAATTCCGCCCCGTCAGGGAAAGCCTATATCTCTGCCGAAAAAACCTCCCGCAAAAAAGCCGGTGGCAAAACCCGCGCCTAAGAAAAAACGCAGATAATCCTTAAAAGCACCTGCCTCGGCAGGTGCTTTTTATGCTCTACTCAGCGTAGAAACCGGTCTTCTCCCCAAAATAGAGGCATTATGGATTTGGTAGGATGACTTTCCCCTGCCGAAAACTATACTATATCCAGAAAGGGGTCTGCGCATATGAAACGAACCAAACTAAAAAACCGCCCACTTCCTGACTACACACAGGGCGAAGAAATTATGAATATGGTCACCCACATTACCGGTGGTGGACTTGGCATTCTTTTTTAGTCATATGTATTTTAAAAACCGCATCAAAGGGAAACCTTCTCGGGTTATTAGGCGCTATTATTTATGGAAGCAGTATGGTTATATTATATGCTGTTTCCAGTGTGTATCATGGGCTGTTGCCCTCAACCGACAAAAAGATTATGCAGGTTATTGACCATTGCACTATCTATTTTCTCATTGCCGGCACATACACACCTTTAATGCTCTCTGCATTTGTCCCCCAATATCCCCGGGGTATGTTGGTTATGGAATGGGGTTTGACCGCTCTGGCTGTTACCTTAACTGCCATCGACCTAAAAAATATAACATCTTTTCAATGATCTGTTACATTTTTATGGGCTGGGGCATCATCTTCTTTGTTCCGCAAGCCATTGCCGTTTTCACAACTGAGGGATTTCTTTGGCTGTTAGCCGGAGGTATCGTCTATACCATCGGTGCCTTTTTATACGGCATCGGCGCTAAAAAACGGTGGTTTCATTCCGTATTCCACATTTTCGTTGTGTTAGGCAGTATTTTACAATTTATCACAATCTTTCTCTATGCCCTTTAATATCAAAACCCAGTCGGTATTTAAATTACCGACTGGGTATTTTCTTTAATTCAGAAGCGCGCGGTCGCTGGCAAATTCACCGCCACTGGCCTTTTCAAACAGACCAAGCAGTTCTTTTACCGTCAGTTGTTTCTTTTCCTCACCGGAAATATCCACAACAATTTTACCGTCATAGAGCATAATCAAACGGTTGCCATAGGTAATGGCATCTTTCATATTGTGGGTAATCATCAAGGTTGTCAGGTTGTTTTCCCGAACAATCCGTTCCGTTAAGGACAGCACCTTGGACGCAGTTTTGGGGTCAAGAGCCGCGGTATGCTCATCGAGCAACAGCAATTTGGGACGGTTGAGGGTTGCCATCAGCAAGGTCACTGCCTGACGCTGACCGCCGGAAAGCAGACCCACCTTACTGGAAAGTCTATCTTCCAACCCCAAATCCAAATCTGCCAAAAGTTTCTTATAACGTGCCCGCTCTGCTTTACGGACACCCCAAACTAACTTGCGTTTCATACCGCGACGAGCGGCAATGGACAAGTTTTCCGCAATTTCCATATCCGGAGAAGTACCCTTCATCGGGTCTTGGAAGACACGGCCTAAGAACTGCGCCCGCTTATGTTCGGGCATATTGGTCACATCAATGCCGTCGATTTCGATAGTGCCGTAATCCGGCTTCCAAACGCCGGAAATCGCATTAAACAAAGTAGACTTACCTGCGCCGTTACCGCCAATCACCGTGACAAAATCGCCGTCTTGCAATTCCAAATCCAAACAACTGAGGGCAACCTTCTCGTTAACAGTGCCGGGGTTAAAGGTTTTCTGCAAATTGGTTACTTTAAGCATCGTTATTCCCTCCAATCCCCTTTGTAATGGGCAAAGGCTTTTGTTTTTGGAAAAGGATACCTTTTAAATAAGGAACACCCAAGAACAAAGCAACAATGACCGCCGAGAGCATTTTCAGGTAGTCAGTCTTCAGGCCCAGCAGAATGACAAAGTTATAAATGATATAGTACACGATGCCACCGGTCACCACACCAATTAGGCTGACCACAAAATTCGGCTTAATCTTCATAGATACAGAAAGTCCGATGTAAATAGCCGCCAAGGCAATCACGATTGCGCCTCGGCCGTCCTGCAAACTGACAGAGCCCTTGTACTGGGCGTACATAGCGCCTGTCAAAGCCACAATACCATTGGAAATCGCCAAGCCCAAAACCTTGTTGAAATTCACATTCACACCTTGAGCGCGGCTCATATCCGGATTGTCACCGGTGGATTTTAAGGTCAGACCCACTTCGGTATAGAAGAACAGCCAAAGCACAACAATAATGGCAACGACAATCAAGCCGGCAGAAACAATCGCCATAGGATTATCGCTCATATGCAGCAGCAGAGGATTTGCGCGGTGGTTAATGGCAACCAAGGACTTACCGCCTAGGATCAGCAGATTCACAGAGTAGAGAATCAACTGGGTGAGAATACCGGCAAGAATTGCAGGGATTCCCAACGCCGTATGGAATAAACCCGTCAGCGTACCTGCCAACGCGCCTGCCACAAAAGCAATCAGCACACTGGCCCACACCGGCACACCCGCGGCAATCAAAACAGCGCAAACGCAACCGCCGGTACAAATAGACCCATCCACAGACAAATCCGCAATATCCAAAATCTTATAGGAGATATAGACGCCAATGGCCATCAATCCCCAAATCAGCCCTTCTGCAACCGCACCGGGCAACGCATACAGAAAACTCATAACAACCTCAAAAAATGATTTTATTTTTCAGGAACAGCAATACCCAAATCATTGCACAGTTCTTCATTATAAACAGTGGTAGGAGTCAAAGTCACAACTTCCATATCTGCAGGGTTTTTGCCGTTCAGCAAAATTTCTGCAGCCATCTTACCGGTCTGAACACCCAGTTCGTAGTAGTCAATGGCCAAACTTGCGTAGCAGATTTTTCCGCCGTAACTGGTGTAAACGGGAACCTTCTTCTCAGAACAAATGTTGCCAACGATGCTGTCATTTTGGGCAACGGTGTTGTCAGAGGGGATGTAAACAGCCTTGCAAGCGTCTGCCATAGAGGTCACGATCGACTGCAGTTCGGTAATCTCAGAGAAGGTGTATGCTTCCACAACAATACCCTTTTCCTCGAACAGCGCCTTCACAGCCTCATACTGAATCTTAGAGTTGGACTCATTGATGCAGTACAGAACGCCGACCTTGTCACCTGCAACCAGTTTCAAAGTATCAATCATCATCTGTGCCTGCTCCGCGAAGGGAACAGCATCGGAAGTGCCGGATACATTGGCAGGAATGTTGCCTGCGAAGGTGTCTTTATAATCGGTAACGGAAGTGCCCAAAACAGGGATCTTAGAAGTAGCATTGGCTGCAGCCAACAAAGCAGGTGTTGCATTTGCCATAATCAGATCCACATTCTTTGCTGTGAAGGTATTTACCACCGTGGTACACAAGTTGGATTCACCGGCAATCTGGGGGTCAATTGTAACAGTCTTACCGGCTGCGGTCATAGCCTCGGTCAAAGCATCTTGGAAGCCCTTAGTTGCCTGATCCAAAGAGTCGTGGACCATCAACTGACAAACGCCAACGGTGTAGTCAGTCTTCGCATTACTGCCACCATTACCGCCGCAGGCTACCATAGCCATACATAAGGCAAGCGCAAGTACAAGTGCAATTAACTTTTTCATTTTTGTTTCCTCCGTTTAATTTTTAATTTTTATCCGCTATGCGCGGCTAAATACAAATAAAAAATCGTCCCTGCATATACAGGGACGATAAAATCTATCGTGGTACCACTCTGCTTCATATTCCCCTTGCGGGAAATACCTTTACAGGCTCTAACAAGCCCTGGCGATGTAACGGTCGCTCCCGTTGTGCCTACTGAAATTCAACACACTGCTCGCAGAATGAACTTCAAGTTCGGTCTACTCTTGCCTCGCACCAACCGGCAATTCTCTGAAGTGTTCCTTACCCTACTCTTTCTGCTCAAACGCATTTGGATATAAAACTTGGGTTCATTCTAACAGCCTTTGGGGAAACTGTCAAGTGTTTTTTTGAAAAATTTTTACTGCGCTTTCATTTGAGGGGTATCGCCAAAGTATTCCTGCATGGCAAATGCCAATCTGGCTAAGAACACTTCGTTAGAAGGGCAATGCGCATTTTCCGCAGGAAAATACATTTGCCACACCGCAGGATTTCCTTGCATAAAGGCATCTTTAACGGCATCCCGAATAGCCTTTTCCACCTGCTGTATATTTCCGCCGCACATTTTTGCCACTTTGGGATACAAGCATTTGGTAACACCGCCCCACTCACCGTCAAATTTCAGCATCAATGCCTGATACACACATTGGTAGCGGGCAAGACCCATCCGAAAGCCAAGATTTAGAAGCATATGGTTGGCGACACTTTCCGGACTTGAGGCTACTGCTCTGCCGGATTTGCTCGTTGCAATATCCAAAAGGCAGGAAGCCACCCCGCCGACATTACAAGGTTTTTGAAAGAATTGGGTAACTTGCAACTGCGCCAACTGGTTACAAATCCAATCATTCTGCAAAAATCCGGTAACCACCACCGGAATCCCATTTCCGTTACTGCGAAGGGTTCGCAAAACTTCCAAACCGTTCATAACCGGCAAATGCAAATCCAAAAGTATCACATCCGGTTGAATCTTTTGCACCATAGATAATAATTTTGCGCCGTCGGCACACTTGTAAATTTCAAACTTGTCCCGCAGGTTTTTGGACACCGCCTGCACAAATACATCGGCAGTATCCGCTATCAGCAATTTCTCCATGGTCTCACCCCTTTTTTACAGAATACCACAATATTTAGAAAAATGCAACGGATTGGCACCCATATCTTGTCGACTTTTTTCGACTTTTTTCATTCTGTCGGTCTTTATGGGCGGTTTGTCGAAATCTGCAGACAATTTTCTTATTAAATTCGTCGGTATTTTCTAACCTTGTGTCTTGCATTTCTATGGGAAGTAGTGTTATAATAGCAGTACAATTGCTTGTGGTATGTCCACGGGCGGAAAAAGAAGATAAAAGTGAGGTATTTCCAAAGATGATTGCATACGGAGATAATATTAAGATTTTCTGCGGCAATTCTAACCCTGCTTTTGCAGAGACTGTCTGCAAAGAACTGGGGCTGGCAATAGGCAACGGCGAAGTAAAGACCTTTGCTGACGGCGAAGTTTCTGTTTCTCTGAATGAAACTGTTCGTGAAGCCGATGTGTTCCTGATTCAGTCCACCTGCAAACCTGTTAATGATCACTTGATGGAACTGTTGGTTATGATTGATGCCTGCCGTCGTGCTTCCGCCGGTCGTATCACTGCGGTTATCCCCTATTTCGGCTACGCCCGTCAAGACCGTAAGGCCAAGAGCCGTGACCCCATCACTGCAAAGTTGGTTGCCAATATGCTCACCGCCGCCGGCGCTGACCGCGTATTGACTATGGACCTTCACGCTTCTCAGATTCAGGGCTTCTTTGATATTCCCGTTGACCATCTTTTGGGCAACCCCACTTTCGTAAATTATTATTTGGAAAAATTCCCCGAGGATCAGTTTAACCACGATGATTTTGTGGTTGTATCCCCTGATGTTGGTTCTGTAGCCCGTGCCCGCGCTTTTGCTGCAAAGGTACATATGGGTCTGGCGATTGTGGATAAGCGCCGTCAGAAAGCCAATGTGTGCGAAGTTATGAATGTGATTGGCGATGTGAAGGGCAAGACCTGCATTCTGTTCGACGATATGGTCGATACTGCCGGTTCTTTGTGCAATGCCGCCAATGCTTTGGTGGAAGTTGGCGGTGCAAAGGAAGTTTATGCTTGCGCTACCCACGGCGTTTTGTCCGGTCCCGCATTTGACCGCATCAATGCCAGCGCCATTAAGGAACTGGTTGTGCATAACACCATTCCCCTGCCCGAAAACTGCCCCTCTGATAAGATTAAGCAGTTGGATGTTGCCCCCATCTTCGCCCGTGCAATCGCACACGTCCACGGCGGCACATCCATCGCAGATCTGTTCTAAGCCGTGTTTGGTAAAAAGCAGGAAAGTTGGTTGATTGTCGGTCTGGGCAATCCCGGCAAGGATTATGAACATACGCGTCATAACTGCGGTTTTCGCGCTTTGGATATTTTGGCTGAGAAACTTTCTTGCAAAGTGGACAAGGCCAAATTCCAAGGACTATACGGTCAGACCGTATATAACGGCAAAAAACTGTATCTGCTAAAACCGCAGACATATATGAACTTATCCGGTCGCTCTGTTTTGCAGTTGTCGTCCTACTTCAACATCCCGCCTCAGAGAATTATTGTCATTTTCGATGACATCTCATTATCCCCCGGTCGATTGCGTATTCGCGCAGACGGCTCTGCCGGCGGTCACAACGGAATCAAATCCATCATTGCCGAACTTGGCAGTCAGGATTTCCCTAGAGTGAAAGTAGGTGTCGGCGCAAAAGCGCATCCGGAGCAGGATTTGGCGGATTGGGTTTTATCCAGCTTTACCGCGTCGGAAGAAAAAGCCCTAAAACCTGCGCTGGAAAATGCCGCAGATGCCGCCCTTTGCTTCATAGAAAAAGGCGTTATGGAAACAGCCAATCGGTATAACGCAAAATAGAATTGCATAAGGTAAATTAACACACGGAAAGGGGAGGTATTTTCCCCTTTCCGCGTTCCTGCGTGGAGCGAAAATTTCCCCAAGAGGTGAATTATGAAAAAACTCCTTGATTTCTTTAAAACCATTCCGGAATACAAACTGCTATCGAAAAGTGTTTCCCAAGGGGAATCTGTGGCAGTTACCGGCATTGGACAAATTAACCGAAGCCACCTAATCGCCTCACTGCACCAAGAATATTCCCGTCCCATGGTGCTTGTTTGTCAGGACGATATGGCCGCCAAGCGATTGCAAGAAGAATTAAAGGCTTTTTCCGGCTTCACTGCGCCTATTTTGCCCAGCCGTGAACTCACCTTATATGACACTGCCGTTGTTTCCCGTGGCTGGGAGCAGAAAAGATTACGGCAGTTTTATGAACTGGCAACCGGCGTCTGTCCGTTCCAGATTATGTCTTGGGAATCCCTGAGCCAACGCACCGTTCCCCCGCAGGTCTTATTGCAGGCAACTTTTTCTTTAAAAACCGGTGAGGCATACCAAATTGACCGTCTTTTGCAAAAACTAACCGACGCAGGATACAGCCGTTGCGATATGGTAGAGGGTACCGGACAGTTTGCTGTCCGTGGCGGTATTTTAGATATTTATTCCCCTGCCACAGATATGCCCATCCGCGCAGAATTTTTCGGCGATGAACTGGACACTATGGGCTATTTTGATCCGGATACCCAACGGCGCACAGAAAATATTGACGAAGTGACTATATTGCCGGTGGGCGAAACCCAGCCAAAACTGCACCCCGAAGGACTCACCGGTCTTTGTCGGGATATTGCCGGTTTAATTGCACGGCAAAAGCGAAGAATGAATCCCAACGAGGCGCTGATTTCCACCTTGGAAAAGGACCTCAACAAATACGAAAACAATCTGTCCAATCCGGCATCTGACCGGTATATGGCGCTGATATATCCGGAAAGCGCCACCGCAATGGACTACATTCCGGAAAACGCAATTTGCGTCATCTGTGACCAAAGCAACTTACGCCGCACCGCCCGCACACACACAGAGGAAGTCGGAATGCAACTTGACAGCCTTCTGCAAGGCGGATTGGTTGCCGGTGAACTTTGCGACTATGTGTGCCAATGGGAAGATTTTACCCAAAATTTCTCCGGACGCACGGTGGTATATGTGGATGCCTTTGCCGGTACTTCCTACCCTGAAGAATGCCCGCCAAAACAACTGCTTCCTATGATTGCCAAGCAATTACCGGGTTATGGGGGCAATTTAGATACCGCCGCCTCCGACCTTGCCCATTATCAAAAAATGGAATTTGCATCTTTGGTGCTGTGCGGTTCCCGTCGGCGGGCAGAATTATTGCAGGAAATGCTTAGCAGTAAGGGGCTTTCCGCCTT
The DNA here is from genome assembly GCA_045647425.1 of Faecousia sp. Taxonomy (GTDB): domain Bacteria; phylum Bacillota; class Clostridia; order Oscillospirales; family Oscillospiraceae; genus Faecousia. Next base: position 23,478 of record JAZRMH010000050.1, read on the forward strand.
CTTGTGCATTCCTCTGACGACTATGCCCCAACCGGGTCAAATTCTTCTTTCCGAAGGCACGCTTCCCTTCGGTATGGAATACCCCGGCAGTAAACTGGCAGTTTTAACAGAAGGTCAGTTGATTGCAAAAGCCACGCCGAAAAAGAAAACAAAGAAAACCGCCACCAATCGGCAAAAACTGAATTCCTTTACGGATTTAAGCCCCGGGGATTTGGTGGTACACGAAAATTACGGTATCGGTCGTTTTGTGGCGATGGAACAAATCCGTGTGGACGGTGCCATTAAGGATTATGTCAAAATAGCCTATCAAGGTTCGGACACCTTATTTGTACCTGCCACCCAATTGGATTTGGTCAGCAAGTATATTGGTGGTGGTGAAGATGCCAATGTCCGGCTGAATAAAATCGGCACAGATGCTTGGCAAAAAACAAAAACCAAAGCAAGAAAAGCCGCCAAGGATATGGCCGGTGAACTCATTCAACTTTATGCCGCGCGGAAACGGCAGGAAGGCTTTGCCTTTGCCGCCGACACCCCTTGGCAACGGGAATTTGAGGACAATTTCCCTTTTCCGGAAACCGACGACCAACTGCGGTGTATCAGTGAAATCAAGTCCGATATGGAATCCCCCATCCCTATGGACAGACTTCTTTGCGGTGATGTGGGCTTCGGTAAAACCGAAGTTGCCCTCAGAGCGGTTATGAAGGCCGTGATGGACGGCAAGCAGGTTGCCATCTTAGTCCCCACCACGGTTTTGGCGCAACAGCATTACAATACCGCAGTATCCCGTTTCCGTGGTTTTCCGGTGAATATCGGTGTTCTGAGCCGTTTTCACTCCACTACCCAGCAGAAGAAAACCTTGCAAAAGTTGGAAACCGGCTTGGTAGATATTGTGATTGGCACCCATAAACTTTTGCAAAAAAGTGTAAAGTTCAAGGATTTGGGGCTTCTGATTGTAGACGAAGAACAACGCTTCGGCGTCAGCCATAAAGAACGGCTGAAAGAAATTTCCAAAGGCGTGGATGTGCTGACACTGTCTGCTACCCCCATTCCCAGAACCCTCAATATGGCGCTGTCCGGCATTCGGGATATGTCCACCATTGAAGAACCCCCTGCCGACCGCTATCCGGTGCAGACCTTTGTGATGGAACATAGTAACGCGATTATCGACGATGCTATTCGCAGAGAAGTGGAACGAGGTGGGCAGGTGTACTATCTGCACAACCGCGTAGAAACCGTTGACCAGTGCGCCTCTGCCCTAACGAAGCGAATCCCCGGTCTGTCCGTCGCCGTCGCCCACGGCAAAATGAGCGAGGATGCCTTAGGGGATGTGATGCACGCCATGGCAGACGGGGACATTCAGGTTTTGGTGTGTACCACCATTATCGAAACCGGATTGGATATTCCCAATGCCAACACCTTGATTATTGAAAACGCAGATCGTTTCGGGCTTTCCCAGTTGCACCAATTGCGGGGTCGTGTGGGTCGTTCCACCCGCCACGCCTATGCTTATTTCACCTACCGTCCGGACAAATCTTTGACCGAAATCGCGGAAAAACGGTTAGCGGCAGTGCGAGATTTTGCGGAATTTGGTTCCGGTTTTAAAATCGCGATGCGAGATTTGGAAATTCGCGGCGCAGGCAACCTTCTCGGTGCAGAACAGTCCGGTCATATGATGTCCGTAGGCTATGATATGTATTTGAAATTATTGGATGAAGCGGTTTTGGAAGAACGCGGGGATGCCCCAAAAGAACCGGATTGTACCGCCGACCTCAATGTTACCGCCAATGTGGACAAGGAATATGTGACCCGTGGCGAAGAACGGATGGACTTGTACCGCCGGATGGCCGCCATTCGCGAGCAAGAGGATGCCGACGATTTGCTGGACGAAATCATTGACCGTTACGGCGAACCGCCAAAGGGCGTTTTGAATCTGATTGACATTGCTCTGCTTCGTGCCAATGCCCGAAAAGTGCATATTAAAGACATTCGGCAGAAGGCATCCGAGGTGCAATTTACCCTTACCGAACTGAATTTAGAGGCCATCAGCGCCATCTGCGCAGACAAGGATTACAAGAGCCGAGTTCAGTTTGTTGCATCTGCCAAAGAGCCCACTTTGCGACTAAAATTATCCTCAGGTGTGGATAGTTTGCGGCAAAGCAAGGTATTTATCGAACATTTTCGCCAATATCTTTAACTTGCGTTTCCCCCATTTTATGATAAAATGAGACAAAGGGGTGAAAATTATGGCAACTACCCGAAAAAAACAAACCCGAGCGAAACGGGAAGAAGAGGAATTGGAAAACGCTTACCGAACCCTCTCGCCTTCTCGGAAAAAATCCAAAAAAAATAAAAAATCCAACCGAGCCGGTGGAATTATCGCAATCAGTTTGTGCTTGTTGGGAATTGTGTTGTTTTTGGTGGCAGGCTATTTTTACCTTGAAAACGCAAATATAAACGGTATCATTTTGAAAAATGTAACCGTAGCCGGTGTGGATGTGGGCGGTATGACCCAAGCCGAAGCCATACAAGCAGTTCAAAAAGCCACCCAAAATACCTATTCCCAAAACAAGATGGTGGTAACGGTTTTGGACAGCAAAATCGAACTGCCTACCGATTGCGTCGGCACATTCAATATTCGTGGTGCCGTGAAGGAAGCCTATCAATTTGGCAATTCCGGAAATCAAGCCAAGCGGGAAAAAGAACAAAAAATCGCTATGACCACCGGCTATGCTGTGGATTTAGCGCCTTATTTAAATCTCGATGAAAAGGCTATTCGAGAGAACTTGGCAAAATTAGGCGAAAACTACAACACGGTATTAAACCAATCCAGTTATGAAATCACCGGTGAAGCGCCCAATCAAACCCTTGTTATCAAACTTGGTACACCGGAATACGGGCTGAACCTCGATGACCTTTATGACAAAGTTTTGGAAACTTACAGCCAAAACAAATTTGCCGTGGAAGGCTTTTGCGGGATGATTGAACCGGAACCTATTGATTTAAAACCCATTGCGGAACAATATTATAATCCCCCGTCCAATGCCACATTCCATCCGGAAACAAAGCAAATTTTGGAAGGCTCTGACGGCTATGGTCTGGTTTTGGAAACGGCGCAAAAAGCGTTGGACAATGCCAAATACGGTACAACCCTTGAAATTCCCTTTGAAAAAATCCCGCCGGAAGTGACGGCTCAGGATTTAAAAGCCCGACTATTCCGTGACGAACTGACTTTTTTTATAGCGGAAGCGAAAAGTGACCCGGAGCGGAATGTCAACCTGAAACTTGCCTGCAAGGCTCTTGACGGCACGGAAATCTATCCCGGGGAAACTTTTTCTTTCAACGACACCTTGGGTCAGCCCACAGAAAAGCGTGGCTACCGTCCCGTTTCTGTTTATGAGGACGGAAAATTTGAAAAAATTGTTGGGGAAGGCATCAGCCAACTTGCCTCTGCGCTGTATCATTGCGCTTTGGTGACAGAACTGGAAATTGTAGAACGGGATAACCACAAATATTCCCCCAATTTTGTTCCCCCCGGTTTGGATGCCACCGTCCGTTGGGATAAAACCGATTTTCAATTCTGCAACAACGGAACTTACCCCATTCGCATTCAAGCCAAAGCAGACGGCGGTGATGTCACCGTTACCCTCATCGGCACGGAAATCCGTGATTATCGGGTTGCTTTGGAATATGAGTCCATTGAAAAAAGCACCTATGGCGTAACCTATCAAAAAATGGCCGCCGACAATGTTGACGGTTACAAAGACGGGGATTATATTGTCGAGCCCTGCGACGGCTATAAAGTAAAGACCTATCTTTGCAAGTATGATAAAGCGACGGACAAACAGATTTCCCGAGACTTTATAGAGCAATCCAACTATGTTGCCCGAGATGCGGTCATTTGTAAAATTGAAGTTTCGGAAGAAACACAATAAAAAATCCCCGTGTTGCCATTGGCAACACGGGATTATTTTATATCGATCTGATTTCCAAATGGTAATCCACCGTACCGGCGGCGCTATGCTCAATATCAATATTATAAACCAAATCAATCATACCGCCCTCATCGCCGATTTGGGCAAAAATGCGGGTAGCGCACACCGTAATCATCAGCGCGCCAAAATCCATTTGGTATAGGGATTCGTGATGGACACCCTCTTGAAAAATCATTTGCGAGTGCAGGTTTCCGGTACGGGTCAAGGCAACCTTATCCGGTTCAACCCGAAATGTGGTAGTCACTCCGGCTAGACCGGTCAGTTCCGTTTCTTCATATTGGATATTCCAACCGCCCTCTGCAAATTCCATAGTGCCCTCTGTCACCAATTCAATCACATCCGGCTCTTGGTCAAGATATGTCTGCTGTCCCCGCAGGGAAAGCATTACCTTTTGGCTCATGCAGACGCCTCCATGGCTAGTTCTAAAAGCCGGTCAATCAGTTCGGAATAATCAATACCACTGGCGGAAAACAGTTTGGGGTACATCGAAATGGAAGTAAAACCGGGCAAAGTGTTAATCTCATTGAACACAATTCGATTATCCGCAAATGTAACAAAGAAGTCCACGCGGCTAAGACCTTTGCACCCCAACGCCTGATAGGCAGACACGGCATAATCCCGCACCTGCTCTGCAATATCATCGTTAATACGGGCCGGTACATAGGCAACCGAGGTGTCGGTAATATATTTTGCATCGTAATCATAAAATTCTGCGCCGGAATCAATTTCACCGCAGACAGAAGCCACCGGACTGCCATTTCCCAATACCGCAACTTCGATTTCCCGTCCGTGGATAAATTCCTCCACGAGAATTTTTTCATCATAAAAACCGGCAGTTTTCAGCGCATTTGCCAACCTTTCCCGATCCGATGCCTTGGAAACACCCACAGAAGAACCCGTACCCGCAGGTTTGACAAACACGGGGTAAGCAAACCGGCTTTCCAATTTGTCCAAAATTGCATCCATATGCTGATTCAAGTCGCGATTACGCACCAATTCCCAATCTGCTTGGGGGATTTCGGCGTGGTCAATCACCAGCTTCGTCAGGGTTTTATCCATGGATACCGCAGAAGATGCCACATCCGGCCCCACGCAAGCGATACCTGCCAATTGCAACAACCCCTGCACAGAACCGTCCTCGCCGTTTTCACCGTGCAGTACCGGAAATACCACATCCAAAGGCTCTGTTTTCAAGCCGTCTTCTGTAAACAAGTCCAAACCTTGTCCCCGAACCGGCGAGATAACCGCAGGACAATTTCCCAAACATTCCTGCCAAGTTTCCGCAGGCAGTTGGGAATAATCTGTTCCGGCAAAATAAAACCACTCACCTTCCCGGGTGATGCCTACGGGAAAGATATTATACTTTTCTTTATCCATATTGTTCAGAACCGACTCTGCAGAGCGCAGAGAAACCTCGTGTTCCGGGCTGATACCGCCGAACAAAACGCATACATTCCATTTTTTCATAGGTATCCCTCCTATTTCATAATAATCCTTATTTGCCTAGAATTGCCTCACCGGCACGGTAAATATCGCCTGCGCCCACGGTTAAAACGATATCACCCTGCTTGACAATATCCTTCAGCGCTTGGCTGACTTGGGGCAGGGTCTCACAATAAATGGCATTGGGGATTTCCTTTGCCAAATCTTGGGAGGAAATACCAACGGTATTGCGCTCTCTTGCCGCGTAGATTTCCGCCAAAACAACCACATCCACTTTTTTCAGTTCCCTTACAAAATCGGAAAACAGCGCTTTGGTTCGTGTATATGTATGGGGTTGGAACGCCAAAACCAATCGCTTGTGTTCCATGGTGCGAACTGCTTCAATGGTAGCCCGCAATTCATCGGGATGGTGGGCATAGTCATCATATACCTTTGCGCCCTGATATGTGCCCTTGAACTGCATACGGCGCTCTGCGCCGGTAAAGGTGGCAAGACCTTTGGCAACCGCCTCACCGGGTACACCCAGCATCCAAGCCGTACCTGCGGCGGCCAAGGCGTTGAGCGCATTATGGCGACCTAACACCTGCAAATCCAAATGGCAATAGAATGCACCGTCGCAGACAACATCTAAATGACGCCAATCCGGACAGATATTACTTGCCGTCACCCGATTTCCCGCTTTCAAGCCAAAACTGACATAGTCCATACCTTCCAAGGTCTTCACCACATGAGGGTCATCCCCATTGGCTAAAACGCCGTTGGCAGAAAGGCTTGCAAACTGGCGGAAAGATTTCTGCACATCTGCCAAATCTTTAAAATAATCCAAATGGTCGGCTTCCACATTCAATATCACAGCCAAGGTGGGGAAGAAATTTAGAAAAGAATCGCAATATTCACAACTTTCCAAAACAATGGTATCCCCATTGCCTACCCGATGTCCTGCCCGAAGCAAGGGCAGATAACCGCCAATCATCACCGTGGGGTCAAAATCCGCTTCCATCAAGATATGGGTGACCATAGAGGTGGTGGTGGTTTTTCCGTGGGTACCGGCAATGCAGACCGCATTTTGGTACGCCTGCATAATCACGCCCCAAGCCTGCGCCCGTTCAAACATCGGAATCCCCAGGCGTCTTGCACCGGCAATTTCCGGATTGTCGTTATGGGCTGCGGCTGTACGAATGATGCAATCTGCACCTACAATATTATCCTCGGAATGCCCGATGGCAACATGGATGCCGTGGGCAATCAATTCATCGGTAGAAACCGAAGAACTCATATCCGAGCCGGTGACCTGCAAACCCATCCCTTGCAGAACAAGTCCCAAAGGGCGCATCGATACGCCACCGATGCCCACAAGATGAACCCGCTTACCGGGGGTTAAGTACTGTTTCAGTTCTTCGATTCGATTCATCATAGAAACTACTCCTTATCTTTAACTTGTATATTATATATGATTTGGCGTCAGTTTACAACTTCTTTTTTTGTTGATGGTTTAGAATGCATATTTTAGTATATATTCATTTGTTTATACATTCGAAAATGAATAAAATTCATATAATTATGCATAATTTTACATCCCAGTGAATTTTTGATGTATTTTTAATAATATTTTGGTTATTTTACCTAGTTGACAATGAATAATATACGAGTTATAATGCATACATCCGAAAAACAACAACACATTTTGAAAAGGAGATACTCATTATGAAAAAGTTACTTACAATCGTTTTGGCACTGGTTATGGTTTTATCCATGGTCGCTTGTGCCCCCTCTAACAACAAAACCGACGCAACCACAACCGCCGCTGCCAATGATGGTGCTGACAAGGCTGAGTCCTCCGTTAAAACCATTGAAGAAGGCAAACTGTTGATGGCTACCAACGCCGCCTTCCCTCCCTACGAGATGACCACCGATGATGGCGGTTATGAAGGCATCGATGTAGAAATCGCTGAAGCCATTGCTAAGAAGTTGGGCTTGGAACTGGAAATCTTGGATATGGACTTTGACGCCGCTTTGCTGGCTGTTAACGAAGGTAAGAGTGACATCGTAATGTCCGGTGTTTCTGTTACCGAAGATCGTAAGTTGGTTATGGAGTTCACTACCAGCTACACCACCGCTGTTCAGAAGGTTATCATCAAGGAAGGCTCTGACGTAACTCTGGATAACCTGGGTGAAAAGATGATTGGCGCACAGCGTGGCACCACCGGTTACCTCTACGCTTGTGATGATTACGGCGATGATCACGTCAACGCTTACGAGACCGGCGCTACCGCTATCCAGGCTTTGCAGAACGGTCAGATCGACTGTGTGATCATCGACAGCGCACCCGCTGCTGAATATGTCAAGGCTAACGCTGGTTTGACTCTGATCGACGGCGACTGGGTTACTGAAGAGTATGCCATCGGCTGCGACAAGGGCAACACCCAGCTGGTTGAAGCCATTAACAAGTGCTTGGCCGAAATGATCGCTGACGGCACCATCGACGCTATCAACAGCAAGTACATTACTGCCGAATAATTACCACATCTGAGGGCGGCACATTCTGCCGCCCTCATTTCCCATATTATATAAAGTGAGGTTCCCCGTGGCTGAATATTATGAACTTTGGAAAGGCCTGATGATTTCCGGTGAAAAGCTTTCCTTCTGGCAGGAAGGTTTCATCAAGTTCTATCAGGCATTTATTGAAAAAAACCGCTGGTTGCAATATATCGAAGGTGTTGGCACAACCCTTTGGGTGACCGCCCTTGCCCTACTGCTCGGTGTTCTTTTGGGTGTCATTGTGGCAGTTATCCGTACCGCCCACGACCAACAGCGCCCCGGCAAGCACAACATTCTGTTGGGCATTGCGAATTTTATCTGCAAGATTTATGTGACAGTAATCCGCGGCACACCTATGATGGTGCAAATGTTGATTATGGGGCTGGTTATCTTTTCCAGTAGCCGTGACTTCACCTCTATCGGCGCATTGACGCTGGGTATCAACTCCGGCGCGTATGTTGCCGAAATCATCCGTGGTGGACTTATGTCCCTTGACCCCGGTCAGGCTGAAGCCGGACGGAGTTTGGGTCTTAACTATGTGGACACCATGCGCTTAATTGTCATTCCCCAAGCCTTTAAGGCTATTCTCCCCTCTTTAAGTAATGAATTTATTATCCTTTTAAAAGATACTTCTCTAATTACCGTAATTGGCGGTAAAGAGTTGCTACACGCCGCGCAAGGTGTTTACGGTCGTACCTATGAGCAGATGTATCCTCTGCTGGGCACTGCCTTTATTTACCTCGTGCTGGTTATGATCTTCTCTTGGTTGCAAAACAAACTGGAAAGGAGGTTGCGTCAAAGTGATAGACGTTAAAAATTTAAGCAAGTCCTTTGGCGACCACTTGGTACTGGATAATATTTCCGAACACATTGCCCCCGGCGAAAAAGTGGTAATTATCGGACCTTCCGGTTCCGGCAAGTCTACTTTCCTGCGGTGTCTGAACCAAATGGAAATCCCAACAGCAGGACACATTATCTTCGACGGCGTGGATATGACCGACCCGAAAGTCAACCTCGACTTGCTCCGCCGTCAAATGGGTATGGTGTTCCAGCATTTTAATCTGTTTAACAATATGACCATCCGCAAAAACATCACCATTGCCCCCGTCCGTACCGGACTGATGAGCAAGGAACAAGCAAATGATGTGGCAACCCAACTGTTGCATCGGGTAGGATTGGAAGAAAAAGCCGATGCTTATCCCAGCCAACTTTCCGGCGGTCAAAAGCAGAGAATTGCCATTGTCCGCGCACTGGCTATGAACCCGAAACTGATGCTCTTTGATGAGCCCACCTCTGCCCTAGACCCGGAAATGGTCGGTGAGGTTTTGGAAGTTATGAAGGAACTGGCCAACGACGGCATGACCATGGTGGTGGTCACTCACGAAATGGGCTTTGCCAAGGAAGTGGGTAGCCGTGTTCTGTTTATGGACGAAGGCAAAATCGTGGAACAAAACACACCCCAAGAATTGTTTGCCAACCCCCAGCATCCCCGCCTGAAAGAATTTCTTTCTAAAGTTCTATAAGAAACTTGTCACAGTAATAGTATTTTTCTTTAATTAAATATTTGCCTTAATTTCACAGAGAAACTGCAACCCCAATCGGAAAAAATTTCCAATTGGGGTTGTAATCATTTCATATTTTCTTTTACAATGTTGACAGGACAATAGTGAAATATTTGCTTTGCAAATGTGAAATAATTATCTCCGATAATTATGAAATTTTCTGCTTGTACAGAAAGTAAAATGAAATAAATCCACTCACGCCCGCAGGCATTTGACAGCAACGCTATTTCACACGCCGCAAGGCGTATTTCACAAATCCCGTTAGGGATTTATTTCATTGAAAAAAGGACTTCACTTTCGTGAAGTCCTTTTTTCTGGAGCGGGTGACGAGGCTCGAACTCGCTACCTCCACCTTGGCAAGGTGGCGCTCTACCGGATGAGCTACACCCGCGGAACATTGGTCATTATAGCAGATATTTTAAATATGTCAATAGTTTTTGGAAATTATTTTCCGAATAAAGACAAAACCTCCCACGGTAACCCAGTGGGAGGTTTTGCACATTATCGTTCACTTGGTTGCCCGTCCCCTTCCGAAAAAATCCAATCGTCCAAATCCATCTGTGTGTCTTGTAATTTCCGCAATCTCGATGCCTCCCTTCAAACAGCACTCCTGATAATATATGTGTTGAACGAGGAAAATTTGACTGAAATTTGTTGGGTTGACACAATCTTTTTTTTGGGGTACAATCTAGGGGCAAATATGCGCCTGTAGCTCAGTTGGATAGAGCGTCCGCCTCCTAAGCGGAAGGTCGGGGATTCGAATTCCTTCAGGCGTGCCAAAAAAAGAGAGTGCAGACAGCACTCTCTTTTTCTATTTTTGTGTTAAGCGGAAGGTTTTTTCGACCATTACAATCATTAAAACAAAAAACGCCAGCAAAAATACCGGCATGATTTCAAAACCAATCCATCCTCCCAAAAGACCGTAAACGGGGGGCATAAAGGTTGCGCCCACATAGGCGCTGGCCATTTGTATGCCGATAATCGCACCGGAATTTTTTTCGCCAAAGTTGCCGGGTGTGGCATGAATCACGCAAGGATAGATGGGTGCAAAGCCAAATCCGATAATGACAAGGCCCGCCAAGGCAAATATATCGTTTTTTATAGGGACGCAAAGGCACAGTATGCCCAGCATTGTGATACCGGTGCCAAAGCGTATCATTTTCCGATCCCCCAGCCTATCCATCAAAAATCCGCCGAAAAATCTGCCCACGGTCAGGCCGATAAATACCAGCGATGCAAATGCCGCCGCCGTTTCTTCCCCAATGCCCTTCGATTCAAAAAGATAAGTACTTGCCCAAGACATTGCCGTTGCTTCCGCCGCGCAATAAGCGAAAAATCCCAAAAGCAAATACGGTACGCCCTTGATTTTTAGCGCGCCAATAAGACCCACACTCTTTGCAGATTCCTCGGCTTTTTGAATTTCTTTGTTTTGATTGATTTTCCACACCGGAAGGGTCAGGAGCAGAATGCCGGCAATCACAATTTGAATAGCCGAAACAATCCGGTATCCGTTATTCCAAACAGAATGGGTCAGGGCATAATTCATAATGAAAGGGCTTATAATTGCGCCCAAGCCCCAAAAACAATGCAGCCAACTCATATGCTTCGAGGTATAATGTCGCGCCACATAGTTATTTAAGCCTGCGTCAATCGCCCCTGCGCCTAAGCCATAAGGAATTGACCACACAATCAGCATCCAAAACGACCTAGCAAAGGAAAAACCCAACAATGCAATCGCTGTCAGCGACACACTCACCACGACTACTGTCTGGGTTTTAAATTTCCGCGTCAGGTTATCCGACAATAGGCTGGATATAATGGTAGCGCCGGAAATCACCATGGATACAATTCCCATATAGGAAATCGGAACGCCGAACAATTCATACATAGCAGGCCAAGCAGACCCCAAAACAGAATCCGGCAGTCCCAAACTTGTAAAAGCCAAATATATGATACAAAGCAGAAATGTATACATTCCCCTATCTCCTTAATATTAAAACACCTTTTATGTTGATTTTTTTCAAATATATAGTACAATACTTCTATTGGGAACGCAAGTCTTTCCTTCCCATTACATGATAGACACCCGAGGAGATTGCCAAATGAAAATAACCAAAACCCCCGTTTTTTTACTTGCGCTGAGCATATGTTTCGGTCTGTTGTCCGGATGCAGTAACACAGAAAATCCCACCGTCACCGACGAAAGTGAACAGACTACCCCTACCGAATGCATAGAACATATAGATAAGAATGAAAACGGTCTGTGTGATGTCTGCGACGCCAACATCCACGAAATCTGCATAACGCACACCGACAGCAATGAGGATTCCTTCTGTGATACCTGCAACGCGCCCCTAGAACCCGATTGTACGGACCATTACGATATGGATAGCAACAGTCTGTGCGATATCTGCGGTGTTCCCACCGGTGATGTCTGCGCGAGCCACGCTGATAACAACAATGACGCTTTGTGCGATTCCTGCGATGCCCCCTTTGAAGATTTCTGTGACCATCTGGATGTTGACAAAGACGGAAAGTGCGATTCCTGCGAAGTAGAAATCAATGGTTAAACAATTACGCCCCCAGCGGAATCCACTGGGGGCGTTTTCTGCACACAGTGCAAATCTTTGCATAAACTGTCCTATAAGCGTTCCTGCTTACTTAGATTTGCATTGGAGGTATCATCATGTCCGAGAAATGTCAACAGAGCCTGAGTTGCAATCCTGAGGATTTGCGTCAGGCGCTGTCTATCCACACGCAAAAGATTACCGACAGTTGTCGGGATAAGGATTGTATCGAGGACTTGCGGGTTTACTTAACCAAAGGTTCTCAAGCGCTTTTAGACTCCTGCGCAGGCGCAAAAGTCCGCTCTGCTGAGTTGCTTTACACTTATATCGATGTGGAGCCCGTAGCCTTCGATAAGAGCCATTATTGCATCGATGTGACTTTCTACTACCGTGTCTTGGCCGACGCTGTCATCGGCACCGGACGCCCCACCTGCCTATACGGTTTGGCTGTTTTCTCGAAACGCGCCGTTCTCTGCGGTGAGGAAAGCAAAGCGCATATTTATCGCAGTAACACCCGCCTCAACGCGCCGGACGGTTTGAGCCGTTACAGCGCGAGCCTTCCCACCGCCGTGGTGGAGGTCACTGCCCACAATTAGTAAGGTATAAAACCAACCCATATCCAAGGGGATCTTACTTACATGAATTCAGGAGGCATACCAACATAACAGGAAGTATTATACAAAAGCGCTTGACAAATCGTCTTCTGAGAGGTATAATAAATTACCGCAGTTATACGAATATTGTTGTAAAGCCGAAGACAACAGGTCCGATATAAATCCTGTCGAGGTAATGTCTTTTAACCCACGTTACATTGGCAGTAACGGGGTTTTTGTGTTTATAACATGTATTCGATTTATCCAATATGAAAGGGGTCGGTTACTTCCACGATTTACATTGGCAGAGTATTGTAGCGTCGTAACCTCGCATACTATACACTACAATGTTTTAAGCTCGGAGGTATCCCTGTGACCGAAATGTGTACTGCTGCTGCAAATTATATTATTAATCAAGTCAATAAGTACAATCTAGGCAAATCGCTTGGAGAACAGGTTATGATGTCCTCAAAACGGTTGCAAAAAATCTTATACTTTAGCGAAGTGTTATATTTGGTAGAGCATAATGGACAATCAATGTTTGCAGATGATTTCTATGCTTGGCCTAGTGGTCCCGTTATACCGGCGGTATACCGTAAGTTTATGCAATATCAAGATGGTCAAATGTACCCTTACTCCGGTGAGATACATGATCAACTGGATTCTAAAATGATATCCGTAATAGATAGAGTGTTAGCTGACACAAATCATTTAGGCACGAATGTTCTAATCGCTGAAAGTCATGCTCGCGGAGGGCCCTGGCATTCCGTGTACGACGAAAATGATAGTGATTACACCAGTATTGTTGGTAAGACCGAAATATTCACCTATTATTCCAAAAAAGGCGCGCCATACGGGAGAAGCCTCGCGACAAACGAATGATTGTGAGTTTCATCTATGAATATTAAAGATATTAACAATATTAACGAGTTTGAGTTCGATGACTATTCATTAGAAGAAACGGAAAAAATCCTCCGCGTCATGGAAGAGGCAAACTGGTCAAACCTTGCAGATAAGAACATAGAAGAGAATAGTGGTTTCTGCACTCGTCTTTTAGATATTGTTGACCGTAGAGTATTGAACAATACGTTTTCTGAACTCATTGATAACCCCGAGGGAAAAAGTCACCTCTTATTAAGAGTATTGCGCATTAGAACTAGCATATCTCAGTACCGACTGATGTTGTTGCGTGATGAAGTCCAACAAGAGGTGCGCAAGCAAGCTGAGATAGCAAATAAACAATTCGAAACCACAAGGTCGAACATAGACAAAGTTGTCACAGATACTCAAAATAACCTCAAAAAAATGAGCGAGGACACAGTCCAAAAAATCAACAATCATCTTATTGAGAGTGAAAATAGGTTCGAGCAGAAATTAAGCGAAGGAATTCAGAATGCAACCAATAAAATTGAACCGCAGTTGATGACCACAGTTCTAACCTTGATGGGTGTTTTTTCTGCGGTTATTACAATAGTTATGTCTGTCGTCATCACATCTAGTTCGTGGCTAAATAACGCTAATAGTGCTTCTGCCATTATCGCGTTTATTGTACCAAATCTGGTTGTAGTATTTTCTATTGCTGTACTATTGGGTATAGTCTTCTCCCGGAAAAATGCCGAAATTGTTGTTCTATCATCAGACAATTGGGAGCAGGAAAACACTGCTAATAACGCGTTGAAGAAACTCAAAAGACTGCGAATTGCTGTTTTTTCTATAATTTTTGCATTCTTGGCTCTTCTAATGCTTATTTCAATATATCAAATAAATAACGATAAGGAACCCCATAGCAGATACGTGCTTTCTCAAGGGATGTATGAATGTGTAGAAATCCAAGAGGATGACTCCGAGACATCTGTACTTATGATTGAATTCGAAATCAACGGGATGGACTACATTTTCCCCTATAGCGAAGAATACTTCCATGATAACAAGCTATACTTTTGTGAAGAACACCAACGGTTAGAATAAACCTGGCTGTTAACTGAATGCTACAGGTTAACCTATTATTTAATAATCCAAAAACAACTAAGCCTCCAGATCAAGATCTGGGGGCTTAGTTGTTTTTGGGTGGTTGCAGAAAGCCATCATATATTTGGTGCATAAACAGCGTAGGAAATATAGCATTCGCTACTTTATTTCCTGCTCTAGCGCATCAAACTCCGGGGTGGAGAAGAATTCTCCCAGGGTGATCTCAAAGCCATCGCAGAGTTTTTTGATTGTTACGGTTCCGGGGTTTTGGCTCTCTCCGTTGAGAATGCTCTTAACGGTTGCCTGAGGAACGGCAGAAAGATTGCTGATCCCATTTGGTGTTAGACCTCTCTCCTTGCAAAGTTGGCGGATTCGATTGGCAATTGCTTCTCTTGTGTCCATAAATGAAACCTCCGGGTGATTTATCACTAGTATGATAAACCACCCGGAATTTCTATATTAGTGATACTTCACTAACTCGAAAATTTATGATATAATTAGATTTAATTTGTCACCAGCGCGTGCATCATCGCAAAACTCCTTGCAAATTATGGGATTTCTGATATAATTCGACTATAGTGTAATATAAGGGAAAGTGTGCCCTTTTTACGCTCACAAAACTACATCCAGAAAAGGTTTCGCTATGTACAAGCTCTACGCATTTTTTGATTTAGATCAACTAAATAACGAAACCTTAGAATGGTGTATGCAGCATCTTCCGGAGGAACGCAAAGTCAGGGCTTTGCGCTATCGCCGGGAGATTGAAAGAAAGCTATCTGTAGTTTCCTATCTTCTGCTGATCTATGCGTTACAGAAGGAATTTAACCTCTCCTATCCAACAATTGCTTACACAGATACGGGAAAACCTTATCTGCCGAATTACCCAGATATCCACTTTAATATTAGCCATTGCCCCCAGGGCTGTGTCTGTGCTGTTTCGGATAAACCCATCGGTGTTGACATCCAAGATGTTCGCCACTTTTCGCAGGATATTGCAAATCGCTGTTGCTCCACAGAGGAACTCCGTCTTTTGGCACAATCGGCAGATCCTGCAGCCTGCTTTACGCAGATGTGGTCGATGAAGGAAAGTTATTTGAAAATGACTGGAGAAGGTATTGCACAAAGCTTACCCGCCATTGATACTACCGGCGCATACAGTGCGCTTCATACTACATATACCAACAACTGCTATATCGCAGTTTCCAGTGCCCATTTCTTTCGGGAGGAATCCAAATGAACCTAACCAAGCCCCAAAAGTTAATATACGATATGGAGCGATTTGCCGGCGGATCCATCAATGTGATTTGCGGCTGTATGCTCCTGCCCGGCACAAGACCGGAAGCGGAACTGGTTGCCGCTGTTAACCGGGTGTTCCAGCTGAATGATGCGTTGCGTATCCGCATTAGCGAGGAAGACGGTCAGCCCAGTCAGCAGGTTACCCCCTATACTGAGAAGAATATTGAAGTGCTCCACTTTGCATCCAAAGCGGAGTTGGATTCCTATGCCCAAAAGTCAGCCGAGGAACCCTTTGGTTTCTACGGTGACCTGTGTAACATTCAAGTGGTGATCCTGCCGGATCAGTATGGCCTTTTGGTTAAGTTTCATCACATTGTCGGCGATGCCTGGACCATCGCATTGATTGGAACACAGTTCAATAACATTATGAGCGGTGAAGAACCCTCTGCCTGCTCCTACTGTGAGTATGTGGAAAGTGAAAAGGAATATTTTGAGAGCCAGCGGTACGAGAATGACCGTGCATTCTTCCTGGAGCAATTCAAAAAGTGCGACGAGGTGACATACCTTTCAGAAAAACAGGCAGCATCCTATAGCGCTACCCGTAAAACCTTTGTACTGGATGCAGATAAAACCCAGCAAATCAAGAACTATGCTACCGAGAGCAAATCTTCCGCATATGCCCTCTTTATGACTGCCCTTGCCATCTATATGAACCGTACCAATATGAATGCGGAGAAGTTCTACCTTGGCACAGCTGTCCTCAACAGAAGCGGTGTCCGGGAGAAGCGGACAATGGGCATGTTTGTCAACACCGTGCCTATGCTCATAGAACTTGAAAACAGTAATTCTTTTGCGGAAAATCTGGCGGCTATGGGCAAGACTATTTTCTCTGCCTTCCGGCACCAGAAGTTTAATTACAGCGATGTGCTGTCTGCAATTCGTAAGGAGTATAGCTTCTCTGAAAAGCTGTACGATGTTATGCTGAGCTATCAGAATGCTACCATCACCGGCGGTGATTGCGAGACCACATGGTATCACTGCGGTATGCAGAATGAGAGCTTGCAGATCCACATTGATGACCGGGATCGTGAAGGTGTTTTCCGCATCCACTACGACTATCAGACAGATAAGTTTACAGCGCAGGAAATCGAGGCTCTACATAATCATTTGATGACCCTGCTGCAGGATGCCATTGCGAACGATACCAAAAAGCTTTACGAGTTAGAACTTCTGCCCTCGGAAGAAAAGCAAAAGATCCTGTTTGATTTTAATAACACTGCAATGGACTATCCTAGGGATAAGTGCGTCCATCAGCTGTTTGAGGAACAGGTGGCTAAAACACCTGATAAGGTTGCGTTGATTGCCTGCGATAAGGCTCTAACCTATAAAGAACTGAATGATAACGCCAATCGCATTGCACATGCCCTCGCAGAAAAAGGCGTTAAGAAGAACGATATTGTGGCTTTCCAGGTATCGAGAAAGAGTCACCTTATTGCTTTAATGCTTGGCACGCTGAAGGCCGGAGCATCTTATATGCCCATTGATCCCAACTATCCGAAGGATCGTGTGGATTATATGGTTGCTGATAGTGGCGCCAAATTCTGCGTCACTGACGAAATGGCAGAAGAACTACTGGTCAACTCCGACGCCACCAGTCTGCCTATTTGCAATTGCCCACAGGACCTGTTCTGTGTTCTGCACACATCCGGCTCCACCGGCTTGCCGAAGGGCGCTGCCATCAAGCATCAAAACATGGTCAACTTTATTTATTCCAATCTCTATTTGCTGGATAGAATAGATAATGTCATTGCCATCAACACAGTTACCTTCGATGTTTTCGAAATGGATACCATTTTTGCGCTTGTAACAGGCACAACCTGTGTATTAGCAAACGAGGAGCAGATGTATAACCAAACATGTTTTGAGAACATGATGGCAAAATATGATAATTGTTTGTTCTGGGCTACTCCAACAAAAATAACGAACTATATTAACAACAGTTCAACCGGTGACTTCTTTAAGCACATCAATTGTTATGTTGTAGGCGGTGAGATTTTAAAGCCGGAATTGTTAGATAGAATCCGGGGATTGAATCCGAATGTCAATATCTATACTGTCTACGGCCCCACAGAGACATTAATTTATTCCACTCTGGTAGATGTTTCCAAGACAAACGATATTACAATCGGTCACCCAATTGCTAATACGCAAATCTACATTGTTGACCAATTCATGCAGTCGACACCCGTGGGCGTAATCGGTGAACTCTGCATTGCCGGTGATGGTGTCGGTGCCGGTTATATCAATCGCCCTGATCTAACAGAAGAACGATTCATCAACAACCCCTTTGGCGCGGGAAAGCTTTATAAAACTGGCGACCTTACCTATTGGCGTGAGGACGGCAACATTGGCTATGTTGGTAGAAACGACTTCCAGGTAAAGATTCGCGGTTTGCGCGTTGAGCTGGGCGAAATTGAAAAAGCTATTGCTAGCATTAACGGCATCTCCCAGGTTGTGGTTGTCGTACGCAAAAATAACGAGGGCCGGCAGCTAATCTGTGCGTTCTACACGGGTGAGGAAGTAGATGCAAAGGAAATCCGCAACCACATTGGCAAGAAGCTTCCTAAGTATATGCTGCCTCATATCTGTACCCATCTTGATGAAATGCCTCTCACCAGCAGCGGCAAGGTCAATCGCAAGGCTCTGCCGGATGTAGACCTATATGCGATTGACAATGCTGTAGAATATGTGGCACCTACCACCGAGCAGGAAAAGATTTTGGTAACAGCCATGGAATCTGTTCTTGGTGGTGATCGAGTCGGTGTGCTGGATAATTTCTTTGATGTGGGCGGAGACAGTCTGAAGGCGATTGAGCTGATCTCTAAGCTGGAAAAGCAGGGCTATCATACAGACACCAAGACGATCTTTGCCTGTGAAACAGTAAAAGAATTAGCAGAGCAGTTAGCTTTGGTAGAAAGCATGGAAGATACAACCGATTATTCCGGTGATATTCCTGCGACCGATGCACAGATGCGTGTATATACCGCTCAGAGCACCCATACAGACAGCCCCATCTACAATGTGCCTTACGCATTTACAGTTTGCGATTTGGATGTACTGAGATTGCAGAACGCGGTTAACTCCTTAATTGCCCGTCACGAGAGCCTGCACACCTATTTTGAGAACAAAGACGGTCATATTGTTCAAGTCGTCAACGACACAGTGCAATGTCCTGTGGAGCAGTTGGCTACTGACGATATCACAGCCTTTATACGTCCCTTTGACCTGGGGCAGACTCCGCTTTTGCGTGTAGGTTACTACGAAAACACGGTGATGATCGACATGCACCATATCATCACCGATGGTAGCTCTATGCCCATTTTCCTGCGAGAGCTGAACGAACTGTATATGGGCAGACCTCTTGAAAACTCCCCGGTGCAGTATAAGCAATTTGCTGTTCAAAAGCAGGATCATACCGAGAGTGAAAAATACTGGTTGTCCGTTTATAGTGATGATGTGCCCGTACTGGAAATCAACACCGATTTTCACCGTGGCCAAAAGCAGAGCTTTAACGGCTGTGCGATTTATGATAAGGTAGAGAGCAAACTCCATAATCGTGTTCTTGCCTTCTGCAAAGAGCAAAACATCACTCCCTATGTATTCTATATGGGTGCTTTTAACATTCTCCTGTCCAAATTCTCTGGAAACGAGGATGTTGTGGTTGGTATGCCCATTTCCGGCAGAAGCAGCAAGTATTTGGACACAATCGGTATGTTCGTCAATACGATTGCCCTGCGCAATCAGCCTATTGGCACCAAAACGGTTGTGGACTTCCTGCAGGAAGTAAAGGCGAATTCTGTTGCTGCTATGGATCATCAGGACTATCCCTACGGTGAACTGGTGAAAAAGCTGCATTGGGACACTCCGGGCAGAAATCCGCTGTTTGATGTGATGCTTGCTTACCAAAGTGAGCAAATGACGGATGTAGTATTTGGCGACCAAAAGACAGAGCTGCTGCCCATCCCCATCACAACCGCAAAATATGATTTTACATTCAATGTAATGCCCAGGGAAACCGGCGTTGTTATTATGGCAGAGTACTGCACAGATCTGTTTAAGGAAAATACCATCCAGCGTTTGATGAACGGGTACAAGCAGATCATTGCGCAAATGCTGGATTCTCAGAAGTTCCTAATGGATATTTCAGCGATAACAGATTGGGAATATCAAAAGCTACTGTATGAGTTTAACAACACTGCGTTGGACTACCCTCGTGATAGGTGCGTCCATCAATTGTTTGAAGAACAGGTAGTCAAAACACCTGACAAAATTACTCTAATCGCCTCCGACAAGGCTCTGACTTATGCCGAGCTAAATGCTAACGCGAACCGCATTGCCCATGCACTTATAGCAAAAGGGGTGAAGAAAAACGACATTATTGCTTTCCAAGTGTCGAGAAAAAGCTACCTAATTGCCTTAATGCTTGGTGTTTTGAAGGCCGGAGCATCCTATATGCCGATTGACCCCAATTATCCCAAGGATAGAGTGGAATATATGGTTGCAGATGCTGGTGCGAGATTTTGTGTTACTGATGAAATCGTAATAGATTTACTCAGCAACACAAATATCAGCAATCCGCAGATTTACAATGCTGCGAACGAGCGGTTTTGTGTATTGCATACTTCTGGCTCTACCGGATTACCCAAAAGTGCTGCGATCAAGCACATGAACATGGTTAATTTCATCTATTCTAACCTATACCTCTTGGATGGGATTGAAAAGGTTATTGCCATCAATACTGTTACATTTGATGTGTTTGAAATGGACACGATATTTGCACTAATAGGTGGCAAGATCTGTGTGCTAGCCAGCGAAGAGCAGCAATATAATCAGAGTTGCTTTGAGGAGATGATGTCCCAGCACAAGAACTGTTTGTTCTGGGCAACGCCAACAAAGATAACCAATTACATTAACAACAGTCAAACTGGTGATTTCTTTAAGCACATCAATTGCTATGTTGTGGGCGGTGAAATTCTCCAACCCGAGCTTTTGGATACCATAAGACAGTTGAATGCGAATATACGTATTTACACGGTTTATGGGCCTACCGAAACGCTTATCTATTCAACGCTTGTGGATGTCACCAACACAAACGACATTACCATTGGACATCCGATTGCGAACACACAGGTTTACATTGTGGATCGCTTTATGTTACCGACACCAATAGGTGTTATCGGTGAGCTTTGTATCGCCGGCGATGGTGTTGGCGCTGGTTATTTGAATAGGCCTGAACTGACAGCGGAAAAGTTTATTGATAATCCTTTCGGTGAAGGCAAGTTATACAAGACCGGAGACCTTACTTACTGGCGCGAAGATGGCAATATCGCCTATGTGGGCAGAAATGACTTCCAGGTAAAGATCCGTGGTCTGCGCATTGAACTGGGGGAAATCGAAAATGCTATTGATGGCATTGACGGTATTTCCCAGGCTGTGGTTGTTGTACGCAAAAACAGTGAGGGCCGACAGTTGATCTGCGCGTTCTATACCGGAACTGAGGTCGATGCAAAGGAGATTCGTAACCATATTGGCAAGAAGCTCCCCAAGTATATGCTCCCCCACATCTTTACCCATCTGAAAGAAATGCCCCTAACCAGCAGCGGCAAAGTCAACCGCAAGGCTCTGCCGGAGGTAGACCTCGAGAATATTACAAACGATGCCGAATATATTCAGCCGGAGAACAAGCAGCAAGGGCTGCTCTGCGGGCTGATGGAGGAGATTTTGGATGTCGTTCCTGTAGGTATCGCAGATGACTTCTTTGACTTGGGTGGCGATTCCCTCAAAGCAATCGAATTCGTTTCCAAGGCACACAACGAAGGTATTTACTTTAATCTGCAAAATGTTTTCGACTATCCCACGGTTAAGGACCTTTGGGAATGCATTGAGAATGGCGATAAGCAGGAAATTTCCTTTGCTGATGTTGACTTTACTGCTGTGAACGCCATTTTGGAAAAGAATAAGCCGGAATATATAATCGCACCTAAGAAATGTGATGTGGGCAATGTTCTTCTTGCCGGTGCAACGGGTTATTTGGGCATCCATATCCTGGCTGATTTCTTGGAGAACGATACTGGAACAGCGTACTGCCTTGTCCGCGGAAAGGATCAGGCAGACAGCACCGCTCGACTGAACAAGTTGTTAGAATTCTATTTTGGCAGCAAGTATGTAGGCAACGACCGCATTCAGGTCATCTGCGCTGATCTTCAGAAGAATAACTTGGGTTTGGATGAGACCATCTATGCTAAGCTGTCGGACGCAGTGGATACTGTTATCAATACCGCTGCCAGCGTTAAGCACTACGGCTCTTATAAGTACTTCTATGAGGCCAATGTAGAGACGACTAAGCGACTGATTGATTTCTGCAAGGCAGCAAATGCAAAGCTGATCCACACATCCACATTGAGTGTGTCTGGCAATACTTTTGGTGATGAATTTGACGGCTATGTCAGTGAAACCGAAAAGCATTTCTACGAGAGTAGTCTGTACATTGGACAACCTCTTGACAATGTATATGCCAGAAGTAAATTTGAGGCAGAGAAGGCTGTTCTGGATGCTATGGCAGACGGCTTGCAGGCAAACATTATGCGCATGGGCAACCTGACTAACCGTCTGTCTGACGGTGTGTTCCAGAAGAACTACGAGTCCAACGCCTTCTTACAGCGTGTCAAGGGTGTGCTAGACCTGGGGATCTTCCCGGATTATCTGATGGATCTGTACGCCGAATTTACCCCTATTGATGAAGCTGCTAACGCCGTTATGACCATCACCCGGCACTTCAGCACGGAGCAGACGGTATTCCATATCAACAGCATCAAGGTTGTGTATTTCAACAAGCTTTTGGAAATATTTAATGCGCTTGGTTTTGATCTTAAAACAGTCAGTGGTACAGAATTCACAGAAGCATTACGCCAAACGGCAGAGCAGACCGGTACAGCCCATATCTTTGAAGCGTTTATCAATGATATGGACGAAAACGATCAACTCAGCTATGACAGCAACATCCGCATCGAAAACGATTTTACAGTGCAGTACTTGAAGTCCCTCGGTTTCGAATGGGCTGATATCGACATAGACTACCTGCTGAAATACGTGGAGTACTTTAAGAAGATTGGATACATGAAATAACAGTGTGTATTTTCAGAATCAGCAACAACATTGTTCTTTAGCTATAATTGAAATTGAGAGGAGCTGTTAGTATGTCAGAAAGCAATTATGAATCAAAGCAAAAGTTCAAAAAAGGGCTCAAGAGAATTTGTTATGTTTCGGAGGCCGCTTTATCCGTTTTTACCGGAGTATGTGGTTTGCTGAAGCCTGGCGCAGCGCTGTTAGGCGCAACTATTGCAACACCGTTAATTGGCATGTTCAAGGAGTTCATCGACGATTCCCTGGTTGAACCCAATTTGGGGGAAGAATATGCCCAAGCGGTAGATAATGCCTTGAAAATAACAAAATCTCATTTTTCCTATAGCAGTAGTAAACTTAAACTGCTTGAGGAACTCTCGTGTTACAGTGAAAACATAGATATGGATTTGGAAGCTGTCATTCGAGACACCGAAACATATCAAACACAGTATATGACACTCTATGATTGCCAAGAAATCCTTGCAGTATTTGATTCTGCATTCCGAAAAGAAGTCGTAAATCATGAAAAGTTAAGCAGATATTATACCCTCAAAACTGGGAACACCACCTTAGAAACACTGAAGCGAATTCATGTAATCCTTTCTGCAGATAGCAAGAAACTGGATCAGATGTACGAGACCTTGAAAGAAACCAAGGATGATACAGCCCAAATCAAATCGGAAGTGCATGGAATAAAAGGAAGTATTGAGTCTCTGAGCGCCTTTATTCAAAACTGCTGCCGTTTTATTTCTGATGTGCTCATACAGAGTATGCTTGTCTTTTTTGTATTCACTGTTGCAACTGTGTATTTTGATATACATACTGAAAATGCCCTCACGATTTATTTTGTGGTACTATTTTCCGAAATCCTTTTTTATTCAAATCGAAACAACATTTTCGATTTGAAGATAATAATCTCCTCTGCGTTAAGACAAACAATGTTCATTACCGCATGCTCGTTACTAGTCACTATGCAGCATACAGATAATCAGATGTGGATGTTGGTATATATTGCTGTCTGTGCACTAGTCGGTGTAATTGTAAAATATGCTTTGCTATATCTTAAAACTAACCACAAAAAGAATCGGAATGGTTATCTACAATAATAACCCTGTGGAATAAGGAACGAATTATACAAACAAAACATATTCACGGCATAAATTTGTGAAGTAACTTGCATTGTTTATAATTTGTTTACTTGTCTTCTGTCGGTAAATATAGTAAAATATAAATAACAAAGATTACATAGGTCTTGGTCTGCTGTGGGTCGTGCAGGGATCAAGGCACTGTGAGGAATTCTCTTTGTTCTCCAATATGTCCACCTGCGCCAGCTATCGGTCAATGGTGATCAAGAAGTATGGGTATATTGGATGATAGTTTCTTTATTGCTTTTACAAGCACACAGTATCAGAGAATAGACCGTTAAGTTTCCTTTCTTCGTGGTTGCTGATCTGGCAGGTGGCAGCAACCGTCTCCTGTACTACCCGCAGGAGCGAGAAAGTCTGCCCGTTCTACGGACCGTCAATTGCCTCTAACCTCCCTAGGGATGCTATGCCCTTATGGTCGGTTAACAAATTTCTTCTTGACTACATGATTATTAGTTTTGCGTTGGCAAAACACAGGATGCTAGCTTATGGTTGCCGGATTGGTAGATGACGGCAATCCTTCTGCACTGTTTGCAGGAGACGGCCCAGTCTATCCGGTCGAAATGATCGTTAACGCCGCCGAGTCCTCCTGGAGGCACTATGCCCTTTCGGGTGGATATAGAGTTTTCTTTGTTTGAACAAGCAAGATTCTCTAACCATTTTCCTTGCCTTCTACCCACTATGGGATAACTATGCCCATTCAAGTAGGGATGATTTTATGGACCGCCGAGAAAGCTTGCGCCAAACAACAACGACTACTACAGTATCTTAGTTTTGCGTTGGCAAAACACAGTCTCCAAGTCTCATACGGTATTGTTATGCCCAAATGACGTTGCAGAGACTGTAATAATTCCATACATGAGATGCACAAGCATCATACAGTAAGAGTACAGCCATTTTTGACTGTACTCTTTTTGTATCTATATGACAGCTAAGGTGATGGGCTTTGCGCGTCGGAGGTGGATAGTACGACTATTCACATTGACGCATTTTTACGAAGGAGGTGGTTGCTTATGGTATTTGACCTGAATTCAAATATCCACCAAACAGTCCGTAAACAAACCACACAGATCACCTCCGGCCCGCAGAGTTCTATCACGAAATAACGTTCTGAGGGAATCGCTTTGAGTGTTAAGACACCAAAGCAAAGCCCCAACACGAATAATACTTTTGGAGATCTTCTATATCAGTATATGAAACTGAGAAAAAAGACACAAAAAGTCCTCGCCGCAGAAACTGGTTTATCCAGAGCTACAATAGGCCGAATGATTGCCAACACAGACAACCGCGGTGGTAGATATCGTACCACCGAAGAAGCGGTCGTGAAAATATGTATGGCATTGGATCTTGGGCTTGAGAAGTCTAAAAAATTGTACGACGCCGCCTTTCCAGAACGACAGATCTGGTGGAAATGTATTGCCAATAGACAACCGATAGCAGCTGCAGATATGGAACTTGAAGAAGCCGGTCTGCCTACGCTGTTTGATTCTGACGACAGCTAAAGCTTCCGCCATCCCTTAGTTGAACAGGGATGGCGGAAAAATTTTTACAACTTTTTCAAAATGACTCACATGTGAGGCATTCGGGGGTAGATAGCATGTTACCATATGGTCAGTCAAGAGCGCTATGACTACTTAGGCTGCTACCGGCCAGTGGCAGTACTACTGATTTAAGGAGTTGGTTATATGCTTAACCTTCGTGATCTTCGGATCGACCCTGCCAGCTTGGGTCGTAAAATGTTGCTGGTCGATGTGATGCCCGCCTATGAGTATAAGGACGGAAAACGCACTGAGACCGTGTCCGGCTACCGCTATGTGGTGTGCCTGGCAGAACATCGCCTGGAAAAGCTGAGCGTGCGCATCGACGGACCTCAGCAGATGGAACAGCCGGAGGGCTTTGTGGATGTGGAGTTTACCGACCTGGTCGTGACCGGCTATGAGTCTCAGGGAAAGCTCCAGTTCTCCGCTAAGGCCAGCGGCATCTTCCTCGTGGATTGATTCCACCTGTTCGCTGCGGACACGCCCGCGGGATGGCTGGGGGTTAATATTTTTCCCTAAAGAAAAATATCCCCCGCCGTAACGCGGGAGCGTCCCCGCTCGCATAGGTTAGTATTACCTATGCGAGCGAAGTAGCAGTAGCAAAAAGGAGGAGAATTGAGCTATGTACGAAAGCTATACCCAATCACGCAAATGGCTGTTGACCATCAACAACCCCCAAGACCATGGTATGTCCCACGATGAGATCATCGACCGTGCGCAGAAGTTTAATCCTGACTATATGTGCCTGGCAGATGAAATTGGCGAAGAAGGGACATATCACACGCACCTTTTCCTGTACTCATCCTCGCCTATGCGGTTCGGCACTGTCAAAAAGCGGTTTCCTACCGCCCACATTGACAGGGCCCACGGGACAGTTCAGGATAACCGAGCATATATCCGCAAGGAAGGCAAATGGGCAGACACCGATAAATCGGAAACTCGTGTGGAAGGCACGTTCAAAGAGTTCGGTGAATTGCCCGATGAGGCTTCTGAGAAAAGTCCCAAGTACGCCAAGCTTTTGCAATGTGTAAAGGAAGGAATGAGCAACAAGGAGATCCTTGCAATTGATCCCAGCTTTGCTTTCCATCTGGAGCACATCGATAAACTCCGTCAGGATATCCGGTTTGAAAAGTATTTAACTGAGAACCGGTTTATCAAAGTCCATTATCTTTGGGGAGACAGCGGTACCGGTAAGACCCGGAGCATCTACGAAAAGCACCCTCCGGAGGAGATCTGCCGTATCACCAATTATCCCGCTAATGGCAATGTCCAGTTTGATTCCTACAAAGGACAGTCGGTGCTTATATTCGAGGAGTTCCATTATGAGATACCCATTTCTGCAATGCTGAATTACCTGGATATCTATCCCTTGATGTTGCCTGCTCGGTATCATGATCGGATTGCCTGCTACCTTACCGTGTACATCACCTCCAACATTCCCTTGGATCAGCAATACCCAAAGATCCAGAGAGATAAGTTGGAAACCTGGAACGCATTTCTGCGACGCATCCATACGGTGACAGAGTTCCGCCGGGGTATGCCCCCACGGGAGATTCCCCATGAGACGGTTTGAAAAGGAACGGCTTCAACGCCGTTCCAGTCTCCGGGAACATCTCCCCAGACCCAGTTCCACCTCCGACGCGCCTGTGAAACTGATTTTCGTCGCACTCTTTATTCTGGGAGCAATCCTGATATGGAGTAAGCAAGACGAGATTGCTTTGACCTCTGAGGCCACCGCTTTGCTTTCGCCTATTGCCAGTTTGGTAATGCAGCACATTTTTGCTGTATACCTAGTGGTAGGCGGAGTGCTCCTCACCATACTCATTCTTTTTCCCCTTGAGAAGAAGGCGGCACAGGATCAGCTCCGAAGCATTGGCCTTGTGAACTATACGGATATGGTGCCTGCCCTCAAACGGAAGTACAAGGACAAACAGAATCCCCGCATTTCAGTCTGGGAGTTCAGTTCCCAGGGTATCCCCCTCAAGACCTGGGAGGACAAGCAGGCCGCCATTGAGACCATCCTGGACATCACCATTGTCAAGATGAAATATGGGTCTGGAAAAAGCCGTGTTCTTCTCTATACCGTGCCTGCCAAAACAGATCTGCCGGAAGTGATAGATTGGAATAACAAGTACCTTTCTCACAAGCCCTTCATACTGGCTTTGGGTGAAAGTTTTACCGGACCGGTCACCGTAGACCTTGTAAAAGTGCCCCACATTCTCTTGGGCGGTTCTACCGGCAGTGGTAAGAGTGTTCTGCTGAAACTGCTCCTCATGCAGGCATTAAAGAAAGGTGCAGTAGTGAGCATCGCCGATTTCAAAGGCGGTGTGGATTTCCCGCCTATCTGGCATAAGCAATGCAAGATGTGCATTGAGGAAGAGTCAACACTTGCGCTCCTTACAGAGCTTGTGAACGAGCTGCAGCGGCGTAAAACCTTGTTGGCAGCCTCCGGACAGCCCAACATTGACCGTTACAACGAAAACACAGGAGAAGACCTGCCACGGTATATCTTCGCCTGTGATGAGATTGCGGAGGTGTTGGATAAGACCGGTCTGACGAAAGAACAGAAGGAAATCGTCGGCAAGATTGAAAGCAAGCTTTCTATGATCGCCAGACAAGGCCGTGCCTTTGGCATCCACTTAATTCTTGCCACACAGCGCCCGGATGCCAACATTCTTTCCGGTCAGATCAAGAACAATGTGAACTGCCGGATCTGCGGTCGTGCTGACACCATCCTGTCACAGATTATCCTGGACAGCACCGCCGCAGCCGAGCAGATCCCCAAGGATGCCCGTGGTAGATTCATTTTGCATGATGGTACAGTGTTCCAGGCATACTGGTTTGACGATACCGCAGGCATTACAGGTCTCCATTCCTAATAGAATGTTCTAAGGAAGGGGGCTGTGCAATGGCAAAGCAAGAGGTGCAACTAACCTTTACCTTTGTGAACCCTAACACCCCAAAGGAGTTTGAACGGCAACTTCAAAAGATTTTGATCGACAAGCTGCTCTCTCAATATTGGGAGAACAGGGTAGCTAATAGCTAACCAACCTACATCCGGAAAGGGGAATCTCGTCATTCCTCTTTCTTGCTTTTTATGCTATAATAAAAGCAGGATATGGGTTGGTTGACAGAAAGGAGCAACCAACAAATGAAAATAGCTGCATATTGTCGTGTCTCGACGGACAAGGACGAGCAGATTGATAGCTTGATCCACCAGAAGGAATTCTTTGTGGAGTATGCCAAACGGAACGGCCATGAACTATTCCGCTTGTATGCGGATGAAGGCATCACCGGTACTTCCCTGAAAAAGCGTGAGGAATTCAAACGGCTTTTGCGGGATGCGGAACTGGGCCTGTTCGATATGGTGGTGGTTAAGGATATCAGCCGCTTTGCCAGAAACACAGTAGATGCATTGCAGAGTATCCGCAAACTGAAATCTATGGGCATCAACACTCTATTTCTCACAGCCAATATGGACTCTATGGGAGACAGCGAGTTCGTGCTGACCCTGTTTTCTGCTATGGCGCAGGAGGAAAGCAACAATCTTTCCAAGCGTGTCAAGTGGGGCAAAAAAATCAATGCGGAAAAAGGTCGTGTTCCTCAGCGGGTCTTCGGCTATGACCGAATCGACAAGTTCACCTTGGAGATCAACCCTGAGGAAGCCCGGATCGTCCGTAAGATATTCTTCCTATACAATGAACAGGGTTTAGGTTGCCGGACCATCAGCATGACCTTAAACCGAGATAATGACAAAACCAAATACGGAAATGACTGGAATGCCCGGGGTGTTCGTCGGGTACTTGTGAACCCGCTATACTGCGGCATTTTAGTCAACCACAAGTATGAGATCGAAGATTTCTTGACCGGAAAGCAAGTGAATATTCCCAAAGAGAATCAATTCTATCACGAGCGTCCGTCCTGGGCTATTGTGACCCCGGAGGTCTTCCAAAAGGCGCAGGAGATTATTGATTCCCGGCGAACTAAGTACGACTCTGGGGAGCCCTTCAGAGACGCCAGGTACAGTTCCAAGCATGTGTTCTCCACCCTCATCAAGTGTGAACATTGTGGCAGGTCCTTCACCCGGAAGATCTATACCTATGTGAACACCCGGATATACTGGCGATGCGTTACCAACGATCAGTACACTGCAGAAAAGTGCGATAATCGCGTGATTCTGGATGAGCCGGAACTGATAGAGGAGCTTCGTAAATACTTTGCCTCGTTGATAGAGGATAAGGACGTTTTTGTGGCAAGTATTTTGGCAAGCTTGGACAAACAGCTTCCGGAAGCACAGAACCCGGAGCAGGCAAAGCAAGAAATTGAAGTCAAGCGGAAGAAACTGCTAAGCAAAAAGGACCGGTATCAAGAAATGTATGCCAATGATCTGATTAGTATGGCAGAGTTAAAAGACAAGCTTGCCAGCGTTGCGGAAGAGCTGAGGGCTGTGGATTTGGATTTGGAACAAATCGCCCAGTCAGCGCAGATCATCGGCAACGCAGAGCAAATCATTCAGCACTACCGTCAGGAGATCCTTCGATTTTTGGAATTAGAAACTGTTACCAATATGGATATGCGCCGGATTATTGACCATATCTTGGTCAATAAGAATGGCAATGTCCGTGTGGTACTGAAGAAATTTGAAGATATGGCAGCCGCATAATGACACTTAGCGAATTGGTGTCCGTGGTGGAAGTTCTTGACCCCATGGTGCTTAATTCCAAAGTTTTAGAGGCTTGCCAGTGTCACGCAGATGCCCCCATTCGGCAAATTCCCGCCGGCATTTCCGGCTTGTTTGACGAAGAACTTGTCATTTGCGGAGAAAATCGGCGATTATTTGTTTCCTTGGGACAATTTTCCATTATCCGTTTGGAACGGGATGCCCAACTGATTATACCGGTGCTGGACTATTCTATCCCCACCAAAGAATGTTGCGACTCCCCCGGTTGCGCGGAAGACCCTTGCGAAATGTTCTCCCGCATTCCCTTCCCCGAAGGTCAATTTGCCCCCAGAGATTGCGACCGTCAGCAGGGACAATGTGACTGCTACACCACCACCGGATAAAATACCAAAAGCGGTATCTTTCCTTTTGAAAGATACCGCTTCTTTCTGTTTATCGAATAACGCGAACGCGGAACACGCCCTCCAGTGATGCAAGTTCCTGCGCCATTTGGGCAGGTGCTGCCTCGTCCAAGTCCAGCATTGTGCAAGCATACTCGCCCTTGCTTCGGTTGAGCATATCCGAGATGTTTATATTGTAACTTGCCACCACAGTGGTAAATCGGCTAATGGTATTGGGGATATTCTTATGAAGCACCACAATACGACCGGGTTTGGTGCAGATGCCCATATCCATCGCGGGAAAGTTGACAGAGTTTTTGATATTGCCGTTTTCCAAGTAATCCATCACCTGACGGACTGCCATTTTCGCGCAGTTATCTTCGGACTCTGCGGTAGATGCGCCCAAGTGAGGAATGGCAATGACGCCTTCCATTCCGGCGGTTTTGTCATTGGGGAAATCTGTAACATACCGCTTAACTTTACCGCTGGCCAATGCCTTTTCCAGTGCCTCATCATCCACCAGTTTATCACGAGCAAAGTTCAAAAGGATGACACCGTCTTTCATTTTCGCCAGTGTTTCCTCATTGACCATATGCTTGGTATCATCCAATAGCGGAACATGCAAGGAAATGATGTCGCACTGCTCATAGATTTCCTCTCTGGTCTTGACCGGAATAATCTTACTGTCCAAGTGCCATGCCGCACTGATAGAAATATAGGGGTCACAGCCGTAAACTTCCATACCCAAAGCAATGGCAGTGTTTGCCAAAATACCGCCGATTGCACCCAAGCCGATAACGCCAAGTTTCTTACCCATCAATTCTGTACCGGCAAATTGGGACTTGCCCTTTTCTACCTTCTTGGCAACATCGCCTTCTGCTTGAATAGACTTGACCCACTGGATACCGCCAACCACATCACGGCTACCCAACAGCATGCCGCAAATTGCCATCTCTTTTACGCCGTTGGCATTGGCACCGGGGGTATTGAACACCACAATGCCTTGCTCTGCGCATTTGTCCAAAGGAATGTTATTCACACCTGCGCCTGCACGGGCAACCGTAAGTAAACTTTCCGGCAAATCCATATCGTGCATTGCGGCGCTACGCACCAAAACAGCCTCTGCCTCTGCAATGTTTTCTGTGGTCTGATATTCTGCCGTCCAAAGGGCTGTACCCTCGGGGGAAATTTTATTTAAATAATGAACTTGATACATTTTCTTTCATCCTTTCTCAAATAAACGGTCAATCAACCGATAGCCTTCCGGAAGATAGTTTCCGGTTTCGGCCGCCGCTTTTTCATGATATCGAACAATTTTCTTTTGTTGCTTTGTGCTATCAAACAAAATATAAGGCACGGGGTCTGAGGTATGGGTGCGACAGCGAATAGGCGTGGGATGATCCGGCAAAATGAGCATTCTGTAATCCTCAGCAGATGCATCCATTTTCTCTAAAATCGGTGCAATTACTTTGGCATCTAAGGCTTCTATTGCCTTTACTTTATTCTCAATACTGCCTTGGTGACCCATTTCATCGGGGGCTTCCACATGAACATAGGCAAAATCGCAACCGTCTTGCAAAACTGCCTGCACCGCCGCTTGGGCTTTACCCTCGTAATTGGTATGTAATCCGCCATTGGCACCATCTACTTCCACAACCTGCATTCCCGCGCCGGTGGCTATTCCTTTTAGCAGGTCTACAGCAGAAATCATTGCGCCTTTTTTGCCGGTTTTCTCTTGGAAATTGGAAATGCTGGGCTTCGTACCTGCCCCCCAAAACCAAAGGCTGTTGGCTTTATTCTTCCCCTGCTTGGCGCGTTCGATGTTGATGGGGTGATTATTAAGAATTTCAAAACTCTTTTTCATCATCGCTAAAAAGCGGGGTTCTTTGGGAAGGTAGGGCGCAATTTTCTGACCCAAATGGTCGTGGGGTTGTGCCAAATCCAACACTGTCCCCTTTTTCCAAACCAAAATATGGCGATAACTGGTGCCGGTATAAAATTGGAATTCTTCCGTAGAAAGTTCCTTTCGGAGCGCTTCCATCAAAACCGACGCATCCTCTGTGGAAATCTCGCCGGAACTGTGGTCCACAATTGTCTTTTCTCCAAAGGGTTCCTCTTCGGTGAGGGTCACAATATTGGCGCGAAAAATCACATCATCATCCTGCATTTGAACACCTACGCTCAATGCTTCCAAAGGTGATCGACCGGAATAATTTTTCGTGGGGTCATATCCCAAAACAGCCAAATTCGCCACATCACTACCCGGCCTCATAGACGCGGAAACCGTCTTAACAAGCCCCATTTCGCCTTTTCCGGCCAGCGCATCCATATTCGGCGTATTGGCATAGGCTAAGGGCGTCATACCGTTTAACTGTGATAACGGTTCGTCCGCCATTCCATCGCCTAAGATTACAATATACTTCATTGGAACACCTCTCAATCCGGCTTTTATGTCCGCAGACCGTAAACGTTTGTATTTATAACATAGTACCACTTATTGACCCAAATTACAATATGAAAAATTGGATGATTTTTCACTTTTTTCCTACCGATTTTCGTCAAAAGTGTATGAAAGCGCATTGGAAAATCCAATGCGCTTTCGTTTATTGGGGAACTTTCATATCCTTGTCCGTCAAAGTTTCACCGGCTAAAACGCGGTTCACCAATTCTGAAGCATAGGCGACTACCTTTTTATTCGGATACATCACATATGCGTTGTGTCCGGGTGAAGAATAGGAAGGTTTGGACGCACCCTTTCCCGTGACGGCAAAGGTCTGCACATTCCAAGAAGCCATATCGTTTAGTTGCATTTTAACCAGCATACTGATTTGTTCCATTGTCACATCCGTTTTGAACATCCCTTTCAGGCTGTCCAAAATTTGTGTGTAGTTGGAAATAATCGTTGTGCCGGTAGTTATTTTTTTAATCAGTGCCTTAATGACCTGCATCTGATTTTTGCCACGGCCGTTATCTCCGCCACTCACATGGTGGCGCTCCCGGGCAAAGGCCAGCGCTTGCTCGCCGTTTAAATAGTTTTCGCCCTTTTGGATTTTTACGCTACCGCCGGCGGCAGAAAATGCTTGGGTGGAATTGACCGTAA
Source organism: Faecousia sp. (assembly GCA_045647425.1). Lineage (GTDB taxonomy): Bacteria > Bacillota > Clostridia > Oscillospirales > Oscillospiraceae > Faecousia. The sequence continues at coordinate 57,403 of JAZRMH010000050.1, forward strand.
TTCCGCCCACCGCGTCAACCAGCGTTTCCAATCCGGTAAAGTTGATTTGCGCATGATGGTCTACTTTGACCCCATACAAGTCACCCAGCGCTTCCATTGAGCAATTCACGCCATATAGACCGCAATGGGTCAACTTGTCCAATTTCCCCTTTCCTGCCGGATTGGGCACATAATAATCTCTGGGGGTATTTAAAAGCAATATTTGCTTGGTGACCGGGTTTACAATTACTAAAATATTGACATCGCTTCGAGATCTGCGTAATTTTTGATTGCGGGTGTCTGAGCCGCTGATATACACCACAAAGGGCGTATTGGTAATATTTTCCTCTTGGGTGATGGTTGCCTCGGTTGTCGGTTCTGTTTCTTCTAAGTCCACAAGGGCCATGGCATGCAAAATTCTGGCTTTGGATGTAAAATTTTCATACCCCTCTTGCTCCAGCAAAAGCGCCACCGATGCGCCGTTTAAAATAGCCGCGTCAATCTGCCCGCCCAAAAGCGCATCAGCAATCGCCGAGGACATCTCGTATTGGGCAATTACCGGCATTTTTCCAATGGCTTGCTGAATTTTTCCAATGGCTTGCTGGGTATGGTCAACATCATAATCTGCAATGATGGCAAAACTATACTCTGCTGTATCTGCTAAACTTTGAGCAGGGTCGTCATTGCGGACAAACACATACATTTCCATTGTGTTGGTAATCGGTTTTTCATTGGTTACCGCCTTGATAGCATTGTATGCGTCGAAAGCAACCTTAAATGCTAATCCGCAACCAATCATAATCAAAACCGCTAACACCATTGCGACTATCCGTCGTGCTGTACTTGCCGGTTTTTTCCCGTGAACAAAGAACAAAACCCCCGTAATCGCCAACAGTAGCACAAGCACAATCGCCAAAAGCAATGTATATTTTGTCGGTAGCAAATTTAGGCGTAACAGGATTGCCGCCGCCAATCCCTCTGCAACCGCTTGTAAAAACAGCACTACAATCGAGATAATTGTCCAAATTTTATTGTTTTTCATAAAAGAACACCTATTCTCCCAATATAATTTAAAACTTAGTATATCCTTTTAGCGAATAAATGTCAATCCTCCTATATCTAAATTCATACAATTGCGTCTTCTAAAAAGAAGACGCAATTGTGTGATTTAGATATTTGCCAGTTTTTTCAGTTCCGCTGCCAAATCAGTGGCTTCCCAAGGGAGATCCTCCACGCCGAAGTGGCCTTCCCGCGCGGTTTTCTCGTAAATCGGTCTGCGAAGTTCCAACTTGCGGATAATACCGGCAGGGGTCAAATCGCAGGTTTTCCGCAGAAGCGCGGTCATTTCCTCGTCGGAAATCTTGCCGGTACCGTAACTATCCACACGGACAGATACCGGTTCCGCCACGCCAATGGCGTAAGCCAATTGTACCTGCACTTGGGTTGCCAAACCAGCGGCTACCAAGTTTTTTGCCATGTAGCGAGCCATATATGCGCCGGAACGGTCAACCTTTGTGGGGTCTTTGCCGGAAAATGCGCCGCCACCGTGAGAGAAATATCCGCCATAAGTATCCACGATAATCTTTCGGCCGGTAAGACCGGTATCGCCATCAGGACCACCGATGACAAACTTTCCGGTGGGGTTAATGTGAATATGAGGAACGCTTTCCATCTCAAAGCCATACTGCTTCAAAACCGGTGCAATCACGCCTTCACGGATGTAACGGCGAAGTTCACTGATTTCAAAAGCCTCAGCGTGCATCACGGACACAACCACCGTATCCACGCCCAACACATTGCCTTCCGCGTCAAATTCCACAGACACTTGGGTCTTGCCGTCAGGGCGAAGCAAATCGTTGCTGGCAACGCACTCGGTCAGGCGGTTACTCAAAGCGCGGGACAATGCTGCAGGCAAAGGCATCAATTCGGGGGTATGGGTACAAGCGCCACCAAACATCATACCTTGGTCACCTGCGCCACCGACTTCGTCGTTAGTGCCCATAGCAATATCGGCAGACTGGGTATGTACCTTGCAAACAACTTCCACATTTTCCGCGCAGAAGCCGGCATCGGGATGGGTGTAACCGATAGAGGCAATCACTTTGCGGGCAACTTCTTCGTAATCAACCTGCGCCTTGGTGGTAATTTCTCCGCAAATCACACAGAAATTGGTGGTCACCATCACTTCACAAGCCACACGGGAATAGGGGTCTTGGGCAAGGCAGGCGTCCAAAATAGCGTCGGAAATATTGTCCGCCACTTTGTCGGGGTGTCCGCAGGTGACACATTCGGAAGTAAATAATCTCTTTTCCATAACAATCCTTTCACGCAAAAATAAAAATACCGCACACCGAGGAAATCCGATGTGCGCTTCTATCGAATCCTCATCTTTCGTTGCCGCCGGATTTGGCACCTTGACTAATCAGGTTGCCGGGTTTCATCGGGCCGTTCCCTCCACCACTCTTGATAAGGCTAGTATGCAGTTCGTGTATATTTTACTCGTTTTGTGCCGATTGTCAACTATTTTTTTCAAATTTCCCAAAAAGTTCATAATTGCGCCATAGACAACGCCTGCAAAAACTGATATGATATGGCTACTAAGGTTAGGAGATGAGTGTTTGAAAAATCTGCGTAGTCGTTTTGAGCGATTTTGCCACCGCAACCACGATAAAGGCATTCCCAATTTAATGCTGTATATTACCATCGGTAGCGCCATTGTCTATCTTTTAAGTATGTTCGACGGAAGTTACACCCTTTATGGGGCATTGTACTTTAACCGAGAACTGATTTTACAAGGACAAGTTTGGCGGCTTTTCACCTATGTGTTTACCTTTGATGCCGGTCATATCCTCATTACCGCCATTGCCCTATTTTGCTACTATTCCTTGGGTCGGGCAATCGAAATGGTTTGGGGCACTTTCCGATTTAACCTATTTTATCTATCCGGCGTTGTGCTGTTGGATGTGTTCTGTATGATTTTCGATGGAAATGCAAATGTGACTTATTTGAATATGAGTCTTTTTTTGGCTTACGCGACGATGTATCCCGATGCACGGTTTTTGCTTTTGTATATCATTCCCGTGAAGGCTTGGATTTTTGCGGTTGTGGATTTGGCCCTAACCATTTATAATGTTGTATTGCTCACCGCCGCAGGACTATTCCCCTACAGCCTATTCCCCTTGGTTGCCATCGCCAACTATTTCCTATTCTTTGGAAAAGATGTAATCAATGTCATTCCCCTTTCTTGGAGAATGAAATTGGGTAGGAAAAAGAAAAAAGCCGCCCAACCGCAAAAACCCATTGTCTTCCGCGCCGCATCGCAAAAAGAAAATTTTAATCACCAATGCGCGGTATGCGGACGCACGGATGTTACCAATCCGGAATTGGAATTTCGGTACTGTTCCCGTTGCAACGGCTACTTCTGCTACTGCGAAGACCACATCAACAACCACACCCATATAGAATAAACATCCGCCCTCGACAGAGTTTGTCGAGGGCGGTTTTTTAATTGTTCACATGATGATGGCATCCGGGGCTGGTGGGGTCTAGGGGCAAAAAGGTGTAACCGTTATCCAATCCCCAAAGGATAATATTTTCCACCGCATCCACACTGAAGCCTTTAATATCGTGTTGCAGTACAACAGAAAAGTTCTTTTTGCGAACACCGCTAACCACATTATTAAACACCTCTACCGAGGATTTTGCGCCACCGGCATCCTTGCTGTCCACATTCCAATCAAAATACTGGAAACCTCTGGCCTCGACTTCCTGTGTCAGATAACTCATAATCCCTTTGCAATATTTTCTACTCACCGTATTGGAACTGCCTCCGGGAAAACGAAGCAAGGTTGTTTTCTCTCCGGTAATATTCTCAATAACAGCCTGCATATCGTAAAGGTCTTTGTCATAGGCTTCCGGACTTTTGTAAATGGACTTATAGGTGTGGGTCATAGTGTGAATACCAATGGCATGCCCTTCATCGCTGGCGCGCTTGATATATTTCTTATATTTCGGCTTATTGACCAAGAAGAAAGTCGCCTTCACATTATACTTCTTCAAGACATCCAGCAACCGACCGGTATGGGGTCCGGGACCGTCATCAAACGTCAGATAAATCACTTTACCACTTGGCACAACCACAGAGGGATTTTGCGTCGTGGCAGTGCTGATTACAACGATTTTCCGTTCCTTTTCGGTGTGATTGCCGTATTGATCCGCCACAGAATACCGCAAGGTATAAATACCGCTTCGGGAAGTATCCACATCACCGGAAACGCGGACATGATTGGTCAGGTTTCCGTCCCAGTTATCTGCCGCCACATATCCCGGCTCCTCAAAAGTCTGCCCTACCCATAGGGTTACGCAGTCTTTACCGTTGAGTTTCAAAACCGGCGCAACGGTATCACTGTAGACAACCTTCCGGCGGACGGTTGCCACATTTCCGGAACTGTCTGCCACGGTGTAAATAATTTCGTCCTTGGTGGAACTTTTTTGCACCTTTGCGGTAATATCCCCGTCGTGATTGTCCACCGCCGTATACCCTTCCTCGGCATAAGTCTGACCGACTTGGGTTGTATGGTCCGGATTTGCCTGCAAGGTAATCACCGGCGCTTGGGTGTCTACCACCGTCACGTGCTGATACGCCGTGCCCACACAGCCTTTATGTCGGGCAATATACTTGACCCAGTATGTGCCCAAACGGCCGGTATCCACTTGGCTATCCACCGTGACTTCCACCTTTTGGGGCTGTTTATGCAGATTTGTTCCAAAAAACTCTGCGGTAGCCAGAGATGGCTGATATACCGTCCCATACTCAACGGTAATTTCCCGCTCTTGGACAAAGGAAACATCCACTGTATAACGATTTGTCATTGCCAAATACCCAAACCAGCCGCAGCAAACCATACCGGCCAGCACAACTGCCGACAAAATGCAAATAGCAATCACAATTAAATTTTTCTTTTTTTGCATTAATTTCTACCTATTTCTATCTAAAATGCGAAAAAAACAAAAACAGAAGGCGTAAAATCACGCCTTCCGGTTTCATTTTCGATGATAAAGGCACATCTGATAAGGTATGCCATTCTCTTCTCCGGACTGCAAAATTTCCGCCAATTCCCACTGGGGGTCTTCATCCAAATTGGGGAAATATGTATCCGATTCCGGCGTGATATGCACCTTGGTAACATAAGCCGTATCGCAAAAGGGAAGCATCAAGCGGTAAATACTGCCGCCGCCAATCACCATCGCTCTTTCTGCGGATTTGGCAAGGGATGCCGTTTCCTCAGGGCTGTGACATACCGTAAAGCCGGGAATTTCATCCGTGCTTCTGGTCAATGCCACATTCACTCTGCCGGGCAAAGGTTTTTGACCGGGAAAATCTTCAATGGTGCGTCTGCCTACAATCACCATTGCCCCATGGGTTGTTTCCCGAAAGAACTTACGGTCAGCAGACAAGGCTACGGGTTGGGTGCCGTCTTTGCCAATGCCCCAATCGTCATAAACTGCTACAATCAGTTCCATATTTAACCTCAAATCGCCATCGGAATGTCAAATTCAAAGGGATGGAACTGATAATCTTCCACAGAGAAACTATTCTTTGTGAAGTCATAGAAATCGGTTACATTTTTATCTAAGGTAACCTTTGGCGCATCAAAGCCCTCTCGTTCCAGCATTGCCTTCACTGCGGGAATATGCCGGTCATAAATATGGCAATCGGCAATCACATGGACCAATTCACCGGCTTCCAAACCGGACACCTGCGCCATCATCATCAAGAGCATGGCATACTGGCACACATTCCAGTTATTTGCGGTGAGCATATCCTGAGAACGCTGGTTCAAGATGCCATTAAGGGTATTTCCGGTGACATTAAAGGTCATAGAGTAAGCACAGGGATAGAGATTCATCTCGTGCAAATCTTGGAAATTATAGATGTTGGTCATAATGCGACGGGAAGCGGGATTGTGTTTCAAATCGTAAAGCACCCGATCCACTTGGTCAAATTCGCCTTCTTTATATTGGTGCTTAATGCCCAACTGATAACCGTAGGCCTTACCGATGGTGCCGTCTTCCCCTGCCCATTCGTCCCAAACATGGCTGCCCAAATCTTCAATACGATTGGATTTCTTTTGCCAAATCCACAGAAGTTCATCCAAGGCGCTTTTCCAGTAGGTTCGGCGCAAAGTCATCAGAGGAAATTCCTCTTTCAGATTGTAACGGTTGACAATACCAAACTTTTTTACCGTATGGGCCGGTGTTCCGTCTGCCCATTTGGGACGGACTTCCAGTTCCGTATCATAAAAACCGTTTTCCAAAATATCTAGGCACGTTGCCCGATATAATTCGTCTGCTCTGCTCATAGGGGTTCCTCCCTTTTTTCTTTTTCAACATTATATCACAGCAAAACACAGATTGCTACCAAATTTTTTGATAGTAATTTGCGCTTAACAGCAAATTGCTGATTCGGATATATTCTCTGGATATTTTATCCATTTCCGCCAAATATTCCGGCGTTATGGGAACATTTTTAGGATTTTTCAAAATATTGGATGCGCCACCCACATTGGCCTGACAGACAACGCCCTGACAAATCCAACTTCCGTCCGGAAACAGCGCGTACCCCTGATAATCAGGGTCAAAGGCGTCCTGACCCAAGTAGGAATAAGGGCTTCGAATACCTAAAAGGTTCAGCATTGTGGGCAAAAAATCCGAAGTGTTCAAGGTTTTTTCTACCTGAATGGAGGGCTTTTCCGAGGACCAAACAAAGCAAGGTGTTTTTTCCAGCAAGAGCATATCTTCCACACCGGAAAGGTCGTACAACTCATTCTCGTTTTTGTAGCCGTAGGTATAGTGGTCGGTGACACCGATAATCACAGTATTTGCCAACCGGCCTCTTTGTTCCAATTCCTGCAAAAGTCGGGCAAACATATCGTCCACAAGTTTCGCCTTTACCCGAGCGCAATCTTCTTCCTCGCTACCGTATTTGCCCCGATAATCCGGATACTTTCTCAGGGCATAATGGCTTAGGACTTCATTATATTTATAACTCAAATGGGCTGAGCGGGTGATGATGGTATTAAAAGAAGGCTCCTGCCGGAAGAATTTTTCGGACAGTTCCTGAATGTCAAACAGCAGGCAATCGTCATACAGCCGGTCCTTGTCTGTTTCATAATCTGCATAGCAATTATAACTATTATAACCCATTGCAGGCTCAAAAACCCCGCGGCTGTAAAAATCCGGCGTATTATAATGAAACGCCTCGGAAGTGTAGCCGTTGGCGGTCATTTGGGAAGCAAAGGATTGGGAAAAGTCGTTGGTCACATAGTCAAATACATACGCGCCGGTGGTGGGCAAATAAATGCCGGTATTGACGCAAAATTCCGAATTAATCGTTCTGGCTGTTCCAAAACCCGGGGTGTAAAAATCCGTAAAGTTGATACCCTCGTCCATAAGTCTGCAAAGCGTAGGGGTATCTTCCTCGGTTATCATCCAATTGTCCATGGATTCCATTAACACCAAAATCACATTTTTGCCTGCAAAAACACCAGTCATTTCATTGTCCGTTTTTTGAGGCCGCGCCGAGAAATAATTGTTGATTTCTTGATTTTGCTTGGATAATCCCTGCCGATAACTAGGGGTTAGGGGGTATAATTCGTGAACCCACACATCCCGAAAGGTCATTTGATATATACCGCAAATGTCGTAGACATTTTTTCCGTTATACATCGTATGATAGGTCGCCCGATACGAGGAAGATTGGGCATATTCGGAACGCGTTCCCCACACATTCAAGTCCCGCAAAAACAGCGCTTCCGGCAAAAATGCCAACGCCACAATCATAATCACCGCAGTGAGACCATAAGACAGTTTCCATAGCGGTACTTTTGGGGATTTGGGGAACTTCCAAATCAGCAACGCCCCCGCCGCCAACAGCAAAATACCGCCAATCCACCACAAAACCGGAAATGCGCCTAACACATCGCCAAGATAATCCGCACCCTCACCGGCATAAAACATTTCCGACAGCCAGAGCATACGGGAAAAGACACTGTGATAACCGATTTGCGCCAATGTCCACAAGAGAATAAAATAGTATGTAATCCCGAAAAAAATTCTGCCCGCTAATCGCGGTAACAGCAAACTCAGCGCAGACAGCAGGATTGCCCAGCCCAAACCAAAGACAAACACAAACCCGCTTTCCGGCTTAAGGGTCAGGAAAGCAAGCAATTCTATCAAGAAATACGGCAATGCAAGTAACAGTAATTTTCGCAAAAACGCCATTGCATTTTGCAAAAAAAATTTCATAAAAACGCCTCCAAAAGTTAGTGATACTTTTTTATCACACCCACCTTGCAAAAACAAGCAAAAACGGTAGAACTACCGCTTATTTCTGTATAGCATACCATATTTGCAAAAAAAAGTCTATAAAAAAGGGCTTCCTAAGAAGCCCTTACAGAAAGGAACGAATATCCACCGCTAATTTTTCTTCCAAATTGATGAGTCGTTTGCAAATATCCTTGGAAACCTCATCCGCCGCCTCGTATTGATTGAGATAGCGATTTAAGGATTTTACCCCCATATTGCAACCGTCGGTCATCAAATCTGCCACGGTGGCATCGGTATCCTCCATCCCTAATTTCATTGTTGTCTTCATCCAAGACATACTTTTGGCAATGGGATTAGGGGCTTTGCCGTCATCAGCGTATTTACTCAGAAGAGTGCGAATTTCCGTGTTTAATTGATTGTGTTCTTCCTTGCAAGTATCTAACAGTTTTTTGAGTTTTTCCGAGCGCACATGGGATAATACATCCTCAATGGAAGTTGTTCCCATCCGCACTCCGGCATCACATTCTCGCAATAATTTGATGGTATCGCTTTCTACCACTGTCATCATCCTCCTTATTTGGATAATTACAGTATTCCCCATTTGCTGAGAAAATACATAAAAAATCGGGCGGTCAGATTTCTGACCGCCCGATTGGGATAAATTAGGGAGTAACAACTACCTGCTTTGCAAGCACATTGTTCTTAGCCACAAGAATTGTACCGTCAGCCAAGAAGACCTTGCCGGTAAATGCGCCGGTAGCAACACTGTTGTTGGGCATTGCGTCTTCTACGAATGCAGACGCAAAACTTACCTGCGCCACACCGGTAAAGGTGGGGTTCACGGTCAACTTGCCGTCGGACAGAACCGCAATGTTCAGCACAAGTGCGTTCTTATCCAAAGTCAGATTACCGAGTGTTACCTTCACATTGCCATTGACAGCGGCATTGCCAACGGTAACATTGGCCTGCGCATGCTCCACAGCAATTACGGGCTTATTGACATCCTCAGAAACGAGCACGCCGGAGTGAAGATTCGCGGTACCCGCGCTTACCAAAGCGGCTCTAATGTAATCTGCGGGGCCGGTGCCGGTAAAGAGTACCGAACCACTACCCAAAATATTCAGGGTAGAACCTGCGTCCACAAACATCTCGGAAGGTGCTGTCAAAGCATGGCCGTTCAAGTGCAAGCACATCTTGGAATTGTTCGTCAGAGTAAGCACCTGATTTACCTGGTCGGAGCAAGTTAAGTCCGCATCCAAGTAGTAGTGGTGGTGGCCGCCATCGTTATATGTGCCGATACGCTGTGCCGCACCAACTTTGTTCCAAGTAACATTTTTGTTACACACAGCACAGAATGCTTCCTGTGTGCCGGTTGCAAAAGCGAGGTTCTTGTGAATAGCGCTCACAACCAACTTGCCATCCTGATGGACCAGTTGTTCACCGGTTTCCGCATTGACCAACACACCGGCAAAGTCGCCATTGGCAACGGCGTAAGCATCAGACACAACGCCGTCGACTACTCCGCCAGTGGGGAAGGTTGCAGACGCCATACCGGTCCAACCGGTATCCACAGTCAATTTTGCTTTGCTCAAACCGGTAGAGGAATTGAGTGTAAAAACAATACCCTTTGTCACGGTTGTTGCTCCCTGCAAGGTGGGAAGTGCCGTGGTGTAAGGAGCCAAACTCACATAACCGTTGATGACAGCATCCTTCAAAATTGTGGGACGGCTAACAGAGATAACATCATTCTCTGCCATACCTTCTGCCGGTGCATAGGTGTAGGTACCGCCGTCAATATTGAGTGTGCCGCCGGTTGTAGAAATACCCTTGCGATTATGACCGTTGCAGTTATTAAACACAATACTGCCGCCACTGCCAATTATGTTCATATGACCGGCTTCCACCGTAATGGTACGACCGGTGGTTAGGGTCTTGCCACTCAAGTGCAAGCAAACTTTATTTTCAGCTTTTACGCTCAAATATAAAAGTTGCTTACTCGTAGAGGTATCGTCGAAATTGTCTGCCAAGTAATAGTGCCGTGCAACACCGTCATTAATTGACGAAGCTGTGGTACTGTTAAGTTTTGTCCAAAGGACACTCTTTGCGCCGCAGGCGGGACAGTCAGCCTTACCTTGAGGATCCAACTTCAATTCATTATTATTTACCGGAGGAGGCGTCGGTGTATCGGAGTCTGTGCCTTCCATTTTCAACCCGCCGTAATAGTGGACCAATTTTTCTCCGGTGGTAAGGGTCAAGGTGCCGGTAAAATCACCGGTTGCCGCGCCGTTTGCAGCCGCAATCTCACCGGTTTCTGCATTCACAGTACCAGCGGGGAATTTCACAGTTGCTTCGCCGGCCCAGCCAGCCTGAACAATCACTTTACCGCCACGGTTATCCAAGTTCGGAGTAGAAGCCTTGTCGTGGAGTTCCAAAACACCCTGCACAAGAACAATCTTGGAAACATTGGTATCGCCGTAGATGCGGAAGGTGCCGGTAGATGCATTGACCAGCGGAGCCTCACCGTTTGCTTTATAGGTGCCGTCATAAATATTGACGAAACCATATACCGCACTGATGGCAGCGGAAGCCCTCTTAGTTGCCTCAATCGTACCGCCACCGAAGACATTCAACTTAGAACTCTTACCGTTCCAAACTTTGCCGTTGGTCAAAGTCAAGGTCTTGCCATTGGTGTTCAAGCACACATGGCTTGTTGCGGTTCTAATAAGATAACTTGCTTGGGTTGTGGTAATATTGTCAGGCAGGTACACATGGTGATGTGTCACACTGGAGTCCAATACAGTATCGGCAGCCAAAGGCTTCCATACTTCCATAGTGCCACAAGCCTTACAATAGTTCATAGTGCTATTGGGATTGAATGCGGGGGCGTCGCCGTCCACAACCACCAATTCGCCGTTCTTAATCTGAATCGGACGCATATCGCCATAGAGCAGGGATGCGCTCACCTTTTCGCCAACAGAAGCATTGGCTGCGGGGAACTTGTTGTCCACCAAACCAGCGGTCAAATTCAAAACCGCAGTGCCGGCATAGCCCTTAGCCAAGTTAACCTTTGCAGCAGGCTGAATATCGATCAACTTCACAGATGCGTTACCGGACAATGTCACATTGCCGTTGTCAGCCTTAATCGGAACGTTAAAGACAGCGTCTTCTGCAATCGTCAATCTGGAATACAGATTGGATACCCACAGTTCTTTGCCGCCCATAGTGTTGTAAGTACCGCCGTACAAGTTAATGTTAATGCCATACATCACCATAAAGAACTTGCCGACAGAGCCATCATTGTCCTTGTGGGCCAAGTGGTTCACAGTACCTTCACCGAAAATATTCAGAGCGCCGGGGTCGCCACCTGCGCCGCAGATGCCGTTGGGCAGGTTCAAAGTCTTGCCGTTCAAGTGCAAGCAGACCTGATTGCCACCGTACAGATAGGCAAAGGGTGCTTCAGCGGCGGTCATATCTTCGGACACATAATAGTGGAGATTTTGATTCTTTACATTGCCCCACTTATCGTAGTCTTTGCGCATATTACCGATATTTTCGCCATTTTTCAGGGGGGTCCACTCAACTTCTTTACCGCAGACCATACACATAGCAGTCTTGCCGTCTTCCTTGAAGTTCAAGGGCGAGTTGGTAGAAGGACGCTGAGGAACAACGGTTGTACCGGAGCCATTGGTATATTTCAATGCATCCCCAGAAACCGCAATGGAATCAGAAGCGTTCGCAGGCTTGAAGTAATCCTTATATGCGGCGGCTTTTCCGGAGGTAAAGACACCGTCGGCCTTGACCGTGATGGAAGCGCCGGACTTCAAGCCGTCAACCTTCACCGTTGTACCGTCGTTTACAATCAGATTGGAAACAACCGGTGCGCCGGAAAGGGTAATCTTATTGGTTTCTTCGGCAAATACGCTGCCGGTAACCTTACCGCCAACAATATTTACGCCACCCTTGGTGCCGGAATGGTAAATAGCAGTACCCAAGTAACCGGTGCCGTCGCCTACCGTGCCGCCCTTAATATTGACCGTGCCGTTGATGACTGCAATATTAGAGCCGATACCGGAAGGAGATGCGTTACCGTTTACAATAGAACCGGAGAGCAAAGTCAAAGATGCGCCTTCGTTTACCAAGATGTTACCACCTTGCTTTGCGCCATTGATCACGCCTGCAGTACCGGCAGAAATCTTACCGCCGCCCACAGAGTCCAGAATAATCAAATTGTCATTAACTGTAATCGGACAACCATCACTGGTCAAAGTCTTGCCGTTCAAGTCCAAAATGTAGGTAAACTTCTTGTCATCAGTAGCAGAACCAAGTTTATAGCCGTTGATGCTCATATCCTTGGGCACATAGATATGCATATTGTCCGCAAGTTCATTAATGTAAACAGACCAGAAGACTTCCTTATTACAGTGAGAACACTTCGCAAAGGAACCCTTTTCACGGGAAGCAACATCTCGGACAAAGACATAGGTTACGCCATCTGCGTTACCGTATGCATAGACACGGTCACCCACATTGATCTTCTTAATCAACTTGCCATAGTTATCAGAATAGGGGCATACATCGATAATCTTAGTCTTGCTGTTGATTTCAAAGTCTGCAACTGCGCCGTAGTTGGAAGTACCTGCGCGCAAACGCTGGGTATAAATCTTCTTACCGCTGACCTTGGTTACATCGTAGTTCCAAGAGTAGCCCATACCGTGTTCGGTATCCAAAATATCGAAACGTTTAGAAATTATTCCGGTTTTCTTGTCAACCACTAGGCCGTGGAGGTTAATACCGTTGATAGAGTCACGAAGTGCCTTATCCTTGGTGCGGTAATTGACAAGTTTGCCATCTTCCACGAACTCGAAGACATAGTAGCCGTCAGGACCTGCCGCACCGGCAGCCTTAGACAGCCAATATGCAGGACCGGATATGGGACGACTGGTGATGAAGACGGACACAACTTCTCTCTTCATCGTGTTCTCGATGGTCTTAATCTTATCATTCTTTTTCAGTTTCGTCTTTTCGCCTTTGAACTGTTCATGGTTCGCACTCACATTGTAAATCTTAGTCTTAGAAGTGAGTTGATTGGCTTTCGCAGAAGTAATCTTCTCTCCGTCAGTAAAATACCAGCAGGACAAGATATTATCCTTGGTATTATCCACAGTGTGACCGCTGTTTGCCAAGGAGCCATACTTCACGGTAGACGCGGGCTGGCAAGCACTGGTGATAATGCCGTTTTTAATCTTCAGACCCAGCAACTGACCGCTTTGACGGTCGATAAACGTTGCCAAATCTTTGTTCTTGGTCTTCAGCATTTCGTTCTTGCCGTCATGGGCAATCTCGAATACATAGTAACCGTCTGCATCGGGAACACGAGAAGTTTCCTTCAATACAGAATCGTACATTCTTTTCACATTGTAGCCTACGGTATGACCGGATTGGTAACGGCTCAAAACATAAATAAAGTTGATTTCGCCCCGAATATTACGGTAGGCCTTCACAGCGTCGCCATCTTGCACTGTAACCTTCGCGCCACGCTTAATATTGTATTCGTCGCCAACGAAGTAAGTCTGGCAATCACTGGACATAATGTAGTTCTTGGGATTGTCCGGGTTGTTACCGATAATAGCAGTTATAATCGGTTCGGTAACGGAAGTGACAAATTCACCGCTCAAAATAGCAGAATATCCGCTGACACAGTGGTAATTGTAAACATCCTTAACGATGGTACCGCTGACCTTCAAACCCATAGGTGCAACACCCTTGATATCCATCTCGGTTGACAACTTCAAGGACTTGGTGCGCAACTGCTTAACCTTGCCGTTAACAGCAAATTCATGCACATAGTAGCCATTTTCGTCGGGCTTACGGGTGGTCTGATTCGTTTCGGCATCAATAGCCTTGGGGTTCAACAGGTAGTACATCGGGACATCCTGCATACGCAAGTGCACAAAGATCAAAAGGGGCTTGCCGTCCAAGTCGGTATAAACTGTGATCAAATCACCGGGCTCCAGATGATCGGTACGCTCGCCGCGGTGGTCTTTCCAACAACCGCCTTCGCAGCACTGGAAGATGTCGCAGGTCTCGTCGTATGTAAACTGCACGGTACTACCCTGGTTATAACCCTGCATATACTTGGTTGCAACCACAGCGCCGTCAGTTACAGAATCAACTGTATAGTGCTGAGCCAGTTGCTTGCCTTGCAATGCAAGTTGGGGCGACTCATATTCCACAATATAGCCTTCGTCATCATAAATCAAAGCAAAATCAGCATACCATGCAGATCCTGCGTCAATTAAGTTGACAATTTTCTCGTCCCGTGCATAGCGCTTCTCAATTTTGCCGTTGATTGCAAATTCGATGGTATAAACGCCGTTTTTATCGGGAACACGGGTTGTCTTACCGTTGGCGTACATGCGTTCCACACGATAACCGATTTCCGCATCAATGGCCATATTGCCGGTAATATAGACGGCAACAATATTTCCATCCAAATCCTTGTAGACAGAAACTTCGTCCAACCATTCCGGAGTTACTTTCGTACCAAAGTCCTTAGAACCCACGGCAACATCGCAAATGGGAACATTGCCAGGAACGGGGATGGACATATCCAAACCGTTCATCAACATAGAGGTGTTGACGGAAAGGGTGCCGTTATTGTATCTGGCAACATATGCCGCCTTCGCCGCAGGAGAGAAATGATCGGCAACGGGCATTGCATCGACCAAGAAACCGTCTGCATCGAAAACGGGGCAGATCAGTTCTTGACCATCGGCGTAGTTAACCAATTGCTTGTCTGCGCAAAGCACATCCTTAACTTCGCCGTCGACCAGGAAGGAAATATGGTAATAACCATCCTCAGCCGGTTTACGGATAGATAGGCCAAACTCCTCGTCCAACCAAAGATGTCTGTCCAAGTTCCAGTAGAGTTTTGCCTCGGGCTGCTCTGCCTGTCCGGGACCTGCTAACAAAAACCCCGGGTAAACAAAGGCCGCGATTGCGCCGCCAATGATTGCCAAGGCCGCTATGGCAATGATAATCCACAGCCAAAGCTTACTTTTTTTTGTGCGTTCCTTTTTCATATTTTTTGACCTCCTATGTCATTTAATCGTGAGCATATCTCACTGTGAATTATACAGTATTTGTTTAGTAAAATCAACACATTTTTTTACTTTTACGCCAAATTATACCGCCACTATCTCATTGCAATTATGCAAATTTTCCGAATTTCTAACAGACGATACTGCTATTTTAGGAATTTTCCAAAAAACAAGGTAAAACACGCAAAAAACCAAGTAAAAAAATTAAGAGCCTCGGTTTTAAAACCGAGGCTCTCAATATTAGATAAATTAGAAAATTTCGGTAACAACACCGGAACCAACGGTACGGCCACCCTCACGGATAGCGAAACGCAGGCCCTTTTCGATAGCGATAGGAGTGATCAACTCAACGTTCATCACAACGTTATCGCCAGGCATACACATCTCAACGCCATCGGGCAAAGTGATGATGCCGGTAACGTCAGTGGTACGGAAGTAGAACTGGGGACGGTAGTTGTTAAAGAAAGGAGTATGGCGGCCGCCTTCTTCCTTGGACAGAACGTAGACCTGACCAGCGAACTTGGTCAAGGGCTGAATGGAACCGGGCTTGCACAAAACTTGGCCGCGCTCGATTTCCTTCTTGTCAACGCCACGAAGCAGAGCACCGATATTATCACCGGCTTCTGCGTAGTCCAGCAACTTGTGGAACATTTCGATGTCGGTAACAACAGTGGACTTCTTCTCTTCCTGCAGGCCGACGATTTCGACAGCCTCGTTCTTGTTGATCTGGCCACGCTCAACACGACCGGTAGCAACAGTACCACGGCCGGAGATGGTGAACACGTCTTCAACGGGCATCAGGAAGGGCTGATCAGCCTTACGATCGGGAGTGGGGATATAAGAGTCAACAGCGTCCATCAGTTCCTTGATGCAAGCATACTCAGGAGCGGAAGCGTCGGTGGACTCAGAAATCAAAGCGTTCAGAGCAGAACCCTTGATGATGGGGGTATCGTCGCCGGGGAACTCGTACTCGGACAGAGTCTCACGGATTTCCATCTCAACCAGTTCCAACAACTCTTCGTCGTCAACCAAGTCAGCCTTGTTCATGAAGACAACACTATAGGCCACGCCAACCTGCCGGGACAGCAACAAGTGCTCACGACTCTGAGCCATGGGGCCGTCGGTAGAAGCGATAACCAGAATAGCACCGTCCATCTGAGCAGCGCCGGTAATCATGTTCTTGATATAGTCGGCGTGGCCGGGGCAGTCAACGTGAGCATAGTGACGAGCATCGGTCTCGTACTCCACGTGTGCGGTGTTGATGGTGATACCACGCTCGCGCTCTTCGGGAGCCTTATCGATTGCGGAATAGTCCTGCATCTCAGCCTTGCCCTGCATAGCCAGGTATTTGGTGATAGCAGCGGTCAGTGTGGTTTTGCCGTGGTCAACGTGGCCGATTGTACCAATGTTGACGTGAGGCTTGGTTCTTTCAAATCTCTGCTTTGCCATTTGAAATTTCCTCCTGTTTTTAAAAAAGTTAAAATTTAATTTTTTGAATTACGATTTTACGCACTCATACGGTCATTGTACTACAAAGACTGCACAAATACAAGAGATATTTTTGAAATATCTCAAATTAGCCTCTGCCCCGCTCCTTGACCAATTCTTCGGTCTTGGACTTAGGCAGTTCGGAGTTGTGGCTGGGTTCCATAGCGTAGTTACCACGGCCCTGAGTCTTGGAACGCAGGTCGGTAGCGTAACCGAACATCTCAGCCAGAGGCACATTGGCATCCACCTGAACAGCGCCGGTACGGGTAATCTGACCCAAAATGTTACCGCGACGAGCAGTGATATCACCGATAACGGTACCCATATACTCATCAGGAACAGTGACGGACACCTTCATGATGGGCTCCAAAATTGCGGGGTTAGCCTTCCGGCAAGCTTCCTTGAATGCCATAGAACCGGCAATCTTAAATGCCATTTCGGAAGAGTCGACTTCGTGGTAAGAACCGTCAAACAGGGTGACCTTTACGTCCACAACGGGATAGCCGGCCATAACGCCTGCTTCCATTGCGCCCTGAATACCGGCGTCAACAGCGGGGATATATTCCTTGGGAATAGCGCCGCCGACAACAGCATTGACGAACTCATAACCCTTACCGGGCTCATTGGGCTCAACACGGATCTTAACGTGGCCGTACTGACCCTTACCACCGGACTGACGAGCATACTTGGTATCCTGCTCGACTTCCTTGCGGATGGTTTCCTTGTAAGAAACCTGAGGTGCGCCAACATTTGCTTCCACCTTGAACTCACGGAGCAAACGGTCAACAATGATTTCCAAGTGCAACTCACCCATACCGGCGATAATGGTCTGACCGGTTTCGGCGTTAGTGTAGGTACGGAAGGTGGGGTCTTCTTCTGCTAACTTAGACAGAGCAATACCCATCTTTTCCTGACCTGCCTTGGTCTTGGGCTCGATGGCAACCTCGATAACAGGCTCGGGGAATACCATAGATTCCAGAATAATGGGGTGGTCTTCATCGCAGAAGGTATCACCGGTGGTGGTGTTCTTCACGCCAACAGCAGCAGCGATGTCACCGGCATAAACAATGTCGATGTCCTCACTGTGGTTGGAGTGCATCTGCAGAATACGACCCAGACGCTCACGAGAGCCCTTGGTGCAGTTAAGCACAGTGCTACCCTTTTCCAGCACGCCGGAATACACACGGAAATAGCACAACTTACCAACATAGGGGTCGGTAGCAATCTTAAATGCAAGAGCGGAGAAAGGTGCTTCATCGGAAGCAGGACGGAAATCCTCTTCCTCAGTGTCGGGGTTGATACCCTTAATGCCCTTCTTATCCAAGGGGCTGGGCATATAGTCAACCACGGCATCCAACACCTGCTGAACGCCCTTATTCTTATAGGAAGTACCGCAAACAACGGGAATCATCTCGTTGGCGATGGTAGCCTCACGGATGGTCTTCTTGATCAGTTCTACGGGAACTTCTTCTTCCATCAGAACCAACTCCATGATTTCATCATTGAAATCAGACAGAGCGTCCATGAGTTTTTCACGGTACTCAGCAGCCAAATCAGCCATATCCTCGGGAATTTCTTCCTCACGAACATCCAAACCCTTGTCATCATAGAAGACATTTGCCTTCATTTCGACCAGGTCGATGTTACCCTTGAAGAAAGCCTCGGAACCGATAGGCAACTGGATGGGCACTGCATTGCACTTCAAGCGCTCGTCAATCATAGTCAGAACGCGATAGAAGTCAGCACCCATAATATCCATCTTGTTAACGTAAATCATACGGGGGACCTTGTACTCGTCAGCCTGACGCCAAACGGTCTCGGTCTGGGGCTCAACGCCACCCTTAGCGCAAAGAACAGTCACAGCACCGTCCAAAACACGCAGGGAACGCTCAACTTCCACAGTGAAGTCAACGTGGCCCGGGGTGTCGATGATATTCAGACGGCAGCCCTTCCAGAAACAAGTGGTAGCAGCGGAGGTGATGGTAATACCACGCTCCTGCTCCTGAGCCATCCAGTCCATGGTAGCAGAGCCATCGTGAGTTTCACCGATTTTGTAGTTTTTGCCGGTGTAGAACAAAATACGCTCGGAAGTGGTGGTTTTGCCGGCATCAATGTGCGCCATGATGCCAAAGTTTCTGGTATTTTCCAGGGAATACTCTCTAGCCATTTAGAAACTCCTTTATTACCAACGGAAATGAGCGAATGCCTTGTTAGCATCAGCCATCTTGTGGGTATCCTCACGCTTCTTAACAGCGGAGCCGGTGTTGTTAGCAGCGTCCATGATTTCAGCAGCCAAACGCTCCTTCATGGTGTTTTCGCTACGGTTACGGCTGTAAGTGGTGAGCCAACGCAGACCCAAGGTCTGACGGCGCTCGGGACGAACTTCGATAGGAACCTGGTAGGTAGAACCGCCGACACGGCGAGCCTTCAACTCCACTGCGGGCATGATATTTTCCATAGCCTGCTGAAAAACCTCCAGGCCGTTCTTCTCGGTCTTAGCCTCAACAATCTCAAATGCACCGTAAACGACCTTCTGGGCGACGCCCTTCTTGCCGTCGAGCATAATGCTGTTGACGAGCTTTGTAACCAGAACGGAATTATACTGAGGATCCGGAAGAACCTCTCTTTTGGGAACATTACCTCTTCTGGGCACTTTGCTTCCCTCCTTCATATTAGTAATGATTTCATCGGTACTCGAAAGCGAACCTTTCGTTGTGCCTGGCCAGAGGTTTTATCATAAAAAACCTTGGCAAGGCAAAGCCTTGCGAATAGGCTTGGAATAAGTCAAGTTTTTGTGTTGCGTCAGGTTGGCAAATTACTTCTTGCCTGCCTTGGGACGCTTTGCACCGTACTTGGAACGAGACTGCATACGATTCTGAACACCTTGAGTATCCAAAGTGCCGCGGATGATGTGGTAACGCACACCGGGAAGGTCCTTTACACGACCACCGCGAATCAGAACAACAGAGTGCTCCTGCAGGTTGTGGCCAACACCGGGAATATAAGCGGAAACTTCCATACCATTGGTCAAACGCACACGGGCGATTTTACGCAATGCGGAGTTAGGCTTCTTGGGGCTGGTGGTACGAACGGCAGTACACACACCACGCTTCTGGGGGGAGGGCAAAGTAGTTGCTTTGTTCTCAATGGTATTGAGACCTCTCTGCAAAGCGGGAGCAGTGGACTTGTAGGTAACCTGCTGACGGCCATGTCTTACGAGCTGATTAAAAGTAGGCATTAATTTTCTCCTTTCTTTCATTCTCACCTTGTGGGTGGATATATTCCACAGCACTTGCTGTCGGAAACAACATTACGCCACGATAGCCGCCGCTGCTGCGCCGACCTCAATACCGCAGGCATTGCCAAGGTCTGTCATTGACTTGACCCAAGCGAAATCAACACAATGGTGTTGGCACAGAGCGACAATAGGCTCTGTGATGGCAGGATCTGCATTCTTAGCCAAAAACACTTGGCAAACGGCTCCGGCGGTCAGGGCTTTGCGAATTTGTTTCGCACCAACCACGCGCTTGCTATCTGCAAGAAGCGCCAAATTTGCAGTTTCTGCTGTTCGTTTGTCTGCTTGTGCATCCATACGGAATATTATTATAATCATTTTTTTGGAAAAGTCAACAAATTTTCCATAATTTTTTCAGTAAATATGCTGAATTTCCAAGGGCTATCCTCTACTCGGACATTTTTCTGCACACAGAAGACAAAAAGGCTGTTTCCCGAAGGAAACAGCCCTTTTTCTTATTATTCTGCGCTTACGGTTTCTTCTTCCGCAATTTCCTCAGCAGCAGTTTCCACTGCTTGGAAATCCCGATAAGCCATGAGGCCGGAACCGGCAGGAATGAGTTTACCGATAATGACATTTTCCTTCAGACCAACCAAACGGTCAACCTTGCCCTTGATAGCGGCATCGGTCAAAACCTTGGTGGTTTCTTGGAAGGATGCGGCGGACAAGAAGGAGTCAGTGGCCAAAGATGCCTTTGTAATACCTAACAGCATCGGCGCTGCGGTAGCCAACTGCAAATCGGTTTCACCGGCGTCAATCCGAGCCTGAACTGCGGCATTGGCATCTTCAAATTCGAAGGTGTCCACCACAGTACCGGTAAGCAGTGCGCTGTCACCGGGCTCTTCCACCCGAACCTTACGCATCATCTGACGGATGATAACTTCAATGTGCTTATCGTTGATTTCAACGCCCTGCTGACGGTACACAGCCTGAACAGACTGAACCAAGTAATCCTGAACGGCTTCCACGCCGGAAATGCGAAGCACATCCTGGGGATACAAAGCACCATCGGTGATAGGCTCGCCCTTGAGAACCTGCTTGCCGTTGGTAACCTTCAAGCCAACAGAGTAAGGCACTTGATAGTTCTTAACTTCGCCGTCTTCTGCGGTCACGGTAATGTTACGCAGTGCGGTACGGTGGGTATCGTCGATGGATACCATACCGGTGATTTCGGAAATCTGCGCCATCTTCTTGGGACGGCGGGACTCGAACAATTCTTCAACTCTGGGAAGACCCTGGGTAATATCGTCACCTGCGACACCGCCGGAGTGGAAGGTACGCATAGTCAACTGAGTACCGGGTTCACCGATGGACTGTGCAGCGATAATACCGACTGCTTCACCCAAGTCAACCTCTTTGGAAGTTGCCAAGTTCATACCGTAGCAACGGGCACAAACACCGCTTCTTGCACGGCAGCCCAAGATGGTACGGATATAAATCTTCTCAATGCCGGCATCCTCAAACTTCTGAGCATCCTCAGGCATCATCATAACATCCTTAGAGTGCAAAACCTCACCGGTTTCGGGATGAATCACATCTTCCACGGGGTAACGGCCGCAAATACGGTTGCCGAAAGAGTCAACCACATCGCCGTTCTTATCATAAACAGCGCCGACCCAAATACCGTTTTTGGTGCCACATTCATGCTCGCGGATGATAACATCCTGAGAAACGTCCACCATACGACGGGTCAAGTAACCGGAGTCAGCGGTACGAAGCGCGGTATCGGTCATACCCTTACGAGCGCCTCTGGAAGAAATAAAGTATTCCAGAACAGACAGACCTTCACGGAAGTTCGCCTTAACGGGGATTTCGATGGTACGGCCGGCAGTATCGGCCATAAGTCCACGCATACCTGCCAACTGACGAATCTGAGCCATAGAACCACGGGCGCCGGAGTCAGCCATCATATAGATGGGGTTAAACTCGTCCAAGTTGCCTTGTAGAGCGCCGGTAACATCCGCGGTGGTCTTTTCCCACTGCTGAACAACCAAGCGGTAACGCTCATCGTTGGTAATCATACCCATACGGTAGAACTGCTCAATTTCCACGACCTTCTGCTCTGCTTCTTTGACCAACTGGTACTTGATTTCCGGCACAACCATATCGGCAATAGAAACGGAAATAGCACCCTTGGTAGAGAACTTATAGCCCAAGGACTTAATGCGGTCGAGCATCTCGGTAGCCACGGTAAAGCCGTGCTTACGGATACACTTATCAATGATTTTACCCAGTTGCTTCTTGCCAACCAAGAAGTCAACTTCCAAGTCAAATGCATTGCTTGCATCGCTACGGTCCACAAAGCCCAAGTCCTGAGGAATAGGCTCATTGTAAATTAAACGACCAACGGTAGCATTGATAATGCGAGAAACCTTTTCGCCGTTGATTTCCTTGGAAACACGGACGCAAATCGGTGCGTGCAGACCCACATCGCCATCGGCGTAAGCGGCCAACGCTTCTTCCACATTGGAATAATTGAGTTTGGGACGGAAGGAAGCGATTGCTTTCCCCTCTGCCTTTGCCTTCTTGTTGGCTGCCACAAATTCGTCGGCATCCACCAACTGATTTGCAGGCAAATCGGTTTCACCTGCGTCGGTGACAAAGACTTCTTCTGCGCCCTTTTCTGCCTTGCCCAAGCGGGTGTAAGTCAGATAGTAAGCGCCCAAAATCATATCCTGGGTAGGCACGGTAACGGGCTTGCCGTCCTGAGGACGAAGCAAGTTATTGGCAGAGAGCATCAACATACGGGCTTCTGCCTGGGCTTCTGCGGATAGAGGTACGTGGATAGCCATCTGGTCACCGTCGAAGTCGGCGTTAAATGCGGTACAGCAAAGAGGATGCAACTTCAGCGCACGGCCTTCCACCAAGATGGGCTCAAATGCCTGAATACCCAGACGGTGCAAGGTAGGTGCACGGTTGAGCATAACGGGACGGTCCTTAATGATTTCGTCCAGAGCATCCCAAACCTCGGTCTTGCCCTTGTCAATCATCTTCTTTGCGGACTTGATGTTATTTGCCAAGCCGTCGGCGACCAACTTCTTCATAACGAAGGGACGGAACAACTCGATAGCCATTTCCTTAGGCACACCGCACTGATACAACTTCAGTTCCGGACCAACAACGATAACGGAACGGCCGGAGTAGTCAACACGCTTACCCAGCAAGTTCTGCCGGAAACGGCCCTGCTTACCCTTAAGCATATCGGACAAAGACTTTAGCGCTCTGTTGTTTGCACCGGTGACGGCACGGCCGCGACGGCCATTGTCAATCAGCGCGTCAACTGCTTCCTGCAACATACGCTTTTCGTTGCGGATGATGATGTCAGGGGCATGCAACTGAATGAGTCTTTTCAGACGGTTGTTACGGTTGATGACACGGCGGTACAAATCGTTGAGGTCGGAAGTGGCGAAACGGCCGCCGTCCAACTGAATCATGGGACGGATATCCGGGGGGATGACAGGCAGAACCTCCATCACCATCCAAGCGGGGTTATTGCCGGACTCACGGAATGCTTCCACAACTTCCAAACGCTTCACAAGACGCAGTTTCTTCTGAGCAGAAGCGTTTTTCAGTTCCTCGCGCAATTGGACAGACAAACTCTCCAAATCGATTTTTTCCAGCAGTTCCTTAACAGCCTCAGCGCCCATGCCGGCACGGAAGTCATCTTCGTACTTCTCGCGGTAGTCACGATAGTCCTTTTCGGAAAGGATTTGACCCAGTTCCAAGGGTGTGTCACCGGGTTCGGTGACGATATAGGTTGCAAAATACAGAACCTTTTCCAAAACCTTGGGGCTGATATCCAAAATCAGGCCCATACGGGAAGGAATGCCCTTGAAGTACCAAATATGGCTGCAGGGTGCGGCCAATTCGATGTGACCCATACGCTCACGGCGCACCTTGGCCTTGGTAACTTCCACGCCACAACGGTCACAAACTTTGCCCTTATACTTGATTTTCTTGTACTTACCGCAGTGACATTCCCAGTCCTTAGTAGGTCCGAAAATCTTTTCGCAGTACAAGCCGTCCCGCTCGGGCTTCAGGGTACGGTAGTTAATGGTCTCCGGCTTCTTTACCTCACCGAAGGACCACTGCCGAATCATATCCGGCGAAGCAATACCAATTTTAATCGCGTCAAATGTTACATCAGACATATAGTATCGCCTCCTTATTCTTCGTCAGCGTCGGCTTCGACCGCTTCGTCGTCGCCAAACACATTATTCATAATATCTTCTTGACCCTCGTCCACGACATAGCCGGAATTCAGGACATCGGCTGTGCTGCCCACCAAATCGGTGCTCAGTTCGCCGCCGTAGATGATCTCATCCTCATCTTCCTCGTCCTTGAGTTCAATCTCATTGCCCTGCTCATCCAAAACGCGGATATCCAAACAAAGAGCCTGCAATTCCTTAACCAAAACCTTGAAGGATTCGGGAACGCCGGGCTTGGGAATATTGCTACCCTTCACAATCGCCTCGTAGGTCTTGACACGGCCGGTGACATCATCGGACTTCACGGTCAAAATTTCCTGCAAGGTATAAGCGGCGCCGTATGCTTCCAGCGCCCAAACTTCCATTTCGCCGAAACGCTGCCCGCCGAATTGGGCTTTACCACCCAAAGGCTGCTGGGTAACCAGTGCGTAAGGACCGGTGGAACGGGCGTGAATCTTATCGTCGACCAGATGGTGAAGTTTCAGATAGTAGGGGTAACCAACGGTAACCAAGTTATCGAAAGGTTCGCCGGTACGGCCATCGTACAGAACGGTCTTGCCGTCCTCCCGAAGACCTGCCAGTTTCAGAGTCTCACGGATGTCCTTCTCGTTTGCACCATCAAACACGGGGGTGGCAACCTTCCAGCCCAATGCCTTAGCGGCGTAACCCAAGTGGACTTCCAAAACCTGACCGATGTTCATACGGGAAGGCACGCCCAAGGGGTTCAACACCACGTCCAGCGGTGTACCGTCGGGCAGGAAGGGCATATCCTCTTCCGGCAGAACGCGGGAAACAACGCCCTTGTTACCGTGACGACCGGCCATCTTATCGCCCACGGAAATCTTACGCTTCTGGGCAATGTAAACACGAACAGACTTGGTAACACCGGGTGCCAATTCATCGGAATTTTCCTTTGTGAAGACCTTCACATCCACAACGATACCGCTTTCGCCGTGAGGCACTTTCAAAGAGGTATCGCGGACTTCTCTTGCCTTCTCGCCAAAGATGGCGCGGAGCAAACGCTCTTCAGGGGTCAGTTCGGTTTCGCCCTTGGGGGTAACCTTACCAACCAAGTAGTCGCCGGAGTGAACCTCGGCGCCGATGCGGATAATGCCGTCCTCGTCCAAATCCTTCAGGGTATCCTCACCAACATTGGGGATATCACGAGTGATTTCTTCCGGTCCGAGTTTGGTATCCCGGGCTTCGGTTTCGTGCTCTTCAATATGAATAGAAGTAAACACATCTTCACGAACCAAACGCTCATTAAGCAAAATGGCGTCTTCGTAGTTGTAACCTTCCCAAGTCACAAAGCCGATCAGCACGTTTTTACCCAAAGCGATTTCACCGCCGGAGCAGGAAGGACCGTCAGCGATAATCTGATTATCGGTAACGCGCTCGCCTACCACAACAATGGGACGTTGGTTGATACAAGTGCCTGCATTGGAACGAGAGAACTTAGTCAAACTATGGGTCTGCACATCACCGGAATCGTAACGGATGGTGATTTCGTCGGCAGAAACAGCGGTGACTTCGCCATCGCCGGTAGCCTTCAAGCAGACTTCGGAATCCACGGCGGCGGCATGCTCGATACCGGTAGCCACGATGGGGGGCTCGGTGGTCAGCAGAGGCACAGCCTGACGCTGCATGTTCGCGCCCATCAAAGCGCGGTTTGCGTCGTCGTTCTGCAAGAAGGGAATGAAAGAAGTTGCAATAGAAATCATCATTCTGGGAGACACATCAATGTAGTCAATCACATTGCGGTCAACCTCGATGATTTCGTTGCGGTGACGGCAGGTAATACGGGCATTGGCCAAGCAGTTATTCTCGTCCAAAGGCTCGTTTGCCTGACCAATGTAGAAATCGTCTTCTACATCAGCAGTCATATAATCCACCTGATCGGTAACCTTGCCGGTAGCCTTGTCCACCTTGCGGTAGGGGGCTTCCACGAAACCGTATTCGTTAATCTTGGCAAAGGTAGCCAGATAGTTAATCAGACCAATGTTAGGACCTTCAGGGGTCTCGATGGGACACATACGACCGTAGTGGGTGTAGTGAATATCACGGACATCGAAGGATGCGCGCTCACGGCTCAAGCCACCGGGGCCCAATGCGGACAGACGGCGCTTGTGGGTCAGTTCTGCCAAGGGGTTATTCTGGTCCATAAACTGGCTCAAGGGAGAAGAACCGAAGAACTCTTTGATAACCGCAGTCACGGGACGGATGTTAATCAAGCTCTGAGGAGTCACTGTATCCAAATCCTGCACGGTCATACGCTCACGAATCACACGGTCCAAACGGCTGAAGCCGATGCGGAACTGATTCTGCAACAATTCGCCTACGCAACGCAGACGGCGGTTGCCCAAGTGGTCAATATCGTCAGGCCCGCCAACACCCTCAGCAACGCAGTTGAGGTAGTTGATAGAAGCCATAATATCGTCCACGATAATATGCTTGGGAATCAGGTCATCCATACGCTGAGCGATGGCATCTTCCCAGTCGATATCGGCAGTTTCCAGCATTTCCTTCAGGACACAGAAGCGAACCTTTTCCTTAATACCGTACTGTTTGGGATCGAAATCCACAAAGTTTGCCATATCCACCATGCCGTTGGAGAGGATCTTCACATTGTGACCGCCAACTTTCACCACGGCTTCGTTGACACCCTTGGCGCTGAGTTCATGGGCACGGTCACGGCTGATAATCTCGCCGGGCATAGCCAACACTTCGCCGGTCATGGGGTCAGCAATAGGCTCTGCCAATTCCTGACCGGAGATACGGCTCCAAATGTCCATTTTCTTATTGAACTTGTAACGGCCGACACTGCTGACATCGTAACGGTGGGCGTCAAACAGCAAGCCTTCCAAGTGGGAAATCGCAGTTTCCACTGTGGGGGGTTCACCGGGACGAAGACGGCGGTAAATTTCCAGTAAGCCCTCTTCTCTGGTCTTGAAGGTATCCTTCTCCAAAGTAGCCAAGATACGGGGGTCATCGCCGAACATAGATTTAATCTTTTCGTCGGTATCCACACCCAATGCCCGAATGAGGCAAGTAATGGGCAGTTTGCGGTTCTTATCAATACGAACCCAGAAAATATCAGACAAGTCCGTCTCATATTCCAACCATGCGCCACGGTAAGGAATCACCGTTGCGGTATAGGTGTGCTGGTCAGACTTATCCACCTCGTGACCGTAGTACATACCGGGGCTACGAACAATCTGAGAAACGATAACACGCTCTGCGCCGTTGATGACGAAAGTACCGCCGTTGGTCATTACGGGGAAATCACCCATAAAGATTTCCTGCTCTTTGATTTCGTCGGTCTCGGTGTTGCGCAGACGGACACGAACCTTAATGGGCTTTGCATAGGTTGCATCCCGCTCCTTGCACTCCTTGATGGTGTACTTGGGCTTGTCCTCCATGGTGTAATCCAGGAAACTTAACTCCAGTTTGCCGGAAAAATCCGTAATGGTGCCAACATCCTTGAAGACTTCACGCAGACCTTCTTCCAGGAACCACTGGTAAGAGTCTTTCTGAATCTTCAGCATGTTGGGCATCTTCAGAATTTCTTCGTACTTTGCGTAGGACTTGCGCATCGTCTTTCCGAACATCTGGTCTTGGACCATTGCCATATTTATCCTCACTGCCTTTCTTTCGGCTTTCGCCGGAATACTGTGTTGCTTATGTTTTGATACGCACGGAAGGGTTGTCACTTTATGGATATTTACCCCTTGACACATGCTTTGTACTATGTTAGAATAATTGCATCAAGAGGGGACTAACGCCAAAAGGTCATATCCCCCATAGTACGGACTGCCATTTTACCATATTCTGACTTGCTTGTCAATAGGTTGCCGGGAATTTTCCCGGTTTTTTTGCGCATAAAATCACCCGACATTGGAATTCCAATGTCGGGTTTTTATTATTTGGATAACGCCTCAATTGCCGCCTTTACCTGCGGGTCTTCCTCCGGCGTTAAAACGTCAGCATATATTTCCCCAAAGGTTTCCGCGTCCACCGCCACGGGAACATCCGGCGTCAATCCTCCGACTTCCGCCAAACTGACCCCCTTGGGGGTAAAATATTTCCCCACGGACAAGCCCACCGCAGAGCCGTCTTTCAAGCGGTAGGTTTCTTGGAAATATCCCTTTCCCACCGTCTGTTCACCCACAAGCGTTGCCCTGTCATACTCTTCCAGCGCCGCCCCAAAGAACTCTGCCGCGGAATAACTTTCCCGATTGAGCAGCACCGCCATAGGCATATCCACACAAGCAGCATCGGATTGGCTTACTTCTTCCTTCCCCCGATAATCCACACTGCGGAAGATTTCCCCTTCCGGAAGCAAATAGTCCAGCACCTTCACCAATTCCTGCTTGTAACCGCCGGGATTGTTCCGCACATCAAAAATCAACTTCTTGGCGCCCTGATTTTGCAAATCTTTAATGGCTTTGATTGTCTCTTCGGCGCATCGGGCATCGAAGTTTTTGATTTTAATCAAACCGATTTGATTGTCCAGCATTTGCCCTTTGGCTACCACCACTTGTATCTTTTTTCGGGTCACAGAGAATGTCATCGGTTTTCCGTCGCGCAAAACGCCGATTTCCACCGCCGTTCCCTCTTCGCCCCGAATAAGTTCCTTGGATTTATCAATGCCGTTTTCTACAATTTTCTGTCCATTGACCGTGGTCAAGATATCCCCGGGCAAAATTCCCGCATCTTCAGCGCCACCGGTAGGCTCTACCGACAAAATCTCAATGCCCTGCTCCCCCACCATCGCCGAAATTGTAACGCCAATTCCCACATAGACATTGTTCATCTGTTCCATATGGGCATCGAACTGGGTTGCGGGGATATAGTAACTCCATCGGTCTCCGATAGCGCTAACCATTCCATAGGCCGCGCCATCGAGCAATTGGCTTTCCTCTGCCCCGCCGATATACCGATTTGCAATCAGGCTTTCCAATTCCATCAACTTCTGAAAAGACCCCTTCGGGGCAAGAAATACCAGCGTCAGAGATGCCGTCAAAACCGACACCAAAACATAACTGAGGAACCGTGTCAGATTTTTGAGCCACTTATTTTCCATTGTTTCACCTCAAATAAGCATCCCACAGCCGGTTTTGGCTGTGGGTGCATAATCTTAGAATTTAATATGGTCTGCAGGATTTACATAAGCGCCCTTGTATGTCATACCAAAGTGCAGGTGGGCGCCGGTAGAAGTTCCGGTAGAACCCACATAGCCGATGACATCACCGCGCTTTACCACATCGCCTTTTTTGACTATGTAGTGGGTCATATGCATATAAATGGTGTCAAAACCGTTGCCGTGGTCGATCTTCACATAATAGCCGGCAGAGTTATCCCATTTGGCAAACTCAACTTTGCCGTCCGCGGCAGCCCAAATCGGAGTACCTTTGGGTGCGCCCAAGTCCACACCGTAGTGGAACTTTTCTACCTTGTAAACGGGGTGAATACGCCAGCCGTAAGCACTGGAAAACCGCGTGTACTTTACCGGCTTAATCCAACCGCCCACATTAGGGGCATTGTTGGTAGTCGGTTTGCTTGCAGGCTTTCCGTCGGAAGAAGAAGGTCTATTGGCATTATTATATGCGTTTTGGGCATTTTTAATATCCAGCGCCAAATCAGCCGCTCTGTCTTCCGCGTCATCCAAAAGCGCTTCGTATTCTGCGCCAATTGCATCCAACTCAGCCAAAAGTTTATCGGTTTCTTCCCGCTTGACTTCCAGTTCCTTTTGGGTTTCCTCTAAAGCAAGTTTGTTTTCCTCGAGGTTGGCCATTTCCACTTCCAGCGTTGCCTTGGCATCTTCCACTACCTTAGCCGCCTCGCTCATTTCCTTCAAGCGACGCTGATCAGATGCCGCGATTTCTTCAATCATATTCAGTCTGTCCAGCAAATCCGCAAAACTATTGGCTTTAAACAGCACAGACCAGTAGGAAAGGCCGCCATCTTCTTCCATTGCACGGATGCGTTCTTTATTTTTCAGATTTAACTCTGCCAAATGTCCCTGCGCAACATCCAATTCTTCCTGCTTGTCCGCAATCAGGTTACCGTAAGTGGCAATCTGCGCATTCAGGTTTGTCACCTTTTCGTGCATATTAAAGATCTGCTGGTCAATGGTGTTCTTTTGTTTGACAATCTTTTCCATGCTGTCCAGATTGTCCGACAGTTGACCTTCCAATTTGTTGATTTCTTTATCCAGTTCCTTTTTATCCGCCTTCAAGGCATCCAAATCACTTTTCAGTTGGGTGACACTGGCCGCACCGACCAAAGAAGGTAATACGCCGGCAATCAAGCCAAAGGTAAGAATAAATGCCAAAAATCCGGCAAATATGGATACCCATAATTTTCTTTTCTTCATACGCACTCCTTTATACATCCATAAACTTCCGGATGGAGGTCCAACTGCCCACAACACCGACAAACAAACCGGCGCTAACGAAGGTTGCAATCATCGGCCACAACAATTCCGTAAAAGGCACAAAACTAAATAACTTCATTGTATCGACCAATGCCAAACGGCCAATCAAACTATTATACAACAACCATTCCAAGAAGAATGCCAGTGCCGCGCCCAACATACCCAAGGTAAAACCTTCCACCACGAAGGGCAAACGGATAAAGCCGTTGGTAGCGCCCACCATTTTCATAATAGCAATCTCATCACGGCGGTCATACATTGCCAGTTTTACCGTATTGGAAATAATCAGCAAACTGACAATCAGCAAGATAATAATCACCGCCAAAGAGGCAATGTGCAAAATCTTTTGCAAGGTTGTAAAGCCCTCTGCCAACTCAAAAGACGCGTTGATTTTGGCAACGCCGGAAATGCCTTCCAGTGCGGTCACCGTCTGTTCCATCAATTCGTTGTCTGCCAAAGTCACCACATAACGGTGGCGCAGGTCAGTGGCATCCACGCCGGAAAACGCGTCGTCTTCCTGATGGTCGGCAACGAATTCCTTCAAAGCCTCTTCCCGAGAAACAAACACGGCGTTTTGCACATTGGGAATTTGATTGATTTGGGTACCGACACTTCTTGCCTCCGCATCGGGAAGTTCGCTGTCGATATACACCAAAATCTCGTTAGTCTTATTTAAGTCCTCCACCATAATGTTCACATTATAAGTAAGGATGGAGAAACTACCCACAATTAGCAGGCACGCCACAGTGACACAGACAGCGGCAAAGGACATAAAACCGTGAAGAAAAATTCCGCGAATGCCCTCTTTCATTAAGTATCCAAAATTATTGATTTTCATAACTATAATACCCGTCCAATCCATCGCTGGCAATCAAACCGTTTTCCAGCACAATTACGCGCTTGCCAAAGCGTTCCACCATATCGTGATCGTGGGTAACCACCAAAATGGTTGTACCCAAATTGTTAATTTCCTGCAACAAACTCATAATTTCCAAGGAAAGCGCAGGGTCCAAGTTACCGGTAGGTTCGTCGGCGATAATCATAGAGGGGTTGTTCACCAATGCTCTGGCAATCGCCAAACGCTGTTGCTCACCGCCGGATAGTTCGTTGGGGTGGCGACGGCTCTTGTTTTCCAAACCGACCAATTCCAACACATAGGGTACGCGTTCCCGAATTTCTCTATCCTGCGCGCCAATTACCCGCATAGCAAATGCAACATTTTCATAAACAGTTTTGGTGGCAATCAAACGGAAATCCTGAAACACAACGCCAACCGTACGGCGCAGATAAGGCGCTTCCCGTTTCCGCAGACGCTCCAAAGAATAGCCGTTAACGTGAACAGAACCGGAGGTAGGCTTTAATTCTCCGGTTATCAATTTAATAATCGTGGATTTGCCAGAACCGGAAGGTCCCACCAGAAAGGCAAATTCCCCATCTTCAATTTGCAAAGAAACGCCGCGCAAGGCTTGATTGCCTACACTGTAGGCTTTTGTCACATTGGTAAATTCAATCATATCTTTATTATACTCCAATTTATGTATGTAACCAAATTGTAACATATTGAAATGCTTTTGTCAATGTTAGTCCGGGAGAAAATTATTGCCTGACTTTCCAAATACTGTCAATTAAAAAATTCGAACCGTACAAATCTGCACGGTTCGAATGCACTTATCTTCAGCGGGCGTCCTTAGAAGGCAGGTACTTCCGAACCATCAAGGCAACCTTAAACACAATGGCATGGTCAAACAGGCGCAAATCCAGTCCGGTAAGTTTTTTGATTTTTTCCAAGCGATACACCAGCGTATTACGGTGTACGAACAACTTCCGGGAGGTTTCAGAAACATTTAGATTGTTCTCGAAAAACTTATTAATGGTAAACAAAGTTTCCTGATCCAGCGCATCAATGGAACTCTTCTTAAATACTTCTGTTAGAAAAATCTCGCAAAGGGTCGTCGGCAATTGGTAAATCAATCTGCCGATACCCAAATTTTCATAATTGATAATGCTCTTCTCGGTGTCAAACACCTTGCCCACATCAATTGCGGTTTGGGCTTCCTTGTAAGCATCGGCCAACTCCCGCAAATGGGTAACCACGGTACCAATACCAATCACAGTTTTAATATACAGTTCGTTACGGAGGGTATCTTCCATACCCTTCGCAATTGCAAACAATTCCTCTTGAGTGGGTTCTGCGGGCAACTGCTTCACAACAGCAATATCCGACTCATTGATGCTGATGACAAAATCCTGCAACTTATCCGGGAACATACCGGACAGCACATCCACGCTGGCCACATCGGTTTGACCAACCTGACGCACCAAGAATACCGCGCGATAAGTCTCGGTGACAAAATGCAATTCTTTTGCCCGAATATAAATATCACTGGGCAGAATATTATCCATAATAATATTCTTGATGAATGTACCGCGATCGTGCTTTTCTTCATAGAAAATTTTCGCATCATTCAAAGAAATGTATGCCAAGTTGCAGTACACCTTCGCCTGCTCGTCATCACCGGA
The DNA here is from genome assembly GCA_045647425.1 of Faecousia sp. GTDB lineage: Bacteria > Bacillota > Clostridia > Oscillospirales > Oscillospiraceae > Faecousia. The sequence continues at coordinate 90,757 of JAZRMH010000050.1, forward strand.
ACAGAACACGGCATACTCCAGCACATTGGTGGTGCTGCTGACAACGCAGCGGAAGGTCTTTTGACCAAATGTTACCGTTTCCTCCCCTGCATTTGCCGCCTTCAGCGCAGCATCCGGCCACCGTTCACCCAGCAGGTTCACATCGGTGCAGGAAATTACACAGCCGTCGGAATCAATCACACCAAAGGTGCAGTCAGCCACGGACGCCAATTGCATCATAACATTTTGGAAAACACTATTGGACATTTTGCCAGCCTCCTCAAAAAGTTGCACAAAAGCACTTCTCACAGAATTGTACGATTATTATATATAATTTTTGCGCATTTTGCAAGTAGTTTTTGACATTTTGTTTAAAAACAGAGGTGTATTTTTAGCGAAAATGCCGATAAAACCTATTTCAAGGAAAAAATAAGCATTTTTTGCGGTGCAAAAATGCATATTTGTTTGGTCATTTTTCCAATAACGCGACCTCTTCTTCCGTCAAAATGCACATTTTCCCCCGAGGCAGTTCCCCTAAATGCAAGTCCCCTTCTTGACGCCGTTCCAAATAATCCACATGCATTCCTCTGGATGCCATCATCCGGCGCACTTGGTGATACTTCCCCTCGCATACCGTAATCAAACTCTCCCCCGCCCCAATGATTTCCAATTTTGCGGGCAGGCATTTTGTCCCATCCCCTAAGGTAAGCCCCGCTGCAAAGGCTTGTATATCCTCTGCGGTGGCAAGACCTTGGTGCTTGGCATAATAAACTTTAGAAACTTCTTTTTTGGGACTGATTAAACGATGAAGCAAATCCCCGTCATTGGTAAACAAAAGCAAACCTTCTGTCTGCTTGTCCAACCGACCTATGGGCTTTACATCCAGTTTCCGAATATTTTCAGGAAGCAGTTCCATCACCGTAGGTTCGCAGGCATCCTCGGTAGCCGTTACATATCCGGCAGGTTTATTGAGCATCACCACAACCCGTCCGGTTTTCGACAAACTTTCACCGTCAAAACAAATATCTTGCGATTCGCTAATTTTGCAACTTCCATCAGCAAAAACTTTGCCATCCACCGTTATTCGACCTGATTTTAATATCTGTTTCACTTGGCTGCGCGTACCAACGCCACAGTCGCACAAGAATTTGTCCAATCGTACCATAATTCAGTTCTACCTTTCTTGGTTCCATAATATATTGTATCGTCAAACAACCTACAGGAGGGATTTTTATGATGGTAATGACCGCCAAAGTCGATATAAAGAAAATCGCTGTAATACTTGCAGCGATTGTGGGGGTAATTCTTGCAATCATTTTGCTGTTCGGCGGGTCAGACAGTACCCCAACCAGCGCGCCGGCGGTCAGCAACAATGACGCACGGGTGCAATTCTTGCAAGGTCACGGATGGGATGTCAGCACTTCCCCCACGGAATCGGGGCAGGTGAAGATTCCCCAAGAGCAATCCCAAGTATACGAGCGGTACAATGCCCTGCAAAAAAGCCAAGGCTACGATTTAAGCCAGTATGCAGGAAAAACCGTTATGCGCTATGTCTACAAAATCAACAATTTCCCCAACGCCACCGAACCGGTCTATGCCACGCTTTTGGTGTATAAAAACCAAATCATCGGCGGCGATATCACAGACACCGCCGCAAAAGGCATCGTTCAGGGGTTCCGCAAACAGCAAGCCGAACTTCCCGCAGAAACCAAACCGACAGAAGCAACCGAGCCAACCACAACATAAGTATTTTAGCACATCTGCATCGCCTTGACAAGGGCAGGCAGATGTGCTAAACTTTATCTATACTTCAGGGCAGGGTGAAATCCCCGACCGGCGGTAAAGTCCGCGAGCGCATTGCGCAGGAATCGGTGCAATTCCGATACCGACAGTAAAGTCTGGATGGAAGAAGATATGCAGGTAGGTGTGCCTTACGGTTTGCGCTTGAAGTGTATCTTCAGGCGTATTTTTATTTAGGAGGCGCAACTAATGCAAAAGAACAATATTCGTAAACTGGCTGTTATGGCAATGCTTGTAGCAGTATCGGTAATGCTGGTGTATCTCATACACTTTCCCTTATTTCCGGCTGCCCCATTTTTAGAGTATGACCCGGCAGATATTCCTATTCTCATCGGCGCTTTTACATACGGACCGATCGCCGGTCTTATTCTGACCATTGTGGCAAGCGCGGTACAAGCGCTAACCGTTAGCGCCCAAAGCGGACTATATGGCTTTTTGATGCATATCATTTCCACCAGCGCGCTTTGCATCACCGCCGGCACTATTTACAAGTTTAAGCACACCCGCTTGGGTGCAGGGATTGCCCTGATTTGCGGAACACTGGCAATGGGATTTGTGATGCTTTTTGCAAATCACCTCATTACCCCCATTTTTATGGGTGTCAAAACAGAAATTGTTGATACGATGCTGTTCACTGTGTTCCTTCCTTTTAATCTTCTCAAAGCCGGTATCAATTCCCTGATTACCTTCTTCATTTACAAAACAATTTCGGTACACCTAATTAAAAACCATACAAGCGAAATCCAAAGGTAGGGGCGGATAATATCCGCCCGCGGGCGACCGCAGGTCGCCCCTACAATATATAAAAGAAAACCTCACAACCGAAGTTGTGAGGTTTTGTGTTCGCATTACCTGTCTTTCTGGGTAGGCCAATGTATTGTCATGCCGTCCGCGACAGTCCGGTGGACTGTCGCAGGCATAAAAAAGACCTCCACATTTAAGTGGAGGTCTGTGTTCGCATTACCTATCTTCCCGGGCAGTCACCCGCCAAGTATTGTCGGCGTACATGAGCTTAACTTCTGTGTTCGGGATGGGAACAGGTGGACCCTCATGACAATCAACACGAACTATATGGATGGCTTTTTACCATCTTTTATATGTAAAGCCAAATGGCTGAACATCAATTGGTGACCCGTACGGGATTCGAACCGATGTTAACGGCGTGAGAGGCCGCTGTCTTAACCACTTGACCAACGGGCCATGGTGCACCTTCAGGGACTCGAACCCGGGACCCACTGATTAAGAGTCAGTTGCTCTACCAACTGAGCTAGCGAACCATATTTACTTTAACTTGGCTGGGATGGCAGGATTCGAACCTACGAATGCCAGAGTCAAAGTCTGGTGCCTTACCGCTTGGCGACATCCCAATCTCATTTGAAATGCGCCCGCTTCGGACACACAAAGGAT
>JAZRMH010000051.1:0-2934 GCA_045647425.1 Faecousia sp.
TCCCAAACTCTCCAAGCCGAAGGCCAGCTCGTGCCACACCTTGTCGGTGACCACCTGGTTCTCCGGGGATTGCAGCACATAGCCGATCTGCTGTGCCTGCTCCCGCTGGCTCATTTCGGACAGCAACTTGCCTTGATAGCGGATCTCACCGGAGAATAAGCCATGGGGTGTCAGGCAAGATTTTAGGTGCCGCAAAAGGGTGGATTTACCGCAACCGGAAGGACCGCAGAGGATCACAAACTCACTTTGCTGAACCGTAAAGGAAATGCTGCGAAGGGCCTTCTTCTCGCCCTCCGGGTATGTAAAATCTACATTTTTGAATGAATAGCTTTCCATTTTCTCTCCTCTGCCCAGTTCAGCACCACGGGCATCAAACACAGAATCAAATAAACAAACTGAAAAGAAAGGGTCACAGCGTTCAGAGCGATATAACGGATACTGGGAAAATAACGGAAGCCGAAAGCAGACACGTTCAAACCTGTCAGCAGATAAAAGCCGCAGAATCCTAAGTACAGCAGTGCCATCTTATCCCGGTCATCAAAGCGGTAAATGGAAAAGGCGGTGCGGCCTTTTAAGCCGTAACCCCGGCTTTTCATACTGTCGGCGGTTTCAATGGCATTTTCCAGCGCCCAGGTGACCATGATGGACAAAACCGTAATGGCGATCTTTGTCCGATGCCAAAGGCTGCCTTCCGAAATATCTCTGCCGATGCTCTTTTGGGCATCCACCACTGCCTCCATCTGGGACTTGAACTTGGGGATAAAACGAAGTGTCATACTCAGTACCAGGGACATGGCCGGGATTATGCGGCCAAAGAGATAGATAAATTTATCGGAGGTGATCACCCGATTAAAGTTCAGAAACCACAGCATCACAGTAGCGATCATCACACCCGCAGACAGGCCGTAGAGAATGCTCTCCAGGGTCAGCGGATTTCCTGTGGGGAAATACAGCAGAATGGTGATGCCCTCATGGCTGAATGCCGGGTTCATAAATGCCGTTAGCAGCATAATGGGCAGACACCATTTGAGGGTAAAAAGCACTGCCTTTTTACCCTCTGCCTGCACTGCGTAAACGATAGCACAGACAAGGGAGATCCCTTGCGCCAAAGGGTGATTCAGCGCCATGGAAAAACCAATCACCAAGGTGAAATACAAGAAATTCACCAATGGGTGATACTTTGCAAATCTATCTTGCATTTTAACCACCAACGGCATAGCCACCGCCAATATCGTTGCCCAGGTCGCAGGTGAAGCGCCACTCGACCACATCGCCATCTTTCAGCTGATAGCGGGAGGAGCCGTAGTTGGGATACCAGCCGTGGACTTTATACATCCAGCCGGACAGCGCACCGCAATCAAATTCATACAGATTGTGGATGCCTTCCACATAAGCGCTGTTATAAATGGGCGTCCAGGAAGCTTCCATATGGATACCCTTTTCCTTGCAAACACGCTGCAACACATCGAATACGGACTCGCCCTCATAGAAAGTCACGGTGGTCCTACCCAGAATCACACCGCCGGAGGGAACCATTTCCAACTTATCGGGATCAAGCTGATCCAAGTTGTTCAGAATGGTAGAACATTCGATGGTGAAGGTACAGGTGAAGGTTTTTCCTTTGTCCACTTCCTGATCTTCCGGCTCTACCGGCTTGGGTTTGCCTTCCGGAACGGGATCGGTGTTGTACTTATCTTTGCCGCCGTTTTGGACCTTGTTGTCGCTTTGTCCTGGTGTGGAAAGATAGTCATCCTGTCCACCTACTGGTGTAGAGGGAGTCTGGTTGGGAGTTGTCGTTTCCGTTGCCTGCGTTTCCTTTTCGTCCTCAGGGAGGGCATCCGGACGAATCTCAAAACTATCCACAGAGCCATCCAAGGTGAAATTCAGTATAGTAGTCTTACTGCCGGTAATGGACACCGATGCAAATGCCTCGTCACCGACATACGCAGTTGCGCTTTGGGCAGCCCATTGCTCATTCAGGTAAATAGAAAGCAAAGCGGAAAAGCCAAAGGCCCTCACTTGCTGCAGAAGAACTTGGATATTACCTTCAGTAGTCTTACGAATCTGTACACCGAGATTAATTTCTGTAGCATCCTTAATATCACTGCCAAAGATAGTCCATTCATATTTGTAATCGCCGGATTTTCCGGTAAATACACCAATGGCATTTTCACTCTGAATTTGCTGGACAAGGCTTTCTTTGATAATGCCATTTTCGGGGATCTCAACGGATTCCTTCAGGTTTACACTACCAAAATTTCCCTGACAGGCACACAAAGAAACCATTATTGTAAAAGCCAATAGTAGGCTCAGTATTTTCTTCATCATTATTCTCCAATCACAAGTCTGCCGTTCTTAACCTTTAGTGTATCAGTGGTCATAGCAAGACTTTGGGCTTCGTCGGATGCGGCAAATACGGCATCTTCCACGATCAAATCAAGGACATCGCCGGGACGTATACTGCCCCGCAGACGGAATTTCAGGCGAAGTACCACATTGTAGTCTTCCGCCAGGAGTTCTTTGCTGAATGCGTTTTTGCCGCCGGTCATATCCAAATACATAATGTTGATCCGGCCGGTATCGTTGCTGTTTTGCACATTGCAGCTCCAATCGGGAAGCTGTTGACCGGTACTGCTTTCATCACTGAGGACAAAAATATTACCTTCTTCCACCCCAAGAAATTCCAACCGGGAGGAATCAAAAGCGATACTTATGCTCATAGCCGGGTAACGAGACTCGCCCAATGCGGACACAGTTACATCCAAATTGAATTCTTCTATCTGGTTTGCAGAAAGCTTTTGGGGTGTTTCCACAATGAGGGTGGGTGTGCCGGGATCTTCCTGATAGAAATAAAAATAACACAATGCAGCTGCGGCAATCAGCAGCATGCAGATGGCTAAGATCCACGGCCATTTTTTTCTTTCCTTTTTTTCG
>JAZRMH010000052.1:0-54076 GCA_045647425.1 Faecousia sp.
CTACATCGACTTTTACAACCACGAGCGCATCCAAACAAAAACGGGAGTGGCGCCGCTAACGCTACGCCACTCCGCTTGAATTAAATATTTCCTACATAGGGGTGTTTTTGTGCTGTCCGTACAAACTGGGGCAGTTCAGATTGAAGGTGCTTTTTCCCTTATTTTTCAAAACCCAGCAAAATTCCGCCCACTTCTGCGTAAAAACTGCACAGACCTCTTGTTTCGTAAATGTCAATTTTGGCGTTGGGATGCTGAGATAGCACCGCCTCGGCAATGACCTTGGCAAAGTCCGCATTTTCGCAATGTGCCAAGGAAATCTTCCCACCGGAATAGCCGGCGTGTTCCAGTTTTTCCAAAAACTTTTTCAGCGCGCCCTTTTCCCCGCGACACTTATCCACAATTTCAATGGTTCCCTCAGCCGAAGCCGTGGCCATAATCCGAATGCCCAGCATTCCGCCCAGTTTGGCGACGGTTTTGTTCACCCGTCCGTTTTGGGCAAAATTATGGAAAGATTGCAGGCAGAACAAAATGCCGGTTTTTTCCATATAATCTTCCCCGCGGGCGCAAATTTCCTCGAAGGACAAATCCGCCTGCATATCCTCTGCCAGTTTTTCCACCAGCAAGCGCACCTCAGGACCTGCGCTCAACGTGTCAAAAATATGGATTTTGGTATGGGGGTGTTCCTCTTTGTAAATCTCACCGGCGGTGACCGCCGCGGCGTATGTGCCGGAAATATTACTGCTTAAAGTCACCACAAAAATTTCCTCTGCCCCTTGGTACGCCTGCAACCATGCATCCACATTGGGGCAGGCGGTGTAGGAACGCCCCTGATAGGACGCCATATAGCGGAGCATTTGGGCAACATCCAAATTTTCATCGTCCACAAAGGATTTTTCCTCGGTGGATACCGTCAAAGGCACGGCGGTAAAGTCCACTCCTGCCAAGGCAAACCAGTCGCAGGAGGAGTCGGCAATCAATTTTCTTTTCATTTCTTTCCTTTCATCGTCAGCACTAAAACTTACAAGCATACTATACCACAAAACCCTGCTAAAACCTATCTACACTCAAAAAATCCTCTCTACCCACGGTAGAATTGCCAAAAATTACCTTGCGCCCCTAAGGAAAATCGCCCGCAACAATAAGTCTGTTCCAACATAAGTTTGCTCATACTTAAGTAGGGTCCAACATAAGTGTGGTCATCGGCACTAACACCGGAATTACAGTAAAAAGTGGCGCAAATACGAGTAAAACAGCGATATTTACACCGAAAATAAGGCTATCAACGCCGATGATAACAATAGAATGGTCGGTGAATTAAGGCAAGAATTTATCTGTGACGGCTAATTTTTTTGAGGCGCATATGAACATAAAAAAAGCAGCCCCTACCATGAAGATAGGAGCTGCGCCAGAGAATATTTCGTTTTGTCCCAAACGGCGGTTTTAGACGCTGAGAGGGGTTACCCTAAAACAACATTTTATTGGGAAAGATTATCCCTTGATGGCGGCCTGTCCTGCGGAAAACAATATGGGTAAATGGAATCGGACAAGGTAAAAACCTTGTCCGTGTTCACTCTGCCCTTGACTTTGCAGGCTATTGGCTTGTCGGAAGTATCCGTCCGGAGATACCATTCAAAATGGTCGTCAAAAACAATGACTTGCTTCACAAAAGCCGTAACTACAAGCTCAGGGATTATCTTGTCGTCGCTATCCACGGACACATAATCCGCCAGCAGCGCTTTCAACCGCCGGATGCGTTCTTCCAGAACTTCCTGCGTGTTATTCTCGGCCAGTTCTTTCCGGAGGGTTGCGATTTCCTTCTGAATGACATCAATATCTGCATTGATTTGTGCCTCATTCTGCTTGAATACAACAGCATCCAGCGTTCCATCCAGCAAGAAATTCATATTGCGCTGCTTGCGCTGTGTTAAGGTATCCAATTCCACTTCCTTTTTAGCAAGGGCTGTCTTGGTATCGGTATCTTCCCCGGCATTTTCCAGATAGGTAGCCAACATCTGGCTTGCCAGGTCTACAACGGCACCCGTTTCAGGCAAAAAGTCCTTGAACAGGTGATTTGCCATAAATTCCAGTTTCCAGCGCGGAACAAACTGGGAATTGCAATATCCCTCATAGGGCAATCCCTTTTTCCTTCGATTCTCTGGCGTGCCGTTTCGAGATACATCACGGCAGAGATAAGCCACTTTTTTGCTGTTGCCAGCCCCGGAATAGTGGGCGCGGGTTACATTGCAACCACAAGAGCACTTGAGCAGCTTTGCCCATTCGTCAATGGCTGGCTTTTTGCCTTTGCGACTCTGCTGAAACGGAACGCTCCGGGCTGACATAATATTCTGCACACGGTCAAATTCTTCCTTGGTGACGATTGGAGCGTGCCTACCTTCAGCGTGCTCGAATTTCTTTTCATCGTAATTCTTGCGGCGCTTCTGTTGCAAATAGCTATCCACATATTCCTTGCCATAGGTAATGACTCCATAATAAAAGGTGTTTTTCAGCACCTTGGATATGTTGCTCTCGTGCCATTTGGTCTTTCCCTGTGCCGTTTGGCGGCCACGACGCTCCAATTCGTCCTTGATAAGCGAAAGCCCCATCCCCGAAAGATACATATCATAAATCATGCGAACGGTATCTGCCTGTTCCTCATTGATTTCATACCAAACTGTTTTATAGCGTTCGCCGGGGGCCTTGCTCTCATAGCGGTCATATCCCAGAATATTACCATTTCCGTAATATACACCTTTGGCTCTGCTGATTTTTTGACCGTCCTTGGCGCGTGTAGATACCTTGCGGCTTTCCTCTTGCGCCAGCGCTGCCATAACAGCAAATGAGACAGTCATATTTTCTGGCTTGGCTGTATCGATACCGTCATTCAGAAAAAGAATACTTACCCCAAGCTGTTCGAACTTTCTGTGGTACTCGTATGCCTCCTCCACATTTCGGGCGAATCGGGACAGTTCGCGGGTTACAATCTTATCGAACTGTCCAAGGTGTGCGTCGGCATACATTTGCATAAAGCCTTCGCGTTTCTTAACACTGGTTCCGGTTACTCCCTTATCGGAGTAGATATTTACCAATTCCCATTCGGGGTGGCGCAGCAGTTCTGCCTTGTACCATTCAATCTGGTTTTCAAAGGCGTTGATTTGAGCCTCATGCTCGGTGGATACGCGGGCGTAAAATACCACGCGGATTTTCTTTGTAGTTTCCATTTGTGTAGTTCCTTTCGGTTAGTATGTTGTGTAATGGGGTTAGGCAGCTTCTCTGTCGGCAAGCTTGGCAATGAACGCTTCGTATTCAGGCAGCGTTGTGTTCTGGTAAACAATGCCCAGCAGTTCCTTGCGGGAAATCTGACCGTCGACGTAAAGCTGCTCAATGAGTTTCAGTGCAGCGAACACGGTATCGCGGCTTACATTTTGAGTCTTCACTCTGTCCGTCTCCTGTATTCCTCTGCCTGTACTATAATAATTATGGCATACAGCACACAAGGACTTCTCAGAAAGTGAGCAGCAGATATTTTATCCTTGCCCACAGATTAAGACAGAGTGCCATTTTCTTATACACAAGCTATGCGTGAATCACGCATAAAAAACGCCGCGTGAAATTCATCACACGGCGTTGCCTTTTTACTTATCTATGGGTTCGGTGCTGATTTCTGCCCGGTTCAGCAGGGCATCAAAGCTGACCTTTAGCACATCGGCCAGGTACACAAGCTCTACGTCGGTAACAAAGCGCTTGCCCGCCTCGATGCGCTGAATAGCGTTCTTATCTACATCCAGCCCATGAAGCTGGAGCTGCCCGGCAAGTTGGTTTTGGGAAAGGCCGGCAGCCTTACGGAGGGCGGCAATGTTCCTGCCGCAGATGTTGTTATCTCCATTTTTGGTCTTGTTTATAAACACCTTCCCTCCACCTTTCCGTGCAAAAAATTGACATTTTGACATTCACCACTTGTCATTTTCAATATTTTATGCTAAAATGTTATATCCAATGACATTCACTAAATGTCGAATTAGGATAAAATTTTAGAAGGAGGCGTTATTTATGCCTTATTGTCAAAATTGTGGCACAGAATTAACCGGTAGTTTTTGCCCCAATTGCGGCACCCAAGCAGGTGTGCATACTTCCTATAACCGTGGTCCGATTATCCACGAAAACGCAGATGTTAAGCCCAGATATGGTGCCGGTGCTATGGTGCTTGCCGGATACCTCGGTTTCATTTTTCTTGTGACAGCGTTGATTGTTTTCATTGTATTCACCATAAACTTTCTTGGCGGCACATTGACCTTTGGTGAGTATTTTGGAGCATTAGTAGGCGCTGTCTGCGTGTTTGCTATTGCATACCTATGCTATCTGCCCGGTATTCGCTCCATCCGCAAGCGTTCTCCCAAAGGAACAGCTATGAAAACCTTCCGCTCATTCTTTGGTAAATCCTTGCTCTTTGTTCTTGCGTGGGGTGTTACCTTTATGGGATGTGTATACCTCGTTGGCATCTTCTTTAAGGTATGGCGATTGGGCTTGTGGGCATCCAGACCCAACCCGGATGAATATACGGCATTCGTTGACGGCAAAAAAATTGCCGTTATAAAGTGCGTTGACAACACGGTTTACAGTGATGGCGTGGTCCGATACATTTACAAGGACGCAAATGGCGAAATCTATCGTCCTGCATTTCGCTGAATAATCCAACTACAGGAGGCGCTTTTTATGAAAATGAAACGTCTGATATCATTACTTTTATCTGTGATAATGTTGCTATGCATGGCAGCTTGCGGAAGCAAAAATCCAGAGGCTCCCACGAAGCCCTCGGAAAACAGCTCACAACCCACCCAAGATATGCAAGCACAAGCAGGAACCGTAAATATCAACGGATATAACATCTCTGTTGTAAGCTACGATGAAAAATATAAGGACTATGAATTTTACGATTATATGAATGGTGGTATACACCCGAACTCCTACAGTTTCCCCTCAACCAAAGCACCCGCCAAAACCACGGTTGAACACATTTCAAGTAAAGATGATTTTATTTCTTTCCAAGATACATACAACGACATCGTCTATCGGGAAAAGGACACCTTGATTTTTGAGCCCAATAAAGTCAAACACGAACATCGTGCTAACGGTTTGAGTAACGAATCTGAATTTGAATTGCTAAACCTGTTTATTTCTTCTCCCGAATTAGACCCATTTAGCTCCCTTCGCTGTGAGCAATTCTTCATCCCGGTAGAGGGACAGGAAAACACGTACCTCTGTGGCCAATTCTACGATGCGTCAACACAGACGGCATATATCCACTTGGGATATAACGGAAATCCTCACGCCCAGTATGAGCGCTCTACAGACGGAGAACTTATCAGCCAAAACTCAAAAGCAACATATGCTATGCTGTCTATCGCCTTCCATAAGGATGCTCTAAACGCGGTCAAAAATATAGTAATTGTGTTACCCGACCCCGGAACCGTTCCTTCAAAGTAAATAAATATGATTAGTCCCATCGGTGAATTTCCGCCGATGGGATTTTTTGTTGGGCACTTTTTGTAACATGTCGTTTTGGCTTGTCGCTCTGTTGCTGTCATTGTCTCTTTACAACAAGATAAGACAGCCTGAAGCTCAGGGCGGAAGAATGAGCGTGTAAAGGAAAAACACGAAAAATAACCTTGCGCATTTTACGCGATGGAGTCACTACCACGTATCGATGCTCCAGAGAGCCGTTAAAGGGTGTGTGGGGCACCCTTGCGGTTGACTTGTTCAAACGTTATTGCCCCAAAAATTGAGATTATCGGCGTGCCCCTGTCCTGTCTTAGGGGGTCACTTGGCGATTAGTAATCGAGCGCATCTGACGGCAGACCTCAGCGCAGAGCTTCTGGCTCAACAAGTGGTGCTCAGTAATGAGCACGGTTATACGGATACCTCAGCATGGCTCCATACGGAAGTCATCACGGATTCGCGTAATTCACCCTCCCCATTGAAACATTTATTTTTTCGTTTTTATGGGGAGGGGGGGTTAGCCGTTTGCCTCGCATTCTCCACCGGAAGTGTGGTTTTTGGATTGCCTGAAAGCAAATGAAGTTTGGGTTTCTTGGCTTCCGACTTTCGGCGGTAACTCTCTGGTACAGAGAGTATGGATTTCAGCGAGGCGATAAACGGCGTAGGGGCCTGATGGATTACTCATGGATTAATGATGGATTGTTCATGGATTGAACCCAAAGAGAAAGGGCCCGAAGGGCCCTGTAGATGATGCACCCTTAATAGTAGGGCTTGTGTATAAAAATAAGCACTATGCCATTATTAAGCCAAAGGTTGGGAACACAACTATACTTCAAGCCCAGCCGAAAGGAGAAAACCATGACTAATCGCACAGCCAATTATTACACGCTGGGGCGTGTAATGAGCGCCCCCATTCCCCGTGTGAGTGGAGACAAGGCCTATCAGACCGTGTATGTCGAGCTTTTCGGTGGAATGCGTGTGTCAGCAATCGCTGGCGCACAAGAAATCAGCAAAGGTATGTATGTCGGCGTACGCTGTACGCCCAAGGGCAAAGGAAACACGACATACACCGTCTTTGGGTTTAATGAGGATGCACGCACTATGATTAAAAACGCTGCATCGTACATCGAAGCCACAGACGACGATTTGCTCCCTTTCTGATGCTCCCCGCATAGGGGCCTTCGGAGAACCCCGATTCCGTGACCTCGCGGAATTATACGGGGTTATGAACTCGCCTAACGCCCAGTTATCCCCCTACGATGCGTGTCATTATTTTAGTGACCACATTTTAAGGAGGTAACAGCTATGGCTAAGGTTAGAGCAACCATGCACAACGCCAGAGGGCGAAACGCTAAGGGGTTCAAAGTCCGTCACAATGACAGGGATTTTGACACCTCCCGAGCTGAGCACATCAATCCCAAACCGGAGCGTAAAAACCGTTATTTCATCGTGGAGGCAGACGGAACGGTGAACAATCACCCACAAATCTCATTTGAGACCCACGAGAAAAGAATGTATAACCACCTTTTCTCCGAGACCCTGAGTAAACAGGCTGAACGGCATATCAAGTCCGGTCATCGTGAGCGCATCCGAACACTGGACCAATACCGCACAGCTATCCGCACCTCTCCGGAAGAGACCATCCTAATGCTCGGCACTCGGGAGTGCCATGCCGACAAACAGGCTTTTATCAAGGCGGTAAATCGCTGGTGTCAGGAGATGCAAACAGCCTATGGAACGCACTGGCGCCTCTTGGACGGGGCCTTGCATTTTGACGAGTCTACACCTCACTGTCACATCAGGGCGGTATGGACGGCAGAGGGCAAGGACGGTCTGCAAGTTTCTGAGAATCAAGCACTGAGGGCATTGGGCATTCAGCGCCCCAACTTGGAGCAACCGGAGGGTAGACACAACTGCCCAAAACAGACTTTTACACAGCAAGCCCGTGAAATCTGGATAGCTGCCGCCCGAGAGTATGGCATTGAGATTGAGGACATCCCGGAAATGCCCGGTAAGGCTACCCGCACCAAGGAGGAATACATTGCCCAGAAAATCCGCAAGGAAATTGTGGAGCTGACCGAGCAGCGCAACCAAGTCCGTGCTGAAGTCTCTCAGGCCGATTCTGAGAGGGCTGTCATCCAAGATGAGATTACTGCTTTGAAGAAAACCAAAGGACGGCTTGAGGCTGCCATTGAGCGCATACGCCAGGTGTTGCTTCCTGTTCAACGCCTTATAGAAAAACTGGCTACATATCACATCACCCCAGACCGGACTGTGCTGGATGACATCATAGCCGATGCCCATACCGCCCCAGCACTGGAGGCTGTTCAATCACTATAACATAGGAGGAAATACCATGAACAAACCTATCGACAGAACCCCCACTTTGGAGGAAACCCTTACCCTCTTGAAGCAAAAGGACGAGCTCACCAAAGAGATTGAAAATTTGCAGATAGAGCAAGTCACCCTGCAAGCCTCCGTGGACTATCTGCGCCACGCAGAGCATTCACTGCGGGTTCGAATCGCTACACTCTGCTATGACATGAGTGAAATTCTTGCAATTGCAGGAACACTGGCGGATACAGGGAATACTGACCTTTGGCAGAACCTGCCCAAACCATGACCCTTTTTTGACTGCTCTGTCTTTATTAAGCTGGTAGACAGGGATACTGCCGTAGGCGAAGGAGCTGATGCACGGACAGTACAGCACCAGCGTCTATAGTCCTTTCAATTGGTTTTTTGATTTTGGGCTATTCTTTGCGGCACTGCCGCATTCTCATGTCGTCATTTAAACACCTGTTCGTGCAAACAAAAGAACCGTGATGAGGATAACTTCCCCATCACGGTTTTACACTTATAGTACGTATGTCATTGTTTAATTGAAACGTGGCACTGCCATGTAAAATATAAATCAAGAACAAAGGAGAAGAAACAATGAACATTGATTTTATCGAAGAACCTAAGCATTTGACTGACCACTTCGTAGAAGCGCTTAGTCTGGAAACACAAACCGGAGAAATACTCTGGAACTATGAAGACGGCTATGGCACTCCGGCGCATTGTATTTGTGAGGGACGAAAACTTATAATTGTTCCCGATTATACAGACCCGGACAAAGATGGATACACCCTGTATAGTGCTGCTATAGACGGTACAGATTCTTGCATGCTGATGGGCACAAAAGGAGTCCCGGAAATTCCCAGTCGGCTGCGAAATCTGTATCAAGATATTTTTGAAGCTTCCGGAAAAAATCCCACCCCCGCATTGACACATATGGAAACATTCGTCAAAAAATCTGCGGAACGGCAGTGTCTTTACTCCATAGTAGATGCAGTAAAGCTACTCCACCGCACAATAAGCAACAACCTGAAAGATATATACTGATACATACAGCCTGCTTTTTCTATCTTTCTTTTGGGTAGGTCTGTGACATAAAACACCGGTATCGCCGGTCATTTCCTTTCGTACTCCCCATACGCTGAGCCTTTGCTCCTTTCTGCTCGGCGTGTGGGGAGCTTTTTTATGCAAAAAATTACCCTATCCGGCGGTGAAACCGGATAGGGTATTGATTCAGATATACACGCTGAAGTGAATGTCGCGCCATTTGCTCAGCTTGAAATGATGGGCATTGTCGGCAGTAGCTACATACTTCAAAGCATCTTCTTTGCTGATTGTGAAATCAGCGATTCGGAGATAGGGCTTATTTCCCCATTTCCTTAATAGCAGCCTGTGGTGCTATCAGCAAAAGTGGGAGTTTTACAAGGACTGTATCCTTGCGACTTTTTGACTTCAAATTGTTTTACAATCCCAACAAATAAAAAACAACAAACAGCACCAAAACAACTATACTTGTATAAATAGCCGCAGGGATCGCATTGATTCGGATAATTTTGCCCTCGCGTCCCGTAGTACCTGCGGTAACGCAGGCAGCCACCACATTATTAACACAAATCATATTACCGATAGAGCCACCTATCGTGTTAGCGGCCACAATAATTGCGGTGTTAAGGCCTAAGTTGTTGGCGGCCTGCTCTTGTAGGTTGGCAAACAGCGTAACCGCTACCGTGTTGGAGCCCGAAATAAACGCACCAAGCACACCTATTATTGGAGAAATTATAATATAAAGACTCTTGCCGACCTTGGAAAGTGCCTCTGCCATATAGAAAATCATGCTTTTCATTTCTCCCGTTGCTGCAATGTCGTTAGAACCAGAGTAACGCAACATTTGTACCATAGCAAGACCGAACATCAAAGCAACTGCGGCACCGCTCAATTGTTTTAAGGATGCTCCCCAAGACGAAGCCACCTCCTTGGGTTTCATTTTATGTAACAAAACAGTAAGGAGTGCCACAAAAATAAACACTGTACCTGGAACATATGCCCACTTTAATGTGAAGGCTGTGTTTTCCACGCCAAACAGGTTGCCGCTTTTAATCACAAAGATGCTTGAATCGTCGTTAAGCAGCCCTTTAATACCAAGTGCCGGTATACGAGTGGCGACGAGCAGTAAGGAGATGATAACATATGGGACCCACGCTTTTACAAGAGACATTTTAGAATCCTTGGGAGGTGCGAGTGGATGTGTGGCCTTCCAGCTTTCGTCCCACTCCGACTCGTTTCCAAAGTGCCATACGGTCTTGGGCGTAAGGAATTTATATTTAGCGGCAATAACGGCGATTACAAGTGCAATCAAAGAACCAAACAGGGACGTAAATTCGTGTCCCACAAATATGTTAACCAGTACATAAGGCACAGCAAAGCAAACTCCTGCAAACAAACAAAATGGAAGTGCTTGAAGTGCGGGTTTAATGGATTTTTCCTTGCTGAAAAATTTACACATAATCGCAATCGCTAAAAAGGGCAAAAAAACCATTACTACGGCATGTGGCAAAGCTGTCCATAAGGACATTTGTTGGATATATGCCGCATCCAACGCTTCTGCGCCACCAAGGCAGGTAATCGCCTGCTGTACGGGGGTTCCGATCGCACCGAAGGCGACACAGGCACTATCACAAATCAGGGCTACTGCCACCGCAGCTACAGGGGGAAAACCAAGACTTATCATAAGCGGAGCCGCTAGTGCTGCAGGAGTACCAAAGCCCGCTGCTGCTTCGATGAAAGATACAAATAAAAAGCCGATAATTACCGCTTGTACACGAGCATCGGGACTGATAGAGCGAAAACCATTGTTTATAGCTACCATTCCGCCCGACATTTTCAGTGTATTCATAACCAAAATTGCACCGAAAATAATAATCATCACTTCAATAGAGTTGAAAAAGCCCGAAAGCGAATAGGCAACAATGGATAAAACATCTAACTTCCATATCACCAAACCAAGAACCGCAGTAATAAGCCACGAAATAGGCAGAACAATTTTCGCAGGCCAGTTAAAAGCCGTCATAACCACTACGCAGAATACAATGGGAATAAAAGCTAATAATGCATACATAAAACACCCTCCCAATTTAATGTTAATACATTATACTATACTTCGCTAAATATTGCAACATACAAAAGCCCCACCGATCGATGGGGTTTGTTTGTTTTGGGACAAGTTTCAACACCATTTTTCGGGGCATTGAAATTTGAGTTTTGCATCTCTGAAAATGTAAATAAAATAATAGTTTTATTGTCAAAAATGCAGGATTTGCAAGGCTTTCGGCGTAAAAAAAGACCTTGCAGATTTTACTCTACAAGGTCAATTTTTCTATTGTGGTTTTACAATCTGGGCTTTTCCCAAATTAGTACAGATTAGTCCTCCCCATATTTGATAGCAGCCTGTGGTGCTATCAGCAAAAGAGGGGAATATGCTCATTTTCTGCAATAGACTTCAATTGCTTCACAGACAAACTCTGCCGTACCATCAGCGTGCTTATCAATATTTTTTTTGAAACGTTCATCGCCGACATACATCTGACCGAGACCTGCGAGGATTTGGTCGGTGCACAAATAATAGTTTTCTGTGATATGGTTTTGCAAGTTTTTTACGAGGTTTTGCACCTCCGCTGAATCGGGAGTATTATCGTTTTTCATACACAGCGAAAACGCCGTCATAATGCAGTTCATATCTTCGGCAAGGTCGTCCCACTTCTGCTTGGAGTAATTCTTTGTTTTTTCTTCATGCTCTTTATAAGCGTCGGTTTGACCCCATTTTTCTTGTGCTTCGGTCTTATATTTTTCAAATTCGGTGTTATCAAATGCCTTCATAATGTTTTCTCCTTTCACAGCACCGTCAATGGCGGAAATCAACCGTTCTAACCGCTCTTTTTTGAGCGTTAGCAGATATTTTTGCTCTTTTAGTGCTTTCTCTTTGTCATAATTTGGAGATATCAAAATCTCCTTGATGCTCTTTAATGAAAAGTCAAGTTCACGGTAAAAGAGAATCTCTTGCATACGAATTAGAGAATTTTCGTCGTAGAAACGATAGCCTGTAATTTTATCAACAAAGGCTGGCGTCAACAATCCTATTTCATCGTAATAATGCAATGTGCGTACACTAACTCCCGTAAATTCGGCAAATTCTTTAATCTGCATTTTCATGTTTTTCACCTCATAGGGAGAGTATATACTATGACGGTGCGTAAGAGTCAATAGTTGTTTTGAAAATATTTGTTGATTATATTATAACACTCTTACCTTCTAAATTCGACGCAAAGAAAAATCCCCACCGATTACTCGGTGGGGATTCATTATTGGGTTAAATCTTAGCCCTTAATAGCAGCCTGTGGTGCAGTACGCAAAAGGGGGAAATCAAGCCCTAACTCTGTCGTTTTTGTAGACGGTTTTTAGGCCATTGTTTTCGGTGAACACATAGCAATAGCCACGATAAATTAAAATTACGCTATCGCCGTATTCCAACTCCTTTTCTTCGATGATACCTCTCTCGGACTTCATAAGCTGCAATTTGCTTTTACCAAATTGGTAGGCTTCAAAAGCAAGCTCGTTCATTCTCCGTGAATCATTGATACCCATTCGCTCACAAATACGCTCCCGTGCGTGCTTGGTGAGATAAAGGGGATTTTTGCGAATATCTAAAAAGCCTTCTTCGCTATATAAATCAGTTTTATAGCATTTCACATTATAATAGCGATTATATTTGCCTTGTCTGTTTCTGCCAACTTCGTTATAGCCTTGTTGATTATATCCTTCGCTATCATATTCGGGAATAATCTGTGGCTTTGGTTTTTGCGGAGTCCTTTTCGGCTTTCTTCTAAGTAACAGTAAAAGGCATAAGAATATTGCAACAATCAGCATAATAGGTAGGTATTCCACTTTGTTCACCTCTTTTTCTTTATTTTAACAAAAAGAAACAACCTTTGCAATGGATATAGAAAAATCCCCGTGGATTGCTCCACGGGGATTCATTTGTTTTGGGACAAGTTTCAACACCATTTTTCGGGGCATTGAAATTTGAATTTTGCACTTCTGAAAATGTAAATAAAACTGTGATTTTATTGACAAAAATGCAGGATTTGCAAGGCTTTCAGCGTAAAAAAAGACCTTGCAGATTTTACTCTACAAGGTCAATTTTTCTATTGTGGTTTTACAATCTGGGCTTGTCCCAAATCAGAAGTACAGATTAGTCCTCCCCATATTTGATAGCAGCCTGTGGTGCTATCAGCTAAAGAGGGAAATTTTGAATATATATTTAACGATATAAACTATTTGCTATGATTATTTGAAAAAACATCTGCGACCTCGCTAATTGTTATATATGCATTGTGGTCAATTTCATGGACAAGTTCCTTCATCCTAACAACTTGATAACGATTTACCACAAAATATATCATTGCTTTTTCTTCGTTTGAATAACCACCTTTTGCTTCCAAACGCGTTACTCCGCTTCCAAAAACTTCACAAAGTTTGTTGCATACCTCACGCGGATGTTCCGTAATGATAATCGCACATTTTGCTCGGTCCAGACCGTCAACAATAAAGTCGACTGTCTTTAATGCCGCTGCATAAGTAACAATTGAGTAAAGTGGTAAAATCCAACTGTTAAGGACAAAACCACACACAATGTAAAGCAATACGTTATATACCATTACAAAAGTGCCAACAGTAATTCCCAGTCGCTTTGCAAAGATTACTGCCATAACTTCAATGCCGTCCATAGCTCCGCCATAGCGAATTGCTATGCCGCTTCCAATGCCAGAAATCACGCCGCCAAACAGAGCGCAAAGAAGTAGATCAGTCCCCGCTAACGGTGAGGCAATACTTACATCAATTGGGAACACATCGGTAATCAACCAAGCAAATATGGAGTAGATACAAACCGAGTATATGGCATATACAGTAAATACCCATCCTTGTTTTTTGAGCCCGAAAAGAAATAGAGGAATATTCAGAACGACAAGAAAAATCGAAAGTGTCAAATATTCTGGTGTTAGTTGGTCAAAAAGCATGGATGTTCCAGAAATACCACTGTCATACAGTTTTACAGGCATTAAGAAAACAGTAATACCAAACGCATTGATAATACCTGCAACAGTAAGCATAATAAAATTCCTAATTCTCAATTTGTTCATAATATAAACCTCTCTTATTTAAATTTCCCATTTATCTTTCTATTAAAATCAAGTATATCACATTATTCTATAAATAGAAAGTTCTTGTAAAAAATCGCCCTACCGAAATCGGTAGGGCGATAAGTTTTGTTTTATAAATCTAATTATTTAGATTCTTTAATAGCAGCCTGAGCGGCTATCAGCAAAAGAGGGAGATTAAATGAATCTTTAAGAAGCCGCTTGTGCAACATTTGAAAACTGGTTTCCACCCTTTGTAATTGTAAATGTGATTGAGGATTCTCCGCTTGGTATCATATTTCCACCCATCATTCCGCCTTCGTTATCTGGCGGTGTCATACCTTCTAGCATTTCTCCGTTGGGCATTTCGGGTCTTTTACCTTGTGGGAATTCTCCGTTCGGTTTTTCGGGTCTTTCCATACCCTCTGGCATTTCGGGAGGGGTGCCCTGTTCACCATTCGGCATTTGTGGTCTCTGTCCCTGTGGCATTCCGCCCCCAATATTTTGAGTTTTACTTCCAGATAATTGAGTTGTTCCTTGCCAGAATGTATAGTCATCGGGGGTAATTTCGCTTCCTGCAACAATTAAGTAAGTGAAAGCATTCATAGGAGCATACTCGCCAACAACTTTACCAGCAGAATTTTTAAGGGTGTATGTTTCGCTGCCTTTTTGACGACTTGCAAAATTGAATACAGCATAAGTTTGATTGCCGCCAGCAATGTGGTCGAGCATATTTCCCGAAGCAATTACTTTACCACCGTTAATATAAATGCCCTTATCAGAATCGATACCTGCATCACCGCTTGAAGAACAAGCCTGTGCGGTAATTGTTCCACCATTGATTACAAGCCAACCATTTGAGTCAATTCCATCACCCTCACCCGTGCTGCCGTCGCAAAGAATATTGAGTGTACCTCCATTCATAGTGGTGACAGACACATTGTCCTCGTTGGTATTAATTCCATCGTTGCCCGATGTGATATTGATAATACCGCCATTTATCGTAAGGTGAAGTTCAGTATCAAGGCCTTCGTTTTCGGCTTTTATGTTTAATATACCTGTTCCTTTATCTCCACCGTTTATGTTCATTGTTTTCTTTGAGTAGAAAGCACCGTCATACTTGTGAAGTTTCTTACTATCCACAACCTCTTTTCCGTCTTCACTCAATTCATAAGATTTGTAAATTTTGGCGACATAAGAACCGTTGATATTGTTTTCAGTACCGTCGGCAATAATCACATTTGCACCTGCATTTTTAGTGTCAACATCTTTTGTTGCTGTTTCTTCATCACTGTTTGAACATTCGTATACATTATAAAAAATGATAGCAGGTGCAACCTTACAAGTAATATCAACATTATTAAGAATCAGTGTTACTACTGCATTGGGGTCTGTTTCTGCATCTTCACCCAGGTCGATTGCTATTTGCCCCAGAGAGAGTGTTCCACTCAAGACATATCTGCCTGGTTTTGTAATGTGAACAACAGTATGTGCATCTGCTTCACTTTGTTCGTGTTCGTCTTGCTTTTCTCCCTCACCATAGGTGAAATCTTGTCCTGCAAGATAAAACACAATGTCATTGGCAGAATAAACCGCCTGTGTAGCATCACTTGTAATCTCTTGTCCGTCAACTGTAATTTTGTTATCGGACAAGTTGATTTGAGTTCCTTCATTTTTTTGTTCGTTAGAACGACAACCTGAAAGCAAAAGGGTTAGCACCACAAAACACGCTAATACCTTTTTCATATTGCACCTCGATGAACTATAATATGATGTTTTTATTGTAACATATTTACATATAAAAAAGTGAACTGATTGTAAAAAATCGCCCTGCCGAAATCGGTAGGGCGATAAGTTTTGTTTTATAAATCTAATTACTTAGATTCTTTGATAGCAGCCTGTGGTGCTATCAGCAAAAGAGGGAAATTATTACCAAATGAATGGTATTAAACGATATCTGACCTTCTGTTTGTACTCACGGTAACCGTCGAGTTCTTCTTCAAGGAATTCTTCTTCATACTTAATTCGTTTTGCTATAATAAATGGATATGCGAGAAAAATCAAAAACGAATATACGGAGCCTAACACAATCGGCATTGATAAAAATAAAAATAAAGTTACGCTATACATCGGATGCCTGACAATGCCATATAATCCCGTATCAATTACCTTTTGATTCTCTTGCACTTCAATCGTACGGCTAAGATATGTGTTTTCTCTCAGAACCTCCGCGTAAAGAATATATGCAATAAAAAACACCACAGCCGCACCAATTGCGACACCTGTCGGCAAGAGATACCAATGAAAACGGGCACCGAGTCCCGCAAGGACAAAACCAACCAGAAACATAAGACCGCTTAATTTCACAACAAGACTCTGTTCTTTGCTGTTTTCTTTTGCATTGAGTCTGCTTTTTAATAGGTTAGGATTTTTGAACATCATGACAATTCCCGCAAAGAACATTGGCACGAATAAAATTCCCATCAATAACCAACCGTTAAAATAAGAAAAAGTGCCCGCAGGTAAGAATATCAGTGCCCCAACCAAAGCAACACCTAACATAAATTTCGTTATTGCTCCAACAAACAACTTAATTGTCATATTGTTTCTCCGTTAAACTTTTAATAACTTTGCTTCATTATACCATAATATATTTCAAATAGAAAGGATTTTGTAGAAAAATCCCTCTGCCGAGAAATCGGCAGAGGGATTAATTTTACTTTATAAATCTAATTACTTAGATTCTTTGATGGCAGCCTGAGCGGCGGCCAAGCGAGCGATAGGCACACGGAAGGGGGAGCAGGACACATAGTCCAGACCCAACTGGTGGCAGAATTCCACGGATGTGGGATCGCCGCCGTGTTCGCCACAGATGCCCACGTGCAGGTGGTCATTGTTAGCGCGGCCCAAGGTGCAAGCCATATTCATCAACTTGCCAACACCGGTCTGATCCAACTTTGCAAAGGGATCGTTCTCGAAAATCTTGGCATCGTAGTAAGCGTTCAGGAACTTGCCTGCATCGTCACGGCTGAAGCCGTAAGTCATCTGGGTCAAGTCGTTGGTGCCGAAGCAGAAGAAGTCAGCATTCTGTGCGATTTCGTCTGCGGTCAAGCAAGCACGGGGGATTTCGATCATGGTACCCACTTCGTACTTCAGTTCCACACCGGCGGCGGCGATTTCTGCATCGGCAGTAGCCTCAACCACGGACTTAACGTACTTGAGTTCCTTCACATCGCCAACCAAGGGGATCATAATCTCGGGAACAGTGTTCCAATCGGGGTGAGCCTTCTTGGTGTTGATAGCAGCGCGGATAACCGCGGTGGTCTGCATCTTAGCAATTTCGGGATAGGTGACAGCCAAACGGCAGCCACGGTGACCCATCATGGGGTTGAACTCGTGCAAGCCGGAAATGATGGTCTTAATCTGCTCAACAGTCTTGCCCTGAGAGTTTGCCAACAAAGCAATATCTTCCTCAGTGGTGGGCACAAACTCGTGGAGGGGGGGATCCAAGAAACGGATGCAAACGGGCATACCTTCCAGAGCCTCGTACAACTTCTCAAAGTCGGACTGCTGGTAGGGCAAAATCTTGTTCAGAGCAACCTCACGCTCTTCGGCGGTATCGGAGCAAATCATTTCACGGAAAGCGGCGATACGGTCAGCCTCGAAGAACATATGCTCAGTACGGCACAGACCGATGCCTTCTGCACCCAACTCGCGAGCCTTCTTAGCATCAGCGGGGGTGTCGGCATTAGTACGAACCTTCAATGCGCGGAATTTGTCAGCCCAGCCCATGATGGTGCCGAAGTTACCGGAAATCTCAGCATCCACAGTGGGGATCAAGCCGTCGTAGATGTTACCGGTAGAGCCGTCGATAGAGATGCAATCGCCTTCATGGTAGGTCTTGCCTGCCAAGGTGAACTGCTTGTTTTCCTCGTCCATAGCGATTTCGCCACAGCCGGAAACACAGCACTTACCCATACCACGAGCAACCACGGCTGCGTGGGATGTCATACCGCCACGGACGGTCAGGATGCCCTGAGCGGCCTTCATGCCGGTGATGTCTTCGGGGGAAGTTTCCAAACGAACCAGAACAACCTTCTTGCCCTCGTTCTTCCAGTTTTCTGCGTCTTCGGCAGAGAACACAACCTGACCGCAAGCGGCTCCGGGGGAAGCGCCCAAACCACGGCCGATGGGAGTTGCGGCCTTCAAAGCCTTGGTATCGAACTGGGGATGCAACAAGGTATCCAAGTTACGGGGGTCAATCATCAAAACGGCTTCTGCCTCGGTCTTGTGACCTTCGGCAACCAAGTCAACTGCAATCTGCAAAGCAGCCTGCGCGGTACGCTTGCCGTTACGGGTCTGCAACATATACAGTTTGCCGTGCTCCACAGTAAACTCCATATCCTGCATATCGTGATAGTGGTTCTCCAAAATGGAGCAAACCTCGGTGAACTGCTTGAAAGCCTCGGGGAACTTGTCCTCCATCTCTGCGATCGGCATGGGGGTACGGACACCGGCAACCACGTCTTCGCCCTGAGCATTGGTCAAAAATTCGCCCATCAACTTCTTCTCGCCGGTAGCGGGGTCACGGGTAAAGGCAACACCGGTACCGCAATCGTCGCCCATATTGCCGAAGGCCATGGACTGCACGTTGACGGCAGTACCCCAAGAGTAGGGGATGTCGTTGTCGCGACGGTAAACATTTGCACGGGGGTTGTCCCAAGAACGGAACACGGCCTTGATAGCACCCATGAGTTGCTCCTTGGGGTCGGAGGGGAAGTCAACGCCCAACTTGGACTTGTACTCAGCCTTGAACTGGCCGGCCAATTCCTTCAAATCCTCGGCGGTCAAATCCACGTCCAAGGTAACGCCCTTCTTTTCCTTCATCTCGTCGATGAGGATTTCGAAGTACTTCTTGCCCACTTCCATAACCACATCAGAATACATCTGAATGAAACGGCGGTAGCAGTCGTAAGCCCAACGGGGATTGCCGGACTTTTCAGCCAAAACTTCCACAACTTCTTCGTTCAAACCCAAGTTCAAGATGGTATCCATCATACCGGGCATAGAAGCGCGGGCGCCGGAACGGACGGAAACCAGCAGGGGATTTTCCTTGTCACCGAACTTCTTGCCGGTGATGTCCTCCAACTTTTCTACGTACTGCATAATCTCTGCCTGAATATCAGCGTTGATCATACGGCCGTCATCGTAATACTTGGTGCAGGCTTCGGTAGAAATGGTGAAGCCCTGAGGGACAGGCAGACCGATGTTGGTCATTTCAGCCAAGTTGGCGCCCTTACCGCCCAACAACTCACGCATAGAGCCGTTGCCCTCGGTAAACAGGTAAACATACTTATGAGACATATTTGTATACCCCTTTCATTTTTGTCGGCATTTTCTTCTACCGATATTGTTTAAATTGATTTTTCTTTCTATAATGCCGGAATAGTATAGCACATTTGATATGAAAAAGCAAACACTTTTCCTATTTTTTCTACTTTTTCATAGAAAAAGAGCAAGGTTTTCCTTGCTCTTGTCTAGTATTCACGAACAACAGCCTTCACAACGCCGATAATTTCCGCCAAACGGCCGTCGATAGGGGCATAATTGGGGTTTTCCGGAAGGAGCCAAACTTCCCCGTTTTTCAAAGAAAGGCGCTTCACCGTGGCTTCATCTTCCAAACGGGCAACTACAATTTGCCCATCCAAAGCATCGGGTTGGGGGCGGACAACTACCTTGTCCCCGCTTAAAATGCCTGCACCGACCATACTGTCGCCCTTGACCCGCAGGGCAAAGCAGGAAGGGTCACCTTCCCAAGCCATAGTGCCTTCCATATTCTCAAATGCCAAAATCGGCATACCGGCGGTGACCACGCCAATGACGGGAATTTGACCTGCCCGCTGATGGGTAGAAATGGCCCGCTTTGTGCCCTTGTTGCCGGAGGCATTCAGCAAACCTTTACTCTGCAACTGGTGCAAATGGTAACTGACGGAAGCGGTCGAAGTCAGCCCCACTGCCGCACCGATTTCCCGCACAGAGGGGGCATAACCATGCTCTTGGGCAAATTGATTGACAAAATCCAAAATCTGCTGACCTTTGTTGCTGGTTCTCGGCATAATCCGTCCTCCTAATTCCTATTTTCTTCATAATAGCACATATGAGCGAAAAAGAAAAGACTTTTTTAAAGCAAATGGGACTGTTGCAAACGCAACAGTCCCGTTTTTGTTATACAGAGAGTTTGCCGGAGAATACCGTGACCAATTCGCCGGAACCGAGCCGTGCGACAATTTCCACCGTATTATTTCTCCCCGCAGGTAAACCCTTATAATCTGCCGCCGTAAAGTGGACTTTTAACGCTACTTTTTCCCGCACATGGAGCGGACCATAGGCGGCGCACCACTTCTCCAGTACGACGGCGCCATCGGCATCCTTTACCGTAATGGTAAAATCGGAAATGCCGTAGTTAGAGAACATACAAGCCTCGGTCAACCGCTCCTTGGTAATCGTTTTACCGTTTTGATAAGTCTCAGTCGGATTATCTTGGTCATTCTTCAGTTCGATTTTGCTCTTTTCCACCGGCGTTTGCTTGTTCAGTTCCGCAAAGGTGAAGGGCAAGTAAGACCCTGCAAACAACTGATTGAAATAAACCTTTGTGTCCAAAAATCCTTGGTCCAAATAGGCATCGCCATTGGGCGCGGTCTGCTGAATTCTTATTGCCTGCTTGTCCAAAATGGGCACATAACTGTTTTTATCGTCAATGGTGCCGTCGGCATTTTTCACAACCACCGGCTTGCCGGAAGCCATCATATTGTGGCCTGAACCGTTCCTATGTTGCACCAAGCCGTCGCCAGGCTCCATAGCCGCATAGGACTGATACATAATCTGTCTGCCGTTTTCTTGGCAAATATCATAGGTGTTATTTTCTGTGGTAAACTCGGTAATGGAATCATCATAGGTATAAGGACCCACCCGCAGACATCCGTTTGCCACGGTACTATTTTGGGTGTATTCGTGGTGAATGCCAATCCGGTTCCATGCCCAAGAAACGGAAGAAGAACACTGATTGGAGATCAACTTCATTGTGGCCTCGCCACCGGAAAGATCCAAAATGCCGGTTTTCTCATCGTAAAAATGCATAAAGCCGTACAAAGACGCATGGTGTCCGCCCTTATAGGGAAGGCTTTGATAGACATTGGTGGTCAAAAGGTCTTCATACAAACCGTCGGTTACAAGATTGTTCTTTACATCGTGGCTAGGTCTCCAGAAAACCTTCGTCTGCAACCGCATAAAGTCCACACAAATCTGACGCAGTTGCTCCTCGGTCATATCGTTGGTGGCAACCGGAATGGCATCAATGTCTTCCCAAGTCAGGGTATCGGGCACTTCCATAAACAGATTGCTCAAATTCCAAGACTTCACAATGTCTTCATACGCATCATACAACTGACGGAAGTTTTCCCGTACCGTGGGGTTGTAAGTGCTCCAAAGTTCATCCACCGCTTCCATCTGTTCCTTCAAACTGCGATGGACGCTGTTGCCGAAGATGTACTGATCGTCGTGGGTCAAAACATAGGCTCTGCCGTAAACTTGGATGTTGGCATTGCGAAGATTCCGCGCATCGGTATTGGTTGTCTTCATAATGCCTTTCAGCAGGGTACCGTTGCCCTTGTTTTCACCGGCCTGAAAATTGGTAAAGGCGGAATAAGCGCTGCTGGTGTTCATATTTTTCTCGGAAGGCTCTTCCATCGCATTGAGGGCGATACCGTACTTCTTTACATTTTTTGCCACCACTTCGTCGCCGGCAAAGGTACTTGTATAGTACACGCTGGGCAATGCCTCGCCGTCAATAACGGAACGCAGGGACATTGCGGTAATGGTCAGGCCCACCTTGTGGAAAGAAGCCACTCCGGATGTTACATCCATCAGGTAACCTTCTTGCGCCTGAACATCGCCGGTAAAACTGGCAATTTTACCGTAACTGCCGGTATAATCGTCGGTTTGGCTATCCAAAACCCTCAGGGTACCGCCTGAAACTGTTACAGACTGAATATTATAGCCGTTCAGGTCAAGAACCACATCCTTCGATACGGTCAAGGTTTCTTCATTTTTCCAAAGTTGCACAACGCCCGCTCCGGCATCATCGACTGCCTCCTGCAGGTTTGTGTAAGCGGTGGCCTGTGTCATAGGAACGCAGGTCAGCGTCAACACAACTGCCAAAATACAGCAAGCAAGCCGTTTCCATTGTGTTCTTAGCATTTTCAAACATCTCCTTTATTGTCATACTGGGTAATTATACCACGCAACGAAAAAGAAAGCAAGGACATTTTCAACTTTTTGTAAGTTTTTCCCCGATGTTTTTATAAATTTTTGTGTATATTTTCCAAAAAGCGAAAAAATCCTAGAGCGAGAAAGATTTTTCACTTGCCAAGAAAAGCGGGATTTCTCCATAGCCTGCCACTATACTATATACTATTATAATAAGGAATATCAGAAAGGACGATTGCTATGGAAACTGTTGATTCGCAAAAAGCCGCTCGGGTGTGGCAACGGGTACATCCGGATAACACCGCCCAAGAACAAGGGCTATTATCTCTCATCGCCCAAGAGTGGGCTGATGCCGCCACCTACTTACAACTCTCTCGCAAATTCACCGGCAAGCCCGCCACCCAACTTCGTGCCCTTTATGAGCAGGAACAGACCCATATTGCCTGCCTAAAAGGAATTTACACCCTGATTACCGGCACCCACCCTAAGGTGGCATCTTTGCCCCTGCCCCAAGAAACGCCGGAGCAAACCCTCCGTCGGTGCTATGGGCGGGAAATGCAGTGTCTTGCCCAATACGAACAGCGAAGTTCCCATCCGGAATACGGCAAGGTGTTTTTGAAACTGGCTCAGCAAGAGCAGGAACACTGCCGTATGGTGCTGGAAATCCTCGGAAGTCTAAAAAAATAATGAACCCCTATCTAGGGGTTCATTTTGGATACAATTTTGATTGGTTCGCCGGTGGTGGGGTGGGGAAATTCTACGCTCTTGGCACAAAGATGCTGGGTCTGTCCCTCGATTTTTGCGCCGTACTGAGGGTCTGCCAAAATAGGAAACCCTATATGGGCGCAGTGCAAGCGCAACTGGTGGGTACGACCAGTAACGGGTTGCAAGAACAAGTGGCTGATAGCCCCTCGTTTTAGTACCCTAAATTTGGTCACCGAGGGTTTTCCGCTTTCGTCCACAAACCGCAGTAAACTCGGAAGCGGTCTGCGGGCAATGGGGGCGTCAATCACGCCTTCGTCTTCTTCCGGACACCCTACCACCAACGCCTCATAGGTTTTTTGGATTTCCCCATCGGTCTGCATTTGGGTGAATTTGCTGTGGATGTGGGCATTTTTCGCCAACAGCACCACCCCGAAAGTATCTCTGTCCAATCGGGTGATGGGGTGAAAGGCGCAGTTTTGGTTTGTTTTTTGGTAGTACCCCAGTACCAAATTCGCCAAAGTGCCGGTCATTGTGGCGCGACTGGGGTGAATGAGCATCCCTGCAGGCTTGTCCACCGCCAAAATGTGGTCATCCTCATATAAAATTGTCAAATCCCCATCCTCGGCAGGGTATTGGGGCGTTTCCTCTTCCAAGGGCACGAAAATCACATCCCCCACCCGAACAGAATAGTCCGTATGTTGGGGGACGCCGTTGACAAACAGTTTTTCCTGCCATTTCAGCCGGTTCATCAGGCCGGAAGACATTCCCATTTCCTCTTTCAAAAACGAGGACAGCCGCCCGTCTCGGGTTGCAATATGTTTTAGTTCCATTTTTTTACCTTTGCGGGCGACCAAAGGTCGCCCCTACGAATTCTATCATAGGTGGGTGTCAGGGCGACCTGCGGTCGCCCGAATGCAAAAAAGAGATGTCGTTTTGCGACATCTCTTTTGTTTGCTTTCTTACAGAGCAGCCTTAGCCTTCTCCACCAGCGCTGCGAATGCAGCAGCGTCCTGGATAGCCATTTCGGACAGGCTCTTACGGTTCATCTCGATGCCGGCCTTCTTCACACCGTTCATGAAGGTGGAATAGTTCAAGCCATAGGGCTTAACAGCAGCGGACAGACGGGTGATCCACAGTCTGCGATAGTCACGCTTCTTCAACTTACGGCCGACGAAAGCGTAGTTGCCGGACTTCATAACAGCCTGCTTGGCCATCTTGAAATGTCTGGACTTAGAACCCCAGTAGCCCTTGGCCAACTTCAGGGTAGCATTTCTTCTCTTGCGCGTCATCATTGCGCCTTTTACTCTTGCCATTTCTTATATCCTCCTTCTCTTATTTGTAGGGAACCAGCTTTTTCACGGTGGCTACGTTGGTCACATCCGCATAAGCGGTGGTACGCAGACGACGGGTACGCTTGGTGTCCTTCTTGGTGAGGATATGGCTCTTGTAAGCGCGGGCTCTTTTCACCTTACCGGACTTGGTCAGGTTGAATCTCTTCTTTGCACCGCTATGGGTTTTTAACTTAGGCATAGTAGGTTCTCCTTCCGTATCTTTGGTTTATTTGGTATTTTTGGGGGTGAGGAACATGGCCATAAAACGGCCTTCCAGTTTGGGATTTTTCTCCATGGTTGCGGTTTCTTCGCAAGAATGAGCAAAATCCATCAGCAACTTTTCACCGAGGTTGGTATGTGCCATCTCACGACCGCGGAAGCGGACGCTGACCTTTACCCGATTGCCGTCGCCCAAAAACTTCAGGGCGCTTTTGATCTTGGTGTTCAGGTCATTGGTGTCAATGCTGGGAGACATACGAATCTCCTTGACTTCCACAACCTTCTGATTCTTCTTGGCATCCTTTTCCCGCTTCTTCTGATCGTAGCAGAATTTGGAATAGTCCATGATTTTACAGACAGGGGGTGTGGCATTGGGAGAAATCTTCACTAAGTCCAGACCGTTTTCCTCGGCAATTGCGTTGGCCTGGGCAGCGGACATAATGCCCAACTGTTCACCCTCCGCGCCGATGAGGCGGACTTCCTTGTCCACAATCTCTTCATTGAGCTGATGTTCTAACTTGGCTATGGTAAGCACCTCCATAAAAACAATAAAAAAGCGGATGCCAAAGCATCCGTACATACACGAAATCCTTCCCCATTGGGAAAGAAATGTATTGACCTCTTCGCATTGCTGGAGGTGAGGCGGATACTTTGCCTTCTTTATTACTGAGGTATCTTACCACATAAGCACCACCTTGTCAACCCTTTTTCTAAAATAGTTTTTACCTGAATTTGTAAAAAACTATTTACTTTTCTGTCTTTTTCGTGTATGATAGCTTCGAACAGAGTAGGAAGCCCTGCGTGAAGTGCTGTCAGAATGGGGAGTTGTGTGACAGACGAAGGATTTGATTCCGCGATGGGGTTTTCGCACCCGCTGCGTCATAATGGATGTTCTCCTTTATGAGCAACGATACTCGGTCGGGCAATTGGTCGGCTGAGCCTCCGCATACAGTTTACTCCCGTGCGACAAATGTCGTCCGGGTTTTTTGTTTGTGCGAGGCAGTTTTGACGGTTGCTCCATTAAAGGAGGATTTTTTATGAAAAAGACAAAACGCAGGCCTACCCAATCCCAGCGTATGGCCACCAGAACCTTAGCATATTGCGCGCTGCTTGCCGCATTGAGCGTGGTGTTTGCACGGCTGATTGTGCCGATGCCCAACGCTTTTACCCGGTTTTCCATTGAAGCAGTGCCGATTTTCCTTGCCGGTATGCTTTTTGGACCTCTTGCCGGCGGTATGGTGGGCTTCAGCGCGGATTTGGTGGGCTGTTTATTTACCGGCTTTGGCTATAACCCCCTGTTTTGCCTGCCTCCCATTTTATACGGCGTGTTCGGCGGCGGGTTCCGCAGAGTTTTTATCAAAAAGACCTCTGTATTCCGCTTGGCTTTGGGCTTTTTGCCCCCTGTGCTTCTGGGCTCGGTGCTGTATCAAAGCTGGGCGCTGGGCTTTGTGTATTCCAAAGGCTTCTACTATTTCTTTACCACCCGTTCGGTGCAGTTTGCTGTCACCTGGATTGTGGATGTTGCCATTATTTATCTTTTGTTCCGGCTGCGGATTTTTGCGCGGCTGAAGGTGTGGCCGCCCAAGTTGCGGGAAAAGAACTCTCCCATCACCAACGCTGACGAAGCCGTTGCCTACATTCACTCTGTTTGCTGGAAGGGCAGTGTGCCCGGCCTCAGCCGTACCCAAAATCTGCTGGATTTGATGGGCAATCCCCACAACGATTTAAAGTATATTCACATTGCCGGCACCAACGGCAAGGGCTCTACCGCCGCTATGACTGCCAACATTCTGCAAAAGGCAGGCTACCGGGTGGGTCTTTATACCTCGCCTTATATCTACCGCTTCAATGAGCGGATGCAGATTGACGGTGAGCCGATTTCCGACAAGGAATTGGTGGACATCACTGCCTGGGTGCGTCCCCTTGCCCAGTCTATGGAGGAAAGCCCCACAGAATTTGAGCTGGTCAGCTGTATCGCCTTTGAATATTTTAAACGCAATGCCTGCGACATTGTGGTGCTGGAGGTTGGTATGGGCGGCGCTTTGGACTCCACCAATGTCATCCCTGCCCCCGAGGTGGCGGTTATCACCAATATCGGACTGGACCACACCGAGGTTTTGGGCAACACCGTAGAGGAAATTGCCGAGACCAAGGCAGGCATTTTCAAGACAGGCTGCGATGCCGTGGTTTACCGGGGTACCCCCTCTATAGAGGCCGTATTTGAGCAGGTATGTGCCGAAAAGCTGGTGCCCCTCACCAAAGCCAATTTTGACGACCTGCAGCTGATTTCCCACAGCCTGGAGGGTCAGACCTTCCGCTGCGGCCGACGGACAAACATTTTCCTGCCCCTGTTAGGTGACCATCAGCTTCACAACGCCTCTGTTGTCCTGTCTGTTGCCGATGTCCTCATTGACCGGGGCTGGGATATTTCCGAGCAGAATATCTATGAGGGCATTGCCACTGTGTCCTGGCCCGGCCGGTTTGATATTATGTGCAAGGACCCCCTGTTTATTATCGACGGCGGTCACAACCCCCAGTGCATCGAAGCGCTGGTGAAAAACATTCAGGATTATCTGTCCGACAAGCGTGTCATCGCCCTGACCGGCGTGCTTGCCGACAAGGATTATGCGGATATGTATAAACCGGTGATAGACCTGGTGGAGGAGTTTGTGTGTATCACACCCCCCAACCCCAGAAAGTTGAGCGCCAATTTGCTTGCCCAGTATTTGATGCAGGCAGGCGCCAAGGCTACCCCTTGCGAAAGCATCACCGAGGGCGTGCTGGTTGCCAAGGAAAAGGCAGGCAAGGACGGCGCGGTTTTGTGCTTTGGTTCTCTTTATACCATCGGCGCAATCCGTGACGCGCTGGATGAGACCGCCAATTGACAGACCCCGTTCAAACAGATATAATAAAAGAAAAACCCAAAGGAGCGTATTTTATGCATCAGCACCATGACCATATTGCCGGCGGTGACCACAGTCACAGCCACCAGCATTCCCATTCCCACGAGCACACCCATGACGGTGTTGCCCATACCCATGAGCATTGCCATGCTCACGAGCATTCTCACGAGCATCCCCACAACCACGACCACCTTCACGGCGAAGGTCACACCCATGACCACTCCCACGAATGCAGCAGTGACTGCGGCAGCTGCGGAGGTTGCCAGCACACCCCCATGGAAGAACTGTTGGCGCTGATGAAATATATGGTAGGTCACAACGCTTCCCACGCCAAGGAATTGGCTGATTTGGCTGTGCAGTTGGAAAAGGCCGGCAGCCATGCCGCTTATGAGCAGGTGATGGCGGCGGTTTCCGACTTTGAAAAGGGCAACTTGCGTCTTTCCGCCGTTCTGTCCAGTTTGGATGTGAAATAAGAGGTAGTCTATGTGTCTTTCTACTGTATACCGTAATGAAATGACCGAAGCCACCGTGGCAATGAAAAATGTGATGAAGATTGAATGTCGGGAGGGCAATGTGATTTTGACCGACCTGATGGACCGAAAACTCATCATCCACGGCACATTGGAAAGTGCCAACTTGGTGGACGGTTTCGTTATCGTCAAAGAAAACTAATCAAAGAGCCTCGGATGCAATCGCATCCGAGGCTCTTTCTTTTTATAACGGAACCTTCGTGTCATCCTGAGCGAACGGGAAGGATTCTCTTCTCCGCAGTTTGCGCTTAGGAACGGATTCTTCGTCACTTCGTTCCTCAGAATGACAGATTTATTTAATGGGCGGCGTCTAGGGGACGCAACACGCTATACGCATCAAAGCGGGTATCGTGAACTTCCGTTAAGAATACCAAGTTTACTGCCGTATTATCAAGTCCCGTCTGCTGGGCGAGGGTGGCGGCTTCACCGGCATCGGCCGCCTCAATATACAACCGGCTTCTGCCCTCAGGCAGAGCAAACCCCGGCTGTTGCACAAAGGAAAGGGCAAAACTGTTGGTGGCGCAGGTGGTCACCAAAGTTTTTGCCGCCTCTGCCAATGCCGCATCCTTATCCCCGTCAAAGCGCATATATTCGGTATCGGGAAAGGCGAAGGCTTCCAAAACCACCTCGTCAAAACCCAAGGCTTTCAACTCGTTGATAATTTGCACCAAATAACTGATGGTGCCCTGACGGCTGGGGTTGAGCCAGTAAATACCGCCGTCGGAAAACAAATAAGCGCCACGGCTGTCAAACACGCCGTCGGAGACATTGTGCAGGCCGTATTCTCTGTCCCGCAAGGCAGGAATTCGGGCTATCATATACCGTCCGCTTTGGGAGAGTTTGGAAATTAAATCATCCATTTCCTCGGGAAGAATTTTGCTGTCCCGATTGGTGCTGACGGAAGAGGAATAGTAAAAACCGCCCTTGGCATTTTTCACATCCAGCATAATGGGCACTTCCGCGTCCAACTGGGAAATTTGGTCAAACACCGCGGAAACGCCCTCCCGCAAAGCAGCGGTGTTGGCGTAATATCCCGCAATTTGGGTCAATTCTTTGGAGATGTTAATCGCGCCCTCGCCCTCATTATAATAAATACTGACAGACTCTTCCGTGGCCGGCGGTTCTGCCACCACGCCCCCTTGAATTTGTCCGCTTAAACTCATATCCAGCACTGCGCCGGCGTCTTTTGTGTAAACCACATAGCGCTTGAGCCAAACGAACCAGCAGGTCACCACCAGCGCCAGCGCCAGCAATATCACCAGCGTTACCACCAATGCCCGCTTCAGGGTCTGTCTTGTTCGGTAGGGTATCTTCATTTCGTTTTCCTCTTAGCGCAAACACAGCGCCAATCTTCTTTTGCATATGTTTCGGTAATTTCCAACCCTGCGCCTTCCAAGGCAGAAATCACATCGGTCAATCGGGTGTCCAAAATGCCGGAGCAAATCACCATGCCCTTTTCGTCTATAAATTGGGGTAACACCGGCGCAAGACCCACAATCACATCTGCCACAATGTTCACAAACACAAAATCGTACTTCCGATTTTGCAGTTTTTCCATGAGTTTTTTGTCGGCAAGGACATTGCCGGTGTAGGCAGTAAACCCTTTTAACTGATTATAAGCGGTATTTTCTCGGGCAATATCCTCGGCTTTGGGGTCAATATCTACACCAATGGCAGTTTCTGCCCCCAAACGCAAGGCGGTAATAGACAAAATACCACTGCCACTGCCCAAATCCAAGCAATGACAACCGGCAAACAACCGCTGTTCCATGGCTTCCATCACCATTTGGGTGGAAGGATGGGCGCCGGTGCCGAAGGTCAGACCGGGGTCTAATATCACGGGGATTTTCTCTTGGGGGGCGGTATCTGCCAGCCAATAGGGAAGTACCAACAAGTTTTTACCCACGCTTTGGGGGGGATAATTTTCCTTCCAACTCTCTTCCCAGTTGGTTTCCGGCAATTCTGCCACCTGCAAAGAAAGGTTGCCCCATTGGGGTTTCTGCTCCCGCCAAGCGGACAAAATCTGCTCCAAGCGGGCAAGATTTTCCTTGTCGGTATCCTCTAAATACAGTTTAATCCGAGAAAGGCCCTGCAGGCTCTTTTCCAAATCCTCGTCAATATAATCCCAATAAGCCCGATTTTCTTCCAAGAAACTCTCGATTTGGGCTTGGTCTTCCAAAAGTAAATCGTCAAAGCCTTGGGCGGTCAGGGCGGTTGCCACATCGTCAATCGTATCCGGCTGGGTATAAATCGTCAATTCCAAATATTTCATACTATTCTCCTTGGACATTTCCTTTATTCTACCGCAAAACGGACAAAAAGACAACTGTCTGTTGCTATTTTTTCAAAAAGGATGTATAATACCTAAAACAAATCCCCAAGGAGGCCTATATGAACACATCTGTTTTTTCCACCATTTCCTTTCCCTTTTTAGGGTTGGAAATCAATCCCCCCAGAGGGCTTTCCCTCTTTGGCTTGGACATTCGGTTTTACGGCATAATTATTGCTGTCGGCTTGTTGTTGGCTGTGGTTTACGGTCTAAAACGGGGCAGTCATTTCGGAATCCGTGAAGACGACATTTTAGACGGCGTTTTGGGCATCGTGCCTTTTTCGATCATTTGCGCCCGTGCGTATTACTGTATTTTCGCTTGGGAAGAATTTGCCGCTGACCCTATCAGCGTGCTGTATATTTGGCAGGGCGGTATTGCCATTTACGGCGGCGTAATTGGCGCATTTATCGGCGTGGTGGTGCTGTGCCTGATTAAAAAAATCAAGTTGCCCGCCATTTTAGACTTGGTTTGTTTGGGATTTCTCATTGGTCAGAGCATTGGTCGCTGGGGCAACTTCTTCAATCGGGAAGCCTTTGGCGCAGAGACGGACGTTTTTTGTCGGATGGGTCTATTTGACTCTGTGGCGCAAAATTGGAAATATTACCATCCTACATTCTTATATGAATCTTTGTGGAATGGGGTTGGCTTTATTGCCTTGCACTTCCTCGTCAAAAAGCGTCAATACGACGGTCAAATTGCCTTGGGCTATGTGGCTTGGTACGGCCTGGGCAGAACTTTCATCGAAGGTCTGCGGATGGACAGCCTTTACTGGGGTCCGTTCCGTGTCAGTCAACTTTTGGCAGCAATCAGTTGCTTTATGGCCGCTGCCGCGCTGATTGTCTTGGCGTTCTGTAAGCACCGTCCCGAAAAACTTTATGTAAACCAAGTGGCTGCGGTCGCAGAACCCGAGTCTACCGAAGAATAAACAAAAGACAGCGAACTTTATTTGTTCGCTGTCTTTTTTCTGTGTATGCCGATGATTTGCAAAAACCGCACCATGGTTGTCACCGCAATGATGCCCACCGCCAGAGAAAGTGCCAGTTGCAAGGTATAAAACGCTTGCTGAGCAAAATCATTCCATTGCTTATTGAGGGCATAATTCATAGTATAATACAGCGCGCCACCGGGGATGAGGGGAATAATGGAGGGGACCAAAAAGGTGGTGGTGGGGGTTTTTCCCACCCGAGCCAACACCTCAGCGTATACCGTAATGGTTGCCGCGGCAATTAAGTACCGGATGGCTTCACCGGAATGCAAGGGCTCCAGCGCCAAAAACACCGTCCAAGAAATCAAACCGCCTAAGGTGGACAGAATTAACTTTTTGCCCCGAATGTGGAACAGAATGTTAAACCCGAACGTACCCAGCGTGCCCATTAAAATTTGCACATAGGGATTCATGCGCCACCTCCCAAAAACTGTGCCGCCAAGATATAGCCGGCGGCAATGGCCGCCGCCACCAAAATAGCGTCAAAAAACCGAAGAATACCGGTCATAATATCGCCGCTAATCATATCTCTGAGAGAATTGGTCAAAGCGATACCGGGGATAAGAAGCATAATATTGCCAATGATAATTTTATTGGCGTCCTGACCAAAACCGTTTCGCACCAAGAAAATCGCACCGGCACTGAGCAAAAAAGACGCCACCACATTGACAAAAATTTGGTTCAGCCCGCCCTTTTGCAACGCGTATGTTAAATACCGAAGCCCCAAGCCAAAAAAACTGGCTACAAATCCATCCAGCCAACTGCCTCCAAAGAACACGGCAAAGGAAAAGCCGATAAGGGCACTTCCCAGTGCCTCTAAGTAAAGCGGATATGTCTTGCGGGCGCAAATTTCCCGCAGACGGCCTTGCACATAGTCATAATCCGGCTTTGTCTGACAAATTTCCCGCGAAAGGCTGTTGAGCCGATGCAAGCGGGTCAAATCGGTGTGGGTGCCGGTGATCCGTCGGGTTTGGGTACTATGAAAACCCGTGGGGTCTGCGGCAGACACCACGATGCTGGAAGTAATGGTAAACACATCGGTACGGGTACACCCATAGGCGGTGCAGATATAGCGAATGGCGGATTCCACGCGCCCCACCTCTGCGCCGCTAATCAGCATCTCCTCGCCGATGTCCAAGGCGCACGATAGAAGTTGCTCTCCGGTCATAAGTTCTCCTCCCAAAATGATAGTTGTATTATAAGTCATTTTTTCACTCTTGGCAAGATAGTTCCTTTATGATATACTAATAAAAAAGCATTAGGAGTCTGTTATGCACAAGAAAAAAGAATTTTGGGCGGTATTTGCGCTGGTAAGTTTGCTGTTGTGCCTTACCGCCTGCGGGGATACCACCCCGACGGAAACTACCGTCTCCCAACAGACCACCGCAGAAACCTCCGCCGAAACGACTGTGGAAACCACCGCCGAAACTACCGTTTTACGGGAATTTGGCTACGATGGGGATTATTTGACTTGCTTGACCGCAGAGAGTCTTTTAGGCATTGATGTTTCCAGTTTCCAGAAGGAAATCGACTGGGAAAAAGTCAAATCCGCCGGCATCGAATTTGTGATGATTCGGGTAGGCTTCCGTGGTTATGGGGAGACCGGTGTCTTGTGCGAGGATAAATTTGCCCAAAAAAATTACAAGGGTGCAAAAGAAGCGGGTCTGAAAATCGGCGGCTACTTCTTCTCCCAAGCCACCACCGAAGAAGAAGCGGTGGAAGAAGCCAACTATGTACTGGAATTAACTGAAACTTGGGAAATGGATATGCCTTTCGGCTTTGATTGGGAATGTCACACCGACCAGTACCGCACCGCCAAGGTAGGCCCCAAAACCCTGACGGATTGCACCAAGGCATTTTGCCAAACCCTTGCCGACCAAGGGAAATCCGTGTTGATTTATTCCAGTCCCGACCAATCCCCGAAAGAACTGTTTTGGGAGGAGGTTTCCCAATACGGTCTTTGGCTTGGAGAATATGATGGTGAATTGGAAGACCCCAATTCCGTAACGATGTGGCAATATACCAACCAAGGAAAAGTCCCCGGTATCAAGGGAAATGCAGACATCAATCTGTTCTTCCCCGAATAAACAAAGGAGGTAATATGAAGCGGTTCATTTGTGTTTTATTATGTCTGTCTGCGCTTTTTTTGACCCCTTTGCGTTCTTTTGCCGTGGATATTACCGTCCCCATTTATCCCCAAGGGGATTTTAACGGCGACCGCAAGGTAAATAAAACCGACGCAGACCTATATTTGCAGTATGCCTCCGGCTGGAATGTTTCCTACAAGCAAAAACTGGCCGCCGACATCACCGGCGACGGTAAGGTTGACGGGATGGATGCCACCTTAATTCTGCAATATTTAGCAGGCTGGAAAGTCGCTCTCAAATAAATAAGCATTAAAAATCACCGTGTCTTGCGACACGGTGATTTTGTTTGTTGTAAGTCAATTACAGCAACTCAGCGAAGTGCTTAATGGTGCGGACCATCTGAGAAACATAGGAGTTCTCGTTGTCGTACCAAGAAACAACCTGAACCTGAGTCTTGCCGCCTTCCAACTTGCAGACCATGGTCTGAGTGGCATCGAACAAGGAACCGTAACGCATACCAATCACATCGGAGGAAACGATCTCGTCGGTGTTGTAACCGAAGGACTCGGTAGCAGCAGCCTTCATAGCAGCGTTGATCTCGTCAACGGTCACTTCCTTAGCGCAAACAGCGTTCAGGATGGTGGTGGAACCGGTGGGAGTGGGGATACGCTGAGCAGCGCCGATCAACTTGCCGTTCAGTTCGGGGATAACCAAGCCGATAGCCTTAGCAGCACCGGTGGAGTTAGGAACAATGTTCACAGCACCGGCTCTGGAACGACGCAGGTCGCCCTTGCGCTGAGGGCCGTCCAAAATCATCTGGTCGCCGGTGTAAGCGTGGATGGTGCACATAATGCCGGACTCGATGGAAGCCAAGTCATTCAGAGCCTTAGCCATGGGAGCCAAACAGTTGGTGGTGCAGGAAGCAGCGGAGATGATGTTGTCTTCCTTGGTCAGGGTGTTGTGGTTAACATTGTAAACGATGGTGGGCAGGTCGTTGCCGGCAGGAGCGGAAATAACAACCTTCTTAGCACCGGCGTCGATGTGAGCCTGTGCCTTAGCCTTAGAAGTGTAAAAGCCGGTGCATTCCAGCACAACATCCACACCCAGTTCACCCCAAGGCAACTCAGCAGCGTTAGCCTTAGCGTAGATGGTGATCTTCTTGCCATCGACAACGATGTTGTCTTCGCCAGCCTCAACGACGTGACCAGCAGCAGCGTAATTGCCCTGAGTGGAGTCGTACTTCAGCAGATGAGCCAGCATAGCGGGGGAAGTCAGGTCGTTGATAGCGACAACTTCATAACCCTCAGCGCCGAACATCTGACGGAAAGCCAGACGGCCGATACGGCCAAAACCATTGATAGCAACTTTAACAGACATAGTTTTTTCCTCCATTTAATAACTTGCTACTTTATGTAGCATTCCTGACTGTTTTGCAGGGCATTTTAGCCCCATACGATATACATTATACTATAACCTTTTTCCGTTGTAAAGTGGCGAATCTGTAAAAATGCGCAATTTTCTACCCTAAAAAATTGGGACACTTACCAAAAACGCCGAATTTCCGCTTCCGTGGCCGTCAAACTGCCTTGGAAAAACCCAGCCTTGCCGCCACCCTTACCACAGAAGGTTTGTAACAGTTTTTTGCCCAAGTCCGCCACATCC
Source organism: Faecousia sp. (assembly GCA_045647425.1). Classification (GTDB taxonomy): domain Bacteria; phylum Bacillota; class Clostridia; order Oscillospirales; family Oscillospiraceae; genus Faecousia. The sequence goes on from JAZRMH010000052.1 coordinate 35,039, forward strand.
TGCTGTTTGCTAATCAAGGCAAAGCGATAGCCATCCTTGTCATTTCCCTGAAACACCGCCGCCAAACCAACGCCCTTTTGGGCGATTTTTTCCGCCAAGGGACGAGGGGGCAGATTGGGGGTAACATGAATTGCGATTTGTTGGTTGACATAACTTTCCGCAACAGTGTCCATCAGTTGCCGTTCCAGTTCGCCGCAGTGAAATTTTTCCGCGGTGAGCGCCTCGTTCATCCGCTGTGCCGCCTCACCGGTTTCCAGCAATTTGGCAGAAAACGCCTGACAGACCAACTTATTTTGGTCATACACTTGGGAAAGTAGCCCATAGGCCCGCCGGCCTGCCACCATTTCCAAGCGCACACCCTGATGGAATTTGACACGGGATAAAATTTTAATAATGCCGATTTCCCCGGTGGTTTTGGTATGCACCCCACAGCAGGCGCAAGTGTCCACATTGGGAATTTCCACCAACCGCACGGGGTAGGGCAACGCCTTTTTAGTGCGGTAGGGGACAGTGGGCAAAATTTCTTCGGCAGGCACAAAACAGTTTACCGGTAAATTTGCAAATACCGCCTCATTGGCAAGATGCTCGATTTCTAGCAGGGCATCTTCCGGCAGTTCGATGTCAAAATCCACGGTAATCACATCCGCGCCCATATGAAATCCCACATTGTGACAGCCGTACAGCCGATTGGCAATGCCGGAAATGATATGTTCGCCGGTGTGCTGTTGCATCAAATCAAACCGGCGCTGCCAATCAATATTTCCCAGAACCTGCTGACCCACCGACAAGGGCATTTCCACCCGATGATACACCGTTCCATCCCATTCCTGCACATCCGACACCGGCACACCGTTCAGCGTACCCAAGTCGCAGGGCTGTCCGCCCCCTTCGGGATAAAAGGCGGTTTGGTCCAGCGCCACATAAAAACCGGTTTCCTTTTCCAAAATCTCTGTCACCGTGGCAGAAAAAGCGGTTAAATGGCTATCTTCATAATATAACTTCCGCATTTGGCAAACACCCCCATAAATTTCTCTTATTTTAACACAAAACCTAAGTTCTTGTCGAGGATTTTTCCGAGAAAGGTTTCTGATTTCGTGGTTTTTTTAAACTTTTTCCCAGTAAAATGGGTATAGAAAGGAGGACAAGCCATGCAATGTACCAAATTAAAGACTTATATGGAAACGGGACGGGTTATTTTTTTGCCGGCAAAAGCCATCCGTCCCAATCCTGCCCAACCCCGAAAAATCTTTCGAGAGGAAGCCTTGACGGAATTGGCCGAAAGCATCCGCCGTCACGGCATTTTACAACCCTTGTCCGTCCGTCGGGTAGGGACAAGTTATGAACTGATTGCAGGGGAACGCCGTCTGCGGGCGGGAATTCTGGCAGGCCTGACGGAAATTCCCTGCATCGTGATGAATATGGACGAAAAAGAGTCGGGACTGACTGCCTTGGTGGAAAATCTGCAACGGCAGGACTTGGATTTTATCGAAGAAGCCCGAGGCATCAGTCGGGTGATGGACGCGTACACCCTATCCCAAGAGCAGGCCGCCCAACTTTTGGGGAAAAGTCAGAGCAGTGTTGCCAACAAGTTACGGCTACTGCGCCATTCCCCGCCGGTTTTAGAGGCTTTGCGTCGGGCAAATCTCACGGAACGCCACGCCCGAGCGCTCTTAAAACTTTCCGCCGAGACGGAAAAATTGAAAGCCATTGACACCATTGCCAAATTGCAAATGAGTGTAGCCCGGGCCGAACAGTACATCGAAAGTCTTCTAAGCGCAGATTTGGAAAAGCCGAAAAAAGCCGACATCCACACCTTTTTGAAAAATGTCAGCCAAACCCTGAGCCGAATGCAAAGTTACGGCATCCCCGCCATCTCGGAACGGCGGGAAACGGAAAGCCAAATCGTCTTGACCATCACCATTCCCAAATAGCAGATCTTATCGTTTTTCTTCGTAGGGGCGACATTTGGTCACCCGCAAAAAAGGAACGGCACATAGGCCGTTCCTTGCAAACATATGTCGGGGCGGATAGCATCCGCCCGCGGGCGACCATAGGTCGCCTCTACGGATTCTGTCGAAGATTTTTGTTTCTTAAAACTTACTGCAATTTCTCGAAGGCTTCCGGTCCGTGCTTACACAGCGGGCAAATATAATCCGCAGGCAGATTTTCCCCTTCATAAACATAACCGCAAACCTTGCACACCCAACCCTCTTTTTTCTGTTCTTGGGGCTTGGGTTTGACATGATTAAAGTAATAATCATATGTCATACTGGGCTGATTAGCCAGTTCCAGCGCATCGGTAACCTCTGCCAAAAACAGCGTGTGGGTACCACAATCTTGGGTGCTGACCACCTTACCGCTGATGACCGCATTGGTGGCGTTGGCTACATACCGCAGACCGTTTTGCGTGCGGGTTTCGGGGACATCTTCAAATTTATCCACGGTTCTTCCGGATTGGAAACCATATTTTTGAAACATTTCGAACTTGGCCTCTTCGGATAACACAGACAAATTGAACACACCGGTAGCCAGCACCATATCGTGGGTCAAATTATTCTTATTCACCGCAATCAAAATCTGCTTGGGAATATCGGTAACCTGCATAGCCGTGTTGATAATACAGCCGTTGTCTTTGCCGTCTTGCTTGGCCGTCAGCACAAAAAGGCCGTAACTGAGTTTAAATAATGCGTTATTTTCCATAAATTCACTCCCTATCTAAAATAAGCCGGAACGCACCGTATGCGCCGGCATCATTTCCCAATGTTGCCAAAGAAAACTGCACCGGATGTACTGCGTGGAACACATATTTTGCGAAGGCCTTTTCCACCCCATCCAAAAGAGGCTGACCTGCCTTGCTCACACCGCCACCCAGCACCACTGCTTCCGGATCCACCACATTACAAATATTTGCCAAAAACTGACCCATATAATCGTAGACCCCGTCTAAAATTTCCAGCGCTACCGCATCGCCGTCTTTTGCGCTGTCAAAAATATCCTTGCAGGTGAGATTTTCTATTGCTCGTAACACTGAGGGTTTTTCGGTTTGGGATAACTGCTTTTTTGCCAGCCGGACAATACCGGTGGCGGAACAGTACTGCTCTACACAGCCTTTTTTTCCACAGTTGCAGGTTTCTGTTTCTCGGGGGTCCAGTACCATATGTCCCACTTCACCGCCGGCGCCGTGGATGCCGTGGATGACTTTTCCGCCCACCACAATGCCGCCGCCTACGCCGGTACCTAATGTGGCAAACACCATATTTTGGTGACCTGCGCCGCCGCCTTTCCAGCACTCGCCCAAGGCGGCAACCGTGGCATCATTGCCTGCTTTTACCGGAAGACCGGTCAAACTTTCCAGTTCTTTTGCAATGTTGAACACGCCCCAACCCAAGTTGATGCACTTATTTACCCTGCCGTCAGGACCAACGGGACCGGGTACGCCGATACCAATTCCCAACACTTCGTTTTTGGGAATATTCTTTTCTGTTAAGTAACCCATAAGCGCCGCGGCAATATCCGGCAAAATCTGTTTGCCCTCATTTGCCGTCACCGTGGGAATTTCCCACTTGTCCAGCATTTGCCCCTCTTGATCGAAATAGGCGATTTTCACCGTCGTACCGCCCAAATCCACACCAAAGCCGTATTTCATCCTCTCCACTCCTTAGGTTTTTTCTCTATTATACATATAGTTGGCAAAAAATGCTAGAGTCTTAAAAATTTAATTTTTCTTTCTCTTGCGTTTCTAATTATTTTGCGGTAACATATATTTGCATATCAAGAAAGGATGGACTTCGTTTTTATGATTAAAGTAGACATTTCGAATGTATGGGGCGAAATTTCCCTGCCGGATTTGCTGGCTACCGAAAAGGAAATTTTTGACGCCCATATGACCCTGACCGACGGCAGTGGCGAAGGCAATGACTTTTTGGGTTGGCTGAACCTGCCGGTAACCGAGGAAACTGAGGAAATTAAGCGTATCCGGGCCGCCGCCAAGCGCATTCGGGAAACTTCCGATGTGTTTGTGGTCATCGGCATCGGCGGTAGTTACTTAGGCCCCCGCGCCGCCATCGAACTGATGCAGGGCGCTAACCACAATATCGGCAAGGGTAAGGGCAACCCCCAAATCTTCTACGCCGGTAACACCTTATCTACCCGCCACTGGAACGAATTGCAACAACTCTTGGAAGGCAAGGACTTTTCCATTGCTATTATTTCCAAATCCGGCACTACCACCGAGCCCGCCATCGCCACCCGGGCATTGCGCTGGCTGTTGGAGCGAAAGTACGGCACCGAGGGCGCAAAGGCCCGTACCTATGCCATTACCGACCCTGTAAAGGGCGCACTGCGTCAGATGGCCAACGAAGAAGGCTGGGAAACCTTTGTCATCCCCCCCAATGTAGGCGGCCGTTACAGTGTGTTGACCGCCGTGGGTCTTCTGCCTATGGCCGTTGCCGGCATTGACCCTATGGAAGTTATGCAGGGCGCTGTAGAAGCCAAGCAGACATATGACCTGCGCTCTTTCGAGAACCCGATGTGGCTGTATGTGGCGGCTCGTAATTTGCTGTACCGCCACGGCAAGTGCTTAGAAATTTTGGAATCCTTTGAGCCCGGCTTTAAGATGATGGGCGGCTGGTGGCAGCAACTCTTCGGCGAAAGCGAAGGCAAGGACGGCAAGGGTATTTTCCCCGTCACCGCAGAGTTCACCCCCGACCTGCACTCCTTGGGCCAGATGATTCAACAGGGCGAGCGGAATATTTTTGAGACTATGGTGCGTTTCGATGCCCCCGAAGCCAAACTGACCATCGGCGGCGACTACAAGAACTTGGACGGTCTGAACTACTTGGAAGGCAAGACCTTGGACTTTGTGGACGAGAAGGCATTCCTCGGCACTTTGGCCGCCCATGTGGACGGCGGTGTTCCCGTCATCACCATGGATATGGGCGAACTGAACAATCAGAAGTTGGGCGAGATGTTCTACTTCTTCGAGTTGGCTTGCGGTGTTTCCGCTTATATGTTGGGCGTAAACCCCTTCAACCAGCCCGGTGTGGAGTTCTACAAGCGCAATATGTTCCAACTTTTGGGCAAGCCCGGGTACGAAGTGTAAAATTTTCAAAAAACATATAAATAAGTATTGAAAAATTCCCCGAAAACTGCTAAACTTGTAGTACAGCAACCAAGCTGTTACTGTAAAGGAGGAATTCCCTATGATTCAAATTATTATGGGCCTGAAAGGTTCGGGCAAAACCAAGAAGTTGATTAACGCCATCAACGAGACTGTTGCCGGTGCGCAAGGCGATGTGGTTTGCATTGAGTACGGCAAGAAATTGACCTATGATGTGAACTATCGCGTCCGTTTGGTGGATTCTCAGGAGTACGGCATCTCCAACCCCGATATGCTGAAGGGTTTGCTCAGCGGTCTGCATGCCGGTAACTTCGATATTACCAATGTGTACATCGACAACCTTTATAAGACCATCGGCACCGACCGTGCCGCCGGTGAGGCATTTATTCTGTGGTGCGCCAAGTTCGCAGAAGACAACAAGATGAACATTACCATCACTGTCTCTGACGACCCTGCACTGGCATCTGAGGAAGTCAAAAAGTTCCTGTAAACCATCAAAACATAAAAACACACAGACCGAAGTCTGTGTGTTTTTGTTTATTGTGATAAATTCTTGTTTCTCTATGTTTTTTTGTTTGACAAATTATATGTTTATCGATATACTGTTATTGATATAAACACCTGTGTTTCGCAGGTGGATATGAAAAGGAGATTAGGTTATGAGTAAAATCAGCGTTATCGGCGCCGGCAATGTGGGCGCGACCATTGCAAACGACCTGATGATTCAGGGCGTTGCTTCCGAGATTGTTCTCATTGATATTAACGAAAAGAAAGCAAAAGGCGAGGCTTTGGATGTCTATCAGGGCGCACCGTTCCAGTCTCCCGCTATTGTCCGTTCCGGTGGATACCCCGATGCCGAGGGTTCTGACATTGTTGTCATCACCTGCGGTATGGCAAGAAAGCCCGGTATGACTCGCTTGGATTTGGCACAGACCAATGTCAATATCCTCAAGGATGTCACCAAGAACATCGTTCCCCACGCCAAAGATGCCATTTATGTCATCGTTGCCAACCCCGTGGATGTTTTGACCTATGCCTTTACCAAGTTGTCCGGCCTGCCTGAGCGTCAGGTTATCGGCTCCGGCACGATTTTGGATACCAGCCGTCTGCAGGCATATTTGGCGAAGCGTTTCTGTATCAGCCCCAAGAATGTCCACGCCCATGTTTACGGCGAACACGGTGACAGTTCTTTCGTGCCTTGGTCCTTGGCTACCATCGCCAACAACCACATCGACGCTTACAAAGACGCTTCTCCCGACCGCGACCGTATTGACTGGGACGGCGATTATGAAGCCGTTGAGCAGTATGTGAAGAAGTCCGGCGGTGTGATCATCGAGAACAAGGGCGCAACCTTCTATGCGGTGGCAATGTCCGTGTGCCACATTTGTAAGTGCATTTTCGCCGATGCCGGCACTGCCTTGACCGTGTCCACCATGATGCACGGCGAATACGGCGTAGAAGATGTGTGCTTGTCTGCCCACTGCTTGGTGGACCGCTCCGGCGTCCGTGGCAAAATCCTCACCAAACTCAGCGACGAGGAAGTCAGGAAGTTCCAAGCCAGCGCCAATAAACTCAAAGAAGTTTTGGACCAAATCGTTCTGTAACACAAATACAGTTTGCCCTGCCGAACACCCTCGGCAGGGCATTTTATGTTATGTAAACCCGTTTTTGCACTTTTCTTGAGATTTCTCTTTACGAATAAAAAAAAATGTTGTATACTGTATAAAGATATAATTAGGGAGGTGCGGGCTTTATGGGTTGCTTAAAATGTGGCAAAGAAACAAAGGAAAATCAAGTGTTTTGTCACGGCTGTCTGGCGGTTATGGAAGGCTATCCGATAAAAGCCGGCGCAGTTATTCACCTGCCCCACCGAGAGCCCCGCACTACCGAAAAAAAGGCCCAACCCGCCCACAAAAAAGAACCGATGGACCAACTGGTGCAACTGCGCCGTACCACCCATTGGTTGATGGCGACCATCGCGGTTTTATCGGTGCTGCTATGCCTTTGTGCCGGCATGTTATTGCAACTTCTCTCAAAAAATGACCAACCCCCCGTCATCGGGCGAAACTATACCACCTCTCAATCTGACAACCCTTAATGTTTCACGGGAAACATCGGGTCGGCAGATTGTTTCACGGGAAACAACACTGAAAGGAAGAAATATGGGTAAGATACTTGCTGTGGTCAACCAAAAGGGCGGTGTGGGCAAAACCACTACTGCCGTAAACTTGACCGCCACCCTGACAGATTTGGGCAAAAAAGTTTTGCTCTGTGACTTTGACCCCCAAGCCAACGGAACTTCCGGTTTGGGCGTGGACAAGCGCCACTTAAAATCCTCGGTTTACGATGTGATTATCAATGAAATTCCCGCCGCCGATGCTATTGTGCATACGCCCTTTGGGGATGTGTTGCCTTCTTCGCCGGATTTGGCAGGCGCAGCGGTGGAACTTTTAACCGTTCCCGACCCGAATTTCCGCTTGAAAAACGCATTGGACAGCGTAAAAGATCAATACGATGTGATATTTATAGACTGTCCACCGTCACTGGAAATGCTTACGGTGAATGCTTTATCCGCCGCCGACGGCATTTTGGTGCCGGTGCAGTGCGAATATTTTGCTTTAGAAGGCTTGGCGGATTTGATGACCACCCTGCGTTTAATTAAAAAGAAGATGAATCCCGCTTTGGAAATCTTCGGTGTGGCCCTGACCATGTTTGACGGGCGGACGAATTTTTCCACCCAAGTTGCCCAAGAAGTACGGAAGCACTTTCCCGGCAAAGTTTTTGCCAATGTCATTCCCAGAAATGTCCGTCTTGCCGAAGCCCCCAGCCACGGCTTGCCGGTAACCGTTTACGACAAGCACAGCCGCGGTTCTGCCGCATACAAAGCGATGGCAGAAGAGGTTGTAAAAAAACTAAAATACTAAGAAAGGGTGATTGCTTTGCCCCCGAAAAAAGGCTTGGGTAAAGGTATGGGTGCCTTAATCCCCATTGAGGACGAGGTTTCCGCAGAAAGCAGTGCCTACCGCCTTTTGCCCCTCCATCGGGTCGAGCCCAATCCGGGTCAGCCCCGTCGCAATTTTGACGACGAAGAATTGCAATCCTTAGCAGATTCCATTTCCTTACACGGTGTGGTGCAACCCCTGACCGTTCGGGAACTTTCCCCGGGTTTCTACCAAATCATTGCCGGAGAGCGCCGTTGGCGGGCTTCCCGTTTGGCAGGTTTGACAGAAATCCCCGCTGTTGTGATTGAAGCCGATGACCGAAAGGTTATGGAACTGGCGCTGATTGAAAACCTGCAACGGCAGGACTTAAACCCCATTGAAGAAGCCCTCGGCTATCGGGCTTTGATGGACGAATACGGCTTGACCCAAGAAAATGTTGCCACCCAAGTGGGAAAATCCCGCCCCGCCGTGGCAAATGCTTTGCGGCTGTTGCTTCTTCCGGAAGCAATTTTGGAAATGGTGCAGTCAGGCGTTTTAACCGCTGGTCACGCAAGAGCCGTGCTTTCCATTAAATCTGAAAAAAAGCAACAGGAAGCGGCGAAAAAAATCGTGAATTTAGGTCTTTCTGTCCGTCAGGCGGAAAGTTTATGTAAAAACCTCGCAAAAGAGCCCAGCCTTAAGCAACAGACCATCACCTTGGCTGTGGACTATGTTGCAGAGTGTGAAAAAAATCTGTCCAAGCAGTTGGGCCGTGGGGTAAAAATCGTCAACGGCAAACGCAAAGGCCGGTTTGAACTGGAATTTTACGGTCCGGAAGATTTACAAGTGCTTTTGGATGCCCTGATGAAACTACAGAAATAAGGTGGTCCATATGAACAAAAAACTCTACAAATCGAAAACCGACAAAAAACTTGACGGCGTGTGCGCCGGTATTGCAAATTATCTGGGCGTAGACCCCACTGTTATCCGTTTGGCTTGGGTTCTTTTCTCTTTTTTGGGTGGCAGCGGTGTTTTGGCCTACATTATCTGCGCCATCGTTATGCCCAGAGAACCCGATTTTATTGAACAGTAAATCCATAAGGAGAGGTAATTATGTTAGACATTCGTAAGATTAAGGAAAATCCCGATGCCGTGAAGGCAGGCCTGAAGGCCAAAGAAGTGGACTGCGATGCTGTAGTGGACCAAATTTTGGTGCTGGAAGAGAAAATCCGCAGCCTGAAAACATCCACAGAGACCAAAACTGCTCAAAAGAACAAACTCAGCAAGGAAAACGGCAAATTGTTCGGTCAGAAAAAGGGCGCGGAAAAGAAGGGCGAAGACACTTCTGCACTGGATGCCCAAATTGCCGCCAATTCTGCCGAAAGTGTAGATCTGGACAATGCCATTGCCAACGAAGCCGAGGAACTGAAAAACCTCAGTGTGGAATTTAAGACCGCTATGCTGAGCCTGCCTAACCTTCCCGATGCAGATTTGCTCCCCGGCGGTAAGGAAAACAACGAGCCATTGCGCTATGTGGGCAACAAGCCGGAATTTGATTTCGCGCCCAAGCACCATGTGGATTTGTGCCAGAACTTAGGTCTGATTGACTATGAGCGTGGCGTAAAACTGGCAGGCGCAGGCAACTGGATGTACACCGGTATGGGCGCTCGTTTGGAGTGGGCACTGCTGAACTACTTTATTGACACCCACACCGCCGACGGCTATGACTTTATCCTGCCCCCTCATATGTTGGAGTATATGTGCGGCGAAACTGCCGGTCAGTTCCCCAAATTTGCCGACGAGGTTTACAAGATTGCCAACCCCACTGACGACCGCACCCACTATATGTTGCCCACCGCCGAAGCCGCGCTGGCCAGCATTTACCGTGACGAGATTCTCTCCGAGGCAGACCTGCCCAAGAAACTCTTCGCCTACACCCCCTGCTTCCGCCGGGAAGCCGGTTCTCACCGCGCCGACGAGCGTGGTATGGTCCGCGGCCACCAGTTCAATAAGGTGGAAATGTTCCAGTTCTGTAAGCCGGAAGACTCTGACGCCGCTTTTGAAGAATTGGTCACCAAGGCCGAAAAGTTGGTGGAAGGCTTAGGCTTCCACTTCCGTACCGTGAAGTTGGCCGCCGGTGACTGCTCTGCGTCTATGGCTCGCACCTATGACATTGAAATTCTCATTCCCTCTATGGACGGCTACAAGGAAGTTTCTTCCGTGTCCAACGCAAGAGATTATCAGGCTCGTCGCGGTAACATCCGTTTCCGCCGCGACGAGACCGGCAAGCCGGAATTTTTGCACACCCTCAACGGCTCCGGTTTGGCAACCTCCCGTATCTTCCCGGCATTAGTGGAACAAAACCAACGCGCCGACGGCTCTGTGGTTGTGCCTGAATGTTTGCGGAAATACTTAGGCGGTTTGGAAGTTATTGAAAAGAAATAAGTTCTTTCAAAATATTATGTAAACCACACAGAAAGGAATTGAAATTATGAAAAAAATAAAAAAACCCTCTTGGTGGGAAGAATTCAAAGAGTTTGCCATCAAAGGCAACGCCATGGCGCTGGCTGTTGGTACTATTATCGGCGCGGCTTTCAAAACCATCACCGACAGTTTGACCAACCATGTGATTATGCCCATTGTTTCCATTTTCTTGGGTGGCATTGATTTCTCTGAACTGAAAATTGAGTTGCCCCGTCTGTTTGGCGAAGCACCTTTGGACGAAGCCGGTCAGCCGATTCTCAATTATCTGTACTACGGCAACTTCATTTCTGCCGTGATTAACTTCTTTATTTTGGCGCTGGTGGTATTCTTTATCGTCAAAGCGCTGAACCGTCTGTCCGAAATCGGTAAGAAAAAGGAAAAAGAAGCACCTGCCGCACCCCCTGCGCCTTCCAACGAAGAAGTTTTGTTGGGTGAAATTCGGGATTTGTTGAAAAACAAATAACTTTTGACAAATAATCCCACCTTATTTATAATAGGTAGGATGCAAAAAGATATCACTTAAGAAGGAAGGATTCTTATGTTCAAAATTGCAAGCAAGCGGGAGTTAAATGCTGCCGTAACCATGCTGGAGGTGGAAGCCCCCTTTATTGCCAAGAAGGCAAAGGCCGGCCAGTTCATCATCTTCCGCATTGACGAGCAGGGTGAGCGTGTTCCCCTGACCATTGCCGGTTATGACCGGGAAAAGGGCACAGTTTCCATTATTTTCCAGAAAGTCGGCTTTGCCACCAAGGCTCTGGGCAGTATGGAAGTTGGCGATTGCATTCGTGACTTTGTCGGTCCTTTGGGCAAGCCTACCCCCGTGGAAGGCAAGAAGAAAGTCTGTGTGGTTGGCGGCGGCGTAGGTTGCGCCATCGCATTGCCCTCTGCCAAGGCTTTCAAGGAAGCCGGCGCAGAAGTTACCGTTATCGTTGGCTTCCGTAGCCAAGATATCGTGATTTTGGAAGAGGAATTTAAGGCAGTTGCCGACCACTTCATCCTGATGACCGACGACGGTTCTTACGGCCGTCACGGTTTGGTTACCGAACCTTTGAAGGAACTGTTGGAAGCCGGTGAGGCTTTTGACGAAGTTTTGGCAATCGGACCCATCCCCATGATGAAGTTTGTTTCCCTCACCACTAAGCCCTTCGGCACTCACACCAGCGTGTCCCTGAACCCCATTATGGTGGACGGCACCGGTATGTGTGGCGGTTGCCGTGTCACCGTGGGCGGCGAAACCAAGTTTGCCTGCGTAGACGGTCCTGAATTCGACGGTCACCAAGTGGACTTTGCCGAACTAATGAGCCGGAACAGTTTGTACCGTGGCCGTGAGGCTGAGGTCTCCGAAAAACACGCTTGCCGCATGGAAACCATGGGCAAGGAACTGATTAAGTAAGGAGGAAACTGCAATGGCGAATATGTCTTTGGTGAAAAATCCCATGCCTGAGCAAGATCCTCGGGTCCGTGCCCGTAACTTTAAGGAAGTTACCTTGGGCTATACCGCCGAAATGGCAATCGACGAGGCAAACCGTTGCTTGGGTTGCAAGAACCCCAAGTGCGTCGAGGGTTGCCCCGTGAATGTGCGCATCCCCGAGTTTATTAAGAAGGTGCAAGAAGGCGACTTCAAGACCGCTTATGAAATTATCACCTCTACCAACGCTCTGCCCGCTCTGTCCGGCCGTGTCTGCCCTCAGGAAACCCAGTGTGAGAGCAAGTGTGTCCGCGGAGTCAAGGGTGATCCCGTTGCCATTGGCCGACTGGAGCGTTTTGTTGCTGACTGGTATCGGGAAAACATCAACGCTATGCCCGAAAAGGTAGAATCCAACGGCAAAAAGGTTGCTGTTGTCGGTTCCGGCCCTGCCGGTATGACCGCCGCTTCCGATTTGGCAAAGAAGGGCTATCAAGTCACCATGTTCGAGGCATTACATACTGCCGGTGGCGTTTTGGTTTACGGTATTCCCGAATTCCGTCTGCCCAAGGCAATCGTTGCCAACGAAATCAAGAAGTTGGAAGCCCTGGGCGTGGAAGTGATGACCAATATGGTTATCGGCCGTGTGCTGACCATTGACGAGTTGTTTGAAATGGGTTACAAGGCCGTGTTCGTAGGTAGTGGTGCCGGTCTGCCCATGTTTATGAACATCCCCGGCGAGGCTCTGAAGGGCGTTATGTCCGCCAACGAGTACCTGACCCGTACCAACCTGATGAAGGCTTACGACGAAAATTACGATACCCCCATCGTCAAGTCCAAGGCAGTTGCCGTGGTTGGCGGTGGTAACGTGGCAATGGACGCCGCCCGTTGCGCTATGCGTTTGGGCGCAGAAAATGTGTATGTTGTCTACCGCCGTGGCGAAGCCGAAATGCCCGCCCGTTTGGAAGAACAGCACCATGCCAAGGAAGAGGGCATCGAGTTCAAGACTCTGTGCAACCCCGTGGAAATTCTCGGTGACGAAAACGGTCGCGCTTGCGGTATAAAGTGCATCCGTATGGAATTGGGTGAGCCGGACGCTTCCGGCCGTCGCCGCCCCATCGAAATCCCCGGCAGTGAGTTCATTTTGGATGTGGACACCGTGATTATGTCCTTGGGCACCAGTCCCAACCCCCTGATTCGCTCCACTACCCCCGGTTTGGAAACCAACCGCAAGGGTTGCCTCATCGTCAACGAAGACGAAATGACCACCCGTGACGGCGTGTTCGCCGGCGGTGATGCGGTTACCGGCGCGGCAACCGTTATCTTGGCAATGGGCGCAGGCAAGAAGGGCGCAGACGCCATCGACGCCTACCTGAACAAGTAATCCTTTCTAAACCAAAACCGGACTGCGGAAGGCAGTCCGGTTTTTTATTGACTTTTTGCCTTGTAAATGCTATTCTATCCCGGAAAAGGGGGCGGGAAAATGCCAATTAAAAAACTGTGTCTTTGCGGATTGTTTTCCGCCTTACTTGCCCTTTGCGCTTGGCTTTCTCTGCCTGTGGGCAACTGGATGTTTACTCTGCAGACCTTTGGGGTGCTACTGTCCCTCATTCTTCTAGGGGGCCGGTGGGGGACCATTTCCATTTTTGTATATCTGCTTTTGGGTGCAATGGGTCTTCCGGTGTTTTCCGGCTTCCGCGGGGGTATGGGTATGCTTTTGGGGGCAACCGGCGGATATTTGCTGGGCTTCCTGCCTATGGGGCTTGTGTATCGGCTGTCGTTCCGCTATTGCAAATCCCCTCTGCTGTCCGGCATTTTGGGACTTTTGACCTGCTATCTCTTCGGCTCTTTGTGGTATTGGTATTTTTATCTGCAGGGCTCTTTGTGGGCGGTCATTTCCACCTGCGTCCTGCCCTATCTCCTGCCGGATGCGCTGAAATTCTGCCTTGCCCTATTTTTAGCCAAACGGTTAAAACGGTTTGTATAAATAAAATTTTTTGGCATAGATTTTCCCTAGGGGGGATGGTCTATGCCGAAAAAAGATTTTTGGATTATTATTGGCGCGGTGTGCCTTGCGATTGTGTTGGGGATTAGTCAGTTATTTGCCGGAGTTGTGTCCACCGGCGCGTGGGGTTTGGGCTTTTCCCAAGAGGGGATGCCCCCCACCGGCTCGGCTTCTTCTGCCCAACTGAAACAATATGATGCCGCCTACATCGGGAACACCGGCGAAAAAGTACTGTACTTAACCTTCGATGCCGGTTATGAAAACGGCTGTACCGAAAAAATCTTGGATGTTTTGCAAAGACACCAAGTCAAAGCCGCCTTTTTCCTTGTGGGCAACTACATCGAAAAAAATGCGGACTTGGTGCGCCGAATGGTGGACGAAGGGCATATTGTGGGCAATCACACCATGCACCACAAAAATATGAGCCAAATTTCTGACAAAGAAGCCTTTTCCAAAGAGTTAACCGATTTGGAACAGTTGTTTTTGGATACCACCGGCAAAAAAATGCCCAAGTTCTACCGCCCGCCCCAAGGGGTCTACAGCCAAGAAAATTTACGGCAGGCCAAAGAACTGGGGTATAAGACCGTATTTTGGAGTTTGGCTTATGTGGACTGGAACAATGACAGCCAACCCACCCGTGATTATGCCTTTTCCAAACTTCTGCCCCGCACCCACAATGGGGCGGTAGTGCTTCTGCACTCTACCTCGCAAACCAACGCCCAAATTCTCGACGAACTTCTGACCAAATGGAAAAATGACGGCTACCGCTTTGAAACGGTAGATAAATTATTCCCATAAAAAAGGACGGCTTAGCCGTCCTTTTTCTCCGCATTTAATGGGTCGACGAAAATCTCTTTATAGGGATTGACGATGACCGTGCGATAGGTGTGGTAAATCACCATACCCGGCTTTGCACCGGGGGTCTTTTTCACTTGTTTCACCGCCGTCACATCCACGGGGATATTCTGACCGGCGGTGGACTCTGCGTAAAACGCCGCCAACTGGGCCGCTTGGGTCACCGTATCGTCCGGCGGGGTTGTGCCGTTACAGGCGATGATCACATGAGAGCCGTGGACTTTTGAGGCGTGAAGCCACAAATCGTCCCGCCTTGCCCATTTGAAGGTCAGTTCCTCATTTTGCCGGTTATTTCTGCCTACCAGAATGGTGTAGCCGTCGGTGGAAGTAAATTCCATGGGTTTGCTTTTGGCAATTTTCAGCCGTTTTTTGCTATCTGCTCGCAAATAGCCACCGGCTTGGAGTTCTTGGCGTATGTCTTCCAGTTCCGCTTCCGTTTCCGCCCGACCTAACTCTTCCAAAACGCTTTGCAGATAATGCAGTTCCTCTTTGCCCAAAGCAATTTGCTTGGTCAGTTCCTTTTCTGCGGTTTTCATACGACCGTAGTCTTTGTAGAATTTCCCCGCATTTTGTTGGGGGGACAAGGTCACGGACAAGGGGATTTCCACCACCGTCATATTCTCGTCATAAAAATCCTCCGCCTGCAAAACACTCTGACCCTTGGTAATCCGGTGCAGGTTGGCAGTGACAATATCTCCCAACTGGCGCAGGCGCTCCCTATCGTAAGTGGCAAGAAGTTCTTTTTCCTGAACAGCCAGTTTGCGGGTCAGTCGTTGGCACAAATTGGTGACGGTTTTCCGCACCGCCTGCCCCTTTTGGCGCATGGCGTCTTTTCGGTCTTTGACGATATAATATTGGTCCAACAGAGCCGAAAAACTCTCCGCCTGCCGATTTTCCCCGTACTCATAAATGGGACAGAAGGCGAACTGCTTGGGCGTGCCGTCGGATTGGGGATAAAAATAAGGTTTCGGATGGGTCAAATGTTCCCCAAAAAACATCGAGAGTTTTTCCGCTACGGCGGAAATATCCAAATTTTCCACCCGCGTGTCGGTTTCGCCGGTGGCAAACAGCACCGCTTCCCGACAGACCAAGGGGGAAAGTCCGCCTAAATTGTCCATCAGCCGGTCACACAAAACATCTGCGCCCGCTTGGGATAATAGGTTTACATAATCTTCCTTTTCTAAGCGTTCCGGATTTTTCTTGGTGATTTCCTCCGGTTTTTCATAGCGGAAACCGGGGAGCGCCGCCCGCTTAGCGCTTTCGTCCAATGCCACCCGCCGCAGGCAATCCAAAATCCGCCCCTCGGGGTCAAGCAAATATAGGTTGCAGGTTTTGCCCATCAACTCTACAACCAATTTTTTCTGCACGGGGTACCCCATCTCGTCGGTGCAATCAAAGGTAAATTCCGCCATCCGTTCCATTTCCATCTGAGAAATGCCGGAGAGCCTTGCCCCGGACAAGTGCTTCCGCAGAAGCATACAAAACATCGGCGGTTGGTCCGGATTTTCCGGATTGGATGCGGTTAAATGTAGTCTTGGCGCGGCAGGGTTGGGGGCAAACAACAATTTTTGCCGACCGGTTTCACACCGCAAATGGAAAATCACCGTGTCCCGACTGGGTTGGTGAATTTTTTCCACCCGCGCACCCAGCACCACAGGACGAATTTCCGTCAAAACCGCTTTTAGAAAAAAAGCATCAAATGCCATTACAATTCCTCTTCCGTTAACATTGAAAATAGTTCATTGAGCCGATCCGTCCGCCCCAGCAAATACAGCGCCCCAAACAGCGTTTCCAAACCCGTGGCCTTGGCATATTCCTGCCGAGATGCGGATTTGGGCACATGGGTGTGGGTATTTTTCCCACGGCGGTAATAGTCCTGCTCTTCTTCCGTGAGCAAGGGCTTTAATTTGTCCGCAAATTTGGCTTGGGTGGTGGCTTTTACCAAATCCACCGTATCACGGTGCAATTTCAGCACGGTTTTGTCGCCTTTCTTGATTAAATAAGAACGGCACATCAGTTCATAAACTCCATCCCCAATATGGGCCAGCCCCAAATTGGTCACAGCGTTGACCTGCTGGGGGGTGTATTCCATTTTTAAATAGTTTTCCACAAACATCCCACCTTTATATCCCGTTTATGGTAACAGATTTTTCATAGGGTGTCAAAAAATTTTTTGAGAAAATAAAAGTTTCCTATTGACAAGAAAAAATACATATGATATATTCTAAATGTAAATAAGAATTATTCTCATTTAGAAAGACGAGGTGATGTTCTTGACTCTAACCAAACACTTTCGCAAGCGAGACACCATTCTCAATTACCTGTGCCACACCAGCGCCCACCCCTCTGCCGAGCGGATTTTTACCGATTTAAAGGAAGAAATCCCCGATTTGGCAATAGGTACGGTGTATCGGAACTTAACCTTATTTAAGAAAAAAGGGTTGATTTCCAGTGTGGCAACCGTCCATGGCGTGGAACGGTTCGACGCAAATACCGATCCCCATGTGCATTTCATTTGCAATCACTGTGACGCGGTGATTGACCTGCACGAGATGCAGGTTCCGGAAACTTTGCATACGCTGGCAGAAACCTGCTGCGACGGCGAAGTGGAAAGTTGTCAACTTAGTTTTACCGGCTTGTGCCGAAAATGTTCTATTTTAATAAAAAGTGGTGAAATAGTATGAAAAAATTCGTTTGTACCGTTTGTGGTTATGTTTACGAGGGTGACGAACTGCCCGATGATTACGAGTGCCCCTTGTGCGGTGTCGGTCCTGACCAGTTCGAAGAGCAAGAAGACTAATAAAAATTAAATAAATAAAAACATATTTTGGAGGAATACTAATTATGAAAAAGTTCGTTTGTTCTGTCTGTGGCTATGTCCACACTGCCGATGAGTTGCCCGCAGATTTCACTTGTCCCGTTTGCAAAGTTCCCGCTTCCAAGTTCGTGGAGCAGAAGGGCGAGATGAAGTTGGCTGCTGAGCATGAGTTCGGCATCTACGGCAAGACCGTTGCAAACAACGCTGACATAAGCGAAGAAGACAAGGCGTTCATTTTGGACCAGTTGATGGCTAACTTCAACGGCGAATGCTCTGAAGTTGGTATGTATCTGTGCATGGCCCGCATTGCCCACCGTGAGGGTTATCCCGAAATCGGTCTGTACTGGGAAAAGGCTGCTTACGAAGAAGCAGAGCATGCCGCTAAGTTTGCAGAATTGCTAGGCAGTACCTTGGAGCCCAATATGACCGCTTCCACCAAGGACAACTTGGCTTGGCGTGTGGACTGCGAGTTCGGCGCAACCCAGGGCAAGTTCGACCTGGCTGTCATCGCCAAGAAGAACGGCCTGGATGCCATCCACGACACCGTCCACGAGATGGCTCGTGACGAGGCTCGCCACGGTGTCGCTCTGAAGGGCATGCTGGATCGTTACTTCAAGTAAGATAAAACACACCCACAGGGGGCAATCAATTGCCCCCTCTTTCCATATCCGAAATGAACGGAGGTTAAACAATGCGGTGTGTGAAGATTACAAGAAAGAAAAGCTTCTTTGGCGCATTGATACCTTACTTCATCTTTGTCGGCTACCCTAAGGCAGAAATCAATCCGCTGGATCCGGATGATACTTGGGATTTTCCAGATACAAGTGATGTTAAAATTCTAAATGGACAGACAATCACAGTATCTGTCAGGGACGAGAAATGCAGCATCCTTGTTTGGGCAAATACTTCTACCGGAGCTGCAAGCAGTCCTGCGTATCTGATTGACGAAGGGTCAACTGACATTGAATTGGAATTGGTCACAAAGTACAGCTGGATTCACGGCAGTCAATATGAGCTAACATCCGCCACTTCAAGTAAGAAGCGACCTTGACTGCTGTTTTTGAATGGAAGGAGGCATATCCATGAAAACATTCGCCTGTAACAACTGCGTTTTCAGCATCACCTGTGAGGAGCTGCCGGAGGATTTTGAATGCCCCATCTGCAAATCCGGTGCGGATGAGATTGTGGAAGTTTCCGGTTGAGCTCCGCAGAATCTGACGAAGCGCCATTTCAAGTAATTCGGCAATCAAATGCCAGGCGAGTGGAACCCGCCCGGTTCGCAACATCCAAACAACCCATACAGGGCGGGAGTGCATACTCCCTCCCTTTTTACATACCCTACAGTCACCAACGATCCGACAATGAAAGGAGCAATTTTCATGACCAAACGCTTTCGTGCCGCCTTGCTGATCGCAGTGCTGACCCTGTCCC
>JAZRMH010000053.1:0-53106 GCA_045647425.1 Faecousia sp.
CGTTGTGAAGACCGGTGAGAAGGTCTATAAGGGCCAGAAGATCGCCGAGATCGGCTCCACCGGCCGCTCCACCGGCCCCCACCTCCACTTTGAAATCCGCAAGGGTGGCAAGACCGTGGATCCCGAGAAGTACCTGCCCTAATTCATCTGGGTGAATTGTCAAACTAAGTGCAACACTTAGCAAGTTCAAGATTCCACAAATCAAGGGCAGAATTCCAATTTAACACTTTGCGAGGCCTGGCGTTGATTAACGCCAGGTTTCGTTTTAGTGTGGCAGGTGCAACTCGAGAAAGATTGCGTCCCTTTGGATAGAACTCTCTTAACAGGCCATTGCTGTTTTCGTTAGTTCCCTTTTGCCAGGCACAATAGGGATCGGCAAAGTAAATATCGCAATTCAATCGAGTTTCAATATTTGCCCAGTTGGCGAACTCGGTCCCACGATCACAGGTTATGCTTTTTACGAGCTGCGAGGGGAATTGGGACAACAGTTTAACAATGCCGTCCTCAACCGTAGCAGCTTTTTTGTCTGGAAGTTTCATGGCGATATAATATCTGGTTTTGCGCTCTGCCAGCGTTACAAAGCAAGCCTTGCTTTTCCCTAATCCACTTACAACGGTATCTGCTTCCCAATGGCCAGCGTCCTGGCGCTTGTAGACGCTTTTCTCTCTTTTGCGAATGGATTTCCCTTTGTTGTACTTTCCCCTTGTTTCCTTAGCTCCATGAGTCTTCCCCTTGCGGCGCAAGACTTTCAGGTTTCCGTTGACCAGATGTTTCTCGTATATCCAACGGTAGATCGTCCTCCAACTCGGCATCTTCAAATCACACGGTGAACTGGAGATTTGCTCTGGAGACCATGTGGCACGGAGTTTCTCTTCGATGTACGTGATTACTTCCTGATTCCAAAACATTCCCCGGTGGCAATAGGAACGCCGCAACAGGTACTTCTTTTGCGCTGTGTGAGGGAAATACGTTGGAATGTCATACATATGCGTGCAGTTGCGCCGGATTTCTCTAGAAACGGTGCTTACGTTCCGTCCGATCAAACGAGCTATTTCTCGATAGCTCAAACCATCCACATAATATTTTCGTATACAACTGCGCTCTTCTATGGTAAGATGATGGTAGTTCATACAAATCTCCTCTCGTAGTTTGGTGTGTGGTAACTTCATTCTACCAGAGATTTGTATGAACTTCTTTTATTTACTTAGAGTGTTGCACTTGATAGTATAATTCACCATTCACACAAAAAGAGAGGGGTTGACCCCCTCTCTTTCCAATACCTTATCCTTACTATTGGGTAGTATACCACCCTTTTTTTGATTTTGCAAGGGGTTTTTAGAAGAAAATCCGATAAATTTTATTTATTTTTTGCATTTATTGGGTGGGAAGCCCCTGCACATACTTCAAATCCCAACTATCGTCAAAAATTTTCGTCACCTGACGGACTTGGGTTAAGTCCACCGCCAACTCTTCCAAAACCGAAGCATTTTCCAGTGATTCCAAATAAAACTCCGGCAGGGCTTCCTTGCCCAATCGAGCCCCCATCACCGCGCCGGTCAGGGCTCCCACACAACTGCTGCGGCCGGAATGATTGACGGAAACAATCATTGCCTCGTCAAAATTCGCCATATGAATGACGGTGGCATACACCATACCCGCCACGCATTCGGCGGCAGTGGTGCAACCCAAAAGGGTCATCGCTGCCAAAGGGGAAAGTTCCACATCTCGGGTCAGCACCAAGGCTTTTTTCACACCGGCGGTAATATCATAAATTTCCGGATACGCTTCGCCGTACCGTTGCTCCAACTGCTGACACACTTCCCCATATAATTCTAGCAGAGAAACATCGGGATTGCGAAGCACTTCATCTAGCACACAAGCCACAAAACTTCCGGACAAAAACGCCTCCGGCTCTCCGTGGGTCACGGCAACCGCCTCTGCCCCAAATCGGCAAATCTGCTCTTTGGTCATTTTGCAAGCCTGACCCGCCAGACCCACCGCCAAAGCAGAAGTCAGCGCACCAGGGAATACCGAACGAAATACGGGCTTTTCCGGCGTACCCACCGTCTCCCGACTCAACGCATCCAGTATACGGGTGTCCATACAGTGCCGACGGCGCATACTGGGTACTTGAGCCATCCAGCAGAAAGTCTTTTCCGCTGTTCCGCGGAATTGCTGGCTTTTCGCCCATTCCCGCAGGCTCAGCACAATATATTTTCCGTACTTTTCCGGATTTTGCCGGATAGCCCCCAGCAAAAGTCCGTTTGCCACAAAGGCGGTCAATTGGGTATAGGAAGTTACATCTGCACTGCCGTTGGCCAAATCATAACCCAAAAGGCCGTTGGGGCCGTAATCTTCACAGATTTCGTCCCAAGTTTTTTTATCCACGGGATAGCCCATGGCATCGCCAACTGCCAGACCCAAAAGACAACCGCAATATGCACTTATCTTTTCATCCATATGCCCACCTCCTACTTTTTTATATTATACAGTGAAGTTTGTCGAATGACAAGTGGTTTACCTCTGCCAAATCACCAGCAAACTGCCATTTTCTACAGAGATTTTTGCTTTTTCCCCCACAAATCGATTGCTGACCCCCAAAGGGAAACCGGCTGTCAGGCATCCGTTTTCCAAGCCATAGTGCAATCCCTCCACCGTCACGCCGGTGGCGTCCCCGCCAAAGGCAAATACCGACACATAGCCCTCTTTGCCCGCTTCAAATGTAAGGCTGTCGTTTTGGATTACCGTGGCAATCTGCTTCAAGCCCACCAAATACCCTCTTGCGCCACGGTTGGCTAAAAATTGCAAGGTTTGGAGATTGGCAACGGTATGGTCCAAGCGGTCCCCATCCAAACTTCCGTAAAGCACAAATTCCTTGCATCCTTGTTCCAAGCCAACCCGCACCGCCAGCATCGCATCGGTGTCATCTTTCTCTGCCGGAAACACTTGGGCGTTTTCCGGCACATAGCCCAAAGAGTCAAAGTCCCCCAAAATAATTTGGGGGGTAATCCCCAGACTTTGGGTGTGGACAAGACCGCCGTCGGCGGAAATCACCAATTCTTCTTTTGTAATCGGCTTTTCCGGTTTATCAAACCCGCCGGCGCAGAAAATCACGCATTTTTTCACGGTCTTCCCCCCTTTTTTTCTTATTTTATCACAAACTTTTCAAAAACAAAAGTATCCCGACAAAAAATCCCCCGAAATTTTCGGGGGATTTTTTACATATCCAAAAACTTCAAGTCTTCCTCGCTGACTTTGCGCAATTCCTTTTTATTCACCATATCGTAAATACAAGGCACCACAAACAGCGTCATCAGTGTGGCGTACAGCAATCCGCCGATGCAGACCACCGCGATGGGTTGCATCAAGGATGTGCCCACATTTTTCCGAACCGCCATATCCACAAGACCCAAAACCGTGGTGATGGTGGTCATCAAAATGGGACGGATACGGGTCGCGCCGGCCTCTACAATCGCCTCTTTCCGTTCTGTGCCCTCTAAGCGCAACTGGTTGATATAGTCCACCAGCACAATGCCGTTATTGACGATAATGCCAGTCAACATCACAAATCCGATAAGGGATATGACGCTCACTTCCATCCCGCAAATAATCAGCGCCAAGAAACCGCCGGTAAATGCCAAGGGGATGGTAAACATCACGATAAAGGGGGATTTCAGGGATTGGAACTGGGCAACCATAACCAAATACACCAAAAGCACACCCAAAAGAATCATCAGCGCCAACTGCTCCACCGCTTCCATAATGGTCTCGTTTTCACCGGTAAATTCATAGGTGATGCCCTGACCCAAGTCCAGTTTTTTCACTGCATCCTTGGCTTTTGCGGTCATAAGGGTCACATTTTCATCCGGCTGAATTTGCGCCGTCACGGTGACATACCGCCGTTGGTCAATGCGGGAAATGGCGGTCAAACTGGTGGTTTCCTCCACCTTGGCAATGTCCCCCAACACAAATTCATTCTTCTGACCGGTTTGGGTGGTCACCGATAGGGGGAATTTTTCTAAATCCTTCGGGGTCAGCAAATCCTCCTCCGGTTTTTCCACAATCACATCGGTATCTTTGCCGTCAATGAGCAAGGTGGTAACGGTGGTGTTTTTCTGCATTGCCGCTGCCAGTTCCATATACACTTGGGCAACGGTAATACCCTTTTTCATTGCCTTATTTCGGTCCACCGCAATGTGCAGAGCCGCAGTGGCATTTTGCAAGCCGTCGGACACCGAGGCTACACCGGACACTTTTTCCAGCGCTTCTGCGGTGGTTTTTGCCGCAGTCTGCAAGACCTGCATATCGTCGCCAAAGAGCCGTAGGCTCACACCGCTTCCGGTGAGCATAGACATATCCATCATTGCCGAGGTTGCGGACACCTCGCAATCCATTTCCTTGCACAACGCCTCAATCCGCTTGCCCACTGCCTCACCGGAAGCGGTTTCATCGGACAAGGTAATATAGATGGTCACATCGTGGCTGTCCCCGTTTCCGCCACCGCCTAACATTCCCATGCCACCGCCGGAAGACATCATCGCGCCGACGGTTTCGATACCCTCTAATCCCTCAATGCGCTGTAGCACTGTGTCTGCCAGTTCCACCGCCTCTTCCATAGTGGCATCCTCCGGCATTTTCACCGTCACATTCACATTGGGCATATCCATACTGGGCATAAAGATAAAGCCCCGAGACAGACTCCAAACTGCTGTCGCTACCAGCAACACCGCGGTAGAAATCAGCACCACCGCTTTATGACCTATGGACCACGCCACAGCCTTTCGGTAGGCAGGCATAATTTTATCCAACAATCCTGCTTTTTGGGGTTTTTCTTTTTTCAGCATTCCCGATGCCATAGCCGGCACCAAGGTAAGAGAAACTACCAAACAGGCAAGCAGAGAATAGGTCATGGTCAGCGCCAAATCCGTAAAGAGTTGGCGGGTAATGCCCTGCACAAACACAATGGGCAAGAACACACAGACCGTTGTCAGGGTAGACGCAGTTACCGCGCCGGCCACCTGCTTGGCGCCGGACACCGCCGCTTGTATCACATTGGCACCCTTAGACCGCAGGCGGTAAATGTTTTCGATAACCACCACGGAATTATCCACCAACATACCCACCGCCACAGCCAAGCCGGACAGAGAAATCATATTGATGGTCACGCCGGAAAAGTACATCAGCACAATGGCAAACACCACGCTCAAGGGTATAGAACATAGTGTGATAAATGTGGGACGCCAATCCCGCAGGAACAGCCACAATATCAAAATGGCAAACACCGCGCCCAACAAAAGACTGCTCAAAATACTCTCGACAATCAAATAAATATAATCGCCTTGGTTCATCAGGGGTACAAATTTCAAGCCTTTATTCTCTTGTTCCAAAGCCTCAAACCGCGCCAAAATATTGTCTGTCGCTTCCGCCGTGGCGTAGGTGCTCTGCTTTTCAAAGGTGAGCATCACGCTGTCCAATCCGTCTAAGCGGGCGTAAGTTTCTGCCCGATTGTCCGTGACCGCCACCGCCGCCACATCCTTTAAATAGATGGGGTCTACCCCTTCCATTCCCATATCGAACAGCAGTAAGTCCTGCATTTCTTGGGTCGAAGCAATTTCCTCGCCCACGGACACCATATAACTGACGCCGTCTTCTTCCACCGTGCCGGCAGGCATGGCGAAGTTTTGGGCGGTGAGAAGTTTGCTGACCATATCCATCGTCAAAATCTTCGTCACATCCGCGCTTTCCAAGGTCTGCTGGCGGGTGTCTTCTAAGGTATTTAGGCCACCTTCCACTTGGGTCAAAGCCGCGGTGATGGTGGATTGCCCCACCGCCATCTCGGTTTGGGCTTTTCCCATTTCCAAAAGGCCTTCCATTTGCGCCTTATTTAGCGCCTGCTGAGAGGTTTTCAGCATTTGGATTCCCTGCTCCATTTGGACAAGGCCTGCTTCCATTTGGGCGATGGTGGTGTCCAATTTATCCAGTTCCACGCCCTCTTTTTCCAAGGTTTCCTTGAGTTGGGCAAGCCGTTTATCCAACTCTTTTAATGCCGTTTCCATCAGGGCTATCCGAGCAGGCAGGGTTTCCGCCGTCACCTTGTATGCCGCATATTTTGCCGTAAGGGTTGCTTTGTCCACCTGCAACTGCACATATTCCCCGCTTGATTGCAATTGGGCAAGGGCTTCTTGCTTTTCTTCCGGAGTTTTATCGCTGTTTTCGATTTCTGCGATTTTTCCGTCCATGGCTGTCTGCCGTGCGGATACATCTTGGGCAAGGGCCTGAATGTTTTTCAGTTCTTCCAGTTCGGTATCATATTTTTCCTTCTGCTTTTCCAAGGCAGATAGGCTCGATTGCAAAGTTTTCAGCACAGAGAGGGTGCTTTCCATCTGACTTTTCGTGGAAATCAGTTGGCTTAATTGGTGGGAAATTTCCGCGCTACCGGCAGAAGTTTGCTCTGTGAGGGCATCTTTTCCCTGCTCTAACTGCTCTTTGCCCGCGTCAATCTTGTTTTGGGCATTTTTCAAATCCCCTTTGGCTTTGTTTAGTTCCGCTTCCGCCTCATCCATTTTTCCGTTAATGGCATTGGCAAGTTTTTGATTGACCGCATCTAGCAGTTTTTGGTCTAGGACAATGTGCATCTGCTGGGTAATCGTGCCGGAAGTGCTGACCCGGGCAACGCCGGTAATGCCTTCGAGTTGATTGCCTAATCCCGCTTCCAAAAACTGGGTTAACTGCGCCGTGTCCATTCCTTCCATAGACACCGCCGCCACCATCACCGGCAACAAAGAGGGATTGATTTTCAGCACATAGGGCGCGCCTACCGTATCCCCCCAAGTGCCTTGCAAGGCGCTGATTTTCTGCTGAATATCCACGCCGATAACATCCAAATTCACGTCTTCCTCAAATTCCAGCATCACCATAGAGTAATTTTCCGAAGAAGTAGATGTCACCTCGTGGATATGTTCCAGCGTTGCCATAGATTGTTCCATGGGCTTGGTAATTTCCGCTTCCACCTTTTCCGGACTTGCGCCGGGGTAGGTGGTCATCACCATCATATAGGGAAAATCCATATTGGGCAACAAATCCGGCGTCATATTCAAATACGCCACCACGCCCAACACAATCACCGCAATCACAGCCACAAACACCGTCAGCGGTTTCTTCACGCTAAATTTTTCCATATCCATACCTCTCGTTCCTATCATCTCTATTTTAGAATATCACCAAACCCTCTTTAAGACATTAACATTGTGTAAATTCTCAAAAAACTGCTACGCCAATAAAATAAAAGGTGCAAGCCCTGAGGCTTGCACCTTTTTATATTAGTTCTTGGTGATCTTGGTGATGTGGGGGTTTGCACCGTTGTACCAGTACAAGAAGCCCTCGATGTCCACCTTGTCGCCTTCCTTCAAGTCAGCAACGGTCTTGTAAACATCGGACTCTACGCCGGTGAGGTAAACTTCCACGCACAGTTCCAAAGTGGTCCCGCCCACAGCAGTGGTGATGTAGATGTCATCGCCAGGCTCGTCGTTCTTGTAGGAAATCTTCTTGATTTCTGCGCCCTTGACGGACACGAACTTGTTCATATGGTTGATTAGTTCGTCCTTGCCCAACAGATCGGTAACATCCAAGGCTTCCGCAACATAAGTGTCGCCGCCTTCTACGACGAATACCATACCGTCTACGATTTCCACTTCGCCGTCCCATTCAGCCTTAAAGCCCTTGATTTGGATCTTGGTGCCGGGAACTAACAACTTGGAAGTTTCTTCGGTACAGTAAGTGCCGTAAGAGAAGTAAGCGCCATCCTTGTCCTGCGCATAGATGACAATAGAATCTTCCCACCAACCTTGGGTAGCCTGCACATAGGCTTCCACGGTAACAGGGGCATCTACGGGAGCAGCCAAGTATTCTGCATAGGTCATAACTGCAGGGAATTCAATGACACCCTCGGTGGTCTCGTTAGTGGCGGCAGTGGTGGTGGCGGTGGTGGTGTTGGCATCGGCATTATTGCCACAAGCAACCAAACCCATAACCAAAACCAGTGCCAAAAGCATTGCGATTAACTTTTTCATTTTGGTAGCACTCCTTAAAATTTTATGTAGGTTGGAACGTACAAGACACATTATACTACCTTTTTTCAGGAAATCAATATTTTTCCACTTGTTTATAAAAAAATTTTAACAACCTTGGCGACCTATGGTCGCCCGTGGGGGTTATTTCTTTTTCTTTTGAAAAAGCAGGTAGGCGAAAATTGCCAGCCAAGTGATTGCCAAAACACACAGCATCACAACAGCGCCGGTGGGTAAGGGTTTTAGTTTGGCTTTTCCGGATATATCCGTGTTCAAAGCATCCAAATGGTATAGCGCCTTGGTGTCATCGAACAGTTTTTCCAAATACGCCTCGTCCACCGATTTGCCCCGTCGGGTACTTTTCACCACATCTTCAATCAGGTAGCCAGAAGCATCCCGCAAGGACGCTGAGCCGCCAAACACCGGCGTGGTGAAGGTGTTTGGGGTGTTGTCCAGCAAAAGGCGGGTGGCAGAGAGTTTCACATCGTAATAAAGGTCATTATTTCCGCCACTGCGGGACAGATAATCTTGGTAAGTGTCGCTATTTTGCGCCTTGGTGGTCACGGGGACATAGCCCTCGGTCTGGGCATAGGCGATTTGTACATCATTGGTCAGCAGAAACTGGGCGAACAGCCAACTTGCCAGTACTTGCTGGGGGTCATCCTTATTGAATACGCAAAGGCTGGGACCTTGGGAAATCATTTGGGGATTTTGGGGGTCAACTTGGGGGATGGGCAGAACCACCGTTTCAAAATCCAAGATTTTATCTGCGGGGATGTCCATCAGGGGGGCTTTCGAGCCCATCCAAGTAGCGCCGGCGGTAGAGTCTATGGCGAAAATACACTGGCCGGCATTGAGGTAGTTACCCGGATAGCCGATACGCTTGAATGTGTCAAAAGCGCCGGTTTTGGCATGCTTGGTGACGGTTTGCAAAAGGTCTTGGGTGGTTTCGTTAAACAGTTGCACCTGACCTAAGGCGTTGGAATATCCTGCGCCGGATTGCTTCAGATAGGAAATCATCATATTGTCCGTGGACTTATAGATGCAGGGAATTAGTATTTTTTGTCCGTTTAACTTGTAGGTGCCGTCTGCATTTTTTTCCATAGCCTTTTCGCTGACCTGCCAAACAAAGTCCCAAGTCAAGGTCTCGGGCAGAGCGAACCCCAGTTTTTCCACATAGTCTTTATTCACATAGCAGGCTTCCGTGGAACGCATATAGGGCAGGGCGTAATAATTGCCACTTAGGTAGCATTCCGAGAGAAATTTTTCCACAATTTCCCCTTTTTTCACCCCGTCGAAGAGAAGTTCCGAACCGCCCAAGCCGTATTTTTCGTGTCCCATCAGTTCGTCCAAGGGTACCACGGAATTCGTGCCGGTGCGGTAGGTGGCGATGTGGTCGGGGTAAGTGATGCACACATTGGGGGTGGTATCGGTTTGGATGTTAGTAATCACATCGTTGTAGATTTTGCCGTAGTCGGTGTAAAGCCGTAAATTCACTTGGATGTTGGGATACAGCATTTCAAAATCCGCAATGGCTTTTTTGTAGATATTCACCTGGGTAGAATTGGTGTCGTTTTTCGCCCAAAAGGAAATTTCATAGGTTTGGGCAGTGTCAAAGGTGTCGGGGACGGAAAAGGCGTTATGTTCCACCTTGCCGTGACAGCCGGTGAGCATCAAAAGGCATAGGCAAATTGCAAATACTCGCTTCATCCTTTGGTACCTCCTTGGGCGACGCCGGCCATAATCTTCTTCCGGAAGATTAAAAACAGCACAATCAGGGGCAGGCTGATGACCACCACAGAAGCCATCATCGCGGGGATATTGTCCCGCCCGAAGCCGTTTTCCCGAATTTCTTGAATGCCGTTAGATACCAAAAAATACGCCTGATCGTCGGTAATCAATCGGGGCCACACAAAACTGTTCCAGCACTCGATGACTTTCAAGATGGTCACGGTAATGACGGTGGGTTTGCAAATGGGAAGCATTACTTTCCACAGATATTTAAAGTCCGATGTACCGTCGACTTTGGCGGCGTAATATAACTCGTTGGGGATTTGGGCAAAGTTTTCCCGCAGTAAATAGATGTAAAACACCGAAGTCACACTGGGGAGTATCAGACCCAAGAAGGTGTTGCGCAAATCCAAATTGGACACGGTGACGAAGTTGGTAATCACCACCAGTTCCGCCGGCACCATCATCAGCGCCAAAAACACCGTAAACGCCAAGTCCCGTCCGGGGAACTGCAGGCGGGAAAAGCCGAAAGCCGCCAACACCGTAACGAAGAGCATCACTGTCGTGGTGGCAAGGGTGAAAATCACGGTGTTGAGAAAGTAAGTGCCCAAGGGCACGGCGGTAAAGGCTTGGGTAAAGTTTTCCCAAGTGGGGGCGCTGACGAAAAGTTGAGGGGTAAACTCGCCATTATAGGCAGAGTAACTTTTGAAAGCGGTCATCACCATCCAGTAGAAGGGAAACAGCACAAAAATGCCCCACAAGGTCAGGCCGATATAGGTAAAGGGTTTTGTTTTTTTCATAAAAACACCTCAATTGTAGTGGACGGTTTTGCGGCTGACCAGAAGGTTGATGACGGTGATTGTCAGCACGATGGCAAACAGAATCACTGCCGTGGCAGAGGCGTAAGAGGGATAACCGCCGGCGTTGCCGTAGAGCATATCGTACACATAGCCTACCAAGGTGTTCATTCCCGCGGCATTAAGGTCTGTGCCGAAAATCGCCACCGCATCGGAATAGGCTTTGAATGCCCCGATAAAGCCAGTGATAATGAGATAAAACAGACTGGGGGAAATCATCGGCAGGGTGATTTTGCGGAAAATCCGACCTTTGGAAGTGCCGTCTACCAGCGCCACATGATAATAATCCTGCTTCACCGATGCCAGCGCGCCGGTGAGCACTAAAATTTTAAAGGGCATTACCACCCACACGGTGTAAAAGCACAAGGTGAACATCTTTGCCCAGTAAGGGCCGGTGATAAAGTCCACGGGCTCAATGCCGAACAGACCCAAAAGGGTGTTCACAAGGCCGGGGGTGTAGGGGGTTTGGCGGAACAGAAGCATAAACACAAGGCCCACCGCCAAGGTGTTGGTCACATAGGGCAGGAAAAATACTGTTTGGTACAGACTCCGCAGTTTCCGGATGGAGGCAAGGCCTAAAGAAATCAGCAGGGCGATGCCGGTGGAAAGGGGTACGGTAATCAGAACCAAAATCAAGGTGTTTTTCAGTGCCTGCAAAAAGTAGGGGTCTTGCAGGACATAGTGGAAGTTATAAAGTCCCACACCGAAGGATGTGCCACTGGCGGAATGATAGCCTTCTTCCAAAGAATAAATCAGCACATCAATCAGGGGATAGACCAAAAACACCCCGAGAAAAAGCATAGCGGGCAGCAGGTACAGCCAGCCTTTGTAGTTGTTTTTTTCCATATTCAGTCCTCCGGGTACACGCGTGTGCCGTCCGGGGCAAAGAAGAAAATCTTGTTAGGCTTGACGGAAAAGCGGGCGGAAGCGCCTGCGTTTTCGCTTTCCACAATGGCACGAATGGGGGTTTGGCAGGCGGGGTGGGTACACAAAATGGTGGTATCTCGACCCATTACCTCAAGACCTTGGAAGGCGCAGTTTAAAGCACCGTTTTCGTCGGGGTTAAAGCCCTCGGGGCGGATGCCCACGGTGACTTCCCCATTGGGTAATTTCACGGACATCACTGCATCCTCACCCAGATACAGGGTGTTTTCTTGGATGTTTCCTTCAAAAATATGGATGGGGGGTGTGCCCAAGAATTTGGCGACGAATAAGTTCTTCGGGTCGTCGTAAACGGCTTGGGGGTGACCCATTTGCTGGATTTTGCCCTTATCCATCACCACGATTTCGTCGGAAATGGACATAGCCTCCTCTTGGTCGTGGGTGACAAAGACGGTGGTAATGCCGGTGGCTTTTTGGATGCGCTTGATTTCCTCTCGGGTTTGCAGACGCAGTCTGGCATCCAAGTTGGAAAGGGGCTCGTCCAAAAGTAGCAGGCGGGGAAGTTTCACCAAGGCGCGAGCGATGGCCACCCGCTGTTGCTGACCGCCGGATAGTTGGGCGGGCTTTCTGTCCATCAGGTTCTCAATCTGCACCAAGGCGGCGGCCTCACCCGCCCGGGTCAGCATTTCTTCCTTGGTTAACTTTTCTTTGCCCTTCAAGTTTTCCAAGGGGAAGAGGATGTTTTGCAGGACTGTCAGGTGGGGATAGAGAGCATAGTTTTGGAACACCATACCCACACCACGGTGCTGGGGTTGCAGATTGGTCACATTGTCCTCGTCAAAGAAAATCTCGCCGGAGGTGGGGGTGAGCAAACCGCACAGCAAGTTCAGCGTGGTGGATTTGCCACAGCCGGAAGGGCCTAAAAGTCCCAAAAGTTTGCCGTCGGGGATAGTCATATTCACATTGTCCACTGCGTGAACGGGGGCGCCCTTTTTGGTCTGGGCGGGGAAGGTTTTTTGCAGGTTTTTCAGCTTTACTTTCATCGCATACCACCCTTTTAATCATAATGTATCTATTATAAGGAATTTATCCAGATTTTGCAAGGAAAACATAGTAATTGTCAAGGGTCAATTTGTGTGCTACAATAGCACACAATAAGGGGGTGGGAAAATGCGGTTTCGGAAGGTTTATTTAGAAATTTCCAATGTGTGCAATTTGCGGTGCAGTTTTTGCCCGGGCACCAAGCGAAAAAAAGGTCGGCTGACCAAAGAAAATATGGCGGTGCTGTTGCCCAAATTGCGCCCCTATACAGACTTTTTGTATTTCCATTTGATGGGGGAACCTCTGTGCCATCCGGATTTGGCAGACTTTTTGGAAATGGCGGGGAAACTGGGTTTTAAGGTTATTCTCACCACCAACGGCACATTGGTCAAAGAAAAGCAGGAAATGCTTTTGGACGCAAAGGCGTTACACAAGGTCAATCTCTCTGTCCACGCCTTTGAGGCCAATGACTTTTCCCAGCCTTTGGAAGACTATGTGCAGTCCCTATGCGATTTTGGAAAAAAGACAGACAAACTGGTGGTATACCGGCTGTGGAACGCAGGGGGAAAAGAGGCGCTGAACGAAAAGATTTTAGAGATTGTTCGGAAGAATTTCCCCCAGCCTTGGGCTGGGGTCCGTCAGGGTTTTCGGTTGGCAGAGAAGACATATTTGGAATATGGGGACAAGTTCGATTGGCCGGATATGGGTTTGGAAGAAACCCAAGCGCCGGTGTTCTGCTACGGTCTGCGGGACCAAATCGGCGTACTGTGGGACGGCACGGTAGTGCCCTGCTGTTTGGACCACGAGGGGGATATTCCCTTGGGGAATTTGTTCCGGCAGGATTTCAGCGAGATTTTGGAAAGTCCAAGGGCAAAGGCCATTTACGAGGGGTTTTCCCGAGGGCAAGCCGTGGAGAAGTTGTGCAGACGGTGCGGGTATACAAGACGGTTTGGGCAACATGCAAAATGATTGTGTCGCTTCGCGACGAAAAGAAAAGCCAAGTCGGGAGAAGCGACTTGGCTTTTTGTTTAACTGTTTTCCGAGGGGTCGGGAATGTCGTCGGGAGGATTTCCACCGGTATTTCCACCGGAGTTACCACCGGTTTCCGGCTTGGGGGTTGTGGGTTTGGTGGGGGTATTGGGAGTTTCCGGCGTCACCGGGGTTTGGGGTGTGACCGGCGTTTCCGGCACAGCGGGAACTTCCTCCTCCTTAGGCTTGGGAGGCTTATAGACATTGATGATTTCTGTGGACTGGAATCCCGCGTCGGTATTGTCAAATACAAACCGGTAGTAGTCGTGATCCAAAATGTCCTTGGAAATCTTATATTTGGACTTGATGAGTTTAATCATATTGTCCACATAATTTTCCGGAATTTCGCTCTCGTCTACCAAGTATTTGATTTTGTTCTTGGTGGCGTTGAACCACACCTTATCGGTGTAGAAACTGTTGTCCCGCAAGATTGCCACGTGGGTGCCGTCAGAGAACACATCTGTGCCCGCTAGCATACGGGAATCGTAGGTGAAGCCCCACAGGTTCATCACCGTGGGCAAGATGTCTGCGTTACAGCAGTAGGTGTCCACTTCAATGGGCTTTTCCAATCCGCCCACCCAGAAAATCAGGCTGGACTTAAACTTGGTGAAAGAGTCAATTTCATAGCCGATAAGTTCCGAATACTGGCTATTTTTCAGACCGTAGGGGAAGTGGTCACCGGCAATGACGATGGCGGTTTTGTCCGCAACACCGGCCTTTTCCAGTTCTTCCATCAGGTAGGTCAGCGCCTTTTCCAGTTCCATATGGCAGGCAAGGTATGCCCGAGCCGTCTCCGAGAAAGGCAGATGTTTCACCGCATCCCAGTTCCGACGGGCAATCACATTGTTGTCGGTGTTGTACTGGTAGTGGCCGGAGAAGGTCATATAATAGGCGTGGAACTGCTCCATACCAATATAGTCCCCAATGGATTGCTCCATCATCTCAAGATCGGAAGCCGGCCAAGCAGAACTGAACTTCATACCGTCGTTCATAAACTTCATAGAGTAGCCCATATTGGGGTGGGTCTTGTTTCGGCCGTAGTAACTGCCCTTGTAGTTGTGATAGCCGAAGGCTTTGATGTTACGCTGGGTAGAGAAGAGGTTACCCAACGTGTAGGGCAGGTAGTTATCTTGGCTGACACGGAAGGAAGCGTCGGACTTCTTTCGGCTGGTGTCGGGGTAGATACCCATACACATAGTGTATTCACCGTCGGTGGTGACATTGGGGTAGGTGTTGTAATAATTGTTGAAAATGAAGCCGTTGGTTGCCAATTTGTGCAATGTGGGCATCAATTCAGGGTAAATCGCCGCGGTAGAGAAACTCTCGGCACAGATATAAATCAGGTTATAGTCGGCAAGCATACCGGTGTATTCGTTTTGGTTGGTGCCGGTAAGGCTTGCACAATAGTTGTTGATTCCTTGGATTGCCTTTTTGTTGGTTTTGGCGTTGAGGGCGTCAAAGTCGATGTTCAGCACATTGTATTTCGGCTCATTAGAACCGGAACCGGTAACATCGTCTGGGGTCAAACCGTCCATAGGGGTGTAGTAACTGTCGTCCCCGCCGTCGGCTTCCCCCAAATTCTCACGGCTGGCAAATTCCAAACGCATAGCGGTGAGCAAACCGAAGTTTTCGGCGGCTTGGTCGGTGGTGGTGTTGGCATCGTAGTAGTAATAATAAGTAGAGAAGAAACCCGTACCGCCGATTTTCAGGCAGGCGGCGTTAATCAAGGACATAAACGCCAGCACAAAGATCAAAAGCAACCACCAAACATAGTTTAACGGCGCCATACGGCGGTAGAAGAATTTTTTAAAAACCAGCATCACAGCCATAGGGATGAACAGCAACAGCAGTTGCAAAATATGGTCCAGTATGGTCTGCGATGTTTCCCGCCAGAAGTTGGTAACCGCCGCACCGCCCTGACCCATTAGGCTGACAGAATACAGCGAGCCAAAGACGAAGTTATACACCAGTTGGCTACCGTAGAAGAGGGCAAGGGCAACGGTAATACCGAAGGCTGTCCAGTAACTGCCTTTTTTCGGCAAGAAGGACATCACCAAAGACAGCAAAATTGCCCAAGGCACGGAAAAGCCGATGACATAAAAATATTTGGAATTCAGTTCCGGAAACACCGTCAAGTGCAAAAGCGTTTCATAAAACAATAACGTCGCCAACCAGTAGATAAACCAAGTAGCGCACCGAGCCGGAAAATTCCGCTTTCCGCCGGTAAATACATTCGTGTTCAAACGAGATACCTCCAAGGAAAATTCAATAACTAAATCATTATAGCACAGACCCTTGGAAAAAGAAAGAAATTTTTCGTCGAATGGGACGGTTTTTTCATATAATGGGGAAATTAGTGACCTTTCACGCCGCCGTGGACACGGCTGACCCCTTCGGTCTTCAGCAAAAGATCGCTGAAGCGCAACGCCACGGAAAGGCTTTGGGTGCAAACCTGCACACTGTGGCAAAGACCGATAGTCTGGACGCCTAAATTGTGTTGCATATAGCCGGTGAGCATGGCCATAGGATTGGTGTAGTTTAGAAGAAGGGCAATACGACTACATCGCCCGAGCCATCAACTGCATCAAGCAGGAATATGCCAAGGGCATTACCGTGGCGGAAATTGCCGGTGAACCAAACTGTTACGGCATTGCGAGTCACCTTCCCCATGGCTTAGGGCGGGTCGGTTCAAAAAAGTCCCTACCCTTTTCTTTTTTCCTTGCCCTGCAACCGTGGATTAAGCATTTTGGAAATTGCTACGGGCAAATTCATAAATTTTCTTTATGGTAGCGCTGAAGGTTTTATTTTTATGATATATCAGGTATGAACTTCGGATAAAGGTATGGTCTGTAATGGTGATTTTTTTGAGTTTGCCGGATTTTAAAGGTGCATCTACCAAAGATTCCGGCAAAAGGGTGACACCTAAGTTGTTCATTGCCGAGGAAATCAGCGCTTGGTTGCTCACCGATTCAATAATCGGCTTAATCACAATGTCTTTCGTGGCAAACGCATGGTCCAAAAATTCTCGGGAAACACTGTCATCTTCACGCAAAAGCAAATCGTAGCGACAAAGTTCTTTTAAGGTCAGCGCAGAGGGGATGGGATAAGACGGACCGCACACGGCAACCAAAGTATTTCGGTCAATCAGGTTGGCGGAAATATTCAAGTTGGAAGGCAGACCTTGGATAAACGCAAAATCCAGCGTACCGTCCAAAATTTTACTTTCAATCAATGCGGTTTGATTGATGGAAACTTGAAAATGCAACCCCTCAAATTCGTCCTTTAACATTTTTAAAAGGTTGGGCAATTGCTGTTTGCCGATGGTTATGGACGAGCCGATTTTCACAGTAGGGGCAGAAGATGCGTTGTTGGCTTCGTTTTCAAACGCATCAAAGGCAGCGACGACTTCTTTTGCTTTGATGAGCAGAGCATTCCCTTCCTCGGTTAATAACAATTGTTTGTTGACGCGTTGGAACAAGACGACATGGTATTTTTCCTCGATGTCGGCAATGGTCTTGCTGACGGCGGGCTGGGCAATAAACAGTTCCTCTGCCGCCTTTGTCATATTTTTATGCTTGCAGACGCAGATAAATACCTTTAAATGGCGAATGGTCATAGCCTCTTCTCCTATAACTTTTTATTATGGATATAATAATATTATAGTATTTTACTTATGGATTGTCAAATGGTATCCTTTTGAAGGAATTTAAAAAATCAAAGGAGAAAAACTATGGGAATGACAGAAATTCTCGGATTGTTGGGCGGTCTTGCGCTGTTTCTTTACGGTATGCAGATGATGAGCAGCGGGTTGGAAGACATCGCCGGCAACAGTATGAAAAAAATCTTGCAAAAATTGACGGTTAACCGGTTTTTGGGCGTTGGTGTAGGCGCCGGCATTACGGCGCTGGTGCAATCGTCCTCTGCCACCACGGTGATGACCGTAGGCTTCGTCAATTCTAATATGATGACCTTGAAGCAGGCCGTTTGGATTATTATGGGCGCGAACATCGGCACCACCATTACCGGCCAGTTGATTGCCTTGGATGTGGGTATGCTTGCGCCTTTGTTTGCCTTTATCGGCGTGACGATGGTTGTTTTTTTGAAAAAGCCGAAAGTGCAACATATCGGCAAAATTTTGGCAGGCTTGGGTGTGCTGTTCCTTGGTATGAATATGATGGGCGACGCAATGAAGCCCTTGCGGGATTCCCAAACCTTCGCGGCAATGATGTCCCAGTTTTCCAATCCCCTTTTGGGCATTTTGGCCGGCGCATTGGTAACGGCGATTATTCAATCTTCCTCGGCCTCCATCGGTATTTTGCAGGCCTTGGCCATTGCCGGCGCCATTGATTTTAATATGGCAGTATTTGTGCTGTTCGGACAGAATATCGGCACTTGCATTACGGCGGTTTTGGCGTCCATCGGCAGAAACCGCGCGGCAAGGCGCACCACCATTATTCACCTGCTGTTTAACCTGATTGGCACAACCCTCTTTACGGTTGGTTGTTTGGTTCTGCCGGTGACCGAGTGGGTTGGCGGAATTACCCCCGCAGACCCTGCAAAGCAGATTGCCAATATGCACACCATTTTCAACATCGCAACGACGGTTATGTTGTTGCCCTTCGGGGAATTGTTGGCAAACTTGGCAGAAAATATCCTTCCGGACGGCAAAGAGGAAGACACCTCTGCCTTTTCCGCCCTTAGAGAAGAATTCCATCAAAGAAACTTCCATTTGGGCGCAATCGTCACCCACACCAATATGCTGAAAAAAGAGATTTTGCGGATGCTTCGCCTGACCGCGGAAAATACCGGCGCCGCCTACCGCGCCATTTTGGCCGGAGATATGGGTAGTCTTGAGAACATTGACAAAAATGAGGAAACCATCGACTTGTTAAACAAGGATATTTCTCAGTTCGTTTCCAAAATATTGGTGCATAACCCCAGCAGTCAAAATGTTTCGGACATTGAACAGTATTTCCTAATCTGCGGCAATGTGGAACGCATTGGTGACCACGCGGTCAATATTGCGGGGTATACCAAGGTGATGGACCGGCGAAACATTGTCTTTTCCGACGGCGCCAAGGAAGAACTTGCACAGATGCGGGATTTGGTGCTGGAAATGTTGGAAAAGTTGATGCAAGTAGAAGAAGAAAAGGGTGAGTGGTTAAGCGAAATCGCTTCTGCCGAACAGAAAATCGACGATATGACGGTAGCGTATCGGGACAGACATTTACAACGGATGCGTAACGGGGAATGTTCCGAGGAAGCCTGCGTGCTATATTCCGAGTTGCTGACGGATTTCGAGCGTATCGGTGACCACGCGCTTAACATCGGTCAGGCACTGGTGAAGATTGCCGACACTTACTAAAAAAGGCGGTCAGTTGCAAAACTGACCGCCTTTTTGCGTGACAAGGGGTGCGAAAAGACAACGAGGGTGGAATGGAAAAATTTTTCAAAAAAGGGTTGACAAGCGGCGGGGTTGCATATAAAATAGTAGGACAGTTAGCGAAGGCTAACATCTTTTTAATGCACAGAAGTTAGCATATGCTAACTAAATGAAAGGCAGGTGGTGTTCGTGAATTTGCGCAACGCTCTAGAGGGAACAGAATATATTATTCAATCGGTGAACACCCAAGACGAGTCGCTGAACAGTTTTCTGTTTTCCTTGGGGTGCTACAGCGGCGAACCCATAACCGTGGTGTCCCGCAGAAGAAGCAGTTGTACGGTGGCCATCAAGGACGGCCGTTATAATATAGACAATTCCTTGGCAGAGGCCATTGAGGTATAGACGATGAAAATTGCGTTTGCAGGAAATCCCAACAGTGGCAAGACCACCATGTATAATGCCCTCACCGGCAGTAACGAGCATGTGGGAAACTGGGCCGGTGTGACGGTGGATAAAAAAGAAGCCCCCATTCGGAAGGTTTATAGCGATGGTGCGGATTTGCTGGCCGTGGACTTGCCCGGTACCTATTCTCTGTCTGCCTTTACTTCCGAAGAGCAGGTGACCAGCCGATACATAAAAAACGAAAAGCCCGATGTGATTGTGAACATTGTGGATGCCACCAATTTAAGCAGAAGTCTGTTTTTCACCACCCAACTTTTGGAATTGGGCATTCCCGTGGTGGTGGCGCTGAACAAAAGCGACATCAACGAGAAAAAGAAAACGGAAATTGATGTAACTGCGCTGTCCGCCAAGTTGGGCTGTCCCGTGGTGGAAACGGTTTCCACTTCCGCCGAAGGGCTTTCGGCAGTGGTGCAGACGGCAATAAAGCAGGCGGGAAAAATCCAAAATGCGCCGTTTTCTCAAGGGGAAGGAAATCCCCAAGATAAAAAGGCCTTGGAAGAGGCGGACAGACAGAGGTTTGCCTTTGTCAACCGCTTGGTGGGTCAGGTAGAGCGCCGTCGGGTGCGTACCGGTGACCGAAACCGGCAGGACAAAGTGGACACCCTTTTAACAAACCCTTGGCTGGGTCTGCCGATTTTTGCCTTGGTGATGTTCTTGGTGT
The DNA here is from genome assembly GCA_045647425.1 of Faecousia sp. Classification (GTDB taxonomy): domain Bacteria; phylum Bacillota; class Clostridia; order Oscillospirales; family Oscillospiraceae; genus Faecousia. Next base: position 20,113 of record JAZRMH010000053.1, read on the forward strand.
TCCAAATTTCTCAAGCGTGGGTCGGCCCGTTTTTGGCAGAGGGTCTGGTTGCCCTGATGGATGGTTTTAAGGCTTGGGCAGAGGGCGTTTTGCAAGGGAGCAACCCCTTCTTGGTGGCACTGCTTACCGAGGGTATCATCGGCGGTGTCAGCGCGGTGGTTGGCTTTTTGCCCCTTGTGATGGTGCTGTATTTCCTCATTGCCCTTTTGGAAGATTGCGGATATATGGCCCGGGCAACCGTTGTGCTGGACCCCATTTTCAAAAAAGTGGGTCTTTCGGGAAAATCCGTCATCCCCTTTATTATCGGCACGGGCTGCGCCGTACCCGGTGTGATGGCGGCGCGGACCATTCCCAATGAACGGGAACGGAATGCGGCGGTGATGCTCACCCCCTTTATGCCCTGCGGGGCAAAATTGCCGGTGATTTCCCTATTTGCCGGTGCGTTTTTCAAAAAATCCCCTTGGGTGGGCACAGCGATGTATTTTGTGGGCATTTTGATTATTTTGGTAGGCGCCCTTTTGGTGAACCAAATCACGGGCAACGCCAAGAAAAAATCCTATTTTATCATCGAGTTGCCGGAATATAAATTTCCGTCTTTCAGGCGGGCGTTTACCGCCATGTGTGCCCAAGGCTGGGCATATATCGTCAAGGCAGGCACCATTATTTTGCTGTGCAACGCGTTGGTTTTCGTGATGCAATCGTTTGACTGGAACTTGACTTTGGTTGCCGAGGGGGCAGAAAATACCTCGATTTTGGCAACGGTGGCAAGACCGGTTGCGGTGATGCTGGTGCCGGTCATCGGCTATGTCAGTTGGCAGTTGGCGGCCTCAGTGCTTACCGGCTTTATCGCCAAGGAAAATGTGGTAGGTACGCTGGCAGTTTGCTTTGGCATTTCCAATTTGATTGATCCGGATGCGCTGGAAATGGCAGAGGGCGCAGGCAGCCAAATTGCCGTGGCCTTTGGCGGCGGTGTCGTGCCGGAAATGACCGCGGTGGCCGGCTTGGCGTTTTTGATGTTCAATCTGTTCAGCCCCCCTTGTTTTGCCGCAATCGGCGCAATGAATGCAGAATTCAGCAAGAAGAAGTGGCTGTGGGGCGGAATTGCCCTGCAACTGTGCGTAGGCTACACCCTTGGTTTTTTGGCCTTCCAAATCGGTACGCTGGTTACCACCGGCAGTTTGGGCGCAGGGTTTGTCCCCGGCTTGTTGGCAGTGACCGCGATGGCCGGTGTTGTGGCATATCTCTGTGTGCGGGCAAACCGAAAGGTCGGGTGTAATGTATGAAAGATTTTATCATTGTGGCGATTTTAGCGGTGATTTTGGGCTTGGCGGTGTATGCCATCTACAAATCCAAAAAAAGCGGAAAAAAGTGCATCGGCTGTCCTTATAGTGGAAACTGTCAGGGCGGTTGCAAATAAAAAAGTGTGCTACAAAGGTTTTTGATCTTTGTAGCACACTTTTTTACTTGCAGAGTTCTTTTGCCAAGGCTTTAATTTGGTCTCGGCTTTCCTCATTTAAAGCAGAGAGAATTTTTACGGTATTTTCCGCATAGGTTAGATTTTTACTACACGCCAACATTTTCTGCATGGTCTTCGTGGCGTTGGGTGCCCAAGAGCCGTTTTCCACAAAGGCCACGGTGCGGTTCTGGTAGCACCGCTCGGTAAGGTGGTGGATAAATTCCTTCATAAAGGGGAAGATGTCGTTGTTATAAGTGGTTGTTGCCAGCACCAACTTGCTGTAGCGGAAGGCGTCCTCCACGGCTTCTGCCATATCATCCCGTGCCAAGTCGGCAACAGAAACCTTGGGACAGCCGTTCTTTTCCAGTTCTGCCGCCAAAAGTTCCACCGCTTCCTTGGTGTGACCGTAAACGGAGGTGTAAGCAATGAGCACACCCTCATCTTCGGGACGGTAGGAAGACCAAATATCATAGAGGTTAATATAGTAGCCCAAGTTTTCCGTCAGCACCGGTCCGTGCAAGGGGCAGATTTTTGCGATATCCAATCCGGCGGCTTTTTGCAGCAGAGCCTGCACCGGCGCACCGTATTTGCCCACGATGCCGATGTAGTACCGTCTTGCTTCGCAAGCCCAGTTTTCCTCGACATCCAATGCGCCGAACTTTCCGAAACCATCGGCAGAGAACAGCACTTTATCATAAGAATCATAGGTCACAATGACCTCAGGCCAGTGTACCATAGGGGCGGTGACAAAGGTCAAAGTATGTTTGCCCAGACATAGGGATGCACCCTCGCCGACTACCAAACGGCGGTTGGCATAATCTGTGCCGAAGAACTGCTTCATCATCACAAAAGCCTTGGCAGAGGCAACCACCGTGGTCTCGGGATAGGCTTCCAAAAAGGCGGCAACATTGGCAGAGTGATCCGGCTCCATATGCTGAACAATCAAGAAATCAGGCTTTGCACCGGAAAGAACTTTTTCCAAATTCTCCAGCCAAGGCCTCAGAAATTTTTGATCTACGGTGTCCATAACCGCAATTTTTTCGTCCAAAATCACATAGGAATTGTAAGACATACCGTTGGGAACAACGTATTGTCCTTCGAATAAGTCGATTGCGTGGTCATTGACGCCAACATATTGAATATCTTTGGTAATTTGCATTGTGTTACTCCTTTGATATAGTTTCCATTTCATAACGGGCAGTTTTAATTTTCTTGAGCATAAAGACGATAATGGGAGTTGCCAGCGCAAGGCTCAGCACATCGGCAACGGCTTGCACGGACACGATGCCCCATTCCCCGAAAAAGTGGGCCAAGGGGTAGAGGAACGGCAACATGCAAGTGCCTTGACGGGCGGTGGCCAGCAGGAATGCGCCACCGGCGTTTCCCAAACCGGCACAGAGCATATTCACCACCGCCACCCAACCGTGGATGGGAAGGGCGATGGATTGTAAACGGATACACAGAGCCCCCAACTGACGCATTTGGGGGTCATCACCGGCAAAGGCCATAATGATGGGGTCGGCCATTACAATCAAAAATACTGCCATAATCACGCCGCCCACAAAGGCCACAACAGAAGAAAACCGATAACTTTCCTGCACGCGGTCATACCGCTTGGCGCCCCAGTTAAAGCCCGCCACCGGCTGGAAGCCGGAGCCGAAGCCCAAGATAATACTAAAGGGGAACATCATAATTTTGGTGGAAACGCCGATGCCTGCCAGCACAGAGTCGGAAATATTGCCCGCCAAATCGTTGAGCAAAATACCGGACACCACCGCCAAGCCACTGCGGAACATAGAAGAAGAACCTACGCTGACGATTTGTCCGAGGATGTCCTTGGATAGTTTGAAATTTGCCACAGATAGGCGCAGAAGGCTTTTTCGGAAAATATAGGGGAAAATCAAAATGCTGAAACTGACAACTTTGGAAATGGCGGTTGCTAAGGATGCGCCGGAAACGCCCATACCCAAACCGAAGGGCACTTTCAAAATGCCGAAAATGGTTTCCCCTTTGGATAAAATGAAAATCGGGTCTAAAACACAGTTTAAAATACCGCCAAAGCCCATACCGATCATCGATAAGGTGGCACTGCCTTCACTGCGCAAACACTGGTTCATCACAAAACTGGTGGCCATAAAGGGGGCGGCATACAAAACATAGCGAGCATAGTCCGCTGCGTAATCTTCGCAAGTGGTGGTTGCCCCTAAAAGACGCACCATCGGGTTGATAAAAATACTGCCGAAAACCAGCAAAACCGAACCGATGACAGCGGCCAAGAAAAAGGCGGTGGATAGCACTTGGCTGGCTTTCTTCTCGTTATTTTCCCCCAAAAGGCGGGCGATATAACTGTTGGCGCCTACCGCCAACATAGAACCGCACATCATAATCAGTTGGTCTAAGGATGCGTTGACGCTGACAGCGGCGGTGGCATTGGTGCCAAGACCGCTGACGAAGTAGGTATCCGCCAGAGAATAGATAGAATTGATCAAAAAAGCCACAATGGTAGGAATGGCCATTTTACTAATCAACCGTGGTATCGGATCTGAAACCATTAAGTTTTTCCGTTGCTCCTGCCGAAGCATACTCGCTGTGCCCATAGATGTCCCTCTGTTTTTTGGTATATAGTATTATTATACAACCCTTGTCAATGCGTAAATTTCCCTTGCAAGTGACAAAATCTTCCGTTATAATGGTTATGAGCATTGCTCGACAATATTTGCGTTGCATCCGCAGAAGGCGGAGCGACAGCAGGAGGTAATGTAATTGAATAGCAAAACAAAAAATTTGGTAGGCATTGGTCTGTTTACCGCCATTGTGGCGGTACTGCAACTGGTGAGTATGCAGTTGCGGTTTTCCATGTTTTCCATCACGCTGACCTTACTGCCCATTGTGGTAGGCGCGGCGCTATATGGCTGGCAGGCAGGCGCGTGGCTGGGCGGTGTTTTCGGCGTGGCGGTTTTGCTCACCGGTGATGCGGCGGCATTTTATGCCGTAGATCCTTTGGCTACGGTTATTGTGGTTTTGGTAAAGGGTGTTGCCTGCGGATGTATGGCAGGTCTTTTGTACCGGTTGCTTTCCCGATGGAATCGGGTGGTGGCGGTTGCCACGGCGGCGGTGATTTGCCCTCTGACCAACACCGGCGTTTTTCTTTTGGGTTGTAAACTCTTTTTTATGCCCACCATTACCCAGTGGGGTCAAGCCTTGGGCTTTGCCAGTGCGGGCGCGTATATGATCATCGGCCTTGTGGGCATCAATTTCTTGATTGAACTCGGTACCAATATTTTGTTAGCGCCAGTGATTGTTCGGCTGATTAAATTAGGAAGAAAATAAGGAGGCAAACAATGCTTCTAGCCATTGATATTGGCAACTCCAACGTGGTGTTTGGTTGCCTGAACGAAAAAAACAAAGTGGTGCGCCAGTTCCGTATGGTCACCGATTTGAAAAAAACCGAGGACGAATATGCCGCCAGTATGTTTGGCATTTTGCAATTTAACGGACTCAATTGCGGAAATATCGAAGGGGCGATTATTTGCTCGGTTGTGCCGCCGCTGACGGAAATTTTCCGCACTGCCGTGGAAAAAATTATCGGCGTGCGGGCGCTGGTAGTAGGCGCGGGTTTAAAAACCGGCCTGAATATTATGATTGAAAACCCCGCAAGTTTGGGCAGTGACATTGTGGCGGCCAGTGTGGCGGCCATGTGCGAGTACCCCTTGCCGGTGATTGTGTTCGATATGGGCACGGCTACCACCATTACCGTGGTGGATCAGGGAAATAAGTACATCGGCGGCGCCATTGTCCCCGGTGTTGCCCTTTCTATGAACGCCCTCTCTTCCGGCACATCTTTGTTGCAAAAAGTGCCCATTGAACCGCCGAAAAAGTGCATCAACACCACCGCCACCGAGAGTATGCAAAGCGGCGCGGTATTTGGCACCGCCTGCCTGATGGACGGTATGATTGACCGATTTGAGCAGGAATTGGGCCGCAAAGCCAGTTTGGTGGCTACCGGCGGTTTGGCGAAGAAAATTGTGCCCCATTGTACTCACAAAATCCACTATCAAGAGGATTTGGTGCTAAAGGGTTTGGCAATTATTTACCATAAAAACAAGCGATAATTGAGGATACGAAAATGAAAAAGTGGATCGTCTGTTTGCTGTGTTTGACCCTTTTGTGTTCCCTTTTCGGGTGCGCGGGGGATACCGCAGAGACAACCCAAAGCACATACGAAACAACCGAAACCCTTGGTAATCTTTATAAAGTTGGTGTCTGTCTGCCCAATGACATCGACACCATTTGGGTGGAAAGCGCCGAGGCTTTGACCGCGGAACTGGAAGAAATGGGTTGCGAGGTTGTTTTAGAAATTGCCCAAGACACCCCGATGTTGCAGGCAGACCAAGTCAAGGCGTTGCTATCACACCCCGTAGATGCGCTGATTGTGGCGGCGGTGGATTCCTTGGCCTTGACGGATAGTTTGGCTGGGGCAGAAGTGCCGGTGATCGCCTATGATCGTCTTCTGATGAATACGGACAAGGTTTCTGCCTATGTGGGCTTTGACAGTTTGCAACTGGGCACGGATATTGCCCTGAAAATTGTGGAAGAAAAAGCATTGGATACGGCGCTGACAGAAGGCAGAACCCACACCATTGAGTTCTTTATGGGGGATTATCGAAATCATAGTTCCCTGCTGTTTTATCAGGGCGTGATGCTGGTGTTGCAGGAATATTTTGACAACGGCGTATTGACTTGTCCCTCAGGCCGGACGCGCTTTGAGGATACTTGCATCGAGAGCGCGGACCGTCTGCTGGCGCAGGAATGGTGCGATGCCTTTGAAGGACAGTGGCCGGAAATTTTGCTGTGTTCCACGGATTCCATAGCCAACGGCTGTGCCGACTCTTTGAACAAAGAAGAACTTCCCAAAGAACAGTGGCCGCTGATTACCGGACAGAGCGCCCATGTGGAAGCAGTGGCGCGGATTGCCCAAGATAAGCAATGTTTGACGGTGTATTACGATGCCTATGCCCTTGCCGATTATTGTGCAACGGCTTTGCAGACGCTGTTTGACGGGGAAACCGTTGGGGAAATTACCACCCATAACGGCGTGATAGATGTTCCCACGGATTTGTTTATACCGGAATTGGTTCATAAAGACAATTATGAAAGATTGCTGATAGATACCGGAATTTATACAGCGCAAGAATTAGCACGATAAAAAAAGAGGACTGCTCAGCAGTCCTCTTTTTTCTTATCTTAGCACAGTTTTGCGCCGGCAGGGATGGCGTCATCCACCATCAGCAGGTTCAATTTTTCCTCACCCTTTTCGGTGTGGACCGCGGAAATCAGCATACCGCAGGACTCTTTGCCCATCATCTTCCGAGGGGGCAAATTCACAATGGCCACCAAAGTCTTACCCACCAGTTCTTCCGGCTTGTAGTACTTGGCAATGCCGGAGAGAATTTGACGGTCCTTGCCGGTGCCGTCGTCCAAAGTAAACTGCAACAGTTTGTCGGACTTCTTCACATTTTCGCAGGCTTTGACCTTCACTGCGCGGAAATCGCTCTTGCAGAAGGTGTCAAAATCCACATTCTCTGTGGCAAATTCTTCCACTTCAATATCGCTCTTAGGCTTGCTCAATTCTTCCAACGCAATCAATTCCTTTTCCATATCGATACGGGGGAACAAGGCGCTACCTGCCACCACCGCAACTTCGCAATCCAATTTACCGAACACATTCAGGCTGTCCCAAGCCATCTCTGCGCCACCCAAGCGGGCAGAAATTTCCTTGGCGGTTTCCGGCATAGCGGGGGTCAGCAGACCGGCGCACACACGGATGGTTTCCAAAAGGTTATACAAAACCTTTGCCAAACGGGGCCTCAACTCTTCGCTCTTTGCCAGCACCCACGGTGCATTCTCGTCGATATACTTATTAGCACGGGAAATCACCTTGAAAATCTCAGCCAAAGCATTTTGGAAGGCGTACTTTTCCATTTCGCTTTCGTACTTATCCCGAAGACCCGACACCATGGATACCAGTTCGGCATCCATATTTTCGTCAGAAACCTGCTCTGCCGGCAACTTTCCCCCAAAATACTTCTGGGCCATAGCCACAGTACGAGAAACCAAGTTGCCCAAATCGTTGGCCAAATCGGTGTTAATGGTGGAAATCAGCAGTTCGTTGGAGAAGTTGCCGTCACTGCCAAAGGGGAAGGACCGAAGCAGGAAGAACCGCAAGGCATCCACGCCAAACCGCTCTGCCAGCACATAGGGGTCTACCACATTGCCCTTGGACTTGCTCATCTTACCGCCGTCCAGCAATAGCCAGCCGTGGCCGTAGACCTTCTTGGGCAGGGGCAAATCCAAACTCATCAGCATCGCGGGCCAAATGATTGCGTGGAAACGGACAATTTCCTTACCCACAAAATGCACATCCGCAGGCCAAAACTCATTAACCTCGTCATACTTGTCGTTGCAGAAGCCCAACGCAGTCATATAGTTAAACAGCGCGTCAATCCAAACATACACCACATGGCCTTCGTCAAAGTCCACGGGGACGCCCCAAGTGAAACTGGTACGGCTGACACACAAATCTTCCAAACCGGGTTTGATGAAGTTGTTCACCATCTCGTGAACACGGCTACGGGGCTCGAGAAAATCGGTATTTTCCAGCAAATCCTGCACACGGTCAGCGTACTTACTCAGCCGGAAGAAATAGGCCTCTTCCTCGGCATCCTGCACCTCGCGACCGCAGTCGGGGCACTTGCCGTCCACTAACTGGCTCTCAGTCCAAAAACTCTCACAAGGCTTGCAGTACTTGCCGGTATATTTACCCTTGTAGATGTCGCCGTTGTCGTACATCTTCTTGAAAATTTTCTGAATGGCAGATACATGGTAGTCATCGGTGGTACGGATGAAACGGTCATAACTGACGTTCATCAGTTTCCACAAATCCAAAACACCGCCGTCCCCTTCCACGATTTTATCCACAAATTCCTGAGGGGGCACACCGGCTTCTTTGGCCTTATCTTCAATTTTCTGACCGTGTTCGTCGGTGCCGGTGAGGAACTTCACATTGTAGCCGGTCATCCGCTTATAGCGGGCCATGGCGTCGCTAGCCACGGTACAGTAGGTGTGACCGATGTGCAGTTTATCGGAAGGATAATAAATGGGGGTTGTGATGTAAAAATTTCCTTTATTCATTTGGTATACCTCTTTTATTCCATATCTTTTCCAATTATATCTTTTCCCCCCTTTCTTGTCAAGTAGAGGACGGGTTTCCCGCCCCCGCTATATCAATGCATTTTCCTAGTCATCACATAGGCCAGCGCCACTGCCGACACGCCACCTGCCAACTTTCCCACAATCATCGCCCCTAAATACTGCGGGGCAAAAGAGGTGGCAAAAGCCATATGGTCGCCAAAGGCAAAACTTGCCGATACCGCAAAGGCGATGTTCAGCACTTTCCCCCGAGGGTCCATTTCCTTAAGTTTGTCAAAGGTAGCCACGGAATTGGCAAGGGTGGCAACAAACCCCGACGCGGATGTTCCGCTGATGCCAAGGCTTTTCCCCAGTGCCCCCAAGGGTTTTACCAAAAACTTGGTAATCACTGCCACCAGCGGAAAAGCCCCCGCCAGTACCACGGCGATGGCTCCCACAGTCAAAAACCCCTCGTGCAAGTCCCCCAAGCCGGGGATGAGAGAAACTCCCGTCAATTCCTTCAAAATTGCCACGCTCAAAGCCAAGGTCACAAGGGCAACCACCCCTTTTCCGAAGCCCACGAAGCCCCGAAGCATCCCTTCTTCCCATTTCCAAAGACCCACTGCCACCAGCGCGCCAATGAGGATAATGGGCACAAGGTTTTGCAAAATTTTGAAAAACCCGATACCGGCGGTAAGACCCCCCACCAGTACCCCCACGGGGATGGTCACCACACCAAACAAAACCCCCTTGGCAAAGTAGGCTCTGTCCTTTTCCTGCAAAATCCCCATAGCCACGGGAATGGTAAACACCAAGGTCGCCCCCAGCATCGAGCCAGTAATCAGCCCCCCTAAAATCGCCAGTTCGGGGTCACGGGATAATTCCTGCGCCAACACACCGCCACCCATATCGCAGGCAAGCAATGTGCCGGCAAACATGGCAGGGTCAGCCCCCAAAAAGGCAAACACCGGCGCAATCACCGGTCGCAAAACCGTAGCCAACACCGGCGCAAGGGCAATCACACCCAACATCGCCAGCGCCAGTTCCCCCATAGCCAAAATGCCTTTTTGGAACTCTGCGCCCAACCCCAGCCGATTGCCCAACACACGGTCCACCGCCCCCAAAAGAGCGAACCCCGCCATAGCCCAAATCAAAATCCTTTCCATGTAAGCACCCCCTTTATGTAATGCAAAATGCTAAATTTCGGCATCGGCTTTGCCGATAATTTTAATCTGTCGCAATAGCGACACCGCCATTGTGCATTTTGCATTTTGCATTTATTTTTCGCTGTCCAAAATGGCAACTACTACGGCATCAATGGGACAACTCATAGAGAAGCGGGATGCCGGTTCCCCTAAAACCAACAGCACCTTGTCCCCTTTGCCTGCCCCCACCAAATCCGAGGCCACTACCGTGCCCTGCACCGTGTCTACCACCAAAAAGGTCTGCCCCGCCAAATTTTCCGCCTTTCGGGTAGCCCAAACTGACCCCGTCACCGTTCCAACCTTCATTTTTCCACCACTTCCCTTTCGGGCGACCTTTGGTCGCCCGCCATTTTATCCACCTAATATCTCTCTTGCCAAGGGGGTCAGCACCGCCCCCAGCGGGGGTTTTTGCCCTTGTTCTGCCATCATCTTTGCCCGTTCGGCAGTAATTACCCGACGGCTTTCCCCATCGGTGAACACCGCCCCCCAACTTTTCAGTTCCCGATAACGGGCGGAAAGAGAGGCTCTTAGGCCCCGATTATCCGTCCGTGGCAAACCGGCGATATAAAACACCACCGGTTTCCCTTGGGCAAACGCCTGCAAAACATCCCCGTTTTGCAAACACAAAATTTCCTGCAAGGACATAGACCCCACCACCACGCAATCATAAGGCTCTGCCGTGACAAATTCATAATCCAGCGGGGGGGGTTGCCCTACCAACAAGGCTTTCATTTTTATTTGTCGCTATTTTTGGGGGAAGACAGCCGACCCTTGGGCAAAATGGCATCCACTTCCGTATGGGGGCGGGCAATGACATGCACGCTCACCAATTCCCCCACCTTTTCTGCCGCCGCCGCGCCGGCATCGGTTGCCGCCTTCACAGCGCCCACATCCCCGCGAACCATCACAGTGACCAAACCGCCACCAACCGCCTCTTTGCCCACCAGTTGTACATTGGCGGACTTGACCATGGCATCTGCCGCCTCAATAGCGCCAATCAAGCCTTTTGTTTCAATCATACCCAAAGAATTCGTATCCATAAAAAATCCTCCTCATTTTAATTGACAATTGACAATTGTCAATTTTGGTGTTGCTATGCAACGATTTAAATTTTAGACATTACCGCACCGAAACATTGATACCGCTACCGGCGATGCGCGCCTGGAGGGGTACATAGGGGAGGTGGCTTTGATTGCGGGAGCAAGCAACTCAACGCCTCCCCTATGCCGCCTTCTTTGGTGACTTTCTTGGCGGCGCAAGAAAGTTACCCCAGCGGAGCGTCCGGAACAAACAACCAGCATAATGCTACCATATTAGAGTCAACCTGCGATTTTTCTCTTATCTTTCCAGCCGTTCTAAAATTTTTGCCGTAATCAGTTCGACCAAGCCTTCCCTTTGAGGGAAAGGTGTCACCGCAGGTGACGGATGAGGGGTCACATCCCACGCCACCATCCGCACATTGATTAAATCCATGGGGGACACATTGTTGCTGGTGGCACTGCCACCCACTGCCCCGCACCCCAGTGTCAACGCGGGGAACAAGTCCGTGGTTGCCCCGATGCCTCCTTGTGCCGAAGGGGTGTTCACCAAAAACCGAGAAACCGGCATTTGGGTAGCAAACCGCGCCACCACATCCAAATCCTCGGCGTGAATGGAAAAGGTATGCCCCCGCCCTTCGTGGTGCAAAATTTCCCGACACCGAGACAGTACCGCTTCCTCATTTTCCTCTACATACAGGCCCAGCACCGGACAGAGTTTTTCCATAGAATAGGGATGTTTCACCCCCACCCCATCTTCCTGCGCCACCAAAATTTTCGTGGTGATCGGCACAGAAAATCCGCAAAGGTCTGCCAGCGCTAAGGCGGTTTTCCCCACCACTTGGGGGTTTAATGCCCCGTTGGGGCGAAACAGTACTTTGGCTAAGGTCTGGGCGTCTTCTTTCGTCAGAAAATAATACCCTAACCCCACCGCAATGCTTTTGACCTTGGAAACCATCGCCTTTTCAATCACAATACTCTGCTCGGAAGCACACACCGTGCCGTTGTCAAAAGTTTTCGAACACAAAATTTTCTCAAGGGCGGTTTTCACCTCGGCTGACTTGTGGATATAGGCAGGGCCGTTGCCCGCCCCCACGCCAATGGCAGGCTTGCCGGATGAATAAGCCGAGCGCACCATAGCCGGCCCGCCGGTTGCCAAAATCAGCCTTGTTTGCGGTGCGGTCATCAGTTCCCGACACCCGTCCAAACTGGGTACGGACAGACAACTCACCGCCCCCTTGGGGCCACCGGCTTTTTCCACCGCCTTTGCCACAATTTCCACCGCCCGACGGGTGCAGACGATGGCCTTGGGGTGGGGGGAAAACACGATGCTACAGCCCGCCTTCAGGGCAATTATGGCTTTATAGCACACCGTGGATGTGGGATTTGTGCTGGGAACAATACCGGCAAGTACCCCCACGGGCACGCCGATTTTCCATAGTTTGTCCCCTTTTTCCCCCTTTAATACCCCCACGGTTTTCATATCCTTCACCGCATTCCAAACATCCCGACTGGCAAACATATTTTTGGTCACTTTATCTTCGGCATTGCCAAAGCCGGTCTCCCGCACAGCCAATTCCGCCAGTTCCACAGAAGACTTTTGAAATGCCTCTGCCACCGCAAAACAAAGATTGTCCAACTCCCCTTGGGTCATCTTCCCCAAAACATCTTGGGCAACCTCCGCCTGCCGGGCCAGTTCCCGCGCTTCCTGCCGCGCCAACAAATCCTGCTCCAACTCCATCCAATCCCCCCATTTTTAAAATGCTAAATGCCAAATGCAAAGTGCAAAGTTATAGAGTCGGCTTCGCCGACTATTTCAATCGTCGCCTTTTGCGACACCATCATTTTGCATTTTGCATTTCCTTCGCTATTCTTTCTACTGCTGTGGCAAATGCCACCACCGCGCTCTCGCAAGCCGAACGGCTTCCCGTCAGCAATCCCCCGCCGAAATTGGTGGGCGTAGGGGGACTATATAGTTTACATAACTTTGTTTCCGAAGATTTTAATGCCCCATCCAGCGCTACCATACTCTCTATTGGCGGGGCAATCAAATAGGCCAGCGACATCCCCACAGCAACCCCCGCCTCTTTTGCCAAAAAACTTCCGCAGGCGCTTACCGTATAAGCAAGATAAGGCACACCCTCTGTCTGACGAAAATCCAAATCTTCCGCCACCGCCACCGCCTTTGATATTCCCGCCCGCACATCTTCCGGCGTTCTGCCCGCCACCACCCCCAGCACCTCACCGGCATAGGGGGTGGTGGCATTTCGCGCCCCGGCGTAAAAACTCTGCCCGAACACCACTTCCACTTGGGCGGTTTTGGTAGCCTCGTCCAAGGCGATATAGGTCACATCGTCGCTGTCGGTGGTGAGAAAGCCCAAGCAGGTCATCTCTGTCCCCAAAGCACGGCACAAGGCGGGGTCGGCATTGTCCAAAAACTGTACCGCCAAAACTTTACACATTTTGCAGTGCCACTCCCGAGCATTTATGAGTCAAAATCTTCTGAATAATCTGAGCAATTTTCTGCCCCGCTTCCTCAGCGGTTGTGCCTTGGGCGTGGATGTTGGATACCACGGTGCGGGTGGACTCGGCAATGCCCTTGTGGGGCTTGTAGGTGATATAGGCGGACATACTCTCGTTGGTTACGAGACCCGGGCGTTCCCCCACCAACACGCATACCACATCACAGCCGGTAATATCCCCCACCGCGTCCCCTGCGCCCACACGGCAAAATTCCACATACAGTCCCTTACCCAAAGTAATACCTTGGCTTTGCAGGGCTTTTTCCAAACTTTTGGCGCAGGGAATACCGTTGGCGCGGATGGCGTCGCAGGAAATGCCGTCGCCAATCACCAGTTGCACCTTGGGATTTTGGGGCAGTTCCTTGCGGATTTTTTCCGCGGTTTTCTCGTCAAAGGTTCTGCCCAAATCCGGTCGGGTGATATACTCTTCTCGATTTTCACAGCGGGTTTTCACCGCCACTAAGCCATTTTGTTCCCCATAATCTTCAGGTAGCACAGAAAACACCGAGTCTTGGGCGGCGGCGTGGTCTGCCCGAAACCGAAGCATCGAAACGGTATTATACCGCGCCCCCGCCCGTCCCGTGCCCAAGCGGGCAGGTGTCTGCAATTTGAGTTTCAAAAATCCCTCTTTGTTCTTGGGGTTTTCCACCTGATAGAGTTTCCGCAAATCCAACTGGGAAATATCCGGCACAAAATCCCCCGCCTCGTATGGGCTGTTTATCGGATTATTCCGCACCGGCTGGGTGGGCTTGTAATCCGACCCCTTTACCATAGGCTCTTGCCCCATGCCCTTTAATATCTCCGCCACCATACGGCTGATTTCTTCCTTATTCAACGCACCAACCCCCCATTTACAGTAATACCGAGCCGTCGCCGGCTTTGTCTGTCAACTTGCCGTTTTCCACGAACCCCATCTTTTCCAGCCACCGCTGGAATTCCGGAATAGCGGTCTTTCCCGTGATTTCTCGCAAGGCCGCGGTGTCGCGGAAACCGGTGGTCTGATACCCCAGCATCACATCGTCCCCGTGGGGAATGCCCATAAAATAGTTGCACCCCGCCAAGGTCAACAGCGCCGCCAAATTCTCGTTGTCGTTTTGGTCTGCCTTCATATGGTTGGTGTAACAGCAATCGCAACCCATAGAAACGCCGGTGAGTTTGCCCATAAAATGGTCCTCCAATCCGGCGCGGGTGACCTGCCGTGCATCGTACAAATACTCCGGCCCGATGAACCCCACCACGGTATTGACCAAGAAGGGGGAAAACCGCTTGGCAAAGCCATAGCAGCGGGCTTCCATAGTCACTTGGTCTGCTCCAAAATGGGCATCGGAAGACAGTTCCGAACCCTGCCCCGTCTCAAAATACAGTACATTGGGGCCTTCTGCCGTACCGGTTTTATAGAGCATATCCTGCGCCTCTTTGACGGTGTTTGCGTCAAACCCGAAAGCGGCATTGCCCTTTTGGCTACCGGCAATGGATTGGAAAATCAGGTCGCAGGGCGCGCCCTTTTCCACCGCCTTCATCTGGGCGGTGATGTGGGCAAGGACACAAATTTGGGTGGGAATTTCCCATTTTTCCTTAATTTCTTGGAATTTGCGCAGGATTTTCCCCACTTGCTCAGGGCTGTCCGTCACGGGGTTTAAGCCAATCACCGCATCCCCCGCGCCAAAGGAAAGTCCTTCCAACACCGAGGCGGTGATGCCGTCGATGTTGTCGGTGGTGTGGTTGGGTTGCAGACGGCAAGATAGGGTGTTCGGCAGACCGATGGTGGTGTTGCAGTGGGCAGTCACCGGCATTTTTGCGCCGGCATAAATTAAATCCAAATTGCTCATCAGTTTGCAAACCGCCGCCACCATCTCTGAGGTCAACCCTCGCCGCAGACGGGCAATATCCCCGCTTGTGGTCTTCTCTGAGAGGATATATTCCCGCAGTTCGGCTACGGTCCAGCCCTTGATTTTCTCGTACTGCCGCAGGTTCACATCATCAATGATAATCCGTGTGACCTCGTCTTCTTCATAGGGCACTACGGGATTTTCATACAAATCACCCAGTGTCACCCCCGCCAAAACCACCTTGGCCGCCACCCGTTCTTGGGCGGTTTCCGCCGCCAAAAATGCCAGTTTATCGCCGGTTTTTTCCTCGTTGGCCTTGGCCAAAACATCTTTCAAATCCCGAAAAACATAGGTTTTTCCCAGTAATGTGGTTTTTAATTTCACCGTGCCACCCCTTCCAAAATTCGCTTGACCATAAAGTCCTCCACCTGCGCGGGGTTATCCCCACAGCAGGGGTCATCCAAAATTTTCGCGGTGAGTTCCTTCTGCCGAAACTGCACCAATCGGGGGTCAACCCCCGCCTCCTGCAATGTTGACGGCATCCCCAACTGCTTCGCCAGCCGACAAAGCCCGTTCTTCAAATTCCGCACCGCCACCGTGTCAGCCGACCCGAAAAAGCCTGCGCCCCTTGCCAGTTGCCCATAAGCCTCCGGACAAAAATGGGCATTGCATTCCACCACCCACGGCAATAACATTGCGCAAAGTCTGCCGTGGGGGATGTGAAATTCCCCGCCCAGCACATGGGCCATGGCGTGACACAGACCCAATCCCGCTTGGGAAAAGGAAATCCCCGCCATGGTAGATGCCAAATGGATTTTTTCCCGCACAGAAACATCCCCTGCAAAACTTGCCGGCAAATGGGCATATACCAAGGTAAATGCGGTTTGGGCAAACGTGCGGGTGAGCAGACTTGCCCCCTTTGCCACGTAACTTTCCAATGCGTGGACCAGCACATCAAATCCCGTATCGGCAATTAAACTTTTGGGCAGACTTTCCAGTAAGGCGCTGTCCAAAATTGCCACATGGGGGCAGATTTCCTTGGAAATTAGGGGAAGTTTCACCCCGCTGTGGGTCAGTACGGAAAAATTCGTCACCTCCGAACCCGAACCGGAAGTTGTGGGAATGGCCACCAATTTGGGGGACATTCCGGAAAAATGCACCATGGCTTTCGCCAAATCGATAGCGCTCCCCCCGCCCAGTGCCACCACCGTATCCGGCGCAAATTCCTTCAGCACTGCCGTGCCTTCTGCCGCCAGTTCCACGGTGGGGTCGGGGATTACCTTGTCAAAGACCCGACTTTCCGTAGGTTTCGCCTTTCCCAAAATCCGAGAAACCCAACCGCTTTCGGCAAAATAAGGGTCGGATACCACCAATAGCCGGTGACAACCCAACTTCCCCAAATAGGAAAGGCTGTCTGCGCCGGTCACAATTTTCGTCTGCAAATCAAACTGCTCCAAAAAACCACCTCTAAACCCAGTATTTCCCCACATTTTCAAAATATGCACACCAGATAAATTGACAATTGACAATGGACAGTTGACAATTATGGTGTCGCTACGCGACAAAATTAAAATAATCGGCGAAGCCGATACAATCATTTTGCATTTTGCATTAAAATCCGTAGGGACGACCTGCGGTCGCCCGCCGTCGCTGTTGTCAACGAACGGATTTTATGATATACTGAAAAAAATAACTGGGAGGTATCCCGATGCTTAATAAAAATCAAATTTATGAAACCACCATTTGCGACTACACCGCCCAAGGGCAAGGTGTGGCCAAAATTGATGGTTGCGCCGTGTTCATTCCCAACGGAATCTGCGGGGAAAAAGTCCTTGTAAAAATTGTAAAAGCCAAAAAAACTTGGGCTTCGGGAAAAATCACGGAAATATTAGAAAAATCCCCCCATCGGGTCAATCGGCAATGTCCGGTGGCCAAGCAGTGCGGTGGCTGTGACTTTTGGCATATGGATTATGCGGAAGAAGCCCGCCTGAAAGCCGACAAAGTTCTACAGTGCCTGAACCGCATCGGTGGGGAATCCCTTTCAGAAGTGCCCATTTTGCCCGCCCCTGCCACCACCGCCTACCGCAATAAAGCCCAGTATATGCTATCCACAACCCCCAAGGGCAAGGCCATTGCCGGCTTTTTTAAGGCGGGCACTCACCAAGTGATTGAAAACAACGGCTGTCTGATTTTGCCCGAGGAAATGGACAAAATTAAGGATTTGGTTTTGGATTATGTAAACCAATATAGGGTGAGTATCTACAACGAAACCACCGGCAAGGGACTTTTGCGCCACATCTATGTCCGCAAAGGCTGGGTCAGTGGGGAAATCTTGGTGTGCTTGGTGGCAAACGGCAGAAAACTGCCCCATTTGCCGGAACTGCTCACCCGTCTGCAAACCGTCAAAGGTTTCCAAACCTTGGTGCTGTCGGTAAACACCCAAGCCGGCAACACCATTTTAGGGGACGAATGTATCACCCTTTACGGCAACGGCTATATCGAAGACACCCTGTGCGGTCTGACTTTCCGCCTTTCCCCTCGGTCTTTCTACCAAGTCAACCACCCCCAAGCCCAAGCGCTGTACGCGGCCGCCATCGCCCAAGGGGAAATCACCAAACATGATTTGGTGCTGGACCTTTATTGTGGCGTGGGTACGATTACCTTGTGTATGGCATCGGCGGCGAAAAAGGTCATCGGTGTGGAAGTGGTGGAACAAGCCATTGCAGATGCCAAGGAAAACGCCAAGCGCAACGGAATCGAAAATGCGGAATTTTTCTGCGGGGATGCGGGCAAAGCCGCCCTCGAACTGGACCGGAAAGGCATCCGCCCCGATGTGGTGGTAGTCGACCCCCCGCGAAAAGGTCTTAATGCCGATACCATCGAAGCCCTTTGCAAAATGTCCCCCCGAAAAATTGTCTATGTATCCTGCGACCCCGCCACTTTGGCGCGGGATGTGGCGCTTTTGAAAGAACAAGGCTTTCTCGTAAAATCCGCTCAGTGCGCCGACCTATTTCCCCGCACGGCACATATAGAATCCATCGTCTGCCTAAGTAAATAAAAGAAGCGGGTTGCATATCAAAGCAACCCGCTTTTCTTATTTCTCTTGAAAGACTTTTTTATAAATGCCTTGCCACAACAGTAGCACCAGCACAAGTTCCGCCACGATACACACTAGGGCAAAAACGGCCATTGCCAGCGCGTATTTGCCGTTAAAGAACAAACTGACGACCAGCATCAGCCCCGCCAAGCCACCGCCCACAACCAAATACGCACGGGCGGCAATCTCTTGGGCCTTCGCCCAAGCATTGGGGTCCCGCTTGTCAAAACGGGGACGAAAACCTTGGGGAAAATGATCGCGACTTTTGGGCAGGTAACGATAGCACAGCCCAATTATCAACAATACCAAGGGAATGAGCAACACCAAAAACCGCGCCCAACCCTCTAAGGAATTCAGAAATTTTTCCGGTTCGGGTAGGATTTTGGCAAAGTCAAAGTCCTGAAAAACCGACAAAATATCAGACATAGATTATCCTTCCTTCAAAATCGAGTTAATCTCTTGAATAAAGCCGTTTACATCTTGGAAGCGGCGGTACACAGAGGCGAACCGGATATAGGCAACCTCATCCAAAGGACGAATCCGTTCCAGCACCAATGCGCCGATACGGTCGGTGGTAACCTCTCGTTCCAAAGAATTTTGCAAAAGCTGTTCAATTTCTGTGGCGATCCGGTCCAAGTCCTGAATGTCCACCTGCCGTTTGTCAAAGGCCCGCACCATACTTTGCAAAATTTTATTTCGCTCAAAACTCTGACGGGAACCGTCCCGCTTAACCACAATAATAGGCAGAGTTTCCACCACCTCATAGGTAGTAAAACGGCGCTGGCAATTCAGACATTCCCGACGACGACGGATAGAAGTACCGTCCTCGGAATGACGAGAGTCTACAACCTTGCTTTCGGGATCTCCGCAAAAGGGGCAATTCATAAAAATCCACACCTTTTCTCAATAATTTTTTATATTATAACATATTTCGCTCCTATTGTCCAGTATTTTCCCCTTGCGCCAATTCTTCCCATAGGTTACAATAGAATTTGTAATTGTTCGCGGGCGAGAAGCAAATCGATTTTCTGCGAAGCCTATCACATAATTGTCCGTTTGCTAAAAGGAGTTTATTATGAAAAAACGAATTTTATACATTGTATGGCTTGTGCTGTACCTGCTGTGCGCCGGTCTTGGACACATCCACAACCCGGACCCCACCCAGCAAATGGGGATGACCGCCCTCGCTGTTTTGTTTTTTATTCCCGGCTTTTCGTTGCTGACCGACAGTTGGAAACAAAAGGACAAGAAAACCTGCGCCATCCTTTTTTATATCAGCCTAGGCAGTCTTGTGCTCACCGTTTTGATGCTTCTTGTGAACTTGCTGTCCGTCACCGGCTCGCAAGCGCTGGGGGATGTGGTGTATGTGATGCTCAATTGGCTGTCTGTCCCCATGCTCTGCAGTGGCTATTGGATTATCAGCCTTTTTCTTTGGTCTGTTCTGCTTTTTTCGACAATTACCTGTAAAAAGAAGATGTGAAAGTTATCAAAAAAGCAATTCTACCCTTAGTAGAATTGCTTTTTCTACTGCAATTATCCCCCCAATACCCCAATTCTCTAAATCAAGGCAAGCAAAATCCCCCGTTTTGCGGTATACTGGGGTAGAAATCAAATTGAAGGAGAAATCCCTATGTCTTATCAGATTATCACCGACAGTTGCTGTGACCTACCCATCCAAATGTACAAGGATTTGGGCGTCACCGTCATCAATATGGAACTGCTGTATAACGGAAAAAGTTATCGGGATTTCCCCGAAAGTTTCTTAAAAGAATTTTATAACGGTATGCGCCAAGGGGAAGCCGCTTCCACCACCGCCATCAACCCCACCGGCTGGGCAGAGGCTATGGAACCCCACTTAGAAAACGGGGAAGATGTGCTGGTGCTGTCCTTTTCCTCGGGTTTAAGTACCACTTATCAATCTGCGGTGATTGCCGCCACGGACTTGCAAGATAAGTACCCCCAGCGGAAAATTCGTGTGGTGGACACCCTCTGCGCCTCTATGGGTCAGGGTTTGTTCCTTTACTACGCCTGCAAAAAGCGGGACGAGGGTTTGGATATTGACGCGCTGGCCACTTACTGCGAAAATCTTCGCCCCAATCTGTGCCACTGGTTCACCGTGGATGACTTGATGTTCCTCAAGCGGGGCGGCCGCGTCAGCGCCACCACTGCGGTGCTGGGCACAATGCTCCAAATTAAGCCGGTGTTGCACATGGACGATGAAGGTCACCTGATCAATATGATTAAAGCCCGTGGTCGCAAAGCCGCCATCGACACCTTGGCAAAGAAATTTGCCCAAACCGGTCTGGAAGGCGAAAACGATACGGTATTCATTTCCCACGGCGATTGCTTGGAAGATGCCTTGTACCTAGAGAAGGTTCTCAAGGAAGAACACGGTGTGAAGGAAGTCATTATCCATTATATCGGCGGGGTTATTGGCTCTCACTCCGGCCCCGGCACATTGGCCCTCTTCTTCTTGGGCAACCAACGCTAAAGCAATTGAGAATTGAGCGTTGAGAATTGTGGTGTCCCTATGCGTCAAAATTAAAATAATCGGCGAAGCCGATACCGCAACTATCCACTATTCACTAAAAAAGGATGTCGCAACTGCGACAGCCTTTTTCTTACTTATCTTCTTCCGCTACCAAATCCAGCGTGATTGCCTTTCGGTTGGGCAACAGCCGTGTGTACTTCACACCGGCGGCATCCAGCATCCGCTTAGATGCGATATTTCCCGGCGTACCATTATACTTATCCGACAGATACACAACCTCTTTCACACCGCTTTGGATAATGGCCTTGGCGCACTCGTTGCAGGGGAACAGCGCCACATACACCCGACTACCCCGCAAATCTCTGCCGTTGGCGTTGAGAATGGCGTTGAGTTCCGCGTGAACCACATAGGGGTACTTGGTGTCCTCACCGTCTCTTGCCCAAGGGAAATCGTCATCGTTACAACCTTGGGGCATTCCGTTGTAACCGGTGGAAATGATAATATTCTCCGGCGAAACAATACACGCGCCCACTTGGGTACTGGGGTCTTTGCTCCGGTGAGCCGCCAATTTGGCAACTCCCATAAAATATTCATCCCAAGAGATATAGTCGGTTCTTTTCATCAGAAAACCCCCAAAAAGTTTTTTCTTTATCTTATCAAACTCCCCCATAAAAGTCAACGATAACAGACAATTTCCCTACATTGAGATTACGGTTTCCCTCGGTCGGTTTCGCTCCCTTGGAAAGACATCTGTCATTGCGAGGCTGGCTTCGCCAGCCGTGGCAATCCGTCACCATAATTCTTCATTAAAAAAGAGATAGGTCTCCCTACCTCTTTTTTCAGTCAAATAAATCCTTGAGCATATCGAAGAACTTCTTGCCCTTGGGGTTGGACTTTTCCCCCCAAGTATTGTCCAGTTTTTTCAGCAGTTCTTTCTGCTCCTTAGTCAGTTTGGTGGGGGTTTCTACCACCACAGTAAACCGGTGATTGCCACGGCGTTTGGGGTTGCCCACTTGGGGAATACCCCGACCGGAAAGCACGAATTCCTTGCCGGACTGTGTGCCTTCGGGAATTTCAAAGGCCACCTTGCCGTCAATCGTAGGCACTTGGATTTCACCGCCCAAGGCCGCTTGGGTAAAGGTGATGGGCACTTCGCATACCACATCCATACCCTGCCGTCCAAAAATAAGGTGGCGGCGAATGGAAACTTCCACCAAAACATCGCCGTTGGGGCCGCCGTTTGTACCGACGCAACCTTCTCCTGCCAAGCGGAAACTCTGTCCCAAATTGATGCCTGCCGGCACTTTTGCCCGCACGGTGCGGCTCTTCCGAACCTTGCCCTTGCCACGGCACTGGGAACAAGGATTTTTCACAATCTTACCCCGACCGGAACAACTGGGGCAGGTTTTTGTGCTTTGGAACGCCATACCCATCATCGTCTGGGTCTCCCGCACCTGACCTGCGCCACGGCACTGGGGACACGTTTCAATAACCCCGTCATCCGAGCCGGAACCGTTACACTTTCCGCAATTTTCAATGCGGTAGTAAGTAATTTCCTTGTCCGCGCCAAAAGCGGCCTCTTCAAAGGTCACCTCCAACCGAACCCCAATGTCCTCGCCACGGCGGGGGGCATTTTGGTTGCGACGGGAAGACCCGCCACCGAAGACTTCGCTGAAAATATCCCCGAAGCCGCCAAATCCGCCAAAACCACCGAAGCCGTCAAAGCCTGCGCCGCCGCCACCGAAATTGGGGTCCACGCCGGCAAAGCCAAACTGGTCATACTTACTGCGCTTACCCTCGTCGGAAAGCACTTCGTAAGCCTCGCCCAATTCCTTGAACTTCTCCTCGGCGGTTTTGTCCCCGGGGTTTCGGTCCGGATGGTACTTCATTGCGCTTTTCCGGTATGCCTTTTTAATTTCCTCGGCGCTGGCATCCTTTTTGACACCCAGCACCTCATAATAATCCCGTTTATTTTCTGCCATAATTTCACCTTATGATTCACGGGCGACCGCAGGTCGCCCCTACAAATTCTATCGAGGGCGCTCGTAGGGGCGACCTGCGGTCGCCCGTTGGTACGCACCAAAAGGGGCGGTGTAAGCCGCCCCTGCCAAGTGTCTTAGTCAACAGTTTCGTAGTCTGCATCCACCACGCCATCGTCGGTGGGTTGTGCGCCGGGCTGACCGACATTGGGATTGGCCTGCTGATACAACTTTTCGGAAACGGCATAGAATGCCTTCTGCACTTCCTCGGAAGCGTCCTTAATAGCCTGCAAATCTGTGCCCTTGTTCAGTTCCTTGAGTTTATCCACTGCGGTCTGGATAGATGCTTTTTCCTCTGCGGAAATCTTATCACCCAACTCGCCCAAGGTTTTCTCGGTCTGATAAATCAGGTGTTCTGCGTTGTTGTGGGTGTCCACTTCGTCCTTGCGCGCCTTATCCTCGGCAGCGTACTGCTCGGCTTCTTTCACGGCCTTGTCAATGTCCTCTTGGGACAAGTTGGTGGAAGCGGTAATGGCAATCTGCTGTTCCTTGCCAGTGCCCAAGTCCTTAGCGGAAACCTTCACAATGCCGTTGGCATCGATGTCGAAGGCAACCTCAATCTGGGGAACACCACGAGGTGCGGGGGCAATACCGGTGAGTTGGAAACGACCCAAGGTCTTGTTGTAAGCCGCCATTTCACGCTCGCCCTGCAACACGTGTACCTCTACAGAAGTCTGGCCGTCTGCGGCGGTAGAGAAGATTTGGCTCTTGCGGGTGGGGATGGTGGTGTTGCGGTCAATCAGTCGGGTGAACACACCGCCCATGGTCTCAATGCCCAAGGACAAGGGTGTGACGTCCAGCAACACAACATCCTTCACGTCGCCGGTAAGCACACCGCCCTGAATAGCGGCGCCCAATGCCACACACTCGTCGGGGTTAATGCCCTTAAAGCCCTCTGCGCCGGTGATTCCCTTCACAGCCTCCTGCACAGCAGGAATACGGGTAGAACCGCCAACCAACAGCACCTTGTGCAAATCGGAAGGCTTCAAACCGGCATCACTCATTGCCTGACGGACGGGCTTCATGGTGCGCTCCACCAAATCGGCGGTCATTTCGTTAAACTTTGCACGGCTCAAGGACACATCCAAGTGCTTCGGGCCAGTAGCGTCAGCGGTGATATAAGGCAGGTTGATAGCGGTAGAAGTCATACCGGACAGTTCAATCTTTGCCTTTTCAGCGGCCTCACGCAATCTCTGCATTGCCACCTTGTCACTGCCCAGGTCGATACCCTCAGCCTTCTTGAACTCGTCAACCAAGTAGTCTACCACTCTCTGGTCGAAGTCGTCACCACCCAAGCGAGTGTCGCCGGCAGTAGCCAAAACTTCCACGATGCCGTCGCCGATTTCCAAAATGGAAACATCGAAAGTACCGCCGCCCAAGTCATAGACCATAATCTTCTGCTCGTTTTCCTTGTCCAGGCCGTAAGCCAGCGCCGCAGCGGTAGGCTCGTTGATGATACGCTTGACTTCCAAACCGGCAATCTTACCGGCATCCTTGGTAGCCTGACGCTGAGCGTCAGAGAAGTAAGCAGGCACGGTGATAACTGCCTCGGTGACGGCCTGGCCCAAGTAAGCCTCGGCATCTGCCTTCAATTTCTGCAGAACCATTGCGGAAATTTCCTGCGGGGTGTAACCCTTGCCGTCGATGTCCACATGATAGTTTTCGCCCATATGGCGCTTAATGGAAGCGATAGTGCGGTCTGCATTGGTGACAGCCTGACGCTTTGCCACCTGACCTACCATACGCTCACCGGTCTTGGAAAAAGCCACCACAGAGGGGGTGGTTCTGCCGCCCTCGGCATTGGCGATGACGACGGGCTCGCCGCCTTCCAAAACCGCTACACAAGAGTTGGTTGTACCCAAATCAATACCAATAATCTTACCCATAATTCAATTCCTCCTAAGAAATATTATTTACAATTTAATTGACGGTTGACAATTTTGGTGTCGGCTTTGCCGACTATTTTAATCATCGGCTTCGCCGATACCATAATTTTGCATTTTGGATTAATTTGCAACTTGTACCATAGCAAACCGCACAATCTTCTCTCCCAGTTTGAAGCCCCTTTGGAACACCGCGGTAATGGTATTCTCTGCCACGCTTTCATCCTCGGTGTGCATCACCGCATTGTGGATATTGGGGTCAAATGCGTCCCCTATGTTACCGAAAATTTCCACGCCCAAGCCGTTCAAAATGGCAACCAACTGGGTCATGGTCATTTCCACGCCTTTTTTGAAGGCCTCGTCGGTAGTTTCCTGATTTAAGGCCCGCTCTAAATTGTCGTACACCGGCAACAGTTTTTCCACAGCGTCGGCCTTGCCGTTGCCGTAGGACTGCTCTTTTTCCTTTTGACTTCTCTTGCGGAAGTTGTCGTAGTCCGCTGCCAAGCGCAGGTAACTGTCGTGTTCGGCGTTATATTTTTCCTCCCACGGATTGATTTCCACCGTTTCTTCCACGGTTTCCTCTTCAGGGGTCACTTCTGTTTCTTTTTTCTTCTTCGCCAAGGTTATACCTCCTCATCCTGACCGCCGGGCAATTGCTTCTGTTCCGGCTTTGCAAACATCTTTGATAAACTCTCGGCAAAGAAGGAAAGACGGGCGGTGACTTTAGCATAGTCCATTCTGGTGGGACCAACCACGCCAATCATACCCTGCATTCCGTCGCCGATGTCAAACTTTGTCATGACCACAGAAGTGTCTTTGAGTTCTTGGGTCACATTTTCCGGACCTACCAAAACCTTTGTGCCGTTGGCGTTTTTCAAAACCGCCGGCAGGTTTGCCAAAGCATCTTCATCCAAAGTGGTCAGCACTCGCTGCGCTTTTTGCGCATCCCGATATTCCGGCTGTCCCAAAAGTCGCATATGTCCGGCCACCGCCACATTGGTGCTGGCTTGCTTGGACAAGGTGTCCACGGTGAATTCCATAATCACCGGCACAAGGCTGGCTGCCTCACCGGCAGACCCCATCACCCGTTCCAACAGTTCGGGGGTAAATTCCTCGGGGGAAAGACCGGTCATGGTAGCGTTTAGCACGGCAGACAACACCTTCAAATCTGCCTCGGTGACACTCACCGGCAGTTTGATGAGTTTGTTCAGCACTTGCTCGTCTGAGAGCATAACCACCAAAATCACACTGCCTACACCGGCAGGAATGGTCTCAAACTGCTTCACCGTTGCGCCGGCTCTGCGGGACGCCATGGAAATGGCGGGCAGGTCCGTGGCTTGGGAAACCAGTTTTGCCACCTTTTCCACCAGTTTATCCACTTGTTGCATTTTTTCTTCAATGGCAGTGTTGATGGACTTGGTTTCGTCCATACTCAGCCGGTAGTCCGCCATCAATTCGTCCACATACAGCCGATAACCGGCGGCAGAGGGGATGCGGCCGGCGCTGGTGTGGGGTTGTTCCAAGTAACCCATGGCCAGCAATTCCGCCATTTCGTTGCGAATGGTTGCGGAGGAATAATTCATATCCGGAAGTGCTGTAATCGCCTTAGAACCCACGGGTTCAGCAGTGCGAATATACAAATCCACCACGGAGCGCAGTACTTTTTTCTTTCGTTCTGTCAGTTCCATCGGCCATCCTCCTTCTTTAGCACTCTTTTTCCTTGAGTGCTAAGCACACTATACACTAGAGTGCTAAAAATGTCAAGTGTTATCCTTGTAAATAATTCATGAACCCTATAAATGTTTTATATTGACAAAGTATTTTCCGCCTTGTATGATAAAACTATACTAAATATAAAGGAGGAACTTCTATGAATTGTCCCATCTGCCAAACCCCGATTCCGGAAGACGGAAGTGTTTGCCCCAACTGCGGAAATGTCCCCGCGCAAGCAGAACCCACCACGCCGGAAGTTGTCCAAAAAGCCGAGAATTTTGCCACCGGACTTGTGGGCGCACTGCTGGGCGCAGTTCTTGGCGGTGCTTCCATTGTTTTGCTGAACCAACTGGGCTTTGTGGCCTCTGTCAGCGGTTTTATTTTGGCGGTTTGTACCCTGAAAGGCTATGAATTGTTGGGTGGTCGCCTGATGAAAAAAGGCATTATCCTCAGCCTCATTCTCATTGCCCTGACCCCCTATATCGCTGACCGGATCAGTTGGGCCATTGTCATTGTTCAGCAGTTTCCCGAAGTTTCCATTGGCGAGGCCTTCCAAACCGTCCACGAGACCATCGAGTTAAATAATTTGCAAGGTGATTACATAAAGGACCTTCTCTTCCTCTACGGTTTTACCGTTTTAGGTGCATTTAGCACCATTCGGGGTCTGTTCAAAAAATAATCCATCCAAAGCCACGGAAAATCCGTGGCTTTTTTCTGTCGTCCTCTTTTTGTAGGGGTCGGCAATGCCTTCCCCTCAAGGGGAAGGTGGCACGGCGTAAGCCGTGACGGATGAGGTGCAATTGTCAACTCTCCATTGTCAATTGCAAAATAATGTGTTATGCTAGTTTCGGTGATATTTTATGAATTATGCAAATTGCAATTTATGTCCTCGGCAGTGCCATGTCAACCGTGCCGCGGGGGAAAAGGGCTACTGTCGCGCCCCTGCCACCGCGCTGGTGGCAAAAACCATGCTTCATCGGTGGGAAGAACCGGTGCTGGCGAAAAAATACAGTGGCGCTATCTTCTTTGGCGGTTGTACGCTGGGATGTATCTACTGCCAAAACCGCACCATCAGCCGTGCCCCCACCGGCACACCTATGAACAGTGACCGCCTTCGTCGGGAAATGGAAGGGCTCATTGCCCAAGGGGCAGAGAACATTGACCTCGTCACCCCCACCCATTATTTGCCCACCATTTTGCCGGCCTTAGAAGAAAAACTTCCCGTTCCGGTGATTTATAACTGCGGCGGCTATGAATATAAGGATACCATCCGTGCCTTGGCGGGGAAAATCGACATTTTTTTGCCCGACCTGAAATATTCCGATAGCGCCCTTGCCCAAAGCCTATCCGGCGCAAAGGACTATTTTTCTGTTGCCACCGCCGCCATCGAAGAAATGGTGTCCGTGGCAGGCAAATTGACCTACGAAGGGGATATTTTGAAAAAGGGTGTGGTGGTGCGCCACCTGATTTTGCCCGGTCAGGTAGAAAATTCCCTGAAAGTGCTGGACTATTTGGGGGAACATTTTGCCCCCGACGAGATTTTGGTGAGTCTCATGCGCCAGTACACCCCCATCTCGGGGATGAAGCCCCCCTTTGACCGCCCCATTACCGACAAGGAATACGAAAGCGTCCTGAGTTGGATGTACCTCAACAACCTCAACGGCATGGTGCAAGAAGCCACCGCCGCCGACAGCCAATTTATCCCACAGTTCTAATTTTACAGCCATAGATCCCTCTCCTGTCACCTACGGCGACACCCCCTCCCAAGAAGAGGGCTATGCCTTCCCCTTGAGGGGAAGGTGGCCGAGCGTAGTGGGGTCGGAAGAGGGTATGCATAAATCACAGACAACCCCCATAGGATTTCTTAGAAAGCCTATGGGGGTATTGTTATGAAACGAATTTTTTCTCTTGTGATGCTGTTCTGCCTTCTGTTCGCCTGCTTTCCCCAATTCGTAGGGGCGGTGGATATGGAAATCCCCGCCAAAAGCGCCCTTTTGATGGATGTGACCACGGGGAAAATTTTGTATGAAGAAAATGCCCACACACCCCTCGCCCCCGCCAGTGTCACCAAGGTGATGACATTGCTTCTCATTATGGAAGCCATCGATGGGGGCAAACTTCGTTGGGAAGACACCGTTACCGCCTCGGAAGAGGCTGCCGCCAAGGGCGGAAGCCAAATCTATCTCAAAGCCGGTGAAACCATGTCCGTGTCCGATATGGTCAAATCCATTGCCGTCAGTTCCGCCAACGATTGCGCCTGCGCCATGGCCGAGCATATTGCTGGCAGTGAAAGCGCTTTCGTGCAACTGATGAATGAAAAAACCAAGGCGCTGGGTATGGAAGACACCAATTTTGTCAACTGCACCGGTTTGGATGACGATGAAAACGCCAAAACCCACCTGACCTCTGCCCACGACATTGCCATTATGTCCTCGGAACTGCTGAAAAATCATCCCGACATTAAAAAATTCACCACCATTTGGATGGACACCGTGCGGAACGGCACATTCGGGCTGTCCAATACCAATAAGTTGGTGCGATTTTATCAAGGGGCAACGGGGCTGAAAACCGGCTTCACTTCCGGTGCGGGGTACTGCCTTTCCGCCTCGGCTCTGCGGGACGGGATGGAACTGGTTGCGGTGGTGATGGGGTCGGAAAGTTCCCAAGAACGGTTTTCCGCCTGCAAGCAACTGCTGGATTACGGCTTTGCCAACTTCGCTTTGGTGCAACCGGACATTCCGGAAACGCCCAACATCCCCGTAAAATTGGGAACAGCGGATTTTGTAAAGGCCGTGCCTTCGGGGTTGGATGCGATTTTAATTGATAAAAGCCAGCGAAATAGCGTTTCTACGGAAATCGAACTTTTGGACGAAGTGTCCGCGCCGGTGAGCCAAGGTCAGCGGTTGGGGACTTTGACCGTAAAATCCGGCGAGCAGATTTTGGCAGAAATTCCCTTGACGGCAGAAACTCCCGTTCCTCGGCTGACCTATTGGGGAATTTTTGTGGAACTGTTAAAAAGCCTGACCATGGCCCGATAAATTTTGCAAGGACAGATTTGATCCGCAAACAAGAAAACCCCTCGGAACCGAAGTTCCGAGGGGTCTTAACATTATTAAATTGTGCTTTTTCGATTATACAGGAACACCAGCATCGCCGTCCTGTTCGACAGCCGGGGAATTTTCGCCACTATCAGAAACAAGGACATTGTCGATGCTTGTGAAGTCTTCTGCATAACGGTCCATACCGAAGTCAGCCCACTTCTCGTAGAATGCCTTCACTGCACCCTGCTCTGCTTCGAACTCAGCCCAGTTCTGGTCGATTTCGCACAATACATCGTGCAAACTCCAAGCATTGCCGGCCTGCGTGCCAACATTGGTCTCGTCAGCAACCAAGATTTCTTTCTCGGTGTCGTCGTCCAAGTCGATGCACAAGTATGCGTTGGCATAAATCTTCATCTTACCGAACTTAGCGTTCTTCGCATCGGAGCGGCTCTCCTTGAAGATGCCGGAAACGGTGCTAGAAGCGCCGGTAACAGAGTGGTTCTCGTCAGCGTTGAAGGACTCGAAACGAGTACGCAGATCATCGCCTTCCAAGGAAGAGCCGGGCATATCCTTAACAGATACGAGCACGCCGTAAGAGTCCATAGCCTCTGCAACAACGCTATCCCACGTGTAGGTAGTGTTGTAGGAAATACCGGCCAACTCGGTGTTCACGGTCACGCCGTTGATAGCCATACCGATACGGTGGGCAGAGTTGACGCCGTCCTTCTCCAGAACGATGTAACGAGCAGCTTCGCCGTCAATCATAACGGTATTATCGCGGTTCACCCGAACACCATCAACGGTGAAGTTTCTGCTGGTCTCGTAGGTGTTGTTGCCGGTATCAATTGCATAAATATCAGCCATACCGGTGACATTCACGGTAGCCTTTTCGCCGTAACCTGCGAAGTCAACATAGTAACTAGCCTGCGTGGGGAAGTTGATTTCGGTAGCAGAACCGATGGAGATGTAGTTGCCTGCATCGAAGTCATCGGAGGTATAAGCCGCAATTGCTTTTTCAACGGAGTCATAAACGGTGAAGGAAGTACCGGAACCGATGGTAGCCTTAGTGGGATCAACGCCCAAGAAACCGTTATGGTTAGCCAACTGCACATAGTCGGTATCCAAAACGCCGGAGAAGTTACCCAAAGCGGCGCCCTTGTCTGCCGCCAGAACTACGCCGGTAAAGTCCTTCTCGTTAATAATCAAGAATGCTTCGCCGGACCAGCCTTCTGCAACGATCAGTTTACCGGTTGCGGTCTGATCGATGGTGCCGGTTACGGAGGTAGAACCTGCCAAAGTCAGATCAGGATTGTTGTCCACTTCCTTATCCAGAGCAATATTGACATTGCCGTTAATGACTGCATTTTCAACAATGGTATTGCCTCTGACAATCTCCATAACGCCCCAGTAACCTTGATCCTTTACGGGAGCATCAATGTAAGTACCGCCACGGACGATGCCATCGCCACTTGCCATACGGATACCGGCAACCTTCTTTTCTGTTTCGTTGGTAAAGATCACCTGACCGCCTTCGCCGTATATATTCAAAACAGAATTTTCTTTACGGGCCTGCAATCTACGACCGGTAACCATGGTCTTGCCGTTGAGGTGCAAGCAAATCGCACCGCCGTTGGAACTATCCACAATATTGGTCTGTTTTACAGTATTGGTGTCGAACAGATTGTCTTCCAAATAGTAGTGAGTATGCTCACCGGCTACATCCTTTACGGCTGCATCACCAAGTTTGCTCAACTCGGCTGCAAGAGAGACCCACTTAACATTTTTATTACAGATGGGGCACTGACCCATACCGTTTTCATCCAGCACCAAAGTACCCTCGCTGTTGCGATAAGCCTCAGTTGCCAAGTAGCCCTTGTAGTAGGACAGGGCTTCGCCGCTTTCCGTTGTCAAAGTACCGGTGAACTCGCCGTTGGCTGCGCCGTGAATGGTATTGACCATTCCGCCATAAACTACGCTGTCTGCCACAGAGGCAGTACCGGTCCAGCCTGCGTCCACGGTA
Source organism: Faecousia sp. (assembly GCA_045647425.1). Lineage (GTDB taxonomy): Bacteria > Bacillota > Clostridia > Oscillospirales > Oscillospiraceae > Faecousia. The sequence goes on from JAZRMH010000053.1 coordinate 51,634, forward strand.
ACCTTACCGTCGGTACCGTTGAAGGAGATGCCGCCGGTAATGCTGGTATTGCCCTTAAGCAAGAGTTTGTTTGCAACTCTCAAGGTAGGATAACTTCCGGAATTGAGGTTGAGGGTAATATCCACATTTACATTGCCCTGAATGTCAACACTCTCGAAAACAACTTCGCCATTATTACCGCCGATAAGGAACAGGTCCTTGCCTTCGCTCTGATTGACATAAGAACCGCCAATTACCTGAATAGCGCCATTATTGCTCAAAGCAATACCAACCGTGCTCCTCTCTTCCGCGCCGGTGTAGATAAACTTACTATTCTCGGCAGAACCGATCAGATTCAATTTGCCGGAAGAAACCGCTTTAATTGATCTGGGGCTGGTCAAGGTGTGTCCATTGAAGTTGAAACACAAGTTACCGGTTTCGCTCACACCAAAGGCGTTTGCGCCGCCGGCGGGAATCGTTACATCCTTGGACAAGTACAGATGCGCGTGACCACTAGTTGTCAGATGCAAGTGGTTGTTAGTATTTGTAGCATAGTCAGTCCACAAAACGGGCTCGCCCTTACAAGCGTCGCAGTATGCGTAGCCGCCGCAAGCCGCGGGATTAAACACGCCTTCCACGGGATCTGCGGCAACAACAAATTTGCCGTCAACATATTCTAGGCTTTCTCCGGTAGACAGTTTCAGTTTGCCGGAAAATTTGCCGTTGGCTGTAACGCGGTCTGCATTCACAACGCCGTCTGCCAAAACGCCATCAGGCAAAGTTACGGTCGCAGAACCAGTCCAAGAACTGTCAATTACCAGTTTGCCGGTACTAGCATCGGTCAAGGATACAGTACCATCTTTGACAGTAGTTGTGCCCTTAAAGGTCACAACACCCTGTGTCGATGCGTTTCTTTTTGCAATCACGAAATCACCGATAAAGGTAGCATCCTCAATCTCCGCGTTGCCACCGCCGGAATAAATCGGATAGTCGCAGGTGCTTTCATAAGTACCGCCGATAATTCTCACTTTACCGGAACCGCTAGTACTGCTTTGAATACCCACAGTACTATTGGCGGCGTCTGTACCATTATAAATAAACTTACCGCCTGCACCAATTAAGCTGATAACCCCAGACGAAGCTGCGGCAATTTTTCTTGCACTGGTCAAGGTATGACCGTTGAAGTTAAAGCAAATATTGCCGCTGCTAGTAGCAACAAATGCATACTTGCCACCACCCGGCATAGTGACATCACTGTCTAGGTAGTAGTGTGCATGGCCGGACGATGTCAAACCGGGATAGGTGGTGAACTTCGTCCATTTTACTTTTGCACCGTTACACGCTACACAGGGAGCTTCGCCGTTTTCATCCAGCGTCAACGCGTGGGGATGCGGTTCGGTTGCATCAGCCTTCGCGGTGGGAACACCGGTAACGGGAACCATGGAAAATACCAAGGCGAATGCTACCAGAACGCTAAGCAACTTTTTGATGTTA
>JAZRMH010000054.1:0-32620 GCA_045647425.1 Faecousia sp.
CCTGAGCCACCGTCGCAAGTTCAAAGCGATTACCATACACAACTTCTTTGTTAGAAGGCTGAATTGTAATCTTGACAGGAGCAGCCTCAACTTTTACTTCAATAATATCAGAGTATACAACTTGGCCATTAATTACCATACAGCAACGATATTTACCAGATGTTGTAGGCTTAGCATCCTTATATGTTGCCACAGCAGTGGTATAATTTTCATACACTGATGCTCTGTACCAGGTACTGCCGCTTAACTTCTGCCACAAGTAAGAGGTAGGAGTTGCTTCGGTAACTGTAACAGACAGTGTGGCGGTTTGACCCTCTACCAATGTGCCGACTTCGGGAACTTCCACGCCAATCTGGGTGCCGGGGATTTCTTCAACCTTTGTTGCGCCACAGTCGACACAGGTAAAGGTATTGAATGCATTTGCGGTGGTAGTAGCCTCTGTGCGGACGGGATCGCCCCAAGTGTGGTGGTCTACCAACGCATTTTCGTGCCAGCAGTAACCCTCAGGAGCAGTCAAAGCAACTTCTTCTGCCTTGGTGATGTTTGTAGCAACAGTCGTATACAACTTCAATGCGCTGATTTCACCGCCGTCGAAAGTTGCGGCAATATTTTCAGTTTGTGCCTGATAGACATAAATACTTCTAACTGTACCGCCGTTAATGTCCAAGGTAGCATAGTTGTTCTTGGCGTTGGGAGACTGGATCCACAAAGCGTGATTGTTCTCTGCACCAAGGAATGTGCCGCCATTGATTGTCACGGCATTGACATCAGAAGCGCTGTTTGCAAACTGGCGGATTGCACGGTATGTAGACTGAACGGTACCGCCATTAACAGTCAAAACAGCATCACCGATAGTGCCATTGGTCAAGTTATCAATCGCAAACGCCATATCTGTGCCACCGTTGTGCACAATCAAGCCGTTTTCGACGGTCATTGTAGCACACTCATTGGACAGAACCACGCTACGGGAAGCCCAGCCACGGTTTTGTGTCGCAGTCACGGACAGTTTGCCGTTACCGACAGAGTCTTTTACGGTCAAATTGCCACTATTTACAATCAAGCCATAGAACGCCGTGCTGTTTTCTGTGGCATGGATGCTGTGGCCGTTCAAGTCGAAGACAACCGTAACGCCCTTTGCAATCTTGAAGGAAGCATCCGTCAATTCCATATCGACAAGCAACTTCACTTCGCCACCGGCGTTGAAGGCATCCTGCAAGTCATAGTACATGGTGTCGCCAATCTGCGCAACATACACAGTAGGTACGAAAGTATAAGGCTCGCCGATGGTGTAAATCTCGGACTCGTCGTGGAGGTTCCACATCTTCAGTTCCACGGTCACTTCCAGATCGGGATGTGCAGCCAAGAATTCGTCGGTAAAGTAAATACCGCAATCAAAGTCCTTAACAAAAGTGACAATGTCGTTATAACTCATATGCTCACTCTTGGTGCCAAGGAACAGAGTCTTCATAACACGGATGGGCTGATTTGCGGGGATGACCACATTGGTGTTGGTCTCGTCGCCCATCTTAACCCAGTAGGAGCTGTATTCGTCGTACTGACCAACCAAGTAGCCGTCCACACCGCGAACATCGGTATTGACAGTCAACTCGTAGTCAACATACCACTTCTTATAGTAGTCCAGTTGTGCAGCAGTGGGCTCAACGGCCTTGAAGTTCATTGTGAAAGTAACGGGGGCTTCAAACTTGTTGACACCCTCGCGGTCGCCGAAGAGAACGGCATCCACAACGATATCTCTATCGGTCTCGGATGCAATAGCCTCGGGCAGTGCGGGAACCTCATTCTCGGTAACCATAAAGGTGGAGAAGTGAGGCGTACGGAAGGTAACAAAACCGTCTGCGAAGGAAACAATTTCCATCTCGGTCTTGTTCTCGCCGTCTACATAGTAAACAACGGGATCCTTGCCGTTATAAGCAACGGTAACATCGGCATAGCCGACCAAATCGGAAATCTTCTCTTCGCCCTTGGTTAGAGTGATTTCATAAACCTTAGCGGTCCCTTCCTCTTCTTCAGAGGTCACATCCTCTACCTTCAGGACAACCTCGCCCTCGGCTTCGTTGCCGGCGATGGCAGTGATTGCTTCCTTATCCAAGGTAACAGTTGCTTCCTTAGTGGGGATTGCCACGCTGACATCGGTTGCTACGTTCGCCACAGCATCCAACACGTTGGACGGAACCTGTGCCTTCGTATTTTCAACAACGGGCAGTTCAATGACATCCTCATCCTTGGCATTCTCAACTGCTTCTTCTACAGTGATGTAACTGTTATCACCAACATTGACCTTTGCATCATCGGTGGTGAAAGTGTAAGTTTTACCAATGACATAGTTCTCTTCCAAATTGTGAAGATTATACATCTTCAGTTCCAAAGACACTTCCAAATCCGGATGTGCGGCCAAGAACTCAGGGGTAAAGCCAACACCGCAGTCAAAACTCTTAACAGAGTCCTTAATCTCCTCAAAACTGATATTTTTGCCGGACATGCCCATAACCTTCAGCACTTCATCGGCGGGCAGAACCATATCTTCCGGGAATGCAAACTTAATCCAGCCAAAGTCGCCATAATTGCCAACCAGATAGGCATCTGCGCCACTGACATCGGCATTGACCTTCAGTTCAAAGTCGGCATACCATTTACCAAACACCTTCATTTGGTCTTCGGTGGGTCGTCCAACTTGAAGTTCATAGCAAAAGTCACGGGAGTAGCGTAATTTTGCTGGTCTCCGAAAGCATCCATAGCTTCCACGACAATGTTCTTGCCCAAATCGGAAACCGTCGCGGTGGGCAACTGTAAGCCGCCCTCTGCTGCGGTAAACTTATGAACATTACCGATGGCATAGTTTTCTGCATCATTTTCAGGATTGTATACGCGCAGTTCCAGAGTCACTTCCAAATCGGGGTTTGCCTCTAAAAACTCGGGTGTGAAGTACACGCCGCAATCAAAGTCCTTAACTTCTCCGCAAACGGCTGCATAGGTCAAACGGGTGGTATAACCCAGCAACTTCAGCGCTGTCTCCATAACACGGACAGGCTCATTAGCCTTGACAGCCACATCCATTCCATCGGGCACATAAACCCAACTGGAACTCCATGCATCGTACTGGCCGGCCAAATAGCCGTCTCCACCGGACTTGTTGAAGGTGATATCCTTATTCACCGTCAGGACATAGTCCGCATACCAGTCACCATAATAGGCAATCTGTTCTTCTGTGGCATTATCAGCCAAGAAGTTTAATGCAAAGGTTAAATTGCCGTTAAAAATCGGCGTAACCGTTGCGGTAGGAAGAGCGGGTGCTTCTTCCGCAGCAAATACAGTAGCGGGAATCATAGACATAACCATAACCACTGCTAACAGCATTGCCAGAAAACGCTTGTTCATAGTTTTACTTCCTTTCCATGAATAAATAGAGGGTTGCAATGACCGTTGAAAGATTTCGATCCCCTCCGGAAATCAGTCAATCGGATTGTCGTCTCAAAGAGACAGCAACACCAATTTAGACTTCTGTGTATAGCTCTTTGATTTATTATTGCAAGTATTTACGGGAATAAATTTCCCTTTTCATTCCAAAATGTTCAACAAAATTTAAGGGGTAAAATTGTTGATTTTCCACAAAATCCAACTTTTGCGACTAAATTCAAAGTGAAACCCACGGCCTTCTTTTTGCAAAAATCGGGCTTGTTGCAATGCAAAAGCAACAAGCCCGATTTTGTTAAACACCCAGTAAAAGATTGGCAAACATAAAATACACCAGCAAGGACAGCGCATCCACAATGGATGTGATAAAGGGACTTGCCATCACCGCCGGATCCAACTTTAAAACCTTGGCGAAAATCGGCAGAATGGCGCCCACCAGTTTTGCCACCAAAACCGTAACCGCCAGCGCCAAGCAGACCACCGTATCTACCAGTAGCGTAATCTGTTCGTTGCCCATGAGCATACGGTCAATGAGCCAAATTTTCCCGAAACACACCACCGCCAACGCAACGCCGCAAAGCACCGCCGTGCGGATTTCTTTCCAAATGACTCTCGGCAAGTCGTCTAAATCCAGTTCCCCCAAACTCAAGGCGCGAATCACCGTAACGGAAGATTGAGATCCGGAGTTACCACCGGTACCCATCAGCATGGGGATAAAGGCAATCAGCGCCGCTTGTGCCGCCAAAGCGCTTTCGAAGGAATTGATAATCATTCCCGTAAAGGTGGCAGAAATCATTAGGAGCAAAAGCCAAGGAATACGATTTTTAAAAAGTTCCCAAGCGGAACTTCTTAAATAAGTCTTTTCCGAGGGCAACATACCGCCCATCAGTTCCATATCTTCGGTGGTTTCCTCTTCCATAACATCCATGGCGTCATCGAAGGTGATAATACCCACCATCCGATTTTCCATATCCACCACCGGCAAAGCCAAGAAATTATACTTGGCAAACATTTTTGCCACTTCTTCTTGGTCGGTTTGGGTGTTTACGCAAATCAAATTAGTTAACATAATGTCTTCGACTTTAGTCTCGTCATCGGGACACAGAAGCAAATCCTTTACCGTTACCAATCCCAAAAGTTTTTTGCCTTGGGTTACATAACAAGTGTAAATAGTCTCTTTATCAAAGCCTTGCCGACGAATGCGCAAAATGCTCTCTTCCACCGTCATTTGGGGGCGCAATGTCACATATTCCGTGGTCATCAGCGACCCCGCGGAATTTTCGGGGTAACGCAAAATTTGGTTGATTGCCTGACGCATTTGAGGAGTAGCCTGACGCAAAATACGCTTAACCACATTGGCAGGCATCTCTTCCACCAATTCTGCCGCATCGTCAGCATACAATTCATCCAACAAAATCTTCAGTTCATTATCGGAAAAGCCTTGTATCAGCACCTCTTGTGCCTCCACTTCCATTTCCGAAAAAGCATCCGCTGCCATTTCCTTCGGCAGCAACCGGAACAGCAAGGGAATTTCCCGAGGTTCCAACTCGGTAAAAATCTCCGCAATATCCGCAGGATTCATTGTGCTCAGCACATCCCGCAGCGCCGTATACTTTTTATTTTCCAACATTTGAAGAATGGTTTTTTCTACAATTTCGAAACGTTCTGTCACAGTGTTTCCTCCTTCTTATTTTATGGTCAAGAAGGCAAAACACCGGTCTTTAGGCGCAGTATCTCCATAGATACCGCATACTACTTCGACCCGGTATATTGCCACTACCTCCAGCATCCATGGATAACCCCTCCTTTTTGTTTCATATACTAATCATTTTACTCCCATAAGGAAAAATTGTCAATTCTCAAGTTGACAACGGATTGCCACGCTTCGCTCGCAATGACAACCGTTTTTTCGTGCCATTCTGAGCGGTATCGTAGGGGACGGGTTTCACGTCCCGCGGAACGCTCAATTCTCCCCACCTCATCCACCGCAAGCGGTCCCCCTTCCCCTCAAGGGGAAGGCTTTGAGCAGAGGGAACAAAGACACCAAAAATTTCATTGACAAATGTGGGTTTTTGCAGTATATCTTATTATGTCATAATGTGACAAAAATTATATAAAAGAACGGGGGAGGATAATGTCCAAAGAACTCATCAGACTCCAAGACCTTGTTATGGAGTTCGACGGGGAGCGGATACTTGATGGTATCAATCTCTACTTTAATGATCACGAATTCCTCACACTGCTAGGTCCTTCCGGCTGCGGCAAAACCACTACCTTGCGGATTATCGGCGGTTTTCTAAACCCCACTTCCGGCACGGTAACTTTTGACGGAAAGCGCATCAACGATGTACCTGCCTATGAACGGCAGATCAACACCGTTTTCCAACGCTATGCGCTGTTCCCCCATTTGAATGTGTATGACAACATTGCTTTCGGCTTGAAGGTTGCAAAACTGTCCAAGTCTGAGATCCACGAACGCGTCCAAGAAATGCTGGGCATCGTGGGTCTAAAAGGCTATGAACACCGACGGATCGACTCTCTTTCCGGCGGTCAGCAACAGCGTGTTGCCATCGCCCGGGCCCTTGTCAACCGCCCCAAGGTTTTGCTTTTGGACGAACCTTTGGCGGCGCTGGATTTGCGTCTGCGTAAGGATATGCAAAACGAACTCAAACGCATTCAGCAGGCTATGGGCATCACCTTTATCTATGTCACCCACGACCAAGAAGAAGCCCTTTCTATGTCGGATACCATGGTGGTTATGGACAAAGGTCGCATTCAACAAATCGGCAGACCTGAGGATATCTATAATGAACCGAAAAACGCCTTTGTGGCGGATTTCATCGGTGAGAGTAACATTCTCGACGGCACAATGCTGGCAGACTACAAGGTGAAGTTCTTCGGACGCACCTTCAAATGTCTGGACGCCGGCTTTGCCCCCAACGAGCCCGTGGATGTGGTTATCCGTCCCGAGGACATTGACTTTGTGCCCGTGGAAGAAGGGCACCTCACCGGCACAGTTACCAGTGTGACCTTCAAGGGTCTGAACTACGATATTATCGTGGATTTCAAGGGCTTCAAGTGGCTCATTCAGACCACCGACTATCAGGCAGAAGGCACGCAGGTTGGCATTCGGCTGAACCCGGAAGATATTCACGTGATGCACAAAAGTGAGTATTCTGGTATGTTTGGTGACTACAGTTCCTACTCTGCCGAGTACGACGAACTGGTGGAGGATGCCGACGATGAAGAAAAATAAGTCCCTCCTGCTCAGCGGCCCTTACATCCTGTTTATGGTGATTTTCACCCTAATTCCTTTGGGTGTAGTGGCTTACTATGCGCTGACCGATCCGGATACCGGCGCATTTACCTTGCAAAATTTGCAGAATTTAAGTCTGTACCTGCCTACCTTGGGTATTTCCGCAGGTTACGCCTTGATTTCTGCCTTTATCTGCCTGCTGTTGGGCTATCCCGTGGCATATTATATTGCCCACCGCAGTCCCCTGACCCAAAAAATTCTGTATATGCTGACCATGCTTCCCATGTGTATGAGTTTTTTGCTTCGGACGCTGGCTTGGGTTGGCATTTTGGAAACCAACGGCATTATTAACTCCATGCTCACGAAAATCGGTCTGCCGGCTTTTGAAATGATTGGCACATCCAGCGCGGTGATTTTGGGTATGGTGTATAACTACCTGCCCTATATGATTTTACCTCTTTACGCCATTATCGTAAAAATTGACAACCGGCTTATTGAGGCAGCAGAAGATTTGGGCTGTAACGGCAGACAAGTGTTTACCCGTGTGGTTTTACCTCTTTCTACCCCGGGCATTTTGTCGGGAATGACTATGGTCTTTGTCCCTGCGGTTTCCACCTTCTATATCTCCCAAAAGTTGGGCGGTACGGAAACCATGCTCATCGGTGACGTAATTGAACGGCAATTCAAGTCTGCCAACAACCCCAACTTAGGCGCGGCGCTGTCTTTGGTGCTGATGCTGTTGGTACTGGTTTGCACCGGTCTTATGAACCGTTTCGGCGGTGACGAGGAAGGCGGTGTGGTGGTATGAAAAAGACAAACCGCATTTTAACCGTCCTCATCTTTATTTTTCTCTATATTCCCATGGCTGTACTGGTGGTGGCCTCCTTTAATACCGGCAAGAATTTGTCGATTTTTGAAGGCTTTACCCTAAACCAGTATGTAGAACTGTTTAAGGACAAAGATTTATTGGCGCTTTTGGGCAACTCTCTGCTGATTTCCGTGTTGTCCACCGCCATTTCCACCGCATTTGGCACATTCGCCGCCGTGGGTATCCATTCGTTGAAGCCGAAAATGCGGAAGGTTGTTATGGGGCTGACCAACATCCCTATGACCAATCCGGATATTGTTACCGGTATTTCCCTTTCCCTGCTGTTCGTGTTTTTGGGCAGTAATCTGCTGGGCCAAAAGGAAAGTCTGAATTTTGGGACACTGCTGATTGCCCACATCACATTTGGTTTGCCCTATATCATTCTAAATGTAATGCCCAAACTGCAACAAATGAATCCCGCCCTCACCGATGCGGCTATGGATTTAGGCTGTACGCCGATACAGTCCTTCTTTAAGGTGACCTTGCACGAAATTATGCCCGGCATTGTGTCCGGCGCCATTATGGCGTTTACTATGAGTTTGGACGATTTCGTCATTAGTTATTTCGTCACCGGTTCCGGTTTTATCACCTTACCCATTGAAATTTATTCCTACACCAAAAAGCCCATCCACCCCAAGGTGTACGCTATGTTTACCCTCTTATTCGCCTTGATTTTTGTGCTGATGGTCACCATGAACATCCTGCAAATTCGAGGAGAAAAGAAAAAGGAAGAGGCTTATGTGAAGGCGCAAAAACCGGCGGTGAAAATTTTCCGCAGAGTCTGCGCCGCTGTGTGCATTTTGGTTGTGATCTTCGGCTGTGTTTGGTTTGCGCTCAGCAACCACAATCAGCAGGTCACTCTAAATGTGATGAACTGGGGTATGAACATTGCCGACGGTTCTGACGGCACAATGGATATTATTAAGGCTTTTGAAGAGAAATACCCCCACATCAAGGTCAATTACACCACCTATGACTCCAACGAAGCCCTATATTCCAAACTCTCCGGTGGCGGACTAACCGTGGATGTGATTATCCCCTCGGACTATATGATCGCCCGTATGATCAAAGAAGATATGTTGTTGGAATTGGATTTTGACAACATTCCCAACTATAGCCTTGTGCAGGATAATTTCAAAAACACCGCATACGATCCTGAGAACAAGTATTCTGTTCCCTACACTTGGGGCACAGTGGGTATCCTTTACAACACCAAATTTGTAGACGAAGCGGATGTTACCGGCTGGGATTTGCTTTGGAACAAGAAGTATGAGAAGAAAATCCTGATGTTTGATAACTCTCGGGACGCTTTTGGTATTGCCCAGTATAAATTGGGAATCGATGTCAACACCACGGATAAGGCGGAACTGCAAAAATGCGCAGATGAACTGGCAGCGCAAAGTCCCGTGGTACGGCAGTATGTGATGGACCAAGTTTTCGCGGCCATGGAAGGCGAAAATGCGTGGATTGCCCCCTACTATGCCGGCGATTGTATGATGATGATGGAAAACAACGAGAATTTATCTTTCTATTTGCCGGAAAACGAAGGCTTCAATCTGTTCATTGATGCAATGTGCATCCCCAGTTGTGCTGAAAATAAGGGAGAAGCGGAACTGTTTATCAACTTCTTGTCCGAGCCGGAAATTTCCGGTGCTAATATGGACTATATCTACTACGGTTCCCCCATTGAGGGCGCAAAGGAATTTATGGATCCGGAATTGGCAGAAAACCCCATTGTCTATCCTCCGGAAGAAATCCTGAAAAACGGTACGAGTTATGCGTACCTGCCGGAAGATATCACCCGCTTTGTGGAAGAACTGTTTATGAAAATCCGTATCGAGTAACAAAAAAGAGGATGCTTAGGCATCCTCTTTTTTCTTGTCTTTTCTGCGTTTAATGGTGTCTTTTGTTTTTTGATACATATTGCGAAGCACCGCCAAAGTCTTTTCGTCCTCGGGAAACAAAAACCGCAACAAGGCTATGGCGATGGTAAATGTCAGCAGTTTTTCAGGAGAAACCGGCAACCACAAAAATGCCAAATAAGCGGAAGATACGGCAATCATCCAGCCGATTTCAAAATATGTACCAAAGGCAAACATCACATACGACCATCCATTGGTAATCATCCAAGCCACCGCCACGCATACCAAAAGTCTGGGGTTGAGCAAAAACTGCAAAACCTTTTTTAGTTTCTCTTTCATCGCGTTTCCTCTTTTTCTGTCGGTATGTGTACTATACCGAAAAAACAGAAACTTGTCAACCGATATCCGTTTGTCATCCTGAGCGAAGCGAAGGATCTTTTGCTTTTGCACCGCATTTCTCAAAGGCAAAAAGGGGTGAAAAAGAGTACAGATTGAACAAACTGAACCCCTGCAAGGAAATGCCTTGCAGGGGCGTGCCCGACGGCGTACACAGGTACGCCAAGCGGTGGAGTTTGTTCAAAGCATAAAACAGTTAAATCGTGCAAAATTTTAATTTTGCCTCACTACTACATAGCACAAGTAGAACGGGTTGCTACGGCTTGCGTTGCAAGCCTCGCAAAGACAACATCTTTCTATGTGTTTGTTCTGTTTTATGCGCTCTGTGCTTTTTAACAGCCCTTTTTAGTTTAGGTGGCTTTCGTTGATGAGGATATGCACATCGTCCAACTGTTTCTGAGAAACGGTGGTGGGGGCGTCCATCATCAAGTCCTGCGCGGTCTTGTTCATAGGGAAAGTGATAACCTCCCGGATACTCTCCTCACCGCACAATAGCATCACCAAGCGGTCAATACCGGGGGCGGCGCCTGCGTGGGGAGGTGCGCCATAAGTAAAGGCATTGTACATAGCCGGGAACTTGGCCTTCACATCTTCTTCGCCTAATCCAACCATTTGGAAGGCCTTGACCATAATCTCAGGATCGTGGTTACGAACTGCACCGGAAGCGGACTCATAGCCATTGACTACCAAGTCATACTGATCAGCGTTAATTGCCAACAACTTTTCGGTATCGCCCTCAGCATCCAGCAAAGTCTGCATACCGCCCTGAGGCATAGAAAAGGGATTGTGGCAGAATTCCAATTCGCCGGATTCTTCGCCCATCTCGTACATGGGGAAGTCCACAATCCAGCACATTGCGTACTGTTCCTCGTCAAAGTGACCAGGGATACGCTTACCCATCATATTGCGGATAACGCCTGCGGTTTTCTGCGCCGCCAACTTCTTACCCGCCGCCATACATACAAAACTACCGGGCTTCAAGCCGAGTTTTGCGGTCAGCGCATCTTTCTGTTCCACAAGGAACTTGGAAACGCCGCCGGTGAGTTCCCCGTTTTCGTCTACCTTGAACCAACAAGCCTTATTGCCGGTCTGCACTTCCACATCCACAAGCAGTTTATCAATCCACTTACGACCCTCGCTGAAATTGTCCACCGCCACAGCCTTGACAACGGCATTTTGGAAGGGGGCAAACTCGGTGCCGGCAACAGCCTCGGTAATGTCCTGAATTTCCAAATCCACACGCAGGTCCGGCTTATCCGAGCCGTAACGCTCCATAGCCTCATTGAAAGGAATTCTTCTAAAGGGTGCTTGGGAAATTCTCTGGTACTTGCCGAACTGGTCGAAAATCGGCAACAGCACATCTTCCAAAGTCTCCAAAACATCGTCCTGAGAGGCAAATGCCATTTCCATATCCATTTGGTAGAACTCGCCGGGAGTACGGTCTGCACGGGCATCCTCATCACGGAAACAAGGGGCAATTTGGAAATAACGGTCAAAACCGGAAGTCATCAAAAGTTGCTTAAACTGCTGAGGCGCTTGGGGCAACGCATAGAACTTACCGGGGTGATTACGGGCGGGAACCAAATAGTCACGGGCGCCCTCAGGAGAAGATGCGGTCAAAATCGGCGTGGTAATCTCCAAGAAGCCCTTTTGGGTCATCGCGGCACGGATTGCGGCAACCACACGGCAACGCAGAATGATGTTCTTCTTCACTTCCGGATTGCGCAAGTCCAAATACCGGTACTTCAGACGGGTATTCTCATCGGCTTCCTTGCTCTTATTGATTTCAAAGGGCAACTGATTGTGACGGCACTTACCCAAAATCTTAATTTGGGCAGGCACGACCTCAATTTCACCGGTGGGTTGCTTGGGGTTTTTGCTCTCCCGCTCCCGCACAGTACCGGTGACCTGAATGGTGGTCTCCTTGTTGATACCCTTAACAATCTGCATCATTTCTTCTGTTTCCACCACGACTTGTGTTGTGCCGTAATAGTCCCGAAGTACTAAAAATGCAAAGTTTGCACCCACCTCACGGACATTTTCCAGCCAACCGGCAATGGTCACTTTTTTTCCTGCATCGCAAAGCCGTAACTCGCCGCAGGTATTGGTTCTGGATTGGAACATTTCACCTATCCCCTTACTATTATTAATCGCCTTATTTTCTCACAAAGTACGGAAAAAGTCAATGATTACTGTATGGAAATTGTGATTTTTCCAAGGTATGATTACTAAATTCCACAAAAACCGAAATTTTTCTTCTTATTTTATGTGAATTCTATGCAAAAATGAAAAATTATGTGAAATTTAGATTGATTTTACTGCCGTTTTAGACTACAATAAGAAAGCAAATAATTTTTAGGGGTGAGGCGCTTCCATGCTGAATATTGTTTTGGTAGAGCCGGAAATTCCGCAGAACTGTGGCAACATCGCCCGTACTTGCGCCGCCACCGGTGCAAGACTGCATTTGATCCACCCGCTGGGCTTTGACATTTCCGAAAAAGCCGTCAAGCGGGCCGGCTTGGATTACTGGCATTTGCTGGAAGTCTTTGAGTACGAAAACCTAGCGGATTTCTTTAGCAAAAACGATGTCAAGCAGATGTGGTGTCTTTCCACAAAAGCCCCCCGATGTTACACAGAGGCCAATTTCCAAGACGGTTGCTTCCTATTCTTCGGCAAGGAGACAAAAGGTCTGCCTGAGGACTTTTTGGAACAACACCGTGAAAAATGCATCCGCCTGCCTATGCGGGAGGTTGCCAGAAGTTTGAACCTGAGTAACTCGGTGGCAATTGCAGTGTATGAAGCCCTGCGCCAGTTGGACTTCCCCAAACTGCAGGATTTTGGAAAAATGCGAAATTAACTTATGGAGGAAACACATAATGAACTACAACAAAAAGTCTATTGAAGATATTGAAGTAGCCGGCAAGCGCGTTTTGTGCCGTTGCGATTTCAATGTTCCCACCAAGGATGGCAAAATCACATCCGACAAGCGTATCGTTGCTGCAATGCCCACCATTGAATATTTGGTCAACAAGGGCGCTAAGGTTATTCTCTGCTCTCATATGGGTAAGCCCAAGGGCGAGTGGAAGCCCGAACTGAGCCTGAAGATTGTGGCTGAGCGGATTTCCGAACTGCTGGGCAAGGAAGTTGTGATGGCTTCCGATGTTGCCGGCGAAGATTCCAAGGCTAAGGCCGCCGCTTTGAAAGACGGCGATGTGATGCTGTTGGAAAACACCCGTTACATTAAGGGCGAGACTAAGAACGACCCCGAACTGAGCAAGGCTTTGGCTGACTTGGCTGACATCTTTGTCAACGATGCTTTCGGCACTGCCCACCGCGCTCACTCCTCCACCGCCGGCGTGGCTGACTATCTGCCTGCTGTTTCTGGTTACTTGGTACAGAAGGAAGTTTCCATTATGGGTAAGGCTTTGGCAAACCCCGAGCGTCCCTTCGTGGCAATCTTGGGCGGCGCTAAGGTTTCCGATAAACTCAATGTTATCAACAATCTTTTGGAAAAAGTGGACACCTTGATTATTGGCGGCGGTATGGCTTATACCTTCTTGGCCGCTCAGGGTTACACCGTTGGTAAGTCCTTAGTGGACAACGAGAAGTTGGACTACTGTAAGGAAATGATGGCAAAGGCAAAGGAAAAGGGCGTCAACCTTCTGTTGCCCGTGGACACCGCTGTGTCTGCTTCCTTCCCCAACCCCATTGACGCAGAAATCCCCGTAGACTATGTGGATTGCACCGCAATTCCCGCTGACCAGATGGGTCTGGACATCGGCCCCAAGGCTTGCGCTGAGTTTGCCGCTGCTGCAAAGAGCGCAAAGACCGTTGTTTGGAACGGACCTATGGGCGTGTTCGAGAACCCCACTTTGGCAAAGGGCACCATCGCTGTTGCTCAGGCTTTGGCTGACAGCGACGCTGTGACCATCGTCGGCGGTGGCGACAGTGCGGCTGCTTGCGAGCAGTTGGGCTTTGCTTCTCAAATTACCCACATTTCCACCGGCGGTGGCGCTTCCTTGGAATTCTTGGAAGGCTTGGAATTGCCCGGTATCGCCTGCTTGCAGGATAAATAATTTCGTCAACTTTTATGGGGGGCGAATTTCGCCCCCCCATAATTTTGTAAACTTACATCGCTATGCGATGAACATATAGGAGAGATTGAAAAAATGAATAGAAAATATCGTAAGACCGTCATTGCCGGCAACTGGAAGATGAACAAAACCCCTTCCGAAACCAAGGAATTTATGCAACAGTTTAAGGGCATCCTGCCTAAGGGCCGTTGGTGCGACATCGCATTGTGCGTTCCCGCCGTTTGCATCCCCGCCGCTGTTCGCGCTATGCGGGAGACCCGCGTAGGTATCGGCGCTGAAAACTGCAACGCCAACGCTTCCGGTGCTTATACCGGTGAAATCGCTACCAATATGCTGGTAGATGCCGGTTGTAAGTATGTTATCATCGGCCACTCTGAGCGCCGTGCTATGGGCGAAACCGATGCCGATGTCAATGCTAAGGTTTTGGCTGCATTGGAAGCCGGTTTGACCCCCATTATGTGCTGTGGCGAAAGTTTGGAACAGCGCCAGAGCGGTGTGACCGCAGAGCATATTGCTATGCAGATAAAGTTGGGCCTGCAGAATGTGCCCGAAGGGAAGATTCGCAAGGTCGTTATCGCTTACGAACCCATTTGGGCTATCGGCACCGGCCTGACCGCTACCCCCGAGCAGGCTCAGGAAGTTTGCGAAAGCATCCGTACCGTGGTTCGTAAACTGTACGCTTCCAAGAATGCCCGCGCCATTTCCATTCTGTACGGTGGCAGTATGAACGAGAAGAACGCTTTCGAACTGTTGGCTCAGCCCGACATCGACGGCGGTTTGATCGGCGGCGCTTCTTTGGTTCCCGAGAAGTTCGTTCAGATTATCGAAGCGGCAAATCAGCCCACTGCTTAATCCAATCATTTTCAAAGGGCCTGTTGCAAAAATGATGCAACAGGCCCCCCTTTTATATTGGGGGACTTGACCAAGGTGATATAATGAAGTAAGGAAAATCACAGAAGGAGGTGCCCGATGGAAACAAATGTTTTATCTGCCACTGCAGAAAATTGCGGGGCTGTCGCCGCAGAGATTATCAAAAGCGGGGACTTGGTTGCCCTGCCCACGGAAACCGTATACGGTTTGGGTGCTGACGGATTAAATCCCGATGCCGTGGCAAAAATATTTGCAGTCAAGGGCCGCCCCCAAGACAACCCCCTGATTTTGCATATTGCCCACCCCAAGGAATTGGAAAACTTATGTCACAGCATTCCTAAAAGCGCCTATGTTTTGGCGGAAAAGTTTTGGCCCGGACCGCTGACCATGGTTCTGCCCGCCAAGCCTTGTGTGCCCAAATGCACCACCGCAGGTCTGCCCACGGTGGCCGTCCGGTGTCCGGACAGTGACATTACCCGCCAAATTATCGCCCTTTCCGGCGTGCCCATTGCCGCGCCTTCGGCGAACATTTCCGGCAAACCCTCTACCACCACCGCCCAGCACGTATATTCCGACCACGCAGGAAAAATTCCCCTGATTGTGGACGGTGGCGCTTGTCGGGTGGGTGTGGAATCCACCATCGTGGATTTGACGGAAGATACCCCCCGCCTACTCCGCCCCGGTGGCATTACGCCGGAACAACTACGAGAAGTTTTGGGGGAACTGATTGTAGACAAAGCCGTCACCGCCCAGATAGACAAGGATGCGGTGGTAAAAGCGCCGGGTATGAAGTATCGGCATTATGCACCCCAGTGTCAGGTTGTGATTGTGTCCGGAAACCGAGAAAAGGCCGCCACCTATATCCGTAGCCATTTTTCCGCAGGTGACCGAGTGCTTTGCTTTGAAGAAGAACTTCCCTTATATGCCACATGCAATCCCCTTTCTTACGGAAAAGAAGCGGATGTGTCCACCCTTTCGGCAGGACTTTTTGATGCGTTGCGCCAATTGGATGACCCCGCCGTGCATAAAGTCTACGCCCGCTGTCCCGTAGGTGGCGGTATCGCCTATGCGGTGCAAAACCGGCTAAAAAAAGCCGCCGCCTTCCAAATTATCGACACGGAGGCAGAGGTATGATTATCGGCATTACCGGCGGTACGGGGTGCGGAAAAACCACTCTGCTGTCCCTAATAGAAGAACACGGGGGAAAAGTGATTGATTGCGACCGGCTGTACCACAAACTTTTGAAAACCGACAAGGTGTTGCTGGAAAATATCGAAAATCGTTTCCCCACAGTGGTGGAAAACGGCGTACTGCAACGAAAGAAATTGGGAAATCTTGTGTTTTCCGACCCCGTCAGTTTGCAAGATCTCAACCGCATCACCCACCAAAGGGTGTATGAGGCGGTGGTTGCCCAACTGACATCGGCAGAACACCTGACTGCCATCGATGCCATTGGTCTGTTTGAAAGCGGACTTAATAAGTTATGTAAACTAACCGTAGCGGTTACCGCCCCCACAGAAGCGCGGATAAACCGGCTGATGGCCCGGGACGGAATCGGGCGGGATTATGCCCATTCCCGCATTTCTGCCCAACCTACCGATGGGGAATTTTCCGCCCGTTGTGATTACACCCTAGTTAACGACGGCACAGGCGAAGCATTTCGGGAGAAATGCCTTGCCTTTTTGCAGAATCTGGCTATAATAACAATGTAAATCATCCGGAAAGGAGAAAATAGAATGACAAACGAAGAATTACGCAACACACTGTTGGATGCGCCAAAGAATGGTTATGTAAATCTAACCGATGCCCAGCGTCGGGAAATGAACGACTACTGCAAGCGGTATACCGCTTTTATGGATGCCTGCAAAACCGAGCGGGAAGCCACCACTTGGACCGTGGCTTTTGCCGAGCAAAATGGTTTTAAGGCCCTCGTCCCCGGTATGAAATTGCAGGCCGGTGACCGTGTTTATAAAAACAATCGGGGCAAGAGCATTCTGCTGGCGGTGATCGGTGAGGCATCTATGAACGAGGGCGCAAACATCTGCGCCGCCCATACCGACTCCCCCCGTATGGACTTGAAACCCAATCCTTTGTACGAAGACAGCGAAATCGCCTATTTCAAGACCCACTACTATGGCGGTATCAAGAAGTACCAGTGGCCCACCGTGGCGCTGGCCCTCCACGGTGTTGTGTGCAAATCTGACGGCACTACCGTTACCGTGACCATCGGTGAAGACGACAACGACCCCGTTTTGGTGGTTTCCGATTTGCTGATTCACCTCTCCGGTGACCAAATGAAAAAGACCTTGGCTGAGGGCATTGTTGCCGAGCAACTCAATGTGATTTTAGGCACAGAGCCTTTGCAGGGAGAAGGCGCAGACTTGGTCAAACTGCATATTATGAAACTTCTCAACGAGAAATACGGTTTGGTAGAAGCAGACTTCCACTCTGCAGAACTGACCATTGTGCCTGCCGGCAAGTGCCGGGAGGTTGGTTTGGACAGAAGCCTCTTGGGTGCTTACGGTCACGACGACCGTGTTTGCGCTTACGCGCAGATTGAGTCCTTGTTTTCTCTTTCTACCCCTAAGCACACCGCCGTGTGCATTTTGGCTGACAAGGAAGAAATTGGCTCTGTTGGCGTTTCCGGTATGCAAAGTCAGGCATTTGACACCTTTATGCAGGACTTGTGCGACGCTACCGGTGCAAACCTAAACCGTTGCTATGAAAATTCCTTCTGCTTGTCTGCAGATGTGACCAATGCCTACGACCCCAACTTCGCAGAAACCTGCGACCGTCGGAATAACAGTATGCTCAACTATGGCATTGCCATTGCCAAGTACACCGGCGCTCGTGGCAAGAGCGGTGCTTCCGATGCTTCTGCTGAGGCCATGTACCATGTGCGAAAGATTTTTGAAGATGCCAAGGTTCAGTGGCAGACCGCCACAATGGGCAAGGTTGACCAAGGCGGCGGCGGTACCGTAGCGGCTTATATGGCAAATCGGAACATCGTCACTGTGGATGCAGGTGTGCCTGTTTTGAGTATGCACGCCCCCATGGAAATCGTTTCCAAATATGACTGCTATATGACCTTACTAGCTTGCAAAGCAATCTACGAAGCCTAAGAAAACGCAAAAGAACGGCAAGTGCGAACTGCACTTGCCGTTCTTCTTTATTCCAATTCGAAAACACCGGTATAGAGTTGATAGTAAGTGCCCTTCTGGGCAACCAAATCCTCATGGGTGCCCCGTTCAATGATCCGTCCTTGGTCTAAGACCATAATGCAATCGGAATTGCGAACCGTGCTCAATCGGTGGGCAATCACAAAGGTGGTTCTGTCCTTCATCAAAGCGTCCATACCCTTTTGCACCAAGGCTTCGGTACGGGTATCGATGGACGAAGTTGCCTCGTCCAAAATCATTACCGGCGGGTCTGCCACCGCCGCCCGGGCTATGGCAATGAGTTGGCGTTGACCTTGGGACAGGCTTGCGCCGTTTCCGGTCAATTCCGTTTGATATCCTTGGGGCAAACGGGTAATAAAATCGTGGGCATTTGCCAGTTTTGCCGCCTGCATACATTCCTTGTCAGTGGCGTCCAGTTTGCCGTAACGGATATTTTCCATCACCGTTCCGGTAAACAAATTGGTTTCCTGTAACACCACGCCCAAAGACCGACGCAAATCCGGCTTTTTAATCTTATTGATATTGATATTATCATAGCGGATTTTGCCGTCGGCAATATCATAAAACCGGTTGATGAGGTTGGTAATGGTCGTTTTGCCTGCGCCGGTAGCGCCTACAAAGGCTATTTTCTGACCGGGGTTTGCATACAAGGTCACATCGTGTAACACTGTTTTTTCCGGCACATAACCGAAGTCCACATTAAACATGGTAATATCGCCCTTTAACTCGGTGTATGTCACCGTACCATCTGCCTGATGGGGGTGCTTCCAAGCCCAATGGCCGGTATGCTCTGCACATTCGGTGATATTGCCCGCTTCGTCAATTTTGGCATTGACCAAGGTCACATAGCCTTCGTCGACTTCCTCTTCCTCGTCCAGCAGTTCGAAAATTCGCTCTGCGCCGGCCAGCGCCATCACGATGGCGTTAATCTGCTGAGAAACATGACCGATGGGCTGGTTGAAGGTGCGAGAATACAGCAAGAAGGAAACTAGCGCGCCGGTGGTAAGCAGAGCGCCCTCCGATGCAATGACCAAAATACCGCCCACAATTGCCAAAATGGCATATTGGAAATAACTCAGGTTATTGTTCACCGGACCCATCATATTGGAAAATGCACCGGCTTGGAAGGCGTTATTACGCAACTCTTCATTGAGTTTGTCAAACTCTTCCTTGCACACTTCCTCATGGGTGAAGACCTTCACCACCCGCTGACCGTTAATCATCTCTTCCACATAGCCGTTCACCGCGCCTAGGGTGCGTTGCTGACCAACGAAGAACTTGGCGGATTTGGTTGCCACGGTTTTGGTAATATACAGCACACCAAACAGCGTCACAATGACCACACCGGTCAAAATGGGCGAAGTAAAGAGCATTGTGAAAAACACCACCACAATGGTAATTGCCGAGGTGATGCACTGGGGAATGGCTTGGGAAATCATTTGGCGAAGGGTATCAATATCGCTGGTGTAACGGCTCATAATATCGCCGGCAGGGTGGGTATCAAAATACCGAATGGGCAAGCGTTGCATATGGGTAAACATGGTATCGCGGATGTTTTTCTGAATACCCTGCCCCACCGGCACCATAATCCACTGCTGTAGGAAAGAGGAAAGCATACCCAGCAGATAAATTCCCGCCATCACAAAAAGGAAACGGATCAAAGGTGTAAAGTCAGGCACATTCTGTCCCAACATGGGCTTAATATAATCATCAATGAGAATACTCAGCGAACCGTTGCTGGCAACCTGCGCCAAAGTGGTCAGAATAATGCAGACCACCATGGCAATCAATCTGCCCCGATAGGGCTTCACATAGCCCAAAAGTCGGGCAAATGTCTGTTTGGGGTTCTTCGCCTTACGGCCGTCCCCACGCATTTTTACGGGAGGCATTATTCCTCACCCCCTTTGACTTGGGACTGGTATACTTCCCGATAAATTTGAGAGGTTTTCAGCAGGGTTTCGTGGTTGCCTTGGGCAACAATTTGTCCGCCGTCCATCATCAAAATCAAGTCGGCGTCTTGCACGGAAGATACACGCTGAGCAATAATCAACTTGGTGGTGTTGGGAATTTCTTCTGCAAACGCCTTGCGAATCATGGCGTCGGTATGGGTATCCACCGCAGAGGTGGAATCGTCCAAAATCAAAATTTTCGGCTTTTTCAGTAGTGCCCGGGCGATACAAAGCCGTTGTTTCTGACCGCCGGAAACATTGGTGCCCCCTTGGGCAATTTGGGTATCATAGCCATCGGGGAAACCTTGAATAAAATCGTGGGCGCAGGACAATCGGCAGGCGTGTTCCATTTCTTCGTCGGTGGCATCGGGATTACCCCACCGCAAATTATCTTTAATTGTGCCGGAAAACAGCACATTCTTTTGCAAAACCACCGCCACTTGGTCACGCAGTGCCTTGATGTCATAATCTCTGACATCCACACCGCCCACTTGCACACTGCCGGCGCACACATCATAAAGGCGGGGAATGAGTTGAACTAAGGTGGTTTTACTAGAGCCCGTACCGCCCAAAACACCCACAGTCTGTCCGGCAGAAATGTGGACATTCACATTGTCCAGCGCGTTTTTGTCCGCCTTCTCGGAATAGCGGAAACTCACATCCGTAAAGTCAATATCCCCGTTTTTCACTTCCATAACGGGATTTTCCGGATTGTGCAATTGGGGGCTTTCCTTCAAAATTTCACAGCAACGCTCCACCGGCGCCCGGGACATAGTCAGCATCACGAACACCATAGACAGCATCATAAGACCCATTAAAATCTGGGTGGTATAGGTAAACATAGAAGTCAGGTTGCCGGTAGTAAATGTGGTATTTCCGCTTTGCACAATCATGGTTGCACCGATAAAGGAAATCGCCAAAATGCTGCCGTACACCGCCAGTTGCATAAAGGGGTTGTTGAACGCCATAATCCGCTCTGCCTTAATGAAATCCTTATGGATTTCACCGGAAATAGCGGTAAATTTCTCGTCTTCCTTATCCTCTCGGACAAAGGATTTTACCACCCGCATACCGTGGACATTTTCCTGCACCACATTGTTCAGTTTGTCATAAGTCTTGAACACCCGGGTGAAAATGGGATGCACCAACTTAATCAGTACAAACAAGGCTACCGCCAAAAGAGGCAGAGAAATTAAATACACCAGCGCCAACTTGGGGCTGAGTTTCAGCACATTGATACTTGCCAGAACAATCATCACCGGACAGCGCACCGCCATACGAATGAGCATTTGGAAGCACATCTGAATATTGGCAATATCCGATGTCAGGCGGGTGACGATACTGGAAGTGGAAAACTTATCAATATTGCCAAAGTCAAAGGTCTGCACCCGATAGAACATATCGTGGCGCAAATTGCGGGCAAATCCGGTAGCCGCATAGGAAGCCGCCACCGCAGAGGCAACGCCGAAAATCAAACTGCACAGCGCCGTCAGCACCAGCAAAAGCCCCTGATAGTACACAACCCCCATATCTCCGGCGTGGATGCCGTTATCCACGATTTTTGCGATAATGCCGGGAATGCGCACTTCCATATATACTTCCCCAATCATACACACCGGACTTAAACTTGCCGATAGTGTATATTCCCGGATGCGTCCGGCTAGGGTTTTGAGCATAACATCTCTTCCTTTCAACACAAACTTCTCTAGTTTACTATTTTATCGGTAACAGCCCAAAAAAGCAAGGGTCGAAGAAAAAAGTTTACAATTATTTCTGGGGGGATTCCTGTTTACATCTGGACAAAAAATTGTTATAATAGAACCTTAAGAGAAGTTATGCTTTTATCATTATTTACCGAAAGGGGTGGCAATATGACAACTTGGAAAGGGCTTCTCACTCGTTTCTTTCATAAAATGTTGGATGCCTTTCACAAAGGCGACTTGGTTCTGCTTTTGTTGTGCGTCGTGACCACCGCCTTTGGCTGCTTGATGATTGCCAGCACCACCAACGCCAGTGAGTCCGGCGCTCTTCGGTTTGTGCTTATCCAATTACTTGCCGCCTTTGCCGGTATTTTCCTTTATGTATTGATTTCATCCATTGACGCAGAAACGCTGTCGGAGTATCGAGGCGGGCTAGTTGTCTTTAATGCCTTCCTGCTACTTTTGCTCATCCCCTTTGGCACGGATAACGGTTCCGGTAACCGCAGTTGGCTGGACTTTCCGTTTTTGCCGGTGGATATTCAGCCTGCAGAAATTTGTAAAATCACCTATGTGCTGATTATGGCATCGGTAATGGCTTCCCACCAAAACCGGCTTTCCTCTGTGCCCTCTGTGGTGCATATGGCTTTTCACCTGATTTTATTGATGGGTCTGAACATCCTCATCTCCGGCGACGTGGGCGTTTCCCTGATTTTTGCGTTTATTTTCGTGGGAATGACCTTTACCGGCGGTGTGAGTCTGTTTTGGTTCTTGGTGGCAGGCGGTGGTATTGCGTTGCTGGCGCCGCTCATCTACAACTTCTTTCTTGATCCCTATCAGCAAAACCGTATCGCCGTGTTATTTGACCCTTCTTTGGACCCCTATGGCACCGGCGCTATGTACCACTCTGTCCGCGCTATGCGTTCCCTCACCGGCGGCAGTTTGGAAGGACAAGGCTTATTCAACGGCAACCGTACCCAAACCTACGGCGCGCTATTTGCCCAGCACACTGACTATATCTTTGCCGCCATTGGCGAGGAACTGGGCTTTTTAGGTTGCGCCTTTGTGCTGATTATGCTTAGCGCCATTATCTTTCGGTGTATTTGGGTGGGCATTCGCAGCCACGATTTGCTCCGACGGCTTATCTGCTTTGGCGCTGCCTCTGCGCTGATTTTCCAAGTGGTTATCAATGTGGGTATGTGTCTTGGTGTAATGCCGGTTATCGGCTTGACCCTGCCCTTTGTCAGTTACGGCGGTTCATCCGTTATCACCTTGTATGCCATGCTGGGTCTTGTATCCGGCGTATATGCCCGACCGGAACCTACCGTCCAAGAACGGTATATTCATCCCCCCATTCATTATTACGGAGGACTTAACAAATGAAAACATTTATGGATCAGGATTTTCTGTTGCAAACAGAAACCGCCAAGCATTTATATCACGATTATGCCAAGCCCCAGCCTTTGGCGGACTACCACTGCCATCTGAACCCCAAAGAGATTTACGAGGACAGACGCTTCCAAAACCTCACCGAGGTTTGGCTGGGCGGTTTGGATGACAAGGGTGTCCTTGCCGGCGACCATTACAAATGGCGTTTAATGCGGGCAAACGGTGTCCCCGAAGACTATGTCACCGGCAATCAACCTGCCTATGTGCGGTTTATCCACTTTGTGGAAGCGCTGGAAAAATGTATCGGCAACCCGATGTACCACTGGTGTCACCTAGAACTGCAACAGTTTTTTGGTGTTACCGAGCCTTTAACTTTAGAAAGCGCCCCGTGGATATGGGAACACTGCAACAAACTGTTGCAGGAAGACCCGACTATGACCGCCCGCGGACTCATCCAAAAGGCAAACGTTGCCTTTATCGGCACCACCGATGACCCCATTGACGATTTAACTTGGCACGAAAAGATTGCCGAGGATGACAGTTTTTCCGTAAAGGTCTGTCCCTCTTTCCGTCCGGACAAGGCAATGAACCTGCACAAAGCAGGCTTTGCCGAATATATGCAAAGACTGGCTTCTTCGGTGGGAAAAGAAAAACTTGCCACGGTGGAAGATGTTTGCGCCGCCCTTATTGACCGCATCGCCTATTTCCACGCCCACGGCTGTCGCGCCAGCGACCACGGCTTCGAGGCGTTGTTCCCCTTCCGCAAGATTTCTATGACCGAGGCGAACAAAGCCTACAAAAAGGCTTTGGCAGGCAAAACTTTGACCCAAGAAGAAATCGAGGGCTATCAGACAACCCTGATGCTCTGCGTGGGCAAAACCTATCACCGCTTGGGCATCGCAATGCAACTGCATTATTCCTGCCTACGGAACACCAACCAGAGAATGTTTGCCCGATTGGGGGCAGATGCAGGATTTGATGCCATTGCCCAAAACATTTGCGGGGAAAAGATTTTCCAGTTCCTTTCCGAGTTGGATGCCACAGAGCAATGCCCCAAAACCATTTTGTATTCCCTCAACCCCGTGGACAACGCCCAACTGGTGACCATGGCAAACAGTTTCCAAGATGCGTCTATTCCCGGTAAAATCCAGCACGGCTCTGCTTGGTGGTTTAACGATAACAAAACCGGAATGATAGAACAGATGACCAATCTTGCCAATTTGGGTATTTTGGGTAACTTTATCGGTATGCTCACCGACTCCCGTTCCTTCCTCAGTTACGCCCGCCACGATTATTTCCGCAGAATACTGTGTAACCTTGTGGGTACTTGGGTGGAAAACGGTGAATACCCCAATAATGAGATTGCCCTAAAGGGAATTATTGAAGGTATCAGTTTTGAAAACGCCAAGCGGTACTTTGACCTATAAAATGTAAAAACCGGATGCGCAGAGCGCATCCGGTTAAAAAAACTTAGGAATAAATCTTACTTGCAGAAGTCCTTGGCAACTTCTGCGATATGCTCGGCACTGAGGCCAAACTGTTTCAGCAGAGCCACGGCAGGACCGGAGTGACCGAACTCGTCGTTAACGCCGATGCGCTGAACGGGAGTGGGGCACTTTTCACTCAGGACACCGCACACAGCCTCGCCCAAGCCACCGATGACAGAGTGCTCTTCGCAGGTGATGACCTTGCCACACTTCTTAGCGGCGGCAATCACCAACTCTTCGTCCAAAGGCTTAATGGTAGCCATATTGATGACCATGGCATCGATGCCGTCCTTGGCCAGTTCTTCTGCTGCCAAAACTGCTTCGTAAACCAGCAGGCCGTTGGCAATGATGGCAACATCCTTGCCTTCCTTCAGCACTTCGCCCTTGCCGATTTCAAACTTGAAATCCTCGTTGTGGAATACCGGCACAGCCAGACGGCCAAAACGCAGGTAAACGGGGCCTTCCATCTCATAAGCGGCCTTCACGGCAGCCTTGGCTTCGATGTCATCTGCGGGGCAGATAACGGTCATACCGGGGATGGTACGCATCAGGGCAAAGTCCTCACAGCACTGGTGGGATGCGCCGTCTTCACCGACGGAGATACCGCCGTGGGTTGCGCCAATCTTCACATTCAAGTGGGGGTAGCCCACGGAGTTACGCAGTTGCTCGAAAGCACGGCCGGCGGCAAACATTGCAAAACTGGATGCAAAGGGCACCAAGCCTGCGGTGGACATACCGGCAGCGGCACAGACCATATTGGCCTCGGCAATACCAAAATCAAAATGACGCTCAGGGAAAGCCTTCTTGAACATACCGGTCTTCGTTGCGCCGGCCAAGTCAGCATCCAAAACAACAAGGTTCTTCTTTTCCTTGCCCAATTCTACCAATGCAGCACCGTAACTGTCACGGGTTGCAACTTTCTTCATTTCAGCCATATCTTATGCCTCCAATTCTGCAAGCTGTGCCTTCAGTTCGGTCATTGCCTGCTCATACTCTGCATCGTTGGGAGCCTTGCCGTGCCAACCTGCCTGATTTTCCATATAGGAAACGCCCTTGCCCTTGACGGTCTTAATGACGATGGCACTGGGCTTGCCGCTTGTTGCCTTTGCGTTGGCAAAAGCAGCCTCGATGGCATCAAAGTCGTGACCGTCAATCTCCTGCACATAGAAACCGAAGGCTTCCAGTTTGTTGACAATGGGATAAGGACTCATCACATCGGCCACTGCACCGTCAATCTGCAAACCGTTGTTATCCACAACAATGCACAGATTGTCCAGTTTATAATGGGCGGCAGCCATACAAGCCTCCCAAACCTGACCTTCCTGAATTTCGCCGTCACCCAACAGAGAGTAAACACGGTTGGTCTTGCCGTTGTACTTAGCAGCCATAGCCATACCCACAGCGGTGGAAACGCCCTGACCCAAAGAGCCGGTGGACATATCTACGCCGGGAACTAAATTCATATTGGGGTGACCCTGCAGGTAACTGTCAATATGGCGGAAGGTGGGCAGATCTTCCACGGGGAAGTAGCCACGGTTTGCCAAAGTGGAATACAGGCCGGGGGTGGTGTGACCCTTAGACAGAACAAAGCGATCCCGATCTTCCCACTTGGGGTTCTTGGGGTCGATGTTCATCTCCTTAAAGTAAAGATATGTAAATACCTCTGCGGCAGATAAACTACCGCCGGGGTGACCTGCCTTTGCGCCGTAGGTGGATTCAATTACACCCATACGCACCTTGCAGGCAGTGATTTGCAGTTGCTTTTTTTCACTGAGCGTCATAATGTGCCTCCTTATTGTTTTCAACCGTCTGGTTTCATCCGGTTATTTTTCTTATTTATTCTACCATTGTTTTACGAAACTTGCAAGCATATTCTGCTATTTTACACCCCAAATCAGACATTGTTTAGACTATATCGAAAAAGGCAGTGCAGATAATAAACTGCACTGCCTTTTAATCTTGTTAATCTTCGCTGTTTCTGGCTTCGTCGATAATCTTCTGCTGATTTGCCTTAGGCACTTCCTCGTAACGAACAAATTCCAGTGTGAAAGAGCCACGGGCTTGGGTCATTGCACGAAGGTCGATGGCATAGTTGCCCATTTCTGCCATAGGCACTTCTGCTTCCACCACGGTATCTCCGTCGGCATTGGGGTTCATACCCAGAGGACGGCCACGACGCTTGCTCAAATCACCCATCACATCGCCCACATAGGACTCGGGAACGGTAACTGCCAAACTGCCGATAGGCTCTAACAAAGTGGGGGCGGCATTGGGCATTGCTTCCTTGAATGCCAAGATGGCGGCCAGTTTAAATGCCATTTCGTTGGAGTCAACGGGGTGGTAAGAACCGTCATACAAAACAGCCTTCAAGCCAACCATGGGATAGCCGGCTAAGGGGCCTCTTTGCACGGCTTCGGCAATACCCTTTTCCACCGCAGGATAGAAGTTCTTAGGCACAGAACCGCCAAAAACTTCCTCTGCAAAAATCATTTCATCCTGCTCTTCTTGGGGCTCAAAACGCACCCAAACATCACCGAACTGACCGCTACCGCCGGTTTGCTTCTTATGACGGCCGTGAGCCTGCACGGTCTTTCTAATCTTCTCGCGGTAAGCAACCTTTGCCGTTGCCAACACGGCGTCCACAGAGAAGCGGTTCTTCAGTTTGGACACCAACACATCCAAGTGCTGATCGCCCAAGCCGGAAAGCACCATCTGGTGGGTCTCGGCATTATTGACCAAAGAGAAGGAAGGATCTTCTTCATTCAAACGGTTGAGGCCTGCGGCAACCTTTTCTTCCTGACCCTTGGTCTTGGGGGAAATTGCCATTGCATAGCAGGCAGGGGCATAGGGCAGGCCCTTCAAACTGACCACCTTACGGCTGTCACACAAGGTATCGCCGGTTTTCACCTTATCCATCTTGCCGATGGCGCCGATGTCACCGCAGGAAAGTTCCTTAACCTCGGTAGCCTTCTTGCCGCACATAGAATACAAACGACCCAACTTCTCGGTCTCACCGGTGCGGGCATTGACCAAGACGGTGTCAGAGTTGATGGTACCGGAGAAAACCTTCACGAAGGAATACTTGCCATACTGGTCGGAAACGGTCTTCCAAACGAAGGCCGAGGGCACACCGCCGGGGGATACCACGAATTCCTCGGTGGTACCGTCGGCCAAGGTTGCCTTGTGATAGTTGCCTTCCACGGGGTTGGGGAACAAGTCGATAATATGGTCCATCAGCATCAAACTGCCCATGCAGGTAACGCCGGAACCGCACAAAACGGGATACAAGGTATGGTCGATGACGCCCTTGTGCAAGCCCTTAATCATTTCTGCATATGTAAAGTCTTCGCCACCGAAGAACTTATCCATAAACTCGTCGCTGGTCTCGGCAACGGATTCCTTCAACGCGTCGTTAAACTCGGTAATGACAACATTCTTGCCTTCGGGAACTTCAATTTCCACCCGCTTCAGGTTTTGCATCTCGTAGGCCCGCTTATTGAGCACATCGATAATGCCGGTAACCTTGCGGTTTGCATCCCAAATGGGCACAACCACGGGGGCAATCTTGTTGCCGTACTTTTCACGCAGGGCGTCAAAGGTCGCATTATAATCAGAGTTTTCTTCGTCCACCTTAGAGATATAAATAAAGCGAGGCATATTCCGCTCTTCGCAGTACTTCCAAGCCTTTTCAAAGCCCACGGTAATGCCGTCCTTGGCAGAGCAAACCAAAATGGCGGCATCGGCTGCGCGAAGGGCTTCCACAACTGCGCCGGAGAAGTCAAAACCACCGGGGGTGTCCAACAAGTTGATTTTAATTCCCTTATATTCCAAGGGCACAACAGCAGTGGAGATAGAAATATTACGGCGGATTTCTTCCGGGTCGTAATCACACACGGTATTTCCGTCTGCATTCTTGCCGATCCGATCAATCACTCCGGTCATATAAAGCAAACTCTCTGCCAGCGCGGACTTACCGCTGCCGCTGTGGCCGAGCAAACAAACATTACGAATAGAATTGGCTGTGTACATATGAAATCGTTCTCCTTTCGGGAGGGCCTTTTCCGCCCTCATTCGGTCATTTGCGGGTTTGCACCGCATTAATGTCATTATATACGAAAGAAAGGGAAATTTCAATGCTTATTTTGTTAAATTTGTAAAAATCTGCAAACACCCCATAAACATCTGTTTTTATGGAAAACACACCGATTTTTACGGTGAAAAAACAAAAGGCGTATCGCAGTTGCGATACTCCTTTTACTTATTTTGTAGCCGAATTACACCAGTTCGATAACTGCCATTTCAGCAGCATCGCCACGGCGTGCACCGGTACGAGTCACTCTTGTGTAGCCACCGTTACGGTCAGCGTACTTGGGAGCGATTTCCTTAAACAACTTCTGTACCACATCTTCCTTGGTCACAAAAGCCATAGCTCTGCGGTAAGCAGCCAGGTTACCCTTCTTGCCCAGGGTGATCATCTTCTCTACCACGGGCTGTACTTCCTTAGCACGATAGAAGGTGGTCTCCATCTTGCCGTTTTCCAGCAAATCGGTGACCTGCTGACGCAGCAGGGCTTTTCTCTGAGTGCTGGTCTTACCCAGCTTACGAGTGCCGAACATAAGCGTTTCCTCCTAATAATCAGTTGTTGCTGCCAGAATCTTCGTTGGACAGGGACAGACCCATCATTTCCAACTTCTTCTGAACTTCGTCCAAAGACTTCTTGCCCATATTCCGAACCTTCATCATATCCTCGCCAGTCTTGCAAATCAAGTCGGCAACGGTGTTGATGTTGGCGCGCTTCAAGCAGTTGAAGCTACGGACAGACAAATCCAACTCGTCAATGGTCATGGACAACTTGGTATCGGGGCTGGTAGCAACCTTCTCCACCACGGTAGAGCCTGCGGTAGCAGTATCAGACAGACCGGTAAACACGGTCAGGTGGTCAGAGAGAATTCTTGCGCCCAAAGACACAGCGTCCTTGGCAGAGATTGTGGAATTGGTCCAGACCTCAAGGGTCAACTTATCAAAGTCAGTTTTGTCACCGACTCTGGTGGGCTCCACGGAATAATTCACCTTGGTAACAGGGGAATAAATGGAGTCGATGGGAATCACACCGATCACGGTCTGGGCAGTCTTGTTCCGGTCGGAAGGCACATAGCCACGACCCTGAGACAAGGTGATTTCCATATTAAAGGTTGCGTCTGCACCCAAAGTACAGATATGCAACTCGGGATTGAGAATTTCAACCTCGCCGTCTACCTTGATATCCGCGGCGGTAACCTCGCAGGGACCCACAGCGTCAATGTAAACAGTTTTCACGCCTTGGCTGTGAAGTTTCAAAATCAACTGCTTCACATTCAGGACAATCTCCGTCACATCCTCGGTCACGCCGGGAATGGTGGAGAACTCATGCTGAACACCGGCAATCTTCACAGAAGTTGCGGCGTAGCCGGGCAGGCTGGAAAGCAAAATCCGGCGCAGGGAGTTACCCAATGTCATACCGTATCCCCGTTCCAAAGGTTCCACGACATATTTGCCGTAGGATACGTCCTCTGCGGAGTCAAAACAAGTAATCTTGGGCTTTTCAATTTCTACCATAGAATCTTAACCCTCCTTCTGAAGTGTGTGGGGTGTAGAATGCACCCCACAAATGCACAAAATGTTTGATCAGGGTATCGATTATCTGGAGTACAACTCGACGATGAGGTGAACTGCAATCTCGAAATCGATGTCAGCCTGAGTGGGCATAGCAATCACTTTACCAACCAGGTTGTTCTTATCACGATCCAACCACTTGGGAGCTGCAACAAATGCGTCGTCTTCCTTCAACTTCTTGAAGAAAGCATTGGAAACGCTCTTTTCGCATACAGCAACCACATCGCCGGCCTTGACCAGATAACTGGGGATATTCACACGGTTACCATTTACGGTGAAATGGCCGTGGTTTACCAACTGGCGAGCCTGACGGCGGGAGTTAGCAAAGCCCAGACGGTACACTACATTGTCCAGACGGCGCTCCACGTAGGTCAGCAACACTTCGCCGGTGTTGCCTTCAGCGCGGGAAGCCTTCTCAAAGTAGTTCCGGAACTGCTTTTCCTGAATGCCGTATACAAATTTAACCTTCTGCTTCTCAGTCATCTGAGCAGCATATTCAGACTTCTTAGTTCTTCTCTGACCGCCGGGGTTCTTATTGGAAGTCTTAGAGTAACCCATTGCGGCAGGAGAAACGCCCAGCGTTCTGCAACGCTTCAATACGGGCTGCATATTTTTAGCCATATTCTAAATTCCTCCTATTGCGTATTAGACACGACGTCTCTTGGGAGGACGGCAGCCATTGTGAGGAATGGGGGTGACGTCCTTAATCATAACGACTTCCAGACCTGCGGTCTGCAGTGCCCGGATAGCAGCCTCACGTCCCTGACCGGGGCCCTTGACATAAACTTCGACGGTCTTCAGACCATACTCCATTGCAGCCTTAGCAGCGGTCTCTGCTGCAGTCTGAGCAGCAAAGGGAGTGGACTTACGGGAACCACGGAAACCCAAG
This sequence comes from Faecousia sp., assembly GCA_045647425.1. Taxonomy (GTDB): domain Bacteria; phylum Bacillota; class Clostridia; order Oscillospirales; family Oscillospiraceae; genus Faecousia. The sequence continues at coordinate 31,021 of JAZRMH010000054.1, forward strand.
CCGCCGGAAGAAGCCCAAGACAGGGCATTGCCTTCCAAATCGGTGATGGTCACCATGGTGTTGTTGAAAGAGGAACGGATATGTGCCGCGCCCTTTTCAACTACTTTGCGCTCTCTGCGGCGCTTTACAACTTTCTTAGTAGCCTTAGCCATGTTACATATCCCTCCTTACTTCTTCTTGTTAGCGATGGTCTTCTTCGGACCCTTACGGGTACGAGCATTGGTCTTGGTACGCTGGCCATGCACAGGCAGGCCACGGCGATGCCGCACACCACGGTAGCAACCGATTTCGCTGAGGCGCTTGATGTTCATAGCAGTCTCACGACGCAGGTCACCCTCGATGGCGTAGTTATGCTCAATAGCCTCACGCAGTTGGGCCTCCTGATCTTCAGTCAGGTCCTTCACACGGGTATCGGGATCGATCTTAGTCTCTTCCAAAACCTTTGCTGCGCGAGCAGGTCCGATGCCGTAAATATAAGTCAGCGCAATTTCAATCCGCTTCTCACGGGGTAAGTCAATACCAGATATACGAGCCATAAATTTTCAGCACCTCCTATTAGCCTTGTCTCTGCTTATGCTTGGGATTTTCACAAATTACCATAACGCGACCCTTGCGCTTGATGATTTTACATTTTTCGCACATGGGTTTAACGGACGGTCTTACTTTCATACTGTTGAACCTCCATGTTGAGAATTTTTATCTCAAATCTCTTACTTACTTCTCCAGGTGATTCGACCCCTTGTCAAATCGTAGGGAGACATTTGCAATGTTACCTTGTCACCGGGCAAGATTTTGATAAAGTTCATACGAAGCTTGCCGGAAATGTTTGCCAGAACGGTGTGTCCGTTGCCGATATCTACATTGAACATAGCGTTCGGCAGCGCATCTGTTACGATGCCCTCAATCTCAATTACGTCGTCTTTTGCCAAAGCATTAACCTCCAGTGGCATTACATTCCTGTTCCCGACTTAAATAAGCCAGGTCTTTGCGTAATTCGCTGTTGAGCACTTTGTCGCCGACACGAAGTTTTTCAGCGACTCTGGTCTCAGAGCGAAGGACCTTCTTTGCGTGTTTACGCTTCTTACGTTTGGGTTTTTCTAAGGAGCGGTCTTTACCATTTGCCAAGTAGAGATAGTCATTATCTGTTCCGATTACATAGAACAGTTTTCCCGCTTCTCGACCGGCTATCGGCTCAACCACGTCTGCAATCATGAAATCAGGTTTGTCTGGGTCCATAATCAAAGTCCTTCGGCGACGGTGAGTATTTCCGGCTCCCCGTCGGTGATACATACAGTATTTTCATAGTGGGCAGATAGCTTGCCATCACCTGTTACCGTTGTCCACTTGTCCTTCAGGACCTGAACAAGGTAGGTACCTTCGTTGACCATAGGCTCAATAGCCAGGGTCATACCGGGAAGCAATCTGGGTCCACGACCGGGTGCACCGAAATTCGGCACTTCCGGCTCTTCGTGCAGTTGGGCGCCCACGCCGTGACCTACGAAGGAACGCACAACTGAAAAACCGTTATCCTCCACATGCTTTTGAATTGCGTGGGAGATATCAGATACCCTGTATCCGCGCTTAGCATATCGAATGCCTT
>JAZRMH010000055.1:0-42916 GCA_045647425.1 Faecousia sp.
GACTACATCGACTTTTACAACCACGAGCGCATCCAAACAAAAACGGGAGTGGCGCCGCTAACGCTACGCCACTCCGCTTGAATTAAATATTTCCTACATAGGGGTGTTTTTGTGCTGTCCGTACAAACTGGGGCAGTTCAAGACTAGGGAGTCTTCTTTTTATGAACAATTCCTCTCGCTCGTTGGAAAGATATGCCGGGGATTAGGGATAGGCGCAATGCCCGCAGTTCCCGTTGCCAGTATTTTTGCTCTTTGCCGGTTGTGCGGTAAATTTCACGAAGAATATAGGCTTTTTCTTTTTGATAGCGATTTATCAAAATAAAAATATTACCGCCTAAAAGAAAAATTATAAAAAAAACAAGCAAAATCGCAATTGCGCTTAAGTCATAAGGGGTATCCATTTGATATTTAATCCTCTTTTTTCGTTTCTGACAAATATTGCAGTTGAAGGGGTGTTATCGACGGTGGGTCAATATGGGTATGCAATTCAACCTGCTCGTAACACTGCCGGCAGAATTGCCCACAGCCGGAAATATAATGTTGTCGCATCTGAATAGGGATGTCGAAGGTGTATTCGGTTTGTTTTCCGCAATAAACGCAAACTTCTGTATCTGAAACAGGACAGCCTGTTTGTTCTATATTTCGTTGTTTTTTATGGAACATCACGACACGACCTAAAAAATCCAAAAAAGTTTATTTTTTTCATATGAAAAAGTTGAGTATTCCCAACGCAATAATTAATTTAGGAAATATTGTTCTTAAATCATACACCAAAACTTCCTATTTGTCAAGAAGAATGGGAAGTATAATTCCTATATAACCTGATATAGGAGGAAGAACAGTGCTTGTTTTAGACTTAAAGAAAATCGGCAACAAACTTTATGAAATCAGAACGAAACAGTTGTTAAGCAGGTTAGAAGTAGCAGAACGGGCTGGTCTGTCGGATAGAACTTATGCCAACATAGAACGGGGTTCTGTAAATATGCGGATAGAAACGGTGCTGAAAATCTGCCAAGCCCTCAACATTACCCCCAATGACATTTTTGTGATTGAAGACAATCGGGAAAAAACAGGAGATGAAATCATAAAGGAATTACAGACTTGCACCGATGCGGAACGAAAAACGGCGCAAAAATTATTGGGAATCTATTTAGATTCTCTGTGCAAATAACAAAAACTCCCCGAATGAACTTCATTCGGGGAGTTTTTAAATGGAAAGATTAGCCACCGAAAACGGACAGCAGGAAGCCTGCGGCAATGGCAGAGCCAATGACGCCCGCCACATTGGGGCCCATAGCGTGCATTAAAAGGAAGTTGGCAGGATTTGTCTTTTGACCTTCTTTGTTGGCAACTCGGGCGGCCATAGGTACGGCGGAAACGCCGGCAGAGCCAATCAAGGGATTGACCTTGCCCTTTGTCAGTTTGCACATAATCACACCGCCCAGCAGACCGCCACAAGTAGACAGCATGAAGGCGCATACGCCCAGCACCACGATTTTGAGGGTGTTGGCAGTAAGGAAGGTAGAACCAATCATGGTTGCGCCCACGGAAGTGCTGAGCAAAACGGTGACAATATTCATTAGGGCGTTTTGGGCGGTGTCGCTCAAGCGGTCGGTGACGCCGGTCTCTTTGAGCAGGTTACCCAGCATCAAACAGCCAATCAGCGGCGCGGTATCCGGCAAAAGCAGAGCCACGAAAATGGTAACCACAATGGGGAAAATAATCTTTTCCGCCTTGGAGACCTTGCGGGTTTGTTCCATTTTGATTTTCCGCTGTTCGGGGGTGGTGAGCAGTTTCATAAAGGGGGGCTGAATCAAAGGAATCAGAGCCATATAGGAATAGGCCGCCACAGCAATTGCGCCCAGCAGATGGGGGGCAAGTTGGGTGGTGAGGAAAATAGCGGTAGGACCGTCTGCGCCGCCGATGATGCCGATGGAAGCGGCTTCTTTGCCGTCAAATCCCAGCAAAATTGCGCCGAAGAAGGCGGCAAATACACCCAGTTGGGCAGCAGCGCCTAACAGCAAACTTTTGGGGTTGGACAGCAACGGGCCAAAGTCGGTCATTGCGCCCACGCCTAAGAAAATTAAGCAGGGGTAAATACTGGTTTTGACACCGATGTAGAAGAAGTCTAAAAGTCCGCCTTCCCGTAAGATTGCGCCGAAACTGTGATAGGCTTCGTTGGCGGGGTTCATAAAATTGTCCCACAATTCCTGATGGTACATCCCTGCGCCGGGCAAATTGGTCAGCACACAGCCAAAGGCAATACCCACCAGCAAAAGGGGTTCGAACTGCTTCACAATACCCAAATACAGCAAAACGCAGCCGATGATAATCATCATAAGGTTTTGCCATCCACCGCCGGCAAAATCGGCGAACATCTTGGCAAAGCCGGAACTGTTCCAAAGATTTAATAGGATTTCACCAATATCAACCATAGTGTCCTCCTTAGTTAATTACAACCAACGGTGCGCCGGTGTCCACATTGGAACCCTTGGTAGCAATCACTTGGGTTATGGTGCCGGACTTGGGGGCCATAATTTCGTTTTCCATCTTCATGGCTTCCAAAACGCACAGCACATCGCCTTCCTTGACGGTTTGGCCGTTTGTCACATTCACCCGCAAAATCGTGCCGGGCATAGGGGCATTCACTGCCTCGCCTGCGCCGGAAACCGGTGCGGGGGTGGCAGGTGCTTCGGCTACGGGGGCAGCCAAGGGAACAGGAACCGCGGGGACGGAAACTGCGTCATATTCGGCAATCAAATTTGCCTGACCGTTTTCTACGGAAACCTCATAGGTTTTACCACTTAATGTGATTTTGTATGTCATATTACTCGACCTCCTTAATGGAAATGAAACGCAATTCGTTTAGGGGCTTGCCCATCTTGTCGGCAACAATGGCCATCAGCATTGCGCAGGTCTTGGGGGGGACATTGTAGGTCTTCACCTGACCGGCAGAACCGGGGCCAACGGCGGCTTGGACGGGTTCTGTTACCGGCGTTTCTACGGGTTTTTCTTTCTTGGCAGAGAAGGCTTTGCCCAAGGCAATGACCACCAACTGCAACAAAATGAGCCCGAAAAACACAACCGCATAACCCAGCACCGCAATAATGCCGAAGTCCAAAATTGTCATAGGGATATCCTCCTTAAAATATAGAATGCAGGTTTTTTGCAAGGGAAAAACCTTGAAATAATCAAAAGTCCCAACTTTTCACTTCATACATCGTAACACAACTTTTGTCAAATGTAAATACCGTTTCACCTGAAATTTCCAGGGGAAAACCAAAATTTCAACCGAAACAGAAAAAACCGCCCGAACAGTTTGTTCGGGCGGTAATATAAAAGGCATTGTCATTCCGAGCCCTGCTGTGCAAGGCGTGGGAATCCGCATATTACTATAAGGGAAACGGTTTGCCACAACCGGTGTTGCAACACCGGTTATGCAAAGACAGAGTATTGGGACATTATTTAGTCGGAGAAGGTCTTATTCACCATAACGGTGGTGAGGATAATTACGCCGATAATCACAAAAATCACCAGCATACCGACACCCATATTTTCTAGGTATTTTACAAAATTCTCCGGCTTGAAGAACATAGTGGGCTGCTCTGCAGCAGCGGACAAAACAGCAGATAACAAATTCATTTCAAATTCCTCCCATTAACCGAACATAGAAAGGATGATGCCGCCGGCAATCACAGAAGCAATCTGACCGGACACATTCACGCCAATGGAGTGCATCAGCAGGTGGTTCTGAGGATCTTCTGCCAAGCCCATCTTATGGACAATACGGCCGGACATGGGGAATGCGGAAATACCTGCCGCACCAATCATAGGATTGATCTTCTTCTTCAGGAACAAGTTCAGCAGTTTTGCAAACAGCACGCCGCCGGCGGTGTCCACAATGAATGCAATCAAGCCTAAGCCCATAATCAAAAGGGTGGCAGGTTGCAGGAACTTCTCGGCAGTCATATTAAATGCCACGGAGATACCCAAGAAGATGGTAATAAGGTTTGCCAGCACCTTTTGAGCGGTTTCGGACAAAGAATCCAAAACGCCACATTCCCGAATGAGGTTGCCGAACATTAAGAAGCCAATCAGGCCGGTAGCCTGCGGCACAACGGCGGAAGCCACCACGGTGATAATCACGGGGAAGAGAATGCGGGTTAGTTTGCTGACATTCTTTTGCTCGTAGGGCATCCGGATCATACGCTCTTTCTTAGAGGTGAGCAGTTTAATAACCGGAGGCTGAATGATGGGAACCAACGCCATATAAGAGTAGGCGGCAACGGTAATCGCGCCCACATAATTGGAGCCAAGGGTGTTGGCAACCGCGATGGAAGTGGGGCCGTCGGCGGCGCCGATGATGGCAATGGAAGCGGCGTCAATTTCGGGGAAGAACACACTTGCCATAGACAAGGTGAAGAAAATGCCGAACTGGGCGGCGGCGCCGAAGAGCATCAATTTGGGGTTCGTCAGCAAAGGACCAAAGTCAATCATGGCGCCGATACCGATAAACAGCAAAAGCGGGAACAACTCGTTGGCGATACCTGCATTATACAAGGTAGTCAGCGCACCGTGTTCGGTGATCACATCGGCAAAGGGAATGTTAACCAAAATCGTGCCAAAGCCCATGGGCAGAAGCAAAGAAGGCTCCATTTCCTTGCTGATTGCCAAATAAACCAGCAAAGCGCCAATGCCAATCATCACCAAATTCTGCCACTGGAAGGCAATCAGGTTTTGATATAAAATTTCCATAGATTTGCCTCCTTAGCCAATCACGACCAGAGGAGCGCCGGTGTCCACATTGGAACCCTTGGTGGCAATCACTTGGGTGACGGTGCCGGACTTGGGGGCCATAATTTCGTTTTCCATCTTCATGGCTTCCAAAACGCACAGCACATCGCCTTCTTTGACGGCCTGACCGTTAGAAACGTTCACACGCAAAATAGTGCCGGGCATAGGTGCCTTCACTGCTTCGCCTGCGCCGGTAACGGCGGCGGGAGCGGCAGATGCGGGGGCAGCCTCGGCTACGGGTGCAGCCACGGGTGCAGTTGCAACGGGTGCGGGTGCGGCAGGGGCGATTGCTTCGTACTCGGCAAGGAGCATAGCCTGACCGGCTTCCACTTCCACCTCATAGGTCTTGCCGTTTAAAGTGATTTTATAAGTCATTTTACTCTACCTCCTTAATGGAAATGAAACGCAATTCATTCAGGGGCTTGCCCATCTTGTCGGCAACAATGGCCATCAGCATTGCGCAGGTCTTGGGGGGGACATTGTAGGTCTTCACCTGACCGGCAGAACCGGGGGCGTCGGCGGGGGGCGCAACTTCTTTGATTTCTTCCTGCGCGGACACTTCCTTCTTGGAAATGATCACCTTCCGCAGGTAAGCAATCACAAAGGCCAAAACCAGCAAAACAGCAATTGCCAAAGCAATGTAGTCAGGCTGGGTTTGGGTGGCAGTGAGCATTGTCATGGCCAAACCTCCTTAAGCCTCGGTAATGGTGTAGGTTACAGAATTTTCTTCCTTTTCCTTGCGGGCGAGCATAAAGTTCTCAGCCAAGTTGGGGAATGCGATGTAACTCAGCACATCCTCGTCGGACTTGGCAAGGCCCTTAAGTTTCTCGCGGGTTGCGTCCACAACAGGCTCCAAAGAGTCCGCAAAACGGCCTTCGATGGGCTTTTCATCGCCCAAAATCTTAGCCTGAACATCTGCATCGATGGGTGCGGGGGTGGTGCCGTATTCGCCACGGCAGTAAGCCTTGATTTCCTTGGAAACGCGCTTATAGCGCTCGCCGGCCAACACATTGTTCACAGCCTGCACGCCAACCATCTGAGAAGTGGGGGTGACCAGAGGGGGATAACCCAAATCGGCACGAACCTTGGGGGTTTCCACCAGAACTTCTTCCAAACGGTCCAATGCGTTCATCTGCTTGAGTTGGCTCAGTAGGTTAGACAGCATACCGCCGGGGATCTGGTAGGTCAAGCACTGGGTATCGGTTGCCAAAGCCTTGGGCATCAAAGTGCCGTCGGCAATGAACTCTTCCCGAACGCCCTTGAAATAGTCAGCCATAGCCTTGGTGCAGTTATCATCCAAGTCAACTTCGTAACCCAACTGACGCAGAGCGTAAGCCATGGTCTCGGTTGCGGGCTGAGAAGTACCGCCGGAGAAGGGGGAAATTGCGGTGTCGATAATATCCACGCCGGCTTCCACAGCCTTCAGGTATACGGGGTAAGCCAAGCCGGTGGTGCAGTGGGTGTGCAGGTCCACGGGCAGGTCCACAGCGTCCTTAATAGCGGAAACCAAGTCGTAGATTTCCTGAGGTCCGATAATACCGGCCATATCCTTGATACAGATGGTAGAAGCGCCCATTTCCTTTAGTTCCTTCACCATTTCCACATACTTAGCCAAGGTGTGGACGGGGGAAGCGGTGTAGGAAATCGTACCGGAAGCGATTGCGCCGGCCTTGGTAGTAGCCTCCATAGCCACCTTCATATTTTTTACGTCGTTCAATGCGTCGAAAATACGGATGATATCCATACCGTTTTCCACAGCCTTAGAGACGAAGAGTTTTACGAAATCATCGGGGTAGTGAGAGTAGCCCAGAACATTTTGGCCACGGAGCAACATCTGCAACTTGGTGTTGGGCATCTTAGCACGAATCTTGCGCAGACGCTCCCACGGATCTTCGTTTAAGTAACGCAGGCAGACATCGAAAGTCGCACCGCCCCAGCATTCTGCGGCATAGTAACCGGCCTTGTCGATAGTCTCCAGCATCGGCTCAAATTTTTCGTAGGGCAGACGGGTTGCAATCAAGGACTGGTTTGCGTCCCGAAGCACGGTCTCCACAAATTGAACTTTTCTTCCCATTTTGTGTTTTTCCTCCATAATACAATTTTTTATTTTCGGTGGATGCAGATATTTCCGCATCCCAATCTTCACCACTTATCATTCTAACATAAAAAATGTCAAATGTAAATAAAAGTTATTGAAAAAAACACCTATTCCCATAGGAAGATTCTGAAAATGTGGGCATTGATACAATTCGCATTGACAAGAAAACACTCTCATGCTAAAATAGCACCAATATGGCTGCGAAAAAGTGAATATGCGGATGTGGTGGAATTGGCAGACACGCTAGATTTAGGCTCTAGTGCTGCGAGGCATGCAGGTTCAAGTCCTGTCATCCGCACCATTGCGATAGCCGCAGGTGATACAAAGCACATCACCTGCGGCCACTATTTATCTATTTATTTCAGGCTTGGCTGTTCGGCAAAGAATATAAGCAATGCTTACATTATAGAATTCTGCCAAACGCACAAGGGTTTCTGTTGTATCCTTACGAATATACTTGTACACATCAAGTAGTGGCGGAGGGAACGCAGATGAAACATTCTATTTCCTTTTGGCAGGTAGCAGGCTTCCTATTTACATCCATACTGGGGACTTTTCTTCATTTTTTGTTTGACCTAAGCGGTCAGAGTGCGATTACCGCAATCTTTTCTGCAGTAAACGAATCCATTTGGGAGCACATGAAACTGATCTATTATCCTATGCTTTTGTTTGCGTTGATCGAATATCGATTTGAGGGGAAGGAGCACAAATCGTTCTGGTGTATTAAGCTGGTAGGAATCTTGCTTGGATTAACCCTTATTCCTGTGCTTTATTATACCTACACCGGTATTTTTGGCGTATCGGTAGATTGGCTGAATATCACCATCTTTTTTCTTTCCGCGGGCTTTACATTTTGGGTGGAAAACAAACTGTTTCAAAGAGAAGACATCTGCTGCTTGTCCTCCCATGCATCTTTCATCCTAATTTGCATGATTGGTGTTGTTTTCACCCTTTTGACATTCTTCACCCCAGAAATTCCCTTCTTCAAAGATCCCATGACAGGTGGCTACGGTTTTTAGAAATAATGGAGATAAACTGTATGTTAGTGCAAATTAATCTATACAATAAATTAAGGCCTGGAACGACCAACAGATCGTTCCGGGCCTTTTGTCAACAGTAGGTTTTTATCGTTTCCTTTCTGTTCGAGGGACAAGGGGACAACAGAACATCCATGCCGCTGAGCCGCACACACGCCCAATGAACCCCTTTTGTGCTATACTGTAGGTGCGGGGCAAGACCGAGGGACGGTTTGTTGCAATCAGTACGCCAGATAGAACATGGTCCGGCTTTCTTTGAGCACACAGGCTTGTCCATTAAGGACGTACGCAAAACTTCATTATGATCAGGAAGCCACCCCGCTATCTTACAGTAAAGGGGTTATGCTATGGATGTTATTATGGAGTGTTGCTGCGGATTGGATGTTCACCGCGATGTGGTTGAAGCCTGTATCATAAAAGGAGCATTAGATACTCCGGACAAAATACAGGAACAATTCAAAACCACTCGACAAGAACTCCTTCGCTTAGTCCACTGGCTTACAGCGAATGAATGCTACTATATCGCAATGGAGAGTACCGGTGTTTACTGGCGACCCATTTATGAAGCAGTTGAAGAACACTCTCCGCGATATGACTGTATGATGGTAGTCAACGCCCATCATATGCGCAACCTTCCGGGAAGAAAAAGTGATGTAAAGGACGCTGAATGGATTGCTACACTTATGCGTCACGGTCTGCTGGAGCCAAGCTTTGTTCCTGACCGTGTAATTCGTGATATTCGGGAGTTTTCTCGACTCCGTAAAACCATCGTAAAAGAAAAAAACAGACACACCAATCATTTGGAAAAATTTCTCCAAACGCACGGCTTCAAGCTTTCATCTGTGCTGAGCGATATCCTTTGTGTCAGCGGTCGGAAGCTGCTAAACACCCTTGCTCAGACCGGCACCCTTACAACCGACGATGTGCTCAAAGCCGTGCGCGGAAAAACGAAGTTCTCCAAAGAGGAAATAGCGTTGTCTGTTTGCGGTTCTGTCACTCCGGCAGAACAGTCACTTTTGCAACTGATCCTGAAACGGATTGATGATGACCACATTTATCTTACCACTATAGAGCAACAAATGGAAGAACTATTTGCACCTTTCGCAAATGAATTGGATATTGTTGATTCTATTCCTGGAATAGACAAGCTTACCGCAATGACGGTGCTGTCCGAGATAAGCGCAGTACCGCAGGATAATTTCTCCACCTTCGGTCATCTTTGCTCTTGGGCAGGACTGACACCACGCAATGACGAAAGTGCAGGCAAAATAAAATCCAGAAAGATTATGCCGGGCAACCAGTACATAAAGACAATTCTGTGTCAGGCAGCGTGGGGAGCCGTCAAGGTCAGAAATTCCAGCTTTTCAAGATGGTTTTGGTCGCATCAGGGACATATCGGTCAAAAGAAGGCAATTATTGCTGTTTCTCGAAAGCTACTGAAAATGATTTACATTCTTTTAGAAAAGGGGCAGTATTACGATCCAAATTACTCCGTAAAAGCAACTGAATGAATACTGCCCCAAATTTCATTTTTAAGCCGAGGCATTGCGGTTGTTTTTTGTGCGCCTTTTTCGGTACTACTTTTCAAGAGGGTTCACGCAAAACCGTCCCCTTGTCCCCCCTGTCCCCCCTGTCTTGCTGCCTTAGTCTGTGCTACTAAAGTTATAGATATCAGAAAAATGTTTTTCAATAAACGCTCCCCAGTTATCACGAACATTTTGTGCGTCAGCCGATGTGTAATCTGGACTATAGAACCCTATAAAGACAAGCGTTCTCAATTCATCATTGTATGCAAACGCATTGAACCATCTAGGAAAACCATCAGGCTTTCCATACCGATCTTGTTCAACCGCTAATTTAATATTTTCTACAAACCTGTAACCATTACATTCTGCAGTATTGGAATTTGACAGTTGCATATTTTGGATGCAGTATTCTTTAGCTTGCTCATAAAACTCTTGTTCGTAGCTTATGGAAACCAATGATTTTTCTATAAAATCGTCCATTGTTCTGTATTTTTCGCGGTAGTGATAATCAATATCAATATATTGAAATTGGCCCACAAAATCTTCCGATGGCAAAATGTAGTAGTTGAGTTCATAGTGCGAATGGTAGACAGTTTGAAAATTCTCATATCCATCAACACTGTATTCACTGCTACAAGAGCACAAAATACAGAATATAATACACATAAACCCCAAAGTGCTCTTTTTCAAATTTATTACCCCCCCTAAAGGCCAAAGACACCCCAGATAACGGTACCTATTTTTATATGTGGGCGACTGTCCCAATCAGTAGGATGAACAGAGGCAATATAACAAGATTCTGCAACACTCGAAAGGATCGGTATATTCTTGCCTTTCGACCAACCTGTAGCATACCAACCATACATATGAACAGAATACTCGCTATGATACCTCCACGCATTTGAATTATAAGTTTTTTCCTTTGTTTCTTGCTTTGTGTAGTCTAATCTTTCCCATCGCGTAACATAGCCATCGACGTAAGAGCTTTTCGCTGGGTCTTTTTCAATTTTAGCTTCTCCGTCAGAAATATTATTATAATACACAGCATTCACAGCATTATTAACTGCACCAAATGTCGCCACACCTGCTGCAATTCCTGCAGCTAAGGCTCCTTTTTTTGATCCTGTAGCCGAACCTACTCCTACGCCGACGGCTACTCCAACAGCAACTGCCGCAACAACTGCAACTACTGTAGTAACGATGTCAGCAAACAAGCCCCAATCCCAACAACCTGTCGGATCATAGCCCGTTATCGGATTATTCCCACAATAACTGAATAGATTATAGCTTGTGATACCGTTGGATCCTAGATAAGACGGATTATCCGCATTTATAAACCTACCCAGCTCCGGATTGTAGTATCTGCTTTGCAGATAGTACAGTCCGGTTTCTTCGTCATACACATACCCTCTATACCGCAGAGGATTGAGGGTCTCCAGGGCAATGGGTGTTTCATCCGTCTCCGGAATGGGATTGCCCCAAGCGTTGTACCGGTAGTCGGCTACCGTGTTGCCGTTTCCGTCTACAATGGCGGTAACATCGCCCTGCAGGTTGGTTTTGTAATAGTAGACTGTGCCGTTATAGTTGACCGTTAGGGGCGTGCCGTTGGCATCGTAAGTAAAGCACAGGGTGTCGCTGCCCTTGGTCAGCTTGCTCAGGCTGCCACCGTTGTACACATAGCTATAGGTATCGGTGCCGTTGGTTCTGCCGGTACGCAGGCCGTCGGCATCGTAAGTATAGCTCCAGGTGGTACTGCCGTTGGACATACTTGCCAGCCGTCTGCCGTGTTTCCAAGTGTAGCTCCAGGTGCCGTCGGACAAGGGATTGCCGATTTGGTCATGGGTAATTGCCTGATTGTTGTAGGCAGTCAGTAGGTCACCCCAGTCCATATCCTCATAGGTATAGGCATCTGTATCTGTGGGCGCACCCAGTTCCCCGGTGGTGTACGCATATTCCTTGCGGTTTAAGATATTGCCGGCATTGTCATACTCCCAGGTATGGGTAAAGCCGCCTGCCTGGTTATTCTCACGGATTAGCTGGTTGGCACTGTCGTAGACATAGCTTGTGGTGTTTGTGCCATCACTAACCGTCAGTATATTGCCGTTATCATCGTAGGTGTAGGTATCTGTGGTAGTCACACCACCGCAAATCGTTTTATGTGTGGCTACCTGCGCACTGGTGCCGGTTGATGTGCCTGTGTAGGTGTACTCCTCTGTCTTTTGGACAGTGCTTCCGACTTTCGTCACCTTTTGAGATGTGCGGCCGTAGGCATCGTAGGTGTAGGTTACGGTGGTATTGCCTCTGGTGACGGTCTTGATTCGGTTGTCATTATCGTAGGTGTAGCTTGTGGTGACGGTAGCACCGTTGGTAGTTTCCACCTGCTGGGTCAGATTGTTCTCCTTGTCATACTTATAGCTGACAGTGTGAGAATAATTTGTGCCCTTTTCTTCATATTTGACCATCCGGTCAAGGAAGTCGTAGAAGTAGGTGGTTGTCCGCCCGGTGGCAGAATCGATGACCTTGGCCAAGTTGCCGTCATTATTGTAAAGGTACTGGACAGTTGCGCCGTCCTCGTAGGTCTCCTTTACAACCCTGCCCTTGCTATCGTAGTCGTACTCTACCTTATCTCCGTTGCCGTAGGCAAGGGTGTCAAGATACCGGTTTCGGTCATTGGTATACTCGTAACTTGCCAGCGTATGGCTACCGGCCTTTACATTTTCCCTTAGGCCAAAGTCCCCATATGCAAAGCTATAGGTTGTGGTAGGTGTTTGGATAGCAGTGAGATAATCGTCCGTGTAGGTGTAGCTTGCGGACATGCTCCGCCCGCTGGCGACCAAAGGTCGCCCCTACGGATTCTATCGAAGATTTTTGTATTAGCAACAGACTTTATTTTTCGTGAATTCTGTCCTCGATGCGGGTGAGGGCGTATTCCATGGCTTTGTAGGTTTCGGGGGAAACTTTTCCCAAGTAGCCGTCCTCATAGGCCTTCATGGCCTGCTGGATTCTGAGAATTTTCAGGGGTTTGTCCGGCTCTGCCACGGTGAAAATCGGGGTGTAGGAGAAGTTGGTGATTTTCGCTTCTTCGGTGGCTTCGCTTTTGGTGATTTCCAAATCCAAAATCACCGAGTATTCCGAGCCGGCTTTTTGGGCGTCGGAGAAGAAATCTCCCAGAGAATAGGCAATAAAACTGCCGGTTTGGGGGTTAAATTCCATTTTTTGCACATAGTGGGAATGGGTACCCAAAATGGCGTCCACCCCTTGGTTTTGCAAGAGTTTGCAAATTTCCGTTTGGGTATCGCTGATATTGTTGTTAAACTCACTGCCCCAGTGGAGCATCGCCACGGTGATGTCCGGATTTTCCCGATTGACCGCGTCCATAATTTTGGTAATGCCTGCGGTGTCAACCTTTTGGTAATCCGTGGAATAGTCCTGATACAGCAAATTTACGCAACCGGCACTTCCTTCGGGAAGCGCCATACCGTCCATACCCTTGGTAAATGCCACAAAAGCGATTTTGATGCCGTTGACTTGGCGAAGGGTGAAACCCTTGCCCGCTTTGGCGTCGGCAGAGGATGCGTATGCCCCCACGGGTTCTAAGCCTGCGCCTTTGAGGGTGTAGATGGTTTGGGAAAGTCCGTCCATACCCTTATAGATAGAATAGGAATTGGCAAGTTGCACCAAATCCAAACCGGTGGCAGATAGGGCTTCGGCCAATTCCGGCGGGGCAGAACGGTCTGCACCGTAGGGGGCGTGGTAGAAATTGCCCTCAAAGTTCAGCATAGACAAGTTCGCTTCTGCCAAAATGGGCAGAACATCCCGAAATGTTTCGGAATAATCGTAGCGACTGCCCCCTGCGGAGACGGTTTTTTCCGTCACATTCAAATCCCCCGCCACGGCAAGGTGAATAACCGTGTCCCCAAGAGCGGGGGTGTTGGATTGGGTTTCTTTGGGTTGTTCCGAGGGCTTTTTGCCTGCAGATACCAAGGCGATAATCAGCGCAAGCACAGCGATAATTGCCACGGCGAGAATCACAAACCGGACAATCCCTTTTCGCTTGCGTTTTTGCCGTTCCTGCTTTCGCTGGGCGCGACGGTTGCTCAATTCTTCTGGATCGATTGCCATAAAAGCCCTCCTTTCAAAAACATTCTGCCCCTATTCTACACTATTTTAAACGGTTTGCCAAGTCTTAAATCCGGTCTTGCGCACATCTTTGTCGGGGTGTATAATGATACCGAAAGAGGGCGATGGTATGGGTTATGAATTTGAACTGAAATATCGGGCAACACCCCAAGTCCAAGAGGCTTTGCGTTGCGCATTTCCTGCGGGCAGGGTGATTTTAATGGAAACCACTTACTATGATACCGCCGACGGCAGTTTGTCTGCGCAGAAAATGACACTGCGGTGCCGTCGGGAAAACGAGAGTTTCGTCTGCACATTGAAAACGCCGGCGGGCAAATTGGGCAGAGGGGAATTTGACGTCCAATGCGCCCAGATTGCCGAGGCCCTTCCCCAACTGTCTCAACTTTCCGGTGTAACCCTGCCCCAAGAGGGGATTTTTCCCGTGTGCGGGGGAAAATTTACCCGCTATGCAAGGGAAATTGTGGGGGAAAATTGCACCGTGGAATTGGCTTTGGATGCGGGGGTTCTCACCGGCGGGGGGAAGGAAGAGCCCCTTTGTGAGGTGGAAATCGAGTTAAAATCCGGAAGTCGGGAAGATGCGGTAGCCATTGCCCAACAACTTGCCTGCCAATATGGGTTGCAACCGGAGGAAAAAAGTAAATTTTGCAGAGCCTTGGCTTTGGCAAAGGGGGAGATATAATGGCAGCGTTTGAAAGTTTATTTGCCAACTACAACAAGTTGTTTCTGTTTGATACGGAAACCACGGGTTTGGATTATGCAAGAGACGAAATTATCGAGTTTGCGGCGGTGGTGGTGGAAAATCGGAACGGGGTTGCCACCATTACCAAAGAATATGACGAACTGATTTCTCTAACCCCCGGCAATACCGTGCCACCTCAAATTGAAGCGCTGACCGGTATTTCCACCGAGGATATTGTGAAGCGGGGCATTCCCAAAAGCCGTCTATGTCAGGACATTGCCGAAATGCTGGCGGGGGAAACGCTGTTGCTGGCGTATAACGCCCATTTTGATTTGAGTTTTTTGTATTATCTGCTTTTGCGCAATGGGGAAGCGGGGATTTTGAAGGGCAAAGATAAGTTGGACTTGCTCACGGTTTACAAGGACAGAAAACCCTACCCCCATAAACTGTGCAACGCCATTGAGGCCTATGGACTTGCCGGCGAAGTGGTCAATTCCCATCGGGCGGTGGACGATGTGATAGCCACCGTGGCGGTGATGGGGGAGATGGAAAAAGAAAGGCCGGACTTAGAGCGTTATGTAAACCTATTCGGTTTCAACCCCAAGTACGGCGTCAGCGGAAAACCCATTGGCTCGGTGGTGTATCAGCCCCAGCGATACGACCCTCCTGCGCCGCTGTATACCGCGGTGCAAAATGGTAACAAAAAATAACTTTTATGCGACAGAATCCCAGTTTACATAAACATTAAAAAGGTGGGAAAAATTCGGGAAGACAAAGGCAGAGTTGTCCACACTTTCCACAGACTTTTCCACAAGAAATCTAGGAAAACCCCCTACAGCCATCGGGCCGTAGGGGGGTTTCTTCTAAAACTCGGCTTTTTCGACAGTTTTCGGAAAAAGTCGATTTGGTTTACAGAACAACTATTAAAATTGCACCTGAACAGCAAACACCCGCTCCTGCTTTTCGGCAGAGTTTTCATCGTTTCGTGTGCCTTCGACGCAAAGGCAAGGGCCGTCTTGCAAGTGGGAATGCAGGTGGATTTCCTGCCCTTCCTTGGCTTCATTTAGGTAACAGATCGTAATCTCTTTGGCGGTGTGGGTTTCGTGGAAGGCGCTGGTGAGCAAATCCGTCACCCAATCCAAATATTTGGTGTTATTCATATGTCCGTTGCGGTCCAGTTCCGTATAGCCCACAATGCACTGGCTGTGGTTGGCGTAAGGACAAGGGGCAAGGGAACTGGGGGGCGTGAGTTCGTTGCCGGTGAGCATCCCTTCCACCTGCACACCGCTTTTTGACGGCACCACCATCGCTCTTGTGTTGGTGTCCATTAAAATCCAAAGGCTGATGCACCGAAACAGTTCGTTGCCCTTTTGGTCATAACCGGCGCAGGCACGGGGATAGGCGGAACGGGTGGTGGGCATCGGCCAAGTCTTGACGGTGACGGTTTCCCCCACCAAAGGCAGACGGGAAATTTGCACCTTGTGGCGCACCACCGCCCAAAACAGATTTTGCTTGTTCAGGGTGTCCCAATCCAAGGCAAGTTCCACGCAGTGGCTTTCTGCGGCGGCTTGGGCAAAATACAGCAAGGTGGATAATTTTAAACGACCGAACCGGTCTGTATGCAGACCGGTCAGGGTATGGGTTTGAGAAAACATATCCATAATTATGACGCCTCATCCAAATTCAGTGTGACAGAAACTTCCTGACCCTGCCGGTACAGAAGCAGAGAAACACAATCTCCGGCGTGGTAGGTGTAGAGAATATCTTTCAGGCTTTGTGAAGTCGGGGTGGGGTTGCCTTCGAAGGATAAAAGAATATCTCCGGGCAACAGACCGGCTTGTTCTGCGGCACTGCCGGTTTTCACTTGGGTGATATAAAATCCTGAGGGAATGTGGTAGCAAAGTTGCTCAAAAGTGGAAACTTCCTGACCGGTTACCCCCAAAGAGGGCAGGCCGGGGGCTTGTTCGATACCTCGGGTTTTTCGGGAAAACTGCACCGAAGCGAGGGCAACGGCAGAATTTTCCGTCACATTTTGAAACAACTCAATATTTAAAAGGCGGAAGGTGGTGCTAATGCCACCGAGGAAGATGGCAAGTACCAGTAAGGTTGCCACCAAGCCCCGCTTTTTCTTTTTCGGTTGTGTAAAGCCGGTGCGGTAGCAGGTCTGTTCCTGCTCCCAATCCGACCAATCCTTTTCATACATACAAGAAACCTCATTAATTTGCCAAAGGCAGAGTAAACGTAAAACCGGTGACACCGTCGGCACTGGTAACGGAAATATCTTCCCCGTGGGAACAGACCAAGGTCTTGACGATGTAAAGACCCAGTCCCCAGCCCTCCCGATTTTCACTGCGGCTTTTATCCAGTTTGTGAAACCGTTCAAATAAAAGGGGAAGTTCTTGGGCGGGAATAGTCTGCCCGTCGTTGGAAACGGTAACGGAAACTTTCTTCTCGCCGACCATGACGCGCAGACCCAGCGCACCGCGTTCCGGACAGAATTTTACGGCGTTGTCCACCAAGTTATAAATCACTTGGGTGATATAGTCCCGATTGGCAAAGGTAATCACCGGATAGTCAGGGAAGTCCACCTGCACATCCAAATTTTTGTGGTTAATTTTGCCCTCAAAGGTAATGAGCACCTGACCGGCGCACTCGCAAATGTCGAAACGGCTCTTTTTTTCTTCCGGCACAGCGCCGTCTTGCAACTGGGACACATCCAGCATACTGCGCACCAACCGGCTGAGCCGTTTGGTCTCTTCGGACACGATTTGCAGATATTTTTTCTGCTGTTCGGCAGGAATTGTGTTGTCCAAAATGCCGTCCACATAACCGCCGATGGTAGTCATCGGGGTTTTCAGTTCGTGGGAAACATTGGCCACAAACTCTTTTCGGCCGTACTCGATTTTTTCTAGGGATTGGGCCATATTGTTAAAGGCCAGCGCCAATTCTTTGATTTCCTCGGGGGATTCTTCCGGCACTTGGACGCGGGCTTTTAGGTTGCCGTGGCCGAAGGCGTTGGCGGTGTGAGCCATATCCCGCAGAGGACTGCTGTTTTTGCGGGTGTAGATGGTCATAATCACCACCGCCACCAGCACCACCAGCACAGAAACAAACAGATAAATGTCTGACATCCGCTTCAAAACCGAGAGGGTGGACGCCATAGGGGCGGACACCATCACAAGACCCAGCATTTCCCCTCGCTGTCCCCGAATGGCGGTGGAAACCACATAGCGGGCATCTTCGTAAAGACCGGAAATGACACCGCCGGATACCACATATTTTTCCGTTGCCACTTGGGACAAATAATTCCGATCGGTGATGGCAAGGCCGATATGGGAACAGCCTAAGGGCGCAGAGGAACAAAGAATAATCTGCCCTTGGGGATTGCAAATCACCGTGTCGTTACCGGACACGGATTCTGCAACGGATAGGGCAACCAAAAAATCTTTGCCGTTGATTCCACTGTCGGTATAGTAAGCAGAGGCAATTTGCGCCACGGCGGAACTGTCGGTTTTCAAATCCTCATAGACCTGTTCGGTTAAATAATTTCGCACCAAGAGTTGAAAGGACAGGCCTACCAACATCAGCGCCGCCAGTAAAATCACCGCATAGGCGAAAAAAGTGCGACCAAAGGTGGTTTTCATAATTTATAAAACCTCGAATTTATATCCTACGCCCCAGACGGTTTTTAAGCACCACTGTTCGGAAATGTTCTCTAATTTTTCGCGCAGGCGTTTGACATGGACATCCACGGTGCGGGAATCGCCAAAATAGTCAAAGCCCCAAACTTCGTCCAAAAGTTGGTTGCGGGTGTAGACCCGATTGGGGGAAGAGGCCAAATAGAACAGCAGTTCCATTTCTTTGGGTGGTGTGTCCACTTTTTTGCCGTCCACGGTCAACTCAAAGGCGTCCATATCAATGGTCAGTTTGTCAAAGGTCAACTTCCGCGCGGTCTTGTCGGCAGATTTTCTGTCGGCACGACGGAGCACCGCCTCAATGCGGGCCAAGACCTCTTTCATTTCAAAAGGCTTGGTGATATAGTCATCCGCGCCGGTTTTCAGGCCGGTTACCTTGTCGTCCACTTCGCTTTTTGCGGTGAGCATAATCACGGGGGTTTGGCTCTCGGCGCGAATGGCGCGGCAAACCGCCCAGCCATCCATCACCGGCATCATCACATCTAAAAGCACCAAGTCGGGATGGATGGCCCGAAATTTAGTCAAGCCGTCCCCGCCGTCGGCGGCAGTGGTCACGGCATAGCCTACTTTTTCCAAATACATCTGCAAAAGATCTGCAATATTTTTTTCATCTTCCACAATCAAAACAGAGATAGCCATAGTAATCCCTCCCATAGTAATTACCTCTATTATAGTACATTTTTCCCATTTGGGGTGAACAAATTGTAAAAATGCAAGTTTCCCTTGCAAATTTCTCGGGTTGTTGGTATGATAGGGGTGAAAATTTGGGAAGGAGTGTGGCTATGGAAGTCGTTTTGGAATGTTTGAAGGCCGTGTTGTTCGGCATTGTGGAGGGCGTTACCGAGTGGTTGCCGGTTTCTTCCACGGGACATATGATTTTATTGGACGAGTTTGTCCATTTGCAGGTGTCGGAAGCATTTTATGAGATGTTCCAAGTGGTGATTCAGTTGGGTGCGATTTTGGCTGTCATTTTGCTGTTTTTCCACAAGTTGAACCCCTTTTCCCCGAAAAAAGACCAAGTGCAAAAGAAAAATACTTGGCAGGTGTGGTTTAAGGTGGTTGTGGCGGTGCTTCCCTCGGCGGTTATCGGCGTGTTGCTGGACGATTGGATGGACGCAAACCTGTATAACTATGTGGTGGTGGCCATCGCCCTGATAGTTTACGGCGTTGCCTTTATCCTGATGGAAAACCACAACAAAAATCGGGCGCTGAAAGTTTCGGATGTGTACGAGATTGACTATCGGACGGCAATTTTTATCGGCTGTTTCCAATGCTTGAGCCTGATTCCCGGCACTTCCCGCTCCGGCTCTACCATTCTGGGCGCGATTATTTTAGGCGTAAGCCGTCCTGCCGGCGCAGAGTTTTCGTTTTTTTTGGCAATTCCCACGATGCTTGGCGCCAGCGCATTGAAACTATTGAAATTTATGCTCTCCGGCGTGGAAGCCACCGGTATGGAAATTGCGCTGTTGCTGGTAGGCTGTGTGGTGAGCCTTGCGGTGAGCCTTTTGGTCATCAAGGGCCTGATGGAATATGTACGGAAAAAGAGTTTTTCCGTGTTTGGCGCCTACCGCATTGTTTTGGGTGTTTTGGTTTTGTGCTATTTCCTGCTCCGATAAGAGAATCCCTGAAAAAATCTAGTTTTTTTTCAGGGATTTTTTCTATTTTAAGGCTATACAAACTGGGGGGGAATGTGCTACAATGACCTCGTATAACCGTATAAAAGCCATACGCAAAAGAGGAGGAAAAGCAATGCTGACGATTTATAAACTGCGCAGTGAAAGCGCCATTGATTATGCCGCGGAGGAAATGAAAAAGTATCTGCGGATGATGATGCCCGATGCTGGAGATGTGAAAATTCTCTACAACCCCGAGGCCACCGACGGCTTCCGTTTGGGTCTTTACGAAGACTTCGGTATGACAATTACCGGCGCGGACGCAGAGCGGGATGATGAACTTTACATCCAGACCGATACCCAAGGGGGTATTTTGGCGGGCTCTAACCCCAGAAGCGTACTGTTTTGCGTATACCGCTTCTTCCGGGAAAACGGCTGTCGTTGGCTGTACCCCGGTGTGGGCGGTGACTATGTGCCTATGCAGGACATTGTCCCCGTTTCCTATCACAAGTTGGCGGACCACCGCATTCGCGGTTTCTGTGACGAGGGCGCGGAATATCAGGAGAGTATGCTGGAGGCCATTGAGTATTACGCCAAGTTGGAACTGAATACCTTCTGCTTGGAATTCTTCATTCCCTATTGTTACTATGGTCGGTATTACGAGCATTCCCTCAACAGCAACCGCATTCCTGAGAAAGTGACCGAACAGCAGGTTTTGCAGTGGCGCAGAGAGTGCGAGGTGGAACTGAATAAGCGGGGGATGGTTATTCCTTCTATCGGTCACGGCTGGATTATGCGGGCGTTGGATTTCCATGTAGAATCCTTTATTTCTCGCGATGATAAGAGCGACGACAGCCAATTTACCGAAGAACAAAGAGAAGTTTTGGCAATGATCAATGGCAAGCGTGGCCTTTACGATAACTTTTTGGAATTCACCCAAGTGTGTATGTCTAGGGCGGATGTGCGGACAAAAATTGCCGATTCCGTGGTGGAATACGCCCAAAGCCATCCGAACCTGACATATTTGTTTGTGATTTTGGCTGACGGTGGCAGAAACCACTGCGAGTGTGAGAACTGCAAAAAACTCCGTCCCTCGGATTGGTACTGTATGATCTTGAACGAGATCGACGAGAAGTTAACTGCCAAGAACCTGCCCACAAAAATTGCCTTTGCCTGCTATATGGACACCTTCTTCCCTCCCAAGGAGGTTTGGCTGAAAAATCCGGACAGATTCATTATGAACTACTGTCCCATTACCAGAAAATATTCTTCCAGCATTACCGCGGATACCGAGTTGCCGGAAGCACCGGAATTTGTCTACAACGATTGGAAATACCCCACGACGGAAGAAGCCTACGCCTTGCTCAAGCAGTGGCAAAAGGGCTACTGTGGAGACATTTATTGCTTCGAGTACCACTTCTATAAGCCCATCTACGAAGATGTCAGCACCCAAGCCTTGGCCCGACGGGTTTACGAGGATATCCGTTCTTTGAAGACGATGGGCATCTGCGGGATTGTGGAAGACGGCACCCAGCGGTGTGCTTTCCCCAACGGTTTCCCGGTTTACATCTATGCCGAAACCCTGATGAACCGGGATTGCGACTTTGACGCGGTGCGGGAGGACTACTTCTGTCACGCCTATGGCGAGGATTGGGAAGTTGTGATGAAGATGCTGGACAAGGTCAACGAACTGTTTGATTTTGATTTTGTGCAGGGTCTTGCTTCGGAGGACCCCTCTATTTCCAAATTCTACGCCCCCAGCCGTGTGCCGAAATTGGCGGTTGTCCACGATTTGGCCGCGCAAATGCGTTTCCAATTTGCCCGCCATAAGCAAATGCCGGTTCGAGTCCAATCTATCTCTTGGCAACTGCTTAACCGCTATAGTGAATACTGTGAATTTTGGGCAGATATTATGGCGAAAAAGGCGCAGGGCTACGTCTTTGAGCCCAGAGAGATGTTTGAACACTTTATCGAGACCTTTGGTAAATATGAGTTGGAAATCCAGCGGTATTATGACCATTATCTTGCCAGTTATATATTGAAAAATATCTGCAATGCCAACAAGGGTGTTGTGTTCCGTTAAAAATGTAAAATTCCCGAACCGGATTTCCGGTTCGGGAATTTACTTATTTAGGGATTATTTTACATACTCAATGACAACCCGGCGGTTGGGTTCCGAGCCAATGGAATAGGTGGTGATCCGGTCGGTATCCTGCAAGGTCGCATGGATGATATGACGCTCGTAAGCGTTCATAGGCTCTAAGGTGGTACGGCGGTGGGCCTTCAGTACCTGCTGAGCCTTCTTCTGGGCGTAACGGCACAGAGAGTCTTCCCGCTTTTGACGGTACTGCTCGGCATCCACATTGATGCGGATGTGACCGTCCAAATTGCGGTTAACAGAGTAATTTGCCAAGTGTTGCAGGGCATCCAAAGTGTCTCCGCGACGGCCGATCAGGTAACCTAAATCCTCGCCCACAAGTTCCACATTGAAGGTGTCCTCATTTTCTTTCCAAGCGTGGGGCACAGCGTTGGAACCCATATGTTCCAAAAGACCCTTCAGGAAAGTTTCAATCTTTTCCTCCACGCTGCCGGGTTGGGCAGGGGCATATTCCTTGGGAGCAACGGGCTTTGCTTCAGCCTTGGGTGCGGCGGGCTTTGCGGGGGCTTCCTGCTTGGGGGGTACTTTTGCCTTGGGCTTAGAGCGAGATGCAGAACCCAGCGCAGACTTGGGTGCGGCGGGCACGTCATCGGGTACTTCATAAGTGACTTCGATTTTTGCAGGGGTTGCACCCAGACCCAAGAAGCCGGACTTGGCTTGCGCCAAAACCTGAACGGAAATATCATCCCGTGTCAGACCCAACTGAGTCAGGGCGTTTTCAATGGCAATATCCATAGATTTGCCGGTAACAACAATGGTCTTTTCCATAGTTTATTCTTCCTCCGTAGATTCGGTTGCATAACGGTTGGGGTCATAAGCACGACCTTTACAGTTGGGACGGTCGGCAATGCCGGACAAGGGTAGTTTTTCTGCCTTTTCCTCTACCACAATACCCTTTTGGGCAGCATATTCCTTAGCAGCGGCGGCTTTTGCCTCCTCCTGCTCTTTCTGCTTGGCTTGTTGCATTTTCTTTTTGCTGGTATTGGTGGTAATGCCATCGGGGTTGGCGGCACGGCGCTCTGCCCGAATTCTTTCCTTTTCTGCTGCGAGTGCCTCTTCTTCCAAGGCTTTTTGCAGACGGATAGCATCTTCGTCATCGTAAATCTTACGGTACTTTTGGGTGAGAATAAAGTCCAAAAGAGTGGTGACAACGCCTTGCGCCAGCCAGTAAAGGCTCAATGCGCCGGGAACGGTAAAGCCGATCCACAAGGACATCAGGGGCATCATCCACATCATAATCTTACCCTGCTGGGCAGACTGGGAATTCTTGGCGGCTTCTTGGTCCTGCAGACCCTTTTCGTTGGTAATCAGGGACTTATTGGATGCTTGGGACAAGAACATAGACAGGAACTGAGAACCGCAGGACATCAGGGGAATCAGTACTCCGCCGATGTGGGCCCAATTCCACTGCCAAGCACTGCCGAAAATGTTGAATTCCGGCACAACACCTAAGTTGATACCCAAGAAGTCAAAGTTGAAGCCTTGCAGGGTATCGGGGTTGATGGCGGGGATTGCGGCTTTGATTTCCTCGGCAAATTCGGAAATTCTTGCGGCGGCAATCATTTGGGAATAGAAAGAGTTACCGGTAGTAAAGGCCTCGGGGGCGCCGGCTTTCACAATCTCAATAATTTGGTTGGCAACCGCTTCGGTTTCACCCAGCATATAGACAATGGGCTGACGGACAACGGTATACAAGGGGAAGAGCAACAGCAAGGGAAGCAGAGACCAAAGGCAACCGCCACCCAGAGAAACGCCTTCTTCTTTGTAGAGGGCGGTAATGGCTTCGTTTTGTTTGGCTTGGTCATCGGCGTATCGCTTTTTAATGACTTCGATACGGGGGGCAAGCCGAGACATTCTCATCGAACTTTTTTTGCTCTTCGCAGTGGCGGGGAGCAGAACCAATTTGACGATGAAGGCGAATAAAATCAGGGCAAAGCCATAACTGGTGGTCAAATCGTTGAGAAAAGACAGCAACCAGCCGAAAGGCACTTGCACAATGTCCGCCAAGTTAAATGCGAGAATCATACAATGTCCTCCTTAAGGAACGGGGTCATACAAATCCCCTTTGTAAAAAGGATGACAACGGCACAGCCGTTTGACGGCCATACAGCCGCCCTTGCGTGACCCATATTTTTGGATTGCTTCGTAGGCATAAGCGGAGCAGGTGGGGGCAAACCGACAGGTGGGAGGGGTACAGGGGGAGATGTGATGCCGATAAAATCGAATGAGGGCAAGCAAAAATTTTTTCATTGTAAAAGCCCCGCTTTTTCCGCCAAGGCGAGGTAGGCTTGGGTGAGTTTTTCAAAATCCACCGTCAAACAACGGCTTCTGGCCACCACCACAATATCCCAACCCGAGGCAAACCGGTCTTCGTTGAGCCGATAGACCTCACGAAGGCGTCTGCGAATACGGTTGCGCACCACAGCGTGTCCCAATTTCTTGCCCACGGTCACACCCACCCGATTGGTTGCGGTGTGATTTTTTCGGGCATAAAGCACAAGGCAGGAATTGGCAAAGCCGGAAGAGGCATACAGCCTGCGGAAAATATGATTGAATTTCAGCGCTTTGGAGAATTTCATAAGCATCTCTTCCCAATATCACGGAAGGCATTCTTCTGTCTAGAACACCCGGGCAGCAACTGCCCTCAAAAAATAATTCCCCTTTCGGCAAGCAAACAGACCCACCCAAGGCAAGCTCGCAGAAACAAGCCCACCCAAAGCAAGTTCGCATCGGATTATCGCCAATCATTCGGCGAGGGATTTTTTTGCAGCGGAAGGCTTGGGAGCCGCAGAAATACTTTGTGTATTTCAAGGTGACCAAACGCACCGCTGGGAAAAAAGACCCGGCGTAGGATGGCGAGAAAACGAAAGAATTTGCCTAAATAAAAAGGGGGCGGGGCGAATCGTTCATTCACCCCGCATAGACTCCCATTTCGCTATGAGCGATTATTCACTGTGGTATCCCACGGGACATAAGCGCTTATGCAGACAGAACCTTGCGGCCCTTTGCACGGCGACGAGCCAGAACCTTACGGCCATTGGAAGTAGCCATTCTCTGACGGAAACCGTGAACCTTGGAACGATGACGACGGCTGGGTTGATAGGTACGCTTCATTTGTGTACACCTCCTGTCAAATCACATATGCTCAACAGCCCGAAGGCCGCAGCAACACAGAATAATTGACCATAATTGGTCATTCTGCCATATTATAACCGAAAAATGTCCGCGGGTCAACAACTTTTTTTGCAAAAGAACAAGGGGCTGCAAATCCACAGCCCCTTGGCATTATTCCTGATTGCGCTTTTTCATCAGGTTGCGCATACGGGTGGCATGGTCCAGCTCCCGCTTGCGGATACGCAAGCTCTTGGGCGTGCACTCCAAAAGCTCGTCATCTACCGGACCAGAGGTCACGTCCTTCTCGTCTTAAGCAGGCTGATGCAAATAGAAAAAGTCAAAAACACAAGGAATAGTTACATTGTGGAATGTTCCTAGACCGCTGTATTTTATATTTTGGATTGCAGCAGAAGAAATAAGGATGACGTTCGGTGGCAGCAGGAATACCTTGAGATATTACAATTCTACAATAAAGAAAACGGTCTCTTCATACATAATTTCAAATGTATCATTAAATACCACCCTGGCATTAGAAATGCAATACAATGCAGGTTTACCATTCTCCAATACAGTGTATTGGAGAAGAGGCTCCCCTCCATCAAAGTAGGTGTCGCCACCAAAAATATTGCTATAAATATCAATCAATTTCCGATCCACTGCCACAAAAACTTCGTCATAATCAAATTCTATAGCAGCAGTGTTGGGAACCTTACCCAGCATATTGGAGGAAAAGGAATATAGCTCTCCGTTCTCCAAGACAGTTACCACAGCACAGTCTGTTGTCTCATAGCCGTTGAGGTGTTTTCTAAATGTTACCTCATATGCTTTTTTCGCATTTTCATATGATGTCGAGACTGTATAATCCTCCACATTTACATATTGTCTGAGGAATTTCCCGGCAACATCTACACACTGCTGCTCGGTATAGCTTTGGTCAGATTTTTCGCCCGTCTGCCCTGCACTCCAAGTGTACTGCACAGGGACACCAGAGGGATCTACTGCAAACAGCTTACCAACTGCAGTTTTATAGAAGTGACTGGTATAATTATCGGGTGCCTGATTGCGGGAATACTGATATTCGCCGCAGATATCCTCGCCGTTAATATTTACCGTGATTTTCTTTTTTGCCTGAGTATCGGCAAACTGTGTATCCTTCCAAAAGGTATATTCCAAATTATGGTCTGCACCGGATACAACATCTGAGCACCCACATTCCAGTGCAGTATAAGACAGGGGAACCAAAAAACCTGATTTGCAATATTCACAAGTGTATTTGCTGAAAAGTGTACTGAATGTTATGGGTGTATCACTTGTCACACCGCAACAGCTGCACCTAGGTCTGTAGAACCGGAAGAAAAGAAGCAGGCATAACGCCACAACGCAGCACCATATACCAATCCGCACTATTTTTTTCATTAAGCATCACCTCATAATCGTCAAGAGCCGTGGTACAAGCACTAACCCCGCAGGGATAGTACCTGTACGCACAAAGGGAGCAAACGCAACACTATCTGCCAGTGTAGCTCTTACAATTCCACAAGGAAGGTAACCCTTTCCCCTTGTTCCATATAGCCTCCACCCTGGAGTAATTCATTAAAACTGACATCCACAACGCAGTACAATGCAGGTTTGCCATCTTCCAATATGGTATACTGGATAACAGGCTCCTCATAGGTAATGGATGAGTAATTTTCCTTAACATCGCTGTAAATAGTTTCTAATTTTTGCTGAACAGCTTGCCATACCAAATCATATTCAAATTTCACAGCAGCAGTTTTGTGGACTTTACCCAACATAAAGGAAGAAAAAGAATATAGCTCTCCTGTATTCAGGACAGTTACAATTGCACAGTCCGTTGTTTCATAACCATTGAGATGCTTTATAAATGTGATCTCGTATGCTTTTTTAGAAGCCTTGTTTACCACAGTGACTGTGTAATCCTCCACATTTACATATTGACTGAGAAATTTTTTAGCAACATCTACGCACTGCTGCTCCGTACGGTTCTGTACAGATTTACTATCTGTCTGCCGTATGTTCCAAAGGCAAAGCACAGGAACACCGGAAGAATCTACCGCAAAATGATTGCCGTCTGCATCTTGATAGAAGTGGCTGGCATAATTATTGGGTACTTGATTTAACGAATACTTATATTCCCCGGTAATTCTCTGGCTGTTAATATTCACGGTGATTTCTTTCTTTGCCTTGGTGTCGGTGTAAAGTATTTGTTGCCAGAAGGTATATTCTTCTTTGTGATTTGCACTTGATATAGAATCAGAGAACTCACATTCCAACACATTATAAGACGGAGGGCCTTCATAACTTACTTTTCCTGCCTTGAAAATTGTATACAAAATACCTGTGTTAGTCAAGTATTTTTAGCAAAAAACAGGCAGAACCCCGGACAAGCCTGAAACAGGGTTTGCCCGGGGTTTGATTATTCCTGATTGCGCTTTTTCATCAGGTTGCGCATACGCAGGGCGTGGTCCAATTCCCGCTTACGGATACGCAAACTCTTGGGGGTACACTCCAAAATCTCGTCATCTGCCAAGAATTCCAAGCACTGTTCCAAAGAGAAAATCTTGGGAGAGGTCAAACGCAATGCCTCGTCCGAGCCGGAAGCGCGCATATTGGTCAGTTGCTTTTTCTTGCACACATTGACGGTCATATCCTCGTTACGGCTACAGATACCCACCACCATACCGGCGTACACCGGTGTGCCGGCGCCGATGAACAGCGCGCCACGCTCTTGGGCGTTAAACAAGCCGTAGGAACAAGCCTCGCCGGTTTCAAAGGAAATGAGAGAGCCGGTGAGACGGCGCTCAATTTCGCCTTTCATGGGGGCGTAACTGTCCAAAACGCTACTCATAATGCCCTCGCCACGGGTATCGGTGAGGAATTCACTGCGGTAGCCGAACAGACCGCGGGAAGGTACTAAGAACTCCAAGCGATAGCGCTTGCCCATGGGGGTCATACCCAAAAGGTCAGCCTTGCGACGACCCATTTTTTCAATCACAGAGCCCATACACTCTTCCGGCACATCGGCCACCATCCGTTCCACGGGCTCGCAGAGTTTGCCGTCGACTTCCTTGGTCAGCACACGGGGGGTGGACACAGAGAACTCGTAGCCTTCCCGACGCATGGTTTCCATCAAAATGGAAAGGTGCATTTCGCCACGGCCTGCCACATTGAAACTGTCGGAACTGGCTTCGGTGACGTGCAAGGAAACATCTTTCAAAAGTTCCTTTTCCAATCTGTCACGCAGGTTGCGGGAAGTGACAAATTTGCCTTCCTGACCGGCAAAGGGGGAATCGTTCACCGCAAAGGTCATTTCGATGGTGGGGTCGGAAATCTTCACGAAGGGCAGGGGCTCTACTGCACCGGGGGCGCACAAAGTTCTGCCGATGGTGATGTCTGCCATACCGGACAGCGCCACGATTTCACCGGCGGAAGCCTCCTGAACCGGGGCTTTGCCCAAGCCGTCATAGGTGTAGAGGGCAACCACTTTGCCCTTTTGCTTCATTTCGGGGTTGTGGTAGTCGCAAATGGTCACTTCCTGATTGACTTTGATGGTGCCACGCTCCACACGACCCACCGCAATTCTGCCCACATACTCATTATAATCAATGGAGGACACCAGCAGTTGCAAGGGCGCCTCGGCATCACCGGTGGGTGCAGGAATATAGTTAACGATGGTCTCAAACAGAGGCACCAAGTCTGTACCCACCTCGTCCGGGCCGTAAGCCGCAGTTCCCTGCCGTCCGGAACAGAACACGGTGGGAGAATTAAACTGCTCATCGGTGGCATTCAGGTCCAACAGCAGCTCCAGCACCTCGTCCATAACCTCGTGGATACGGGCATCAGGCTTATCGATCTTATTGACCACCACAATGACCTTATGTCCCAGTTCCAGCGCCTTTTGCAGCACAAACCGGGTTTGGGGCATAGGGCCTTCTGCGGCATCTACCAACAGCAGAACGCCGTTGACCATCTTCAGGATACGCTCCACCTCGCCGCCGAAGTCTGCGTGGCCGGGGGTGTCTACAATGTTGATTTTGGTGTCCTTATACTGGACGGAAGTATTTTTTGCCAAAATGGTAATGCCACGCTCCCGCTCCAAATCGCCGGAGTCCATAACCCGATCTTGGGTGGCTTGGTTTTCACGATAAATACCGCCCTGCTTCAAAAGTTCGTCCACCAAGGTGGTTTTACCGTGGTCGACGTGGGCAATAATGGCAACATTCCGAATATTTTCCTGATTAGCCATACTGTTTTCTCCTTCACATATTATCTCAATTGTAGAATATAGCACAAGATGCGCCCCTTTGCAATAAAGTTCACAAAAAAACATGGAAAAATACCAGATATTCTTCCATTTCCAATGCTTGACCAACGAAATGGGGTATGATATGATACTAAGTAACCAATATGCCAAAAAGAGGCTGGGTACTATGAAAAAATACGCAAAGTTGGCGCGTCCTATTTTGTGATTGTGTTGGTTGCACTGATGATGGCGTTTAATTACCGGTTGTTTGTGTTTCCCAACAAGTTTGCCCCCTCGGGACTTAACGGTATTTTTACAATGCTACAGCATTTACTTGAGTTCAAACTCAGTTTTGCGACGGTCATTTTAAATATACCTTTGGCGGTAATTTCTTATTTTGTCAACAGCCGACCCAGAGCCTTGTCAGCCATAACCAGAAAAAAATTATTTGCAGGAGGAAAATTCTATGGCATTTTATTATTCCGAGCCCAGCCACACCTTTAGTGAGTACCTGCTCATCCCCGGCTATACTTCCGAGGATTGCATTCCCGACAATGTGAGCCTGCGCACCCCGCTGACCAAGTATCGCAAGGGCGAGGAAGAGCCGGCGATTTCTTTGAATATCCCGATGGTTTCTGCCATTATGCAGTCCGTTTCCAATGACACCTTGGCAATCGCCTTGGCAAAAGAGGGCGGTTTGAGTTTCATTTTCGGCTCTCAGTCCATCGAGTCCCAAGCCGCCATGGTGGCAAAGGTGAAAAGCCACAAGGCAGGCTTTGTGGTGTCTGCTTCCAACCTGACCCCCGACGCCACTTTGAATGATGTGTTGGCGCTGAAGGAAGAAAACGGCTTCTCTACCGTGGCCATTACCGAAGACGGCACTGCTACCGGTAAACTTTTGGGTATCGTCACCAGCCGTGACTACCGCGTCAGCCGTATGGAAGGCAACGAAAAGGTATCTTCTTTTATGACCCCTCGGGAAAAGTTGATCACCGCTCCCGCTAACACCACGCTGAAGAGCGCCAACGACATTATTTGGGAAAACAAACTCAATTCCCTGCCGGTGGTAGACGAAAATGACCACTTGATGTATTTCGTTTTCCGCAAGGACTATGCCGCCCACAAGGCAAATCCCTTGGAACTTTTGGATGACCAAAAGCGGTATTTGGTGGGCGCGGGCATTAACACCCGTGACTACGCCCAGCGGATTCCCGCCTTGCTGGAAGCCGGCGCAGACGTGCTGTGTATCGACTCCTCCGAGGGCTACACCTGCTGGCAGGCAAATACCATCGCTTGGGTGCGGGAGAACTACGGCGACAGCGTGAAAATCGGCGCCGGTAATGTGGTGGACCGTGACGGCTTCCGTTTCTTGGCAGAGGCCGGTGCAGACTTCATTAAAGTCGGTATCGGTGGCGGTTCTATCTGTATCACCCGTGAGACCAAGGGCATCGGCCGTGGTCAGGCAACTGCCATGATTGAGGTCGCCGCCGCCCGTGACGAGTACTTTAAAGAGACCGGCATTTATGTGCCCATCTGCTCCGACGGCGGGATTGTCCACGATTATCATATGACTTTGGCGCTGGCTATGGGCGCAGATTTTATGATGCTGGGCCGTTACTTCGCCCGCTTCGACGAAAGCCCCACACAGAAGGTGATGGTCAACGGCGCATATATGAAGGAATACTGGGGCGAAGGCTCCAACCGTGCCCGCAACTGGCAACGCTATGACTTGGGCGGTAAGACCAAGTTGAACTTTGAAGAGGGCGTGGACTCCTATGTTACCTACGCCGGTTCGCTCCACGACAATGTGGAAGCCAGCCTCTACAAGGTCAAGTCCACCATGTGCAATGTGGGCGTGACCAACATCCCTGACTTGCAGAGAGATGCCAAACTCACTTTGGTCTCTTCGGTTTCCATCGTGGAAGGCGGTGCCCACGATGTTACCTTGCGTAGCACCAACGCCGTAAAATAAGAAGACAGAGAAAAGGGTCTGTTGCCAAATGGCAACAGACCCTTTTTATAATGGACTTTGTTTGATTTTGGTGTAACGGCGGGGGTACTGGGCAGGGGTGGGGGCGATTTTTTTTAGCACAATCACCGTATGGGCGGTATCTTCCACGGGGAAGTCCACCAATTTTTCCACCTGCAAACCCAAACGCCGGATGGCGTTTTTCGCCTCTTCCAACTCTTTCCGAGTGGCAGAGCCCTTCATCGCCAGCACATAACCGCCTACACGGACATAGGGGGCGGTGAGTTCCAACAGCACATTCAGCCGTGCCACCGCGCGGGAAGTGGCTACATCATATTTTTCCCGCCGGCCTGCCACCGCTTCTTCGGCCCGGGCGGTGATATAGCGGGCATCCACGCCCAACTCCGGCAGAATTTGCTCCAGCCAGTTCATCCGCTTTCCCAGCGAATCCAACAGCGTCAACTTCATTTCCGGACAAGCGATTTTCAGCGGTACACCGGGAAATCCCGCGCCACAGCCCACATCGATAACCTGCTTCCCTTTCAAATCCATCACCGTCAAAAGGGAAACGCTGTCTATTAGATGCAGTTTTGCCACTTGGGTGTCCTCGGTGATGGCGGTGAGGTTCATCACTTTGTTCTGCTCCACCACCGCCTGCCCGAAAGCGCACAACTTTTGGCAGGTTTCTTTGTCCAATTCCAGCCCCAATCGGGGCAGCCCCAGTTCCAGAGCCTCTAACATTTTGCTCATTGGGCAGGTTTTACCGTCAGGTCCACCTGACTGGGGTCTAGGGGATTAAAGGGGGCTACTTCTTCCACCATATTGGGGGTCACAAATTCCTGAATATACCAACTTGCCAGCAAATCCGTCACAGAGGAATACTCGCTGTAGGTAATCAGCCGGGCTTGGGGCTCGGTGGTATCGGGGATTTCCTCGGAACGGGTTTTGGCGGGCTTTGTCTTGCCGAAAAAGTCCCCAAATTCTTCCAAATCCTCCCGCATCAGCACATTCACACCACTATCAGCCGCCTTTGCCGCCGCTTGGGCGGTGCTGGTGGGGGCAGAGAGCAGTGCTTCGTAGCAACTGCGGTATGCAAACAAATAGGCCGAATATTGGAAGGCGGGGGATTCATTGTAAATACCTGCCAAGAAACCGCCAAACTGGGCGTCTTCCTCGGAATAAATGCTCATACGGTGAGAAATTTCTTTGCACATGGCAAAAGGAAGCGCCACTTTCGGCACATTGGGATTGACGCAGGCTTCGCCGGTAAGGGGGATGGTGACACCGCTGTCCCCCCGCAGAGTATAACCCAAGCTGAATCCCAACTTTTTCACCGGCGCGCGAGAGCCGGAAAATACGGAAGTTGCCTCGTCATAAGTCAGGTGGGCAAAGCCGTTGCCTGCCTGCTGTGCCAGTTCATCAAAAGTACCGATGTCCGGATTGCCTTTGCCGTCCCGCTTTATCTGCTTGGACAGTTCGCTGGCCTTATCCCGGAAATAAATGGTAGCCTCGCTCAGTTCCGTTACGGTATAGTCCGTAATGGTCAACCGCACATCGTCTGCCAAGGGGCTGGCATATTTATTTAGGCCGTAAAGTCCGGTGCTGAGCAGGGAAATTACAGAAATACTTGCCAAAACCCAACCCAACCACTGGACGGGATTCCACCGGAAAATAATCATCAAAACAACGCTGGCAATAAAGAAGCCTACCAACAGCACAAGGGCAACTTGCCACAAGCAAAAACCCATACCGCCGGAAAAGTCCGCCAAAGCGTTAATTACCACCCGGGTAACATAGGGGTAAACCATATCCACCAAAATGCTGTGGGCTTTGGCAAACTGCACCAATGCCCAAGAGATTGCCAAGCAAATGACGGCAACCAAATATCCGCGCCAATATTTCAAAGGATACGCCTCCTTTATCTGTTTCTAAAATGCTACAGTATAGTATAGCACAAAACTTACCGCTTGTCTTGCTTTTTTGTAATTTTTTTCAAAATCTGCCTAGGACACCCTCGCGGAAAACCTCGGTGACGGTAATTGTTTGCACTTGATTGTGCAAATTTTCCCCTTTTACATAGACTTTCACATAATTGGGGGCGTGTCCCACGAAGAAATCCCCTTCCGGTTCTTCAAACAAAACGTCCAAGGTCTGCCCCACTAAATTCTGCCGATAATCTTGGCTCATCTGCTCTGCCACTGCCACCGCCTGACGGCTTCGCGCTTCTTTGGTGGCGTTGTGGTGCTGACCGGGCATCTTGTCCGCCGGTGTGCCGGGTCGGCGGGAATAGGGGAAAATGTGCATATCTGCAAAGGCGCATTTTTGGATAAAATTCAAACTTTCTTCAAATTCTTCTTGCGTTTCCCCGGGGAAGGCCACAATCATATCCGTGGTCACAGCGCAGTTAGGAAAGTGCTTGTTTAGTAGGGTCACGCTTTCCAAATAGCGGGCGGTGTCGTACTTGCGCTTCATGCGGGCAAGTACGGTGTCACAGCCGGACTGCATGGAAAGGTGGAACTGGGGGCACAGATTGGGAAGTTCCGCCAAGCGGGCGCAAAATTCCTCGGTGACAATTCTCGGCTCTAACGAACCCAGCCGAATCCGCAAATCCGGCACAGCCTTGCAAACCCCTTCCACCAAAGTTTCCAGCGTGGGCTTTTCCGGCAAATCCCGCCCCCAAGAGGCAATCTCAATGCCGGTAATCACAATTTCCTTATAGCCTTGGCTCTCCAAGGCCTTTGCCTGCTCTAAAACCCAAGAAAGTTCCGCCGAACGAATGGGCCCTCTTGTATAAGGAATGATACAGTAGGTGCAAAAATTACAGCAACCGTCCTGCACCTTCAGCATTGCCCGGGTGCGCCCTTCCAAACCGCCGGCGGGAAGCACTTCAAAGACACGGCGCTTCATCACCTCGTCCAGCACGACCCCACGGGTGCGGGTGCGGATGGTTTCCAGCATTTGCGAAACAAAAGCCTCTCGGCCGGCGCTACCGCCTAACACATCCACCCCCAACGCTTCCACCGCTTCCGGCGCGTGTTGGGTATAGCAACCGCACACGCCAATCACCGCGTTGGGGTTGTCCCGACGGCAACGGCGAATGACGGCGCGGTTTTTCTTGTCCGCCACCGCCGTGACGGAGCAAGTGTTGATAATATAGCCGTCGCAGGCTTCCGAAAAATCCCCCACGGTATGCCCCAAAGCCACCAACATTTGCTCCATGGCTTGGGTTTCATACTGGTTTACCTTGCATCCTAATGTGTAAAATCCGAATTTCATAGTCATTTTCACCAAAATCTACAGTCTATTTTTGTGTATATCGTATATTTTCCTAATTGCAATCCTTGAAATATCTGCTATAATATGCGTTGTGTGTTTCTTCGGGATTTGCACCATTATAACGCAAAAGGCTTTATTTGTACAGTAGGAGGTTCATGGATGCATCAGTTTGATATTTGTGTCCGGTCCTTCCAGCAAGTTAGGGACTTTGTGTCCTTGGCTATGGTACAGCCTTTTGAGGTGCTGGTGGGCAATGAGCAGAAGCAGGTCAACGGAAAGAGTTTTATCGGCATGTTTACCTTGGACTATACCCGTCCTCTTCAGGTGCATGTAAACTGCTCTGACGAAGAATTTGGCCTTTTCTGTAAAGCAACTGCTGATTTGCTCGCGTAGGTCTTCCTCCATTTTAGGCCTAGTCCCCCCTCTCCTTTCACAGTCCCGGAAATATCCGGGGCTGTCTTTTTATGTAAAAACCCTCGATGCCTTGTTGCATCGAGGGTTTTTCTGTTTATTCTTGCTTGCCATCGGGTTTGGGTCTGCGATGGCGGGGGGGACGGCGGCGCTTTTTTGTGCCGGCACCGGCGGGTTTTGCCTGCTCTTTTGGGGGTGCGGGCTGTTCCTCTGCCGGCTTTTTCTCCGGGCGGGGTTTGTTGGGCTTATGCCGGCGGTGATTATTTCGGTTTTTCGGCTCTACCACTTCTTCCTCTTGGGAAATTTCCTGCTCTTCGGCAATGGTCTCCGTGGAATAGCGGAATTTAATGGGGTCTAAGAACCGACGGCCATCGGTTTCTTCCTCCGTCTTTTTCCGCAACCGCTTGTTGCCGGAAATGGGGGCTAAATCTGCGGGAATGGGGGCATCGGTCTTTTTCGCCTTGCCGTTACGCAGAACCGCAATCTCGGCATTTTTATAGGTACTTACGATTTCCGGCTGGTCTTCCATCCGCACCTTGACCTGCTGACGGAGCAAATCCAATTCCACAACCGTACCACGACCGTCCACCGTGTCTACAAAAGACTCGGGCTTGGGGCTGGTACGAAGCAAGTCTTCGTAGGCCGCCTGCTCATAATTCAGACAGCACATCAGCCGTCCGCAAGTGCCGGAAATTTTGGTGGGGTTCAGGCTCAAATTTTGGGTCTTTGCCATTTTGATAGACACGGGCTGGAAATCATCCAAGAAACTGGCACAACAGAAGGGCCGTCCGCAGATGCCCAAACCGCCTACCATTTTGGCCTTGTCCCGCACGCCGATTTGGCGCAATTCGATGCGGGTATGGAAATTGCTTGCCAGCACTTTCACCAACTCGCGGAAATCCACCCGCTCGTCGGCGGTGAAGAAAAACAAAATCTTACTGCCGTCAAAGGCGCACTCGGCAGAAACCAGTTGCATATCCAACTGAAATTCCCCGATTTTTTGTGCGCAGAAGGCAAAGGCTTTTTCTTCCGTCTCCCGATTTTCTTGGGCGATTTTCTCGTCGGCAGAAGTTGCCAACCGCAAAACTTTTCGCAAAGGGGCAACCACCTCGGCAGAAGTTACCTTGTGGTTTCCGCCGGTGCAGTAGCCGTATTCCGGACCCCGGGCGGTGTCCATAATCACACGGTCACCCACCTTGCAGGCAATCCCTGCGGGGTCAAAATAATAAATTTTCTGACCAGGACGGAACTGGATATCCACCACTTCCACCATCTCCGGCAAAACATTCTTTTGGTCTTCCATTTGTTTCTCCTATTCTAAATCAAGTTCCATATCAGGTAACTGCAAATTGCCGCCCCCGATACATTTCCTTGCGTATATTCCACTGCTTTTTGCAGGTGTCCAATGGCCTGGAAAAGTTCCTTGGAACTGCAGGCGGTGGCAAGGCTTTTCACCAAGGGCGAAGTTGCCTGCATACCGCTACGGCAGGATAGCGCCTGCTGTAACAGCGCCAGCCACAAAGACAGTTCCTGCAACAGTTTCTCTCTTGACCACTGACCCATAGGGGTCAAAGTGTTCAATAGTTTCAACATATTTTTCTTACAAAACCCATCCACAAAGCCTTCGACTTGGGGGCTGATTCCCCCACCGTCGGATAAAAGGGCTTTGGCTTGTCCCAAGTAGCCCCCGCTTCGGGCTACCGCACCCTGCAAAAGGCTTTCCTCGGCGTCGGGAAACTCGCTACGCAAAGCCGTCAACAATTCCCCTTGGGAAAGGCTTTGCAAACGCAGTTCCGTGCAACGGGAACGGACGGTGGTGAGGATTTTTTCGGGGTTGTCGGTGATGAGAATGGCCACGCCGTAACTGGGAGGCTCTTCCAACACCTTCAAAAGGGCGTTTTGCCCTTCAATACCCAATTCTTGGGGAAATAGGTAGATTTTCCGATCCCCCTCATTGGGTTTGACAAACATATCGTCCCGCACCTGCCGGACAATTTTTACCGCCACGGTCTTATGTTCCGGATCGGTGACGGAAATCACATCGGGGTGGGTATTTGCCAAAACCTTTCGGCAGGCAGGACATTGCAAGCAGGGATTTTCCGCCCCCTTGCACAAAAGGGATGCGGCCAAAAGCCGAGACAGCGTTTTTTTCCCCGAACCTTCCGGACCGGAAATCAGATAAAAATGGGACATCCGCCCCCGGGCAAGGCTTGCCCGCAGATTTTCTTTCAGGCGGTGATTGCCCAGCAAACCTTCCAAACCCATAGGATTAACCCCACAGAGCAGACAGCATAGGAATGACCTGCTTTTTCCGGCTCATAATTTGGGGCAGGAACACGGTATTTTCCTTGGGATGCACAGAAAATGCCTGCTGAATGGTCTCGTCAGGTCCTACATAAATCAGTTGGGTACCTTCTAACAGCACATCGGTGAGCATCAAAATCACCATAGAGAAACCCTTTTCTGCCTTTGTCTTTTCCATCAGCGATAAGAATTCTTCCTTGCGCTGGAGCATATTGGGGCTGTCCACGCAAGTAACTTGGGCAACCGCTAAATCGTAACCGGCAATATGGAATTCCTTGTAGTCGGAAAACAGCAGATCCTGCGCGGATTTTCCTTCCATGGAAGCGGAGAAAATCTCTTTCCCCAGTTCTTCCAAGGAAACATTGGCAATTCGCGCCATCCGCTCGGCGGTGCGCTTATCCCGCTCGGTGCAGGTGGGGGATTTGAACATAACGGTGTCGGACAAAATTGCCGCCGCCATCATACCCGCCATTTTGGCAGAGGGCATCAAGCCTCTGTCTTGGAACATACTGGCAATGATGGTATTGGTAGAGCCCACCGGCTCATTGCGTACATAAATGGGATTGTGGGTCTGAATATCCGCCAAACGGTGGTGGTCGATGATTTCCAAAATATCCGCCTCTTCCAAGCCGGGAACGGATTGGGCAATCTCGTTGTGGTCCACCAAAACCACCCGTTTCCGACGGGGACGGAGCAAATGGTAGCGGGTCAGTACCCCCACGACCTTTTCGTTCTCGTCCAAAATAGGGTAGCAGGGGTCGCGGAACTGCAGAACTTTTTCCCGCACCTCGTCCACACGGTCGTCCAAGTGGAAACAGACCAAGTCCTCGGTACGGCAGATGCCGTCAATGGAAACAGATTGAAAAATCAACCGCGCCGCCCGATATGCGTCATAGGGGGTGGCAATGATGCAGGTGTCAGTAGGCAAACTGCGCAATTCCTCGTCCAATTCCGCCTGACACAGCACCAAGCAATTCACATTCATTTCCAGCGCCCGCTTAATCATCTCCGGCTGGTGGCCGCACAGTACAATGGAATTTTGGTTGTTAAACAGCAAATTTTCCTGCGCTTGGGGTAGCGCGATGGTCACTTCACCGCTAATCACATCCACATTTTCACCGGCTTCGTTCAGCACCCGCCCGTCCAACACAGACAAAAGGTTGAAAAGGGGCACTTGCCCCAGTTTGGCCGCGCTGACCATTTCCATATTGTAACTTGCCACATTTTCTCGGGACAGCATACCGTACAGCGTGCCGTCCTCGTTGGTCACCGGCACGGCAGAGATATTTTTCTGTTCCTGCAAAATTTTCCAGCCACGGCCCACCGTCACTGCCGCACCCAAAGCCGGCGGGGTATCGTAATCTAAATCCCGCACTTGGGTGAACATATTGTGAATCCGTCGGGGGGGCTGAAAACCGAAGCGGTTGAGCACGATTTGGGTTTCGTCGGAAACGTGTCCCAAGCAAGCCGCCTCATATTCCCGATCCCCCAAAGCGTTGCGCAAAGAGGCGTACGCCATTGCCGCCACAATGGAGTCGGTATCCGGATTTCGGTGTCCGGTCACATAAATAGGGTCCATACTTTGCCCTCCTTAAACCGTAATTTCTCCTGCTCAATTGGTTTCAAATACTTTTGCGATTTCTCCTTGGGTCATTCCCTGACCCAGCGCCCACATCAGTTTGGTCAACACCACAACCGAAGATTTTTGGGGCTCTAATCCATCTTCTCCGGCCACACAAGCAATGGTGCCACCGGTTGTTAACAGTAACATGCGCTTTTTACTTTCCATAAACGCTCGTTGTCATAATAATTCTACTTTATTATATCCCTACAAAGGCAAAATAGCAAGAGAAATTACGGTTGCTTTTTCCCCCATTGTTCTGTAAAATATAGAAAAACCCTTGGAGGTAGGATTATGAAAGTTTTGGTTACCGGCGGTGCCGGTTATATCGGCTCCCACACTTGCGTGGAACTGCTGGAGAAAGGTTACGAAGTTGTGGTGGTGGACAATCTGTGCAATTCCAATTCCGAGAGTTTAAATCGGGTGCAGAAAATCACGGGAAAAACCCTTAAATTCTACGAAGGGGATGTGCGGGACGAAGGCTTACTTACTAAAATTTTCGCAGAAAACCAGATTGCCTGCGTCATCCACTTTGCCGGCTTAAAAGCCGTGGGCGAAAGCGTGGAAAAGCCTTGGATGTACTACGATAACAACTTAAATTCCACCTTGGTTTTGACCAAAGTGATGGAAAAAGTCGGCGTAAAAAAACTGATTTTCTCTTCCTCTGCCACGGTGTATTCCGCCGGCAACGAAATGCCCCTGAAAGAAATCAGCCAAACCGGCGGTTGTACCAACCCCTACGGCTGGACCAAGTATATGACCGAGCAGATTTTGTCCGGTATTTCCAACGCCGACAAGGATTGGAGCGTGTGTTTGTTGCGGTACTTTAACCCCATCGGTGCCCACAAAAGCGGTACCATCGGCGAAGACCCTCGGGGTATCCCCAACAATTTGATGCCCTATATCACCCAAGTGGCGGTGGGTCGCAGACCTCACTTAAATGTGTTCGGCAACGACTACGACACCCCCGACGGCACCGGTGTGCGGGATTATATCCATGTGGTAGACTTGGCAAAGGGCCATGTGGCGGCGGTGGATTATGTGACGAAAAACCGTGGTTGCGATGTGTTTAATTTGGGTACCGGCATGGGGTATTCCGTCTTGGATATGGTCCATACTTTCCGCGAGGTGAACCAAGTTTCCGTGCCTTATGAAATTGCCCCCCGCCGTGCCGGTGACTTGGCGGTATGCTATGCAGACCCCGCCAAGAGTTTGGAAATTTTGGGCTGGAAGGCAGAAAAAAACTTGGCCGATATGTGCCGTGACAGTTGGAATTGGCAGAAAAACAACCCCCAAGGTTATGGAGAATAAAGATGCAATATATTCTAATGCTTTTGGCGGTTGCCGGTGTGGTGGCGGCTGACCAAATCAGTAAATATTTGGTGGTGGCAAATATTCCTTTGCACACCTATATCCCCGCATTGGATGGGGTTTTTAACCTAACCTATGTACAAAATACCGGCGCGGCATTTTCCTCGTTTCAGGGGATGCAATGGCTGTTTGCCGTGATTTTTGTGGTGTTCACCGTTGGGGTGATTTGGTGTTTTTGGAAGAAAACACTGCCCTTTTCCACCTTTGAAAAATGGTGCATAGCATCCATTTGGGCCGGCGGTTTGGGCAATATGATTGACCGGTTGCGCCTTGGCTATGTGGTGGATATGGTCAATTTGGAATTTATGAATTTCCCCGTGTTTAATGTGGCGGATTGCTTCATTACCTGCGGGTGCATCGCGTTGATGGTGAGCCTTGTTTTCTTTAATCGGGAGTTTTGGAAGGACGAAAAGAAATGATTTTGATTTCCGATGTTGCCGGCGAGCGTTTGGACGCGTTTTTAGCCCGCAGTGTGGAAAATTTAAGCCGAAGCGGGGCGCAAAAACTTTTGGACGAAGGCTGTGTTTTGCGCAACGGTAAAGCCGGCAAGAAAAACGATAAACTCAATATCGGCGACGAAATTTCCGTGACCGTGCCCGAACCGAAAACGGTGGAAATTGTGCCCACCGAAATGCCTTTGGACATTGTCTATGAAGACGAGGATGTGCTGGTGCTGAATAAGCCCAAGGGGCTGGTAGTGCATCCGGCGGCGGGACACAGCGACGATACGCTGGTCAACGGACTTTTGTTTGCCATGGGGGACAATTTGTCCGGCATTAACGGGGAATTGCGCCCGGGCATTGTCCACCGCATTGATAAGGATACATCCGGACTTTTGGCGGTTGCCAAAAACGATTTGGCGCATGTTGTGCTGTCTTCCCAACTGAAAGACCATACTATGGCGCGGACATATGAGTGCATTGTCTGCGGGGGGATGAAAGAGGACGCCGGTACGGTGGATGCCCCCATCGGCCGACACCCTACCGACCGGAAGAAAATGTGCATCAATCAGCGCAATGGGCGCAATGCCGTGACCCATTGGGAAGTGGTGAAGCGGTATCGGGGTTACACCCATGTGCGGTGCAAACTGGAAACCGGACGCACCCACCAAATCCGTGTCCACTTGTCTTCTATCGGACACCCCATTTTGGGGGATGTGGTCTACGGCCACAAAAAACCGGAATTGGGGCAGTCTTCCCAAGTGCTTCACGCCGGTGCGCTGTGTTTCCGTCACCCACGGGACGGACGGCCCGTGATGGTGTTTGCCCCGCTACCGGATTACTTTACAGATGTTTTAGAGAAATTAGAGAGGATGCAATAAGTGGCACGTTTTGACGATATTTTATTGACTGTGGATTTTGACCGGACAATGACCGGTCCGGACAGCGTTATTCCTCAACGGAATTTGGATGCCATTTCCTACTTTATGCATAACGGCGGTAGTTTTACCGTCAATACCGGTCGCGGGGTGGCTACTTTTTGGAAATATTTGGACACCCTGCCGGTAAACGCCCCCTATTTGCTGTATAACGGTAGCGCCGCCTACGAAAACGGCGGTCTGACCCAACTGAAAATCATCGATTTGGACTTGTGGCAAACCATCAAAGAAGTGGCGGAAGCCTTTCCCGATATGAACTTGGAAATCCAAGGTCTCGACACCCATTACCTTGTCAATCAGCGTCCGGAAATGGTGGCGCTGTATGAAGCGATGCAGTGGCGTCACGCCCCTGCGGTGTTCGGGTCGGATGTGGGGCCGTTTTTGAAATTCGCCCTGTTCGGACAGCCTCGGGTCAGCGCCGTTTCCGATATGTTTACCGCCACCGAGGAAGAAGAATTGCGGTTTGCCCAAGCGGTGAAATGGCTGGAAGAAAAATACGGCGATAAGGTGGAAATTTTTCGCGCCGCCCCTCGGATTATCGATGTCCACGCCAAAGGGGTGTCCAAAAACGCCGCCGCCCGAGGGTTGCAAGCGCGTTTGGGCAAGAAAATCCTTGTGTGCGTGGGCGATGCGGAAAACGATATTCCCATGCTGGACGGCGCAGATTACGCTTTTTGCCCCGCCGATGCCGTGGTGGCAGACCGGTACGAAACGGTCTGCGAATGTGCATTGGGCGCGGTTGCGGATGTTATTTATAAAAAAATACCGGAGATTCTGGGAATTTCCCTTGACAGTTCGGCTTTCTTGTGCTAAAATCTTCTAGCCGAACAGGAAATACAGACTTGTTTTCCAAGGATATCGTGGTACGCGGGTGTAGTTCAATGGTAGAACACCAGCCTTCCAAGCTGGATACGCGGGTCCGATTCCCGTCACCCGCTCCATAGAAATGCGCCAGTAGCTCAGCTGGATAGAGCAACTGCCTTCTAAGCAGTAGGTCAGGGGTTCGAGTCCCTTCTGGCGTGCCATTTTTAAAGCTTCAGCAAATTGAATATGGTGGATATAGCACAGTTGGTTAGCGCGTCAGATTGTGGCTCTGAAGGTCGTGGGTTCGAATCCCATTATCCACCCCAGAAAAAGAAGAGACATCCAAAAGGATGTCTCTTCTTTTTCTTTGTGGATTTGGGATTCGAACCATCTAAATGCAACAGTCCGGTGGACTGTTGCTCGCCGACGGCTGGACGGCGGCGACACCATAATTTTCGCCATCGGCGAAAATGTAAACGAATCCCTTATCCACCCCTTAGAAAAGATCTCATCACATCCTTTCGGATGTCTCTTGTTTTTTTATTCGATGATGGGATTCGAAAGGCCGTTAAGAAAACATGCCGGTGGCATGTTTTTAGGCCGTGGGAGAATCCATGGAAAGCCGACGGCACTCCGTAAGGAGTGTTGGCGGTTTTTCATCTTT